>JBBRRB010000070.1:0-28382 GCA_038225555.1 Bryobacterales bacterium
AGGCTTTAAATCCAAAGCTGGATTGGTTACACTCTGTCATCGCGGAAGGACGCCTCCTTTTGGCCGAAACGTGTTGTGGCAAATACGTTTATGCCAGAAAAGCGGCCTTTTCGCTAGTCTATTCGTGAGAAATGTGGGCTAAGGTGGTGAACATGAAAAAGCAAAGCCAGATTCGAAACACGTTCTTCTATCGTCGCGACTCAGGAGCCACTGCATACTCCCACGGTTATACTTGCGGGCGACGAAAGTGCTCACGCCAAACTTTTCCAAACTCCGTAAAAGCAAGGGGCTTCCTGTTCCCAGCCAGCAAGCGGATCAGCTCCACGCCAGCCCAGGCGAAGTAGGCCATGGTGATGTACCAGTGTATGCTGTGCTGTCCAGTTGTGGCGTCATTGTCGGGAGTGATCGCCGAGAATCCAAACTGAACAAACCAAAGCACAAAGAGCAGAGATGCTTCCCACCATGCCAGTTCCATGTTCACCAGGAACAGCATCCCGACCAGCGCCTGGCCGATCGTCATCAGAAGCTCTAGTTTTTGCCGTTCGTCAAAGACAATTGCTGAAACACTGCCTCGGCTAAGGGAATAAACGATTGGCAGCATCGCGGTCAGGAGGGTCCATTGATTGATGTTGCTCGACACCATATTCATTAGAGCCATGGGAGCCCGCGTTACGGTCCGAGCCCAATAAAACGTGGAAGCCATCTCGGGAAATTCGGATACAAACGGGGCCACCCACTGGATAAAGACGAAGCTAGGCACCCCCACCAGTGTCGCCAGACCCATCAGACTGGATAAGAACGGTTCGGCCGTAAAGTAGATGAGTGCCCCTCCGGCGATGAAGCACAAAGCGATGAGAGTGATTCTGCGGCCCCGAGGCGAGAGCACGATCGCGCGGGGGATGCGTTCCAGATCGTCAATGCCTTCTTTATCCTCCGCTGGCATCTTGCTCAGGATAAACAGATAAGCTGCATAGATTAGAATGAGGACCACGCCGTCGTATATGTGCAGCGAACCCTTCCAGAGAACGAAACTCATATAAAGGAGCGGCACTATTAATCCAACTACTCCCACCGAGTGATCGCGATGCAATTCGATACTGTGGAGAGGACTGCCGTTCCGCTTGCGGTGGACCGTGGCAGCAGCAAAATATATCATGGGCCAGCCAACTCCGGTCAGCAGGCGCAACGCACCCGTGAGGTTGGCTAGCAGGAAATGGGTCTGCTGGTGCCAAGCCAAAACAGCCTCGACGGCGAACTCCGGAAGCGTCTGCAACCACGCGAGGATCGCCAAGGCAAAACCTTGAGCGATGAAGAACTGAGCCGATTCCGCTCCCCAGGCAATCAAGAGAGCCGAAAGCAGTAAACAAGGCGCGGCCCAAAATAGCACGCTCGGGCTAGCTTCGCGCACTGTTTCCGCTGCGGCCAGGAGCAGAAACAACATGATCAGGGGCGCGCTAGTGACGAAACCGCGCTCGAGATTTCTAGGAGAATCGGACATTCTGATGGATGGATACCAGGGAGTGCTTTTGGAAGACGTCCCGCTTTTCGGGGAAGTCGAGCCTGTAGTGGCCGCCTCGGCTTTCTTCCCGGGCGAGAGCGGCGCGAGCGATCAGAGATACGACGGTATGGATATTGCGCAGTTCGAAATCTGAGCGATCTGGCGAAACACCCGGCTTCCAACCTGCTTCCAATACGTTGAGAGCCGTTCTTAAGCCCGACGCTTCGCGCAGAATACCGCACTGATCCCAGGCCAGCGTTCGCACTTCCACCTCAGTCATGTTCGGAAAGAGCACCGGAGGGGACTCTCGGATGTTCGCTTTCGCCCCGACTGACCCGCTCATGGCGCTCCCAGCCCGTGCTCCGAAGACCACCCCTTCCAGGAGCGAATTGCTCGCCAGACGGTTGGCCCCGTGGACCCCGGTACACGCCGCTTCTCCAGCCGCGAACAGTCCTGGCAACGTTGTGCGCCCGTGCAGGTCGGTTTTCACCCCGCCCATCGCGTAGTGCGCGGCGGGATGCACTGGGGCGGGTTGCTTCACAAGATCGATCCCATAACGCAGGCACGTCTGATAAATCCGAGGGTAACGAGCAGGCAATTTAGCGACATCGAGATGAGTGAGATCGAGGTATACATGCTCGCTGGCGGTCCTTTGAATCTCAGTCACGATGGCTCTCGAAACCACATCCCTTGGTGCAAGCTCTTTCAGCGGGTGATAACGCTCCATGAACCGGTCGCCAGCCTCATTGCGAAGATACGCGCCTTCGCCCCGGAGCGCTTCGGAAAGCAGGAACCGGGGAGCGCCCGCAACATATAGAGCGGTGGGATGAAACTGGACGAATTCGATATCTTGAATTTCCGCGCCGGCTCGGTAGGCCGCGGCGACTCCATCGCCAGTGGCCACATCAGGATTTGTGGTCTCTTTGTAAACGCGACCTATGCCTCCAGTGGCCAGCATCACGGCGCGGGCGCGAAGGTGGATGAGCGCGCCCGAAGTTTGATCGAAGGCAACCGCCCCCGCGACCGCGCCTTGCTCATCGAGCAGCAAATCCGTCATCGCAGCGAAGCTTTGAAATTGCACGTTCGGGAGCGATGCAGCCTTTCTGTAAAGCGTGCGCGCTATCTCTTGACCGGTGGAATCGCCATGGGCGTGAAGGACTCGATTGCGGCTATGCGCACCCTCGCGGGCGAATAGCAACTTAGGACCCTCGCGGTCGAACTCAGTACCCCAGTCGATCAACTGCTGGATAGCAGCGGGTCCCTCTTCCACCAGCGTTCGAACTGCAATTGGGTCGCACAGGCCGTCTCCAGCAAATAGAGTATCCTGCTCGTGCAGCGAGACTTCGTCATCATCGCTCAGGGCAACCGCGACACCCCCTTGCGCGTATTCGGAGGAAGATTCCCGAAGGCTGTCTTTCGCCAGCACCAGAACCGTACCGGAGGAGGCGAGTTCGATGGCGGCGCGAAGCCCGGCAACGCCCGCTCCAATCACGAGAAAATCTGGAGTCAGGGTATGCAGATGTGCGCCGATACCTCATGGTACAACGCACCGCGAGAGCATCGCTAGCGATCATTACCAGAGTATAATCAGGAGAACTTGGCTCTTCTGGATCGATACGAGACGATTGCCCTGGTTGCACCCAACTGCATCCGAGTTCGGGATCGCAAGACGGGGACGGCGCTCCTCATTCACAGCGGGCCGATAAAGACGGAGACGCTCCGCCGCTGGGAACAATCCGGGCAAGTACTTGGCAAAGAAGAAGAGAACGGAAATGTATACACCCTCACCCGGGACAGCTCCGAAGTGCTCTTCTCGGTGATTGAGCCTGAGCTCACAGATCGCATGTCCCAGGGCGATGCCACCATGATGTTTCAGCGGCCGACGGTTTCCACCCCCGAGCGCCTGGATTTCGGACTTGATGTCACTAGAGCCATTCCGTTATCTGAGCTGAACCGCACTCGAATTCCTTCTCAGCCCAGCGTTTCAAAGACCAGCGAGGTTCCATCGGCGTCGCCTGACGGGTCTACCCAGATGTTTCCAGCCCCGCATTCCGTCCCTCGCGAGCCAAGCCCGCCGCTGGCGATGCCCGTCACCATCGCTTCCTATCAGCTTCCACAATGGAAGCCCCACCAGGCGCCTGTGGATCCGGCGAGTCTGTTTGGCGGTCGAGGAGTCGTATCGCGAGCTGAACCGCCAGCCGGGGGCGCAACGGGATTCTTCGCCGCTCCGGATCTGATGCCGGCGCCGGTCCTCCATCGGCCTCAACCTGACGAGCTTAGAGTACAGCCGCCCACCCCAGTCGCTCCGAAACGCCCGAACCAGTCGATGCTTGCGTTTGCAGCCGCCTTTATTCTCGGCGCGCTTTTGTGCATCGCCATCGGTGTAATTGTCGTGCTTCTCGCTCGCTGACGCGGGGTAGCAGAGGGGCTACCGCTTGGCGACTTCTGCCACGCACGCCAGATTCTGGAAATACCCTCGCTGAAACATCGGCGGCTTGCCTAACATATCCAATTCGAAATGCACCACCAGCAGCGCCTTCCCTTGACGCCCGCTGCGGACCGTCCACTCAGGACTCGGCGGCGGTTTATCGGCGTCATTGAAGAAGTCGAATACGCCCCAAAGTCCATCGTAAGCGAATGAGTACTCCGTCGCTCCCTTCGCGACCATCCGGACGCCATTCCCCGGCCAAGTAAACTGCTTCGAAGGCGCGTTGGGGGCGAAAGTGGCGCTCTGCTCATCTATGGTGAGCGTCACGCTCTGAAGGTCTTCCCCAAAAGCAGGCTTGAGCGCAAACGAAATGGCAGGGCCAGCTTCACCCGCGTACAGCGCATCGGAAAACTGCGTTGCTTGATTGAAGAAGTGTAGAAAAGCGGGTGTCAAAGCTGTTCTTGTCTTCGGCCCAGTCGAATAGTCGGTTCCGCTCTTCACGAGCAGATTCTTGAGATGCGCGTCGTAGAACGTCCAGAGCGCACCCTCCTGCGGACGAAATATAGCGTTGATATCTTCCAGGCTGGCGGATTCGTGCGCGTTCGGCTGGAAGGGCTTCTTGGAGAGCACCTTCTGGAACTGCTTGCACAACGCAGCGCCAGCGGAATTAAGGGGACCGACGTCGGGGCCCATGGGCGACACCGCTTCCGCATAACTGATCGGATCCTCTAGCAGCTTCGCGACCAGCGTCTCGATGTGCGCATCTTTATCCACTCCCAACGCCTCCACCGTCTTGCGCGCGGCAAGACGGGCGGCGATGGCAGTATCCCGCACCTTCTCCGCAAGCGCTTCGCTTTGCGCCGCAGACGCGGTTGAAGCCTGCTCCAAAACGTCCTTCAGCGTGGCGAGCGAAGCCAGGTAAGCCGCAGTAGGCGTACCCATGTGTTGAGCCCCCGTATCGGCCCCCGTTTCGGGCGGCATGAGCGCGTGCAGCGGGACAAATGCCTTCTGAATCGCCGGGGCGTCTACTGCGGTGTTCCGGGCAGCCAGCCAAAGCAGAGCCAGCAACGGGGACTGGGGGCTTGAGGTGGTTGCAAGCTTCTTCACAGCGTCCTTGATGTTCGTGTACCGGACAACAGCCGAGTTCTTCAGGTAGTCGCGCCATTGCTCTACGTATTCGGCGTAATACATTTCCTGAATCTTGGGGTCCACAGCGGGCTGATCGCCTGGGGCTGCCGCCTGCTTGCCTAACACCCACTCCTCCCCGCCAGCGTACTTGGCGGAATTCTTCATCGCCAGGGACATCAACCCGTATCCAGGGTTTGTGAATCCGCTGGCGACCTCGCGCGTGTTCACGACAATGTCGGCCGATCCTGGCATCCCTTGATTAAAGTTGAGCGGCGGGTTTGCCCGGTTTACTTCGGCCAGCATTGACTTGTAGACCCGCATGGCGCCCCCGAACTGCACCAGGTATTTGCGCGCTCTCTCTACGACGTCCCGCTGCTCATCTGCTGGAAAGGGACTCGCATTGATCAGTTCAGCGGTATAAAAATCAAATTGGGCGCGCGCGAGCCTGCGACTCTCTGAATCGATGTTGCGCCCGCGTACCCAGCGATTCTCCAGCAGCGGTGGAAGGAAGCTCAGCGTCGCGTCTCTGTGGTGAGACGTAATTTCGAGCCACCCCTTCAGCGTGTCGTATGTATGAGCATACTCGTCGGAGGCACCTGGCGTGGCGGGCAGCGATTTCAATTCACCGGCCAAATCTCCTTGCACTTCATTGAAGAGCAAATTTTTGAAGCGATCAAAATAGAGCCGACGTGCTTCTGGATACGCGTTCGATCCAGCATATAGACCCCAGCCCATCGTCCAGGGTGCTCCCTGCCGATTGTCCTTGGCCAGCCGAACGACAACCGTCCGCAAAGCTTCCAGGCGTTTCAGGGTGCCGAGGGACGCTGGGTTGACCCGGTCGCCATCCAGGTCGATGGCATTGGCCCCGTCGCGTATCTCGTGAAGCAACGCCTGATTCCGCACGAACGACACTGTAATGGCGATCGCTAGCAAAAGGCACGCCGCGACAGCGGCGGCGAGACATAAGCGACCGAGCACGTTTGATTTCGGACGGACTGCCACGGCACCAAGACCGGCACTGTCCTGAAGAAGAACGTTCGAAAAAAAACCGCTTAAGAAGGTCCACTGAGGCACTCTTCGCGCTGCGAATCGAGGCACGCCCGCAGCAGGGTGGACGCCAGTCATCTCTTCCAGCCGGAAGGCTCGCGTCGCTCCCGGATCCACGGCTTCGGGCTCCACGCCGCGAGACGGTGCTGGCAACTGCTCCTGAATCACAATTTGACGGACGCCGCAGAAATAGAAGCCACGCAGAAACGGTGCGGGCTGCAGTTGGCTAGGTCGGCACAACTCCAGCAGAAATTGCACCAGCGGCACCCGCATTTTGCGAAACTCACGCGGGAACTCGTACACGGGCCCGAGCGCTGCTCCGTCGGTCTCACGGGCGAGAAACTCCGGGCGTTTGTCGCACAGCGAGTACACCAAGTCTTGAAAAGCTTTGCCAAGCCGTGCGGTTTCAAGCTCCGCGTACGCGCCCGGAGCGGTCGGCGTCAGCCGCAAGGTCTCGCCCACAACCTGCCCGGCTTCCCGATCGTCCAGATGGCGCGCGAATTCGAGGAAGAACGGGGTTCGATCCGCCTTTGAAAAAAGCACGTAGACTGGAAGCGCAACGCCTAGCGTCTTCGAGATCTCATTTAGCTTGGCACGCAAATGCCGCGCTGCCTCCCCTGCTGCTTCGACTGCGCCCGGCTTGGAAAAATTGTCGCAACCAAAACAAACGATCGCGGCCCGTGGCGCGCCAACAGGCGATCGCATGCGTTGCAACAGTTCCATCCAGAGATTCTGGTCAGCCCGCAGGGATGGGCCGGGTTCCACGAAGACAGTTTGTCCGGCGTACCAGACGTTTACAAGTCCGGTGGAAACAATGTGGTCTTCCTGAAACACTTGGCCGGCGAGCAATTCCGGATCGAGCCCCGAGTTGACCACCAAGGTGGTTTTGGCGGAGCCCTCCGGCCCAATCACGAACACCGCTGGCAATGAGTGGAACCCCGCCTCTGAGCCAAGTTCCGAGGAGGACAGCTTTCTTCCGGCCTCGTCCAGCAAAGCGCCCAGAGCCGATCCCGCAGTCATCGCGCGGCTCCGTTCGAGCGCATCGATTGCAACTCGCCAACGCTCTTTCCGAGAGTGGTTTTATAGACGAAGAAAATTAGCAACAAGCCCAACATACAGATCGCCGCTGCGATCAGCAGCCGTTTCCCCTCTCCGGTTGTTCTCCTGGCTTCTGTTTCCACGGGAGGACGCCAGGAACACGAGAACTCCGGCGTCGAACCCCGGATGCTTCGCAAGCGAGCCATGGCCGTTTCGCGCAAAGCCAAAAGCTCCTCTCTCCCGGAGGCGCTGTACTTACCCGCGTAGCCCAGCATTAAGCACAGGATGTAAACCTCTAGCGTGTCCCCCAGCGCAGGGGAATCTTCCTGGCCCAAGAGCCGCTCCAGATTCTCAAAGAAGACCTCGCCTCCCGTCTTAAGCCCGAATAGCTCCTCCAAAAGCGGGTATTTCAGCCACTCGTCAAAAACCGGGGCACGCAATTCCCTGAGGGTTTCATTCAGAAAGCTCACCACCGCGAGCTGACTATCTTGAATTGCCTGACTGCTATTACCGGCGCTGAGCGCTTCCTCTCGCGCTGTCTTGAGCGCTTCCCGAATTTGGCCGCGGAAGTACTCGGCATCCGTCGTTTGCTGGCGTCCGGAGCGGAGACGAACGATTGAGGTTAAGGTTTCCTGGTGAATAAAAGCCAGATTCGGTTCGCGGAAACCCGATCCCGAAGGGAAACGAGATGTCGTAGTGGTTGGCAAGGCTTCTCGCTATTCTAGCGCCAGATCAGCTCAACGAGCGTTCTGAGAATTCGATTCCGCAATCCGAGAGAAACTTCTTGGGGTTCTCGCCGCCGACCATGACGAAGAGGAAATCGTTTTCAATCTCCTCAACCGTTTCGGAACTCTTCACCTTAATGGACCGGTCGCCAATCTCGATCACAGCGGCGTTAAAGAAGGGCTTGATGCGTCCCTCATCCATCAGCTTTTGGATCTTCTTCTGATTGCGCGGTTTGGCTGCGCTAAAATTTTGCCCCCGATGCACCAGCCACACCCGATTCTCTAGATCGGGTCGAGCCAAACCATTGGCGGCCTCGATTCCGCTGTCGCCGCCTCCCACCACGCAAATGGCTTTGCCGTGATATGCCTCTGCGTCTAGCAAGTTGTAAGTGACTTTAGTGGAGTCTTCCGATGGAAGTCCAAGTTTGCGCGGGCTGCCGCGGCGGCCGATTGCCAAGACCACTCGAGAGCCGCTATATTCGCCCTTCGGCGTTTTCACCAGAAACTCGCCAGCGTTCCGGGTCACGCGCAGGACTTTTTCCTCTTGCTGGATCTCTAAACCGGTGGTCGCGATAATTTCTTCCCAACGCTCCAGCAGAGACTCCTTTGAGGAATCCTCCATGTACA
Organism: Bryobacterales bacterium; assembly: GCA_038225555.1. Classification (GTDB taxonomy): domain Bacteria; phylum Acidobacteriota; class Terriglobia; order Bryobacterales; family Bryobacteraceae; genus JANXQZ01. Next base: position 8,492 of record JBBRRB010000070.1, read on the forward strand.
GAGGTCCGTACACCGGGATCATCACCGGTTCGGCCATCACGAATTTCTGGCGAGGATAACTGCGAATCGTGTTGCCTACCGTGCCCTGCTCGAGCACTAGAACCTTCAACCCCTCGTTCAGAGCCGCGAGTGCGGTGCTTATGCCGGCCGGGCCCGCCCCGATGACGATAACGTCGTACCCTGCCCCCGGTGCCGGACGGTTCTTCAAAATCGATTCCACCACAGTCTTGCCCTGATTGATCGCGACTTTGATCAATGCCTTTCCAGTTACTTCGCCCGCCAGGAAGAGGCCCGGAACATTCGTTTCCAAAGTGGGGCCATAAACCGGCAATTCCATGGTCTGCATTGCGCCCCCGGACACAAGCTGAATTGCTTCGGTGGGGCACTCGGCCGCGCAGGCCGCGTATCCGGTGCAATCATTTAGGCGAGCCGCGATCGCTTTTTCACCCACGATCTCTAGGACACCGAAAGGGCACGCGTGTACGCAAGCAGCGCAGCCTACGCAGAGATCCAGGTCGATCAGCGGCCGCAGGTTGCCCCCGGGAGTTTGATTGTCGGCCGGCTTGGGCTCCAGGAATTCCCGCAAGGCCTTGCTGGCCACGATTTTCCTCTCTGGCGTCTGAGTCCCGCCCGCTGATGCGGGAGTTCGCGGTGCCGTTAGGCTTGCTATTGTGCGGGCGCTGGCAGATCGGTGCTCGAACCGGAAGTTGACCGCCATGGCGCCGAAATAGAGAAGAGGAGCGGATCCGAGCGCTACCAGCGTTAGCAGAAGCCCGCTCCAGTCACTGCTCTCGCCGATGCTCGCGCGCGCCAGAGCAGTATCCGGGAATTGCAATTTGGTTAGAGCCTGTTGAGCGGTAGCGGTTACGTGCTCGAAATGACAGCTATAGCAGCGTTCCCGGAGGGTGGCTTCCGGCCCAAAGCCGTGACAGCCAAGACAGCGCATGCGCATCGTCTCGCGCGCTACTTTGATCTTAGGATCGCCGTCGGTATGGCAGCCCGCGCAGTCCCCCAGCACCGCAATATGCTTGGTATGCATCGAGCCGTCGGGAGTTTTCTCCGCACCCTCGACCTTTGCTTCGAACTTCGCTTCAAAGGCCACCGCTAGTGGAATCACCACCTCTAGCTTTGGACGGCTCTTGCCAGCCACAGACTTCTGCTTTTCGTGAACAGTGACATGGCAGCCGGAGGCTTGGCACCCGCCACCCACGTTGCGCTCAATGTCGACGTTCAATCCGCGGTGTTCCGAATGGCAGTTGACGCAGGCGACGCCTTTGCGCTCGTGCATCGCGGCGGCTTGGATCTTAGCTGGCAGGACATCGGCATGACACTTTTGACATGCGTCCTTCGGTACGCCCGCGAAACCCGGATGGCAAGCCGCGCATTGCGAGTGAACCTGAAAGGCGTCCACCATCTGAGCGAACTGCTCAGTCCCGGCGGCGTGAAATTTCGACAGCGGCCCAGGGCTATAGAACGCGTGCCACCGCGCCCCCCAGGCAGCCGCCGCGCACCCCAATACCGCGAGCAAGGCTACCACTAGCGCCCACGACCGAAAACGATTGGGCTTGATGTCGGAGGTAGGGACCCAGATCGGAGCCTTGTCCTGCATCCAGATGGGCAGCCCTGCGATTACCGCCGACGGTTTAGCTTCGCCCGCGCGCGGTTCCGGTACTTTGACAACGTCGCGATACATCTCCGGAAGCTTGTGTCGGGCCGTCCCCTCGTCTTTAGCCTGCTCCACGCCGAGCACGCACATCTCATCGCTGAGTTGAATCGTAATCTCGAACGGACTGATTCGGATGCGGTCTCCATCGTGCAGTTGCTGCCTTACCACGCGCTGATCGTTTACATAAACACCCGCTCCGCTGGACTGGTCTGTAATCCAGATCCCTTCTGTCCGGTGCTCCAGTTCGGCATGTACCGCCGCGACGGAAGGTTCATTCAATTGGACCTGGCAGATGTTTTGCCGGCCAAGCATGATGGTGTTCCTCTGGAACACCTGAACGCCTCCCTCTCCGGCTTTCCATTCCGCCACGAATCGAAATCCGAGTTGCGCTGCAGAGGCTTCGCGCACCAGGATCACGTGCGTGCCGGCGTTAATTTGATCGCCGGCGCACAGCGTCACTTCCTTGGCCAGAACGCGGTTGACAAAGGTTCCGTTCGTCGACGTGTCGTCGATCAGAACATTGTAGATGCCGCGCTTCACGATACCGAAGTGAACTCGGCTGATGTCGTCGCCATCCAGCACGAAATCGCAAGTCGGCTGGCGGCCGAACCACGCTTTCTGAAACGTTAATGGAACTACCTTGCCGCGATTGCTGCCTTGGAAAAAAACGAGTTCAAGCATGCTTCCTCCCCCGGGCGACGACCTTCAATAATAAAGCACGGAGCCGATATGGACCGCAGTGAGTCCGAACATCGCGACTGTGCTCGCCATATGGAGCGTAAGCCAGCCCCGCAGAATGCGCTGGAGAAATATTTCGGCGTTCATCTTATTCGCTCGAAGAGCGTATTCCACTGCGCGCAAAAAAGCCCGTTGCTCATGATCGCGCAACTGGACCAAAACTGGTTCATATTCGAGTTGGTAGGCGGGAAGCTCCTGGGCAAGTGTGGAGCGCCGTTTATAAAACCGCAGCATGCGGCCCCACGATACGGTATCTTTCACCAGGCGCTGAGTCACATGCGCGCGAAAGTCACTTGAGGCCCCAGCCGCCAATTCCAACATTCCAGCGATGCTCTCGTCTCGAGCAGTCTCCAACTGCTCCAAAATGGCCGGATTTTCCTCCATCGCGGTTAGCAGCGGCGGGATTTTTCGCGAAAGCCACCAGCCCAGAACCCCGCTGGCAACAGTCAGCCAAAACGAAGCCAGCAGGAATGCCGTCAGCGCGCCCCCGGAGCGGAGGCGAGAATGATAGAAGATGGCGAACGCGGCGACTATTCCTATATAAATGTGAGCGCTCATCCAACTCGACAACTTGCCGACGCCTTGATAGGCCAGCCGCTTGCGGATGCTCAGCGCCGCAGCGAGCACCGCCAGAATGGTCCCGATGGACCCGAGCCAAATCACGAACGTTCGATGGTTGTTCGCCGAGGGCAGGTTGTGCACGAAGTAGTACCACCCGGAAATCCCTGCTATCGAAAAGACGGCCCCCAGTTGCCACCATCGCTCCACGCGCCACGCGGATTGCCGGCTCGTGGAGACCCGAGCGCTCGGTTCAAGATTCGCTCCGGCGTTCAATTTTGGCTCCGCTGAAGCTGACTCAAGTACTCCCGCGTGTCCATTCTCTCGATGGCGCTATAGGGGCAGTTGTGAACGCACCCGTGATTGTAGTTATAGTCCTGGCAGAGATCGCACTTCACGGCGATGCGCCTTACAGCCGCCTTCCGAGACGGATTTTCGGTGTCTGGCGCTAACGTTTCGCCCTCCGGGCTGCGCCAGAATTTCAGGTACGATCCGATGAGCGGCGCACCGGTTTTCTGCTTCTCCAATTCGGCGTCAGCCAGGACGTCAGCCATCGAAATATTGCCGTAAGGGCAGCGCCGAGCGCAGTTTCCGCACCCTATGCAGGAATCCTGGATCACTACCTCGCCGTTCACGTCGCGAGTAATGGCCCCGGTTGGGCAGCCAATCATGCATTCCGGATCGAGGCAGTGCATGCAGGAAGTTGCCACCAGCAAACGCTCGGGCGGTGCTTTCGGTTTTTGCGGGGGTGCTTCGAAGAGCATGCCATGCCGAGTGAGCCGTGAGATTCCGTCGTGCAGTTCGGCGCACGCCTTCACGCAGTTCCCGCAGCGTGTACAGACATCCAAATGGATCACCAGCGCTGAAGTCGCCTTGATCACGCCCTTTGCGACCACCGCTCCGATGAATCCCTGATGTGCGCTGGGCGCAGACACGCTGGCCTCTCCGCTTTTTCGTTTGGACTCTCTGGCTTGGAGGCGTGCAAGCATGGCTTCATCGCGGTTCAGTAGAGCGAAGAAGTCCCCTTTCATCAGTTGGATCACTTCTACTTTGCCCATCGCCCACACCGTGGCGTCACGGCGGACCGAATGGAGCAAAGCCGTCTCGCCGAAGTACGCGCCATCATTCAGGTAGGCGACGGTGCGTTGTTCCCCGCCGACCATTTTTTTGGCTACGCGCACATACCCGTCTCGAATGATGTACAGACTGTCGGCTTCATCTCCCTCCCGGACAATCACTTCGTCTTTAGAGAAGATCCGCAACTTGGCTTTGGTCACCAACTCTTGGAAAATCTTTGGATCGATCTCTACGAAGTCTGGAATGATCTGTAATTGATTGGCGAGTCCCCGCGCCAGGTAGACTCGGTCCATCACGTTGCGGAACGGTCCCGGCTTCTTCATCCAGGCTTCGAAAGCGCGACGGGGAACTTCGATCATCAGCGAAGGTTCCAGCGTGGTTACATTGGCCGTCCGCGGAAGTCCGCTAATCAGGGTCATTTCCCCGAAGAAGCTTCCCGCTCCAAGCTGTGCCAGATGCCGTCCCTCCGGGCCTTTGGAAACACCTGCGGAGCCGCTGATCAACAGGAAAAAGGTATTTCCAAAACTGCCTTCCTGAATAATTAGCTCGCCTGACGGAAAACGACGCAGCGCACATTCCGCGCCGCCCTCGAAAGGAGCCTTGCCTAGCCATTCGGCAAGCTCATCCGGATCCTTACCCTGAAACAGCTCCATCGACCGCAACACCCCCACAATGTCGGGCGTCAGATCTTTTTCGTCCATCGGATCCCTCCAATTTCCGCATTCCGCGAGTGCATCTCAACAGCAAGCCGCGCTGGACGCTCTATCGTTGGGCTGCTCAATTGAGACTCTCATGATAGCCGATGGAGCATCTCGCGGGATAGGCTGATTGCTAGATCGCAAAATCATCCACGTATTCCGCCTATGAGAGCAGCCGCTCGCTTTTTGGTGGCTGCTTCGGGCAATAATCCGAATCCAGGTTAAACTAAGCCGTGACGTATCAATGAGCGACCCTGCGGCGTTTCTCATCCTGACCGGGTCAAAAGGGGATCCCAAAATCTCCTTGGACGATGGCAGCGCCTGGATGATCGGGCGCACCAGCCAGCATCCCATCGTCCTTGCCGACGAGCTGGTGTCGCGCAACCATGCCATGATCCAGTCCGCCCATCCAGGCGAGTATTACTTGATCGATATGGGAAGCCGCAATGGTTCCTACGTCAATGGCGTTCGGGTTAGCATTCCCCGCAAGCTCTGCGACGGAGACAGCATCGCGATCGGGGAATCGACTATGAGCTTCCATTGTGGAACCAGCGGAGGAAAGGATCTCCCGGAGGCCAAACCGCCGGAGGGCGACCAGACGCGAGCAAGTTTTGCGGCCCGGCTGCTTACCGTCATGGTGGTCGACATTCGGGACTTCACACGGCTGGCTCAGCAAGTGGAGCAAAAAGTCCTCTCCGAAGCCATTGGCACCTGGTTTCGTCTCGGAGGAAAGATCGTTCAGGAGCACGGGAGCTGGACTCAGAAATATATCGGCGACGCTATCATGTCAGTCTGGCTACACTTCGCTGACGGCAGGCCCGAAGTGTTGCCTGTTGTGCAAGCATATCTCGAGTTGGTTGGCGTCACCGCCGAGCTTGGCAAGCAATTTGCGCTGCCGAACCCGCTGCGAATCGGCGGCGGGATAAACACGGGCGTGGCCATAGTCGGCAACACCGGGAGCGTCAGCATGTCGGATTTTACGGCGATGGGAGATACAGTGAACGCCGCCTTTCGCTTAGAATCAGCCACTAAGGAAACGGGATCTGATTTGGTAGTTGGACAAAGAACCTATGATTTGCTTCGCTCGCTGGCTGTTCCGGACGTATGCTTCTATAGTCACGTGGTCACTTTGAAAGGTTACGATGAGCCGGCTACAGTTTGGGCGGCGGATCTAGACTCTCTTCGAAACTTCGTACGCGCCGCCTCTGCCAAAAGCGGGTAGTTTACATTTGAACAAAGTGTCGGTTCGAGGCGATTCATTTCACCGCTGAAACGATAAACGTCATTTAATCTTTTTTCTTGAAACGTTCGGTTACTTGCGCGATACTCTATGGTACGCAGAACAGCGCGACTACGAAGTAACTTATGAACAACCGGATATTTTTTTATGCTCTTAGTTCACTGGTAATGGTGGCTGGGTCGCCTCTTGCGGCGCAGACACCGTTCCCTGACCAGCAGTACCAACGTCCTGAAAAGTGCCTACCCTGCCATCAGCGGCAATTCGATGAGTTGCACAGCTCGGTTAAATCCGGATATCGCAATGTTAGCCCGTTATTCAATTCGCTGGAGATGGCGGGCAACTTCCTGAATGGAGGCTTGCTTCGTCCCGTTTACGGCGATAGCACCAAACCGGCTCTCCCGGACGGGACACCGTTCAACACGAACATGTTCACGACTAGAGGGTTCAAGAACGTCGCTCAGGTCCGCGCTGGCTTTTGTTTCGCGTGTCACACCCCGCACATTCTGCGGCTGGGCGAAGATCCCAACTTCCGCGAAGTGCCGGAGATCGCAACCGGGGCCAACTTCAAACCGGAGCTGTTTCGTCCTTTGCGCGATTATCACTTGACCGACGCCCAGGGCAAGCAAGTGCTTCCAGAGCAGCCGGGCGGGGCTCCGCCTGCAGGAACACTGCCCTCGCTCGCCGTACAAGGTATAAGTTGCGACATGTGCCACAACGTGAGCGGGCCCGACCTGCTGCGCAGCTTCCACGGGGACGGCTTCGCCAATGCCAGCCTGCTAATCGACCATACTGTCGAGAAAATTGGCCCATTCCCGCAGGCCGTGCAGGTAAAGGGCAATTTCCACGTGGCCAGCACCAACCCGGACAAAATCGCTTTCCTGCGGAGCGGCGCATTCTGCAATGCTTGCCACGACGTTCAAGTTCCGCTCGCCGCGCCTGGCAATTTGCAGCACTTTGAGAATGATGTCAACACGAGTCCGGATGGCTCTGCGGTCACTTTCTACCGTCTTGAGAACCTGAGCACGGAGTGGCAGATCGGCGGCTATAACTCCACCAATAATCCGTTCAAAAAAGTAACCCGGTGCCAGGATTGCCACATGTCGTTGTTCCCGTACACGGCCAACGCGACCTATCAAGTGGGCGACATGAAAGTCACCACTCCCACTCCCGGCGTATTTCCCCAGAATTTCGCGGCCGTGCCGGGCGTCTCCACTGAAGGCGATTTCCCGCTCCAGAAGCGTCAGGTTGTCAGCCACAACTTCACTGGCGTAGACGTGCCGCTCTTGCCTACGGATGAGCTCAGCGCCCGGCTGGGCCCGAATTATCCGGACCCGTACGACGCCAGCTTGGATGAGTACGGAATCCCCAAGGGCCTTGCCCTGCGGCGAGATGCCCTGCTAAAGGCTGCGGTAAGGATCAATCTCGATAAAACCGACAAGCGGGCTTCCATCGGGCAGGATGTAGACGTTCGCGTGGAAGCCGTATCGCTGACCGGGCACCGCTTCCCGGCCGGCTTCTCGCAGGAGCGGACCACTTGGATTGAACTCACAGTGAAAGACGCGAATGGTTTCGTGGTCTACCAGTCTGGCTACCGCGTGGACAAGCCTCACCCGGACACTGGCGAGACACAGCCCGACGGCAACATCGACGACGAAGACCTGGAACACATTCGCGCCATCGTCGATCCCGGAAGGTTCGTGCAGCCTTTCGCGGCCGGCGCTAAGAACAACGGCCATACCAACCAAGTATTCGACCTCGGTCCGGACGACGGACCCGACGCCAGAGTCTATGCTGGCGCGGCGGAGGGTCTGGTTCTCTTCCGGAACGAGTTAACCCGAATTTTCCTGCCGCCAACCACTCCCGCAGGTACCGGGGACTCTATCGGACGCACGGACGCCAGCGGTAAGACCATTACCGTCACCAAACCGCATTACGAAGAGACGTTCAGCGCGGGTTTCGCCAATACGGTGGACAACTACCGGGCGTTGCAGGCGCTGGTGCCGCGCGTGTTCCGGTATCAGATCAAGCTGCCCACAGCCGACGAGCTGCAGGCGCTGGGTGTCCAGTTGCAAGGTCCCTTGCAAGTTCACGCCCAGGTGAATTACGAGCATTTTCCGCCGCTATTCCTGCGTTTTTTGGCGCGCACAACCGGCCTGGACGGTCCTGGGGGTCGCGATTTTCGGATCGTGGACGAAGCGTTGATCGATCGATTCCTGAAGACGAACGCGGCCATCGCCACGGCCGACATTACGATCGATTTGGAGCAATAGGCATGGCCATCTTTAGAGTTTTCTTCGCTTGCTGCGCACTTTCGGCACTGTCGGCCGCCTGGGGTCAAAGCACCGGCTACAAGCCGGGCGACTTCCAGTCCGCCAATCCCAACCTGCAAGTTCGCAACCCGTTCTATTTCGAAGGCCGCGTGGACTGGAACCTCCTCAAAATCGATCAGCCCTCCGACGCTTGGGAGTTCGCGCAGCGCGGCATTTACAAACAGGACGATCTGGAAGATATCCCCGGCGCCATCGCCGATTACCGGGAGTCGATTGCCCGCAACAACTTGGCCGCTGGATCATGCCAGTTGATCACCACGGCTCCTGCGCCGCTGACTCTGGCTTTCGGGAAAAATACCAACCCCGCGCCGTGTATGTTTACCGTCCGTCTCCGCCTCGGCTATCTGCTGAAGGAAAGTTCTCCGCAGGAAGCGATCGGTTTGTTCCAGGAGGTGTTGAACATCGATCCGTTGCGACTGGGAGTGAACCAACTTATCGGCGACGTTTACCGAATCGTCGCCGACCAGGCGACGAGCGATGATGACCGTACTAGCGCGCGGAAGAGTGCCGTGGCCGCCTATCAGGCAGAAATCGCACTGTCGCCCGTGACGCCGCTCTCCGTCAAGTTGACCGCCGACGAAGCGAACAACGCGCACACCCACTGGGCGCTGGCCGACGTCTATCGCGCCCTAGGCGACCCCGCCGAGGCTTGCGAACTCGGACTTTATCTGAAAGCCACCAAGTGGCACAGCGACACTTACGTTTGGCGCATCGCTCTCGCGCAAACCAAATTATCAAATTTAGCTCCTTGTCCACCACAATAGGAAAGACCTCGAACATGCCCAGGCAAAGCACCTTCCTTCCGGCGGTTGTTAGCTTCTCGGCGTTACTCGTCTGCAACGCCAGCGCTCAGAAACCAAGCGGTGATGTTCAAGCGGCCTGGGATAATTTGTTGCACGATGCAATACCCAAGGCAACTCCCGATCCTGTGCTGACGCAGCCGCAAGTGCCCGTCGCGAAGGGCGTTGCCGGGGATTTTCTGAACCACTTCTTTTTCGAATCGCGCAGCGAATACTGGCGATCGGACACCAATTTCACCGGACTACCCACCGTCACGGGCTTGATCAATGCCCCTTTCACGAACGTTTTCAATCCGAACGGCTACCCTTTCCAACCGGCCTTCCAGCCCGATGCGAATCGCTTCTATACCTTCTGGGATTGGGGCACGCGGGGTTGGGGCTCGGACCGCGTGGATTCTCATTTCAGCCTGCGGTACAGCACGGATTTGACCCGCGTAGATCTGGCATCTCCCGCGGCGAACATACTGGAAACATGGCACGGCAACCACCAGTTTGAGTTTCTAACTGCGTCCGTCACGGTGAACGGCAAGTCAGGCGATGGCCCGTGGGCCGGGTCGTCCGTGCAGCTTGGCCGCCAACACGTATACGGGGCGGAAGTGGCCGATATCGATGGCGCAGCCTTTACGTTGAACCGCCGGAATTACTCGTTCGACGTTTTTGGGGGACGCCGCTTTAGCTACTACAGCGATCCCGATCAACGCGCCATGGGAGGCGCTGGGGTCACGTGGCGCATCGATCCCAGCACGAGTTTGTCTTACCAGGCGTTGGTTTACGTCCGTGCCAGCCATCGCGTGAGTTTTCGGCGACGCCTCTCCGACGATTTTTCGGTCGTGTCGTATTTTCGCGCTTACGGCGGAAAGCCTGTGGACCTCGATGTCGAACTCTTTTATCACCCCCGCAATGGAAAAACCAGCCTGCGCGCCTCGGTCTTCCAAAAGCTCACGGACAAAGATTACAGTTACGATTTCACGGAAGGCGCTCGAGACCTAGACAAGTATAACCGCCTTTACCGCTTGTATCTCGGTCCCATCCCGCTTTACAGCCAAGTAGTCGTCGACGGAAGGCACGTCTTCGCGCCGTGGCTCTCCTTGGGCGGGTCGGTCTGGATCCGGCAACTGAATGACAGTATCGATCAAGGCGCATTCGACACTTCGTTCCAGGACTACCGTCTCAATGCGCAGGTCTTCCCAGTGCGAAAATTGCAAACGAGTCTCGAATACCACCACCGCAAGTCGGACCGTCTGCCGCCAGATCCCAACACCACTTTCGACGATGTGAGCCGGGCTGGCGAGACCAGTGTCACCGACCTCACAGGTGAGCTTCGCCGCTCCTTCGGAGAAGGGGGGCGCCTGACCTTGAGCGGTGGCGCTTATTATCGCCGCTTCGACATCCAGGACCGCTTTCTGCAATTGAAGGGTTTCCACCAGAGCGGCTGGCTGAGCGCGGCAACCGTGAAAATGGACCAACATACGCGCGTGTTTTTCGACTACGCGCTTGATAACGATTTCTTCGTTTTCCGGCCGAGCATCCAGAATGCGCGGCTCTTGCGGCTTGGATTAGTTTGGAAATACTGAGAGCCATGAAAGTGCGCATCGTTGTACCCATCCTTTTGACTCTCCTGCTGTTCGTTGCTTGGACGCAGGCTGGGCAGACTCCCGCGGCCAAGCCTGCGGCGCAAGCACCTGCGGTCCAGACACCTCCAGCCCAGGCGCCAGCAGCCGAGCCGCCCGCCTTCGATCCGAGCGTCCCGTTCTACATCCACGCTGTTCACGCTAAGAAGCTGGAGCTCGATTGTAGCGCCTGCCACGTTCCCGCCAAAGAAGGGTCGGTGGAGTTGAAGCGTCCAGGGCATGCGGAGTGCTTAACCTGCCACCAGGAGGGGTTCGACAATATCAACCAAAAGATCTGCGCGCAGTGCCACTCCAGCTTCCCGCCTACCAGCAAGGACGATCTTGTGCAGTTCCCGCGCTACCAGAAAGAGCGCGCCCTGCTCTTCGAGTTTTCGCACGCGCGCCACGTCGACCAGAAAGCCCGCATCAATCCGGCGACGGGTTTCCGCGCCGATTGCACGTTCTGCCACAAATTTCAGCCCAGCGGCGAGTTTGCCACCTTCCCGAAACATCCCGAATGCGCTAGTTGCCACTCCCAGGGCGGAACGAAGCCCACTCTGACAGCGGCCTCCACTACGGCTGATTGCCGCGGCTGCCACCAGCCCGAGGAGATCGAAAATCCGGGCTTCACAGGACAACGGCGCTTCATCGCGGCGCACGTGGTCTCGGGCAAGTACGTAAATCTAAAATTCAATCACCAGTCTCACTTTCGCACCAAGGCCGCCACCAAGCTCGATTGCACCACCTGCCACTATGCGGTTCCGCAGAGCGTGAGCCTGGGCGATTTGACCTTGCCCAAAATGATCGATTGCGTCGGGTGTCACGATTCTTCGAAGGTGATCGCCCAACAGTTCCGCATGTCGAACTGCCAGAGTTGTCACCAGGACCAAGTCTCCGGGCTAGCGCCTGCAAGCCACACGCGCAACGTGAAGCCGGCGTTTCACACGCCCAGCTTCCGCCAGCATCATGAGACTGAGTCCTCAGAGCCAGGTGCGAAATGCTTCGTTTGTCATCAGAACGTGAGTCCTTCGGCACAGGGCAACAGTCAATGCGTCTCTTGCCATCAAGTGATGCAGCCCGACTCTCATACCGCCCGCTGGAAAGACGATATCCATGGCAAGTTCGCAGCTATCGACCGCGAGTCCTGCGCGACGTGCCACACCGCCGACTATTGCAGCCGCTGTCACAACGAGGTGCCACGAAGCCACCTGCCGCTCCAACTATTCAAGGCCGGGACTCACATGCGCTTAGCGATGCTGAATGAGCGCGCCTGCTTCACCTGCCACACGTTCCAGAATACGTGTGCGGAATGCCACACGCGAAACCTGCGGCGATAGGGCCTGGAGCTATTTCTTTAACGTCCGCATGAACGCGACCAGATTGTCCTGATCGCCGGCAGAGAGGCCTGTTATCGGCTTCATCTTGCCCATGCCGTCCGTCAATGCCTTCTTGAGTTCGGCATCGCTCTTGCCCTGCACGTCCGCGGATCCAAGATCTTTTATCTCCACTTTCAGAATTTTCGCCATGGCGGCATTGCCCTGGCCTGCAGCTCCGTGACAGGTGCGGCATTTGGTCCCGTACAAAGTCTTCCCCGCTTCGGCATCGGCGCTCCAGGCAGCAGTGGCTGCCAAACCACATACCGCGGCGATTTGAATTAGTCTTCGCATGGTGTTTATCATACACGGTCTAGACGCGAATTGGACCGAAATGAACAAGGATTAACAGACTCAGTCCAGGCTAACGATGATGACCGAAACATTGTCGGACACTCGCGCCGCCAGCGAGCGCTCGATCAACTCCGAAGCGCGCTCGGCCACCGTCGCGGGTTGTTTAAGCACTTGGCAAAGCGTACCGTCGTTCAGAACGCCATACACTCCGTCGCTGCACAACAATACGACGTCGCCTGCCTCCAGGTTCTCCTCGGCAACATGCACGTTCATCTCTCCGTGCGATCCCACGGCTTGCGTCAGAATGCCGCGCATCGGATGAGAGGGAACATCCTTGGGCGCGATCACTCCCTTGCTCACCATCAAGCCGGCCATGGTATCGTCCACGCTGATCCGTCGCAACGTGGAGTCGCGCAAAAGATAAACGCGGCTATCGCCCACATTCGCCACCGACATGCGGTGGTCGCGAACGACGACGCTGGCAACGGTGGTTCCCATTCCGGCGCACTTCAAATCCTGATCCGCCCTCGCGGCCACCTGCCGGTTAGCCAGGCGAATGCTGGTGAGCAATCGATTCGAATCGAGCGAGAGGTTTAGGTTGTAGCCGAAGGGCCAAGTCACATCTGCGGGATCGACCGACGATTCCATGTGGTTTTGGAACACTGTGCAGCCGATCTCGGCCGCCACGTCGCCGCAGCGCTGTCCGCCCATTCCATCCCAAACGGCGAAGCAGCCCAGTTCCGGCAGCACTAGGATCCGATCCTGATTGGTTGGGCGGACAGCACCCTTATGCGACAATCCGTGGGCTTGCATGAAAATAAAGGTTTAGAAACGGTACGTGGCGGACAGTTGAACTGTCCTCTGCAGGTAAAGGGAGAAGCGGTTCTGCCGGCCGAAGTTCGAGGACACCTGGTTCGAGTCTGCGCTGGAGAAAAGCAACTGATTGCCGAATCCGAACGACGGGTGATTGAGAGCGTTCACTACGATGCCGCGTAGTTCGAAGCTTTGGTGTTCAGTAATCTTGAAGCGCTTCTGGAGCGCTAGATCCAAGTCGAACGAGCCGGGGCCGTAGAAGCTTCGAGGTTGCAAATATCCAGGCGTGCCGTCAGGCGATTGGAAAAATATCTTTGAGGGATCGGTGCCAGAACGGATGATTGACGGTCCGTTCCCTGTTTGATTGAAAGAAATCACGTGATTCAGGGCGCTTCCGGAAAGAGTGGTGCTGGCTGTCTGAGTAGTGAATCCATTTTCGTCGGTGGCATTCGTCAAAATTGAAAAAGGCGAGCCCGACTGAACGAGGCCAATCGCGCTAACGCCCCATCCGCCCAGAGTGGAACGCAGGAACGCAGGCGAGGAAGCACTGCGCCAGAACGGCAGATCGTAGATGAGGTTGGCTTTGAAGGCGTGCCGTATGTCAAATATGGCCGGGCCGAAGTCAAGGCGATGGTTATTGCCGCTGCGGTAAGGATCCAAAGACAGCGAGGTATCCGTGTTGGCGTCCGTGAGAACCTTCGAGAACGTGTAATTCGCCTGGAAGTTAAGGTTGTGGCGTTGCCGATGAAGAACCTCCACCTGCAAGGCGTTATAGCGCGACCCGCTGGAATTCGCCAGAGACACCGCCGAGCCGAAGCCAACCACATCCTGCCGCAGCATCGCGGTGGCGTGATTGCCGATGTAACGCAAGTTAAACAAGTACCCTGCCATTTCATGCTGGATGCCGGCAGACCATTGCTGAACGTAAGGCGTGCGAAGCGCTGGATCGACAACCCCAAAAAACAGATTGGGGTCGCTCGAAGGCCGGGTGACGGTAGTGCCGCCAGAAGGAACTGGAAGAGCGGTGAATCGCGCAAGGGATCCGTTCGTTCCGACAACTTGCAGGCCTAGATAAAAGGCGCTCTGGCCTGAAGCGTTCCGAAGTGTTTCGGCGAAGTCATCGTTGACGTAACTGATTCCGTACGCAGCTCGAAAGACGGTTCTGCCGGTCGCAAACGGATCGAATGCCAACCCTACGTTCGGCGCGAAGTTCTTTTTGTCCGCCTTATAGAAGCCGTCGCCCTTGAGATTGAAGTTGATTTTGGGAGCGTTCAGCGTCTGTTGGATGTTGTTATTGACGAGCGCCGGCTGGTACTCGAGACCCTTGGAATCGGAGAAAGGCGTATAGTAGTCGTACCGCAATCCCATGGTCAAGGCAAGTCGGCGGGAAAGCTTCCAATTGTCCTGCAAATAACCGGCGTAGTTATCGAGACTGGGGTAGTTGATATGCGGTCCTCCGCCCAGGGTTCCGGACCGATCCACGGGGAAAAATCGTTGCCCCTCGAGGTAATATTGCCCCGACAGCACAGCGAGTGCGTCGCCGAGATCACCTTTGCCCGTTCCCAAAATCACGGTAGGCACAGTGAGGCTGTCTTGAATGTAAATGCCGATTCTGATTAGCTGGGTTTGAAATCCGAACTGCAGGTTGTGGCGCCCGCAGATGTAGCTTGCATTGTCTTGAAGGTCGTACGTTTTCAACCTCCGGCCTTGGGTTTGGAAAGTGCTAAGCCAGTTGAATGCCTGAAGGGGGCCGAGAAGTAGTTGATAGGCAGCCGTTTGCTCCTGATTAATGAATGCAATCGGGGCGATATTTGCTCCGAAACGCAGTTCATTCGTTAGCGCTCCAGATGGCGAGTAGCGCCAGGAACCCGAGAATAAGCTGGCCTTCGAACGTTGCACTACGGGATATCGGTTTCCGAAGAGCGATGAACTCCCGAGGTTCGTATTCAGCCTGGTATATAGATACGAAAAGACGATTGTGTTTCGTTGGGAAGGAACGAAATCGAGCTTAGCGGTCACGTTATCGGCATCCGCCTGATTCGCTTCGGCGTGCTCGTATGCGCCATTTGCCGCATTGGCAACCGGGATAGCCTTCAGAAGAGCCGCGACCGCCGGATCGATCGAAAGGCTGGGAGATTGAAGGCTTAGCAGATCTTGGGCCGAAACCGTGCCGAGGTGAGGCACGGTAGCACGCTGACCGTAGGTATCTCGACGCCGGAAAAATTCATAGGCGGCATACCCAAACAACTTCTCCTTGATCAGCGGACCCCCTACCGTGAAACCACCCAGGTTGTTCTTGTAGGACCTTTTCAAGCCGGCGCTGTTTGAAAACCAAGAGCCCGCGTTGAAGGCATTGTTGCTATTCAGATAGAACAGCGATCCGCGAAGCGCATTTGTGCCGGACGGCGAGACAAAGGCAGTCTGCGTTGCCCCGTTTCCGTAAGTCGAAGATTGATTTGAGGTAACGAGCGTGAATTGCTCCACTTGGCCGAGGCGAGGGTTGGTCGGGAGGAAATCGAGCGCGTTGGAGCGCACCGTGTTGTCCTGCACGTTGATGCTGTCTAGCGTTACGTTGCTGTAGCTTGTTCGCAGGCCATTAATCACAGTGCTCGATGTCGCCGTGTTGGCCACCACTCCCGCCTGCGTCCTGATCAGGCTGAGGGGGTCGCGATTGAGGACGGGCAGCGCTTCCAACTGCTCGATTGTCACCGTTGTCGACACCTCCGCGTTGGACCCTTGCACTCCCACCAATCGAGCGCTCGTGTTGACCACCGTCGGCTGCTGCCCCAGCGCTAGCTGAATCCCATTCAAGGTAGTCTCGGCACCAGGCGAAAGCTGGACGCTAGTAACTTCATATGGCGCAAAGCCCGTCTTTTCGATCACCACTTTATACGCCTCAGGCGGCAAAGCGTCAAATTCGAATAATCCAATAGCGGTAGTCTTGGTAGTAACCGCCGGCTCATTCATCGCGGGTCGATACAGGCTGACCACAGCCTCACCCACCGCCGCACCCGATGGATCCTTCACAAGTCCAGACAATCTCGCCGTTGACTGTCCCCATGCGGGTGCGAGGAGCGCCACGCCGACCACTGCAAAACCGATTCGTCGAACAAGGGTCTTATTAGTCATCGAAGTCACATCCCTAAGCTCAGGAGCTTAGCATAATCGGGTCCAAATCACCAGAATTTCTTATGATTTGTCTCATCAATGAGACCGTCGAATCAGGAACTTAGCAGGGGGCGAGCGCCTTTGACAACCCTGCCAATTAAGAGGTATCCTCTTCGTGAGCCCCGCTACACTTTGTGGCTATCCCATGATTAAGTCCATCGGCGAGTTTCAGGTTAAGGCAGAACTCGGCCGAGGCGGCATGGGCCGAGTCTACCGCGCCTACGACCCGCGACTGGACCACGAAGTCGCGATCAAAGTCCTCACCGGAGAAGGGGACCCCGACCTTCTGGGACGCTTCCGCAGCGAAGCCGGCACAACCGCCAAACTCCGTCATCCGAGCATCGTCACCGTTCACGCCTTTGGCGAGGAGGACGGGATGCCATACCTGGTTATGGAGTTGTTGGAAGGCCAGGACCTCGGGCGCGTGATTCGCGAGAAGAGGCAACTCACCCTCCTCGACAAAGTGCGCATCATGCATCAGGTGGCCGAAGGATTGTCCTATGCGCACCAGCAGAACGTAGTTCATCGCGACGTCAAGCCCGGCAACATCATGCTTTTGCCGGATGGCTCCGCGAAGATCATGGACTTCGGCATCGCACGCGTCACCGGAGGTGACGCTACGCGCCGCACCCAAAAGGGCTTCATCATGGGCACCATCGCCTACATGGCTCCCGAACAGTTCAAGGCCGGCACTGACGCCGACCACCTTACCGACATCTTCGCTTTTGGGGACGTTTTCTATGAGCTGATTTCCGGGGTGAATCCCTTTCAGGCTGACGATCCCGGAACCCAGATTTTCCGCATTACCACCGTGGAGCCGCCTGCCCTGAACGAGATCGTGCCGGATTGCCCGGATGCTCTCGCGTATATCGTGCAGCAGTTGCTGACAAAGGATAGCGACCTGCGCTATCAGTCGCTCCGGGACGTGATCCTCGATCTCGATCCGGTGCTTTTTCAACTCCGCCAGCACCGGGCCGACCAGATCCTGCGCGAGGCGCATGCACTGATCGCCGATGGTGACGTCGAAGGCGGGCTGGACAGGGCTAAAGAAGCGCTAGGCGTGGATCCAGTCAACCGCGAGGCCCAACGGCTTCGAAACGAACTGCAAAAGCGGCTGCAAGCCATTACCATTCGAACGAAGGTGGAATCGCTAGTCGCCGAGGCCGACAAGCTGGTCGGGGAGCGCAAGCTGGCGGAAGCTCTGCCTTTGCTCGAAGACGCCTACCGTCTGGACAAAAGCGAAACCGTCCAGACCCGATTGGATGCAGTCAAAACCGCGCAGGAGAGAATCCAGCGGGCCGGACAATTGTTGGCCGAGGCCCGGCGCGAGGTGCAAAAAGGCAATCTGACCCTGGCCGAAACCAAGGTGACCGAGGTACTGCTCACAGATCCAGCCAATACCGAAGGAATCCGTCTCGCCAAACGCATTCGCGATTCCCTAGCGGATCTGGAGCGCCAGAAGCGGATTCGCGACACGGTGCAGTCCTCCGCTCTCCTCGCTTCCACTTACGACTTTCCGGGCGCGCTACAGATTCTCGACGACGCTGTGCAATCGCTCGGCAACGAGAAGGAGCTGGACGCGGCGCGCACGCGCATTCTGGGGCTCAAGGCAGACTTCGATTGGAAGGAACGCCAGAAGCGATTCGAGCAGAATCTGGCGGATATACTCACGCTGCTGGATGGAGACCGCCTGCCCGAAGCGCGTGCCGCCCTCGACCGCGTTGCCCGGGAGTTTTCCGATTGGCCCGCGCTGGCCCAGGGGACCTTCGAACTCCGGGAGGCCCTGGTTCGCCGCGAACGGAAGGCTGAGGTCGCGCGCATTCAGCGGCACGTTGCGGCTCTGGCGCAGGCGGGTGAGTTCCCTGAGGCCCAAGCCGCACTGGATGACGGTCTGCGCCGCTTTCCGGGCGATTTTTCGCTTCAGCAGTCACTCGCGGAACTGCTTCGAGCTAAGGTCGCACACGATCGCGCCGCAGCCATCGCCCGTGTCACCGACCACGTGCTCCGGTTGCGCCAACAGGATCTGGAACAGGCATTTCAGACAGTCCAAACCGCACAGCGCGACTTCCCCGAACACGCTGAATTCAAGAATCTGGCGGCGGAACTGCAACGTGAGCGCGAGCGACTGTGGCGGCAGCGGCAGATCGATGCGGCCATCGAGCAAGCGGGGCCGCTAACTGGGTCCGACCCTACCCAGGCAGCCGATCTTCTCAGGAGGACGCTTGCTCAATTCGGGCCGCACGTTGAACTCGAACGCCTGCTGGGCCTAGCGGACCAAGCCGTCAGAGAACGCCAGGAAGCGCAAGCGGTTCAGGCAATTCTCGCGAAGGTGCAGAAGCTCACGGGAGCTCAGCAATGGAACAAGGCGCTGCAGGAATTGGAGCGCGGCATTGTCCTGCTTCCTCGCAGCCGCGAGTTGCTTCAGGCGTCAGCGGAGGTTCGCGCCGAGTTGGAGCGAATCGCCAGAGCAGAACGGTTGTCCGCGCAGGTTCGGGCCATCGAGAGCGCGCTCAACCGCCGCGACTGGCCGAAAGGGCTTTCCCTAATCGATGCAGCCCGCGCAGATTTTCCCGGGGAACCCCGCATCGAGGAGCTAGCCAGGGAGTTGCACCGCCGTCGTCGGGAGGAGGAGTTTGCTGGCATCGCCGCCGCGCTGCGCCAGTGTCTCTCACGTGACGACCTGCAGGGTGCGCAGAACCTGCTCGCGGCCCACTCCGCAAGCTTCGGCAGTGAGCCAGGATGGCAGACGCTCCTCCAGGAGCATGACCAACGCCGGACCTATCTTGCCGATTTGGCGGAAGCTCGAAGGTTGGGCGATGCAGGGCAGTTCGATGAGGCGGACCGGCGGGCGCGCGCTGCCCTGCTCAATCCGGCCCGTGACAAACGTGCCGACGACATGCCGCGCCTTTTGGCCAAGCAGCGAGCCCGAGTGGAAGCCGAGCGCCGCGACGCTGATCGGAAGGTAGCGCTTGAAGCAGCCCGCAAGGAACGGGAACGGAAAGAGGTCGAGAGTCGCGAGGCCGCCCGCAGGGAAGAAGAGCGTAAAAAAGCCGCTGTCTTGGAAGCCGCCCGCAAAGAACAAGAACGGATAGAGATCGAGGCTCGCGAGGCCGCCCGTAAGGAAGAAGGGCGTAAACAAGCCGCTGTCTTGGAAGCAGCCCGCAAGGAAGAGGAACGTAAGCAAGCGGAGGGTCGCGAGTCCGCCCGCAAGGAAGAGGAGCGTAAACAGGCCGCAGCCCTGGAAGCAGCCCGCAAAGAACAAGAACGGAAAGAGATCGAAGCTCGCGAGGCGGCCCGCAAGGAAGAGCAGCGTAAGCAGGCTGTAGCGCTCGAAGCAGCCCGCAAGGAAGAGGAACGTAAGCAAGCGGAGGCTCGCGAGGCCGCCCGCAAGGAAGAAGAGCGTAAACAGGCCGCAGCCCTGGAAGCGGCCCGCAAAGAACAAGAACGGAAAGAGATCGAAGCTCGCGAGGCGGCCCGCAAGGAAGAGCAGCGTAAGCAGGCTGTAGCGCTCGAAGCAGCCCGCAAG
>JBBRRB010000071.1:0-28320 GCA_038225555.1 Bryobacterales bacterium
CACTGGTGAGCCACGACGTCGTAATTAACCTGATCGCCAACACAACCACCAAGGCCGGATTGAAACTCCAGGCCGAATTGGATAAGGGAACCTATCCGACTGGGATCAAGGTCTCCGATCGGGAACTCGCCGCCGTCAATCTCAAGCGAGCCCAATTCCATGGCGAATGGAACTACACTCTCTTGCCAACACGCACGAAAACCTAATCATCTTATTGTGACGCGACGCCTAAACTTATGTTTGGAAGCAAAGCGTTTTGAGTTGAGATGACGCCCCCGGAGATCCTCATCCGCTGAACTTCACTGGACAGACGAGCGTGGCGATCTCTCAAGGCCGATCAACGAAAGCCATTTCAATTCTCTGGGAATCGTTGCGCCTTTCCGGGTTGCCGCGTACGCTCGTCCATCCGGAACTGCGCTGGACGGTTCAGTGGTGCTTTCCGAAGTCGCGCATATGTCGCCAGGAGCATTGATGGACTGCGAGAACACGATCCGCTTCCACCTGAGCGACCGTGATGGTTATTTTGACAACTGATTTTGTTATGTGAAGAGCACCACCATATTGTTGATGCTCAGTCGCAGCTTTATACCATCGCGTGGTTGCTTCATTTAGGCACGATCACGAGCAACGGCGAATCGCGCTCTAAAAATTGTAGGCCTCGGCGGTTGCGGGCTGGGCCGATCTCCACTATATTCAAGTGCAATGGTTAAACTTCTGGTGTTTTTGTTCACAATTTCCAGCTTGGCTAAAGCTCAGCAATCCGCGCAGATGCTCGCCGACATTCTGGAGCAAAAAGGCGTTATCGGATCTAGCGAACGCGCCCGCGTGCGCTCGGTAGGGAATGAAGATGGCGTGCGGATTCTGGCCGTGATTCTGAAGGAACGCGGACTGCTAAACACCGACGAGTTGGCACGGATTTCGCTCGCGCCGGCCGCAGTGCCGTCGATCCCAGCCACTTACGATGCGGCGGCACAGGCTCCCCCGGTGCCACAACAAAGGAGGGCGAGCGAACCGATTCCATTGTTGGCCAAGATTCCGATCCACGTTTACGGCACAATTCTGCTGAACTCCTTCTCGAATGCTTCCTTGACCAACAACCAAGACATTGCCTCCTTTGCAGGCAAGCAGGGCAGCGATGTCACGGGGGGGGACAAAAATTTCGGCATGACGTCGCGGCAGTCGCGATTCGGAATCAAATATACGGGACCGCAAGTGGACGGGGGACGGCTGAGCGGTACCGTGGAATTCGACTTTAACGCGGGAAGCGCGACGGTGGCGAACGGGGCGGATTACTTTATCCCGCGAATGCGGCTGGCCTTCGGCCGGCTAGACTGGCAAAATTTTTCTTTGGAGGCGGGACAAGATTGGGCTATCTTCGCTCCATTGAACCCTACGTCGCTTTCAAGCTATGCGGTCGCGCCGCTGAACGCGTCGGGTAACTTGTGGGTTCGGGAACCGCAGCTCCGTGCGGAGTTTCAACGCTCGTTCAGCGATACTTCCAAGATCGTCTACCAGATTGCGGCTACGGATCCGAACGAGGGCGACAATCCTTCCACTTTCAACAGTACTCGCGTGCCAGGTATTGGAGAGCGCGGACGGATTCCCGCATTCGAATCGCGCGTGGCGTATACCGACAGCGCGATGACATTCGGCTTGAGCGGGCATTATGGGCGAGGAAAGAATGCCGGACCGATCGGGACACGAAATGTCCAAACCGGCGTGGATTCGTGGGGCGTGGCGGGGGATTGGAGCGTGCCGGTAGGCAAGATGCTGATATTCACGGGCAAAGCTTATGAGGGCCGCGCATTGGGCGCATACGCCGGGAGCCTCGGACAATCCGTGCTGCCGGTGGGAACGGTGGGTGAACATGGAGTGGAGACTCGGGGCGGCTGGACGCAGGCGCAGGTGAACTTTACGCGGCAGTGGCAAACGAATCTGGTGTATGGAATCGATTTGCCGAACCCGCACCAACTGACGGCGGGGCTGCGCGATAAGAGCCAGACGTACTTCGGCATGTAATGTATAAGTGGTCGCCGAACGTGACACTCGCCTTGGAGTGGAAGCGGTTCCTAACCAACTTTCGGAATCAGCAGATGTTCAACGAGCAGGGGGATCATGTGGATCTGGCATTCGCGTTCGCTTTTTGAACGCCGGAGGCGCGCTTCCATAACGCCGCCGATTTGATGCGATGTGAGTGCTCGATGTGGTTACACGGAAGCGCTATGGAGGACGAACAGTTCCAAACCTCAGGAGCGGTCACAGTCGCCTCGCTGAGCGCCGCGGCTTCCCCGGATCTCGCGTCAAGCGCATTTATGCCTCGCGAACTTCAGCCGGATTACGAGAGCACTCAATCTAATGCTAGAAAACGGTCTCGAAATTGAACATCGCCTTGCACGGCATTTTGCGAAGCGATAGGGTACCCATTCGAGGTGTGAACTGCGCTCAAACTGCGCTCTCCTTGCCGACGGAACCCCAGGCGTCTGCCATAGAAGCAGCAGACGCTGCTAACTTCAATTGCTGCGGCCAAAACCCTTCTTGCCTCCAGTGGAACATCTATCCTACCGGGATTCGGTCCCAACGGTCAAGCCCGTTTGTGCCTCGGCGGATCTGTGTTCGCCGCTGTAGCGTTTCACTATCATAACTCCGACGAAGATAATCAGCATGGCAACCAGGTCCAGCGGCTGAAACCCCTCGCCGTAAAGCAGCGCCCCCACGATTACGGCAACCACGGGATTCACGTAAGTGTAAATCGACACCAGGGAGACCGGGAGATGCTTCATCGCATATAAGTAGGCGCTGTAGCCGACGATGCCTCCAAAAACAATGAGATACAAAATCGCGGCGAACCCCTTCCAACTCGGGTGAACAGGCTGGCGCAAGAACAGGGCGGGGATCAGAAAGACCACGCCGGTCGCGAGCTCCTGAACGGCACCGTTGATTACCGGGTGCGTGGTGGTTCGATGGCGGCGCTCGAGAATCGAACCGAGAGCGAAACCGCCGCATCCGAGTTGCAGGATGACAAACGAGAACACGATCGCGCTTCCGAGTCCTTGCTGGATCGCTCCGGGCGCGACCAAAAGCAAAGTACCGGCGAGTCCTACCAGTACGCCACCCATTGTGGGCAGATTGGGCCGCTCGCCTCCCGGCAGCATTGCTTCGATTCCTATCATCCAAAAGGGCGACGTGGTGGTGAGCATGGCCGCCAATCCGCTGGGAATCCATTGCATAGCGAAAGCGAGAGTCCCCACGCCGAGGCCGAGCGTAATTACTCCGTAAAGCGAAGTCAAAGCGAACTCGCACCGCGAGGGCATTCTCGCCTTGAGTAATGCGCCAACGAGAAGAATCACGACGCCAGCTGACAGGAACCGGCCGCCCATGAGCAGCATCGGAGGAAAGGATTCGATAGCGATGCGAATTCCGAGGTAAACCGTTCCCCAGAAGAAGCAAACGGCGGTCAGGGCGAGGTAAGCGGCAAGTGGGGGTTTGGTCGGCACGGCCAGGAATACCGATTCGCGCTTCGAAAAATGGGACAGGCCGAAAAAAACCTGTCCCGATTAGAGAGACAGCTATTGGACGGGAGCGCGTACGCGCATTTCCGCGGGCAGACTGACACTTCTCTGCATCTCCGGAAGAGTGACAGGGGCCGACGAAGCTCCTGGCGCTGGCGGTGTTATTTGGACACCGCTTGAATTCACGTTAATCACCATGAGATCCTGGCCGATAGTGAGCGGACCTTGGTAGCCGGCCTTGCGGGTGCGATCCACCAAATCCTGCGCGGTGGTTCCGGGCGGGATACCCATGTGGGTGAACACGGCCATCTTAGGCGCGGCTTGCATGAACATCGGGGCGGCGCAGGTCTCCGGCGGGCAGTGATAAGCATACAGTTCCGGATCGGGCGGATAGCCCCAGATCTCGTTGATCAGCACGTCGGCACCCTTGGCCGCTTGTACGAGGTTGGTGGTGTAGGTCGTATCGCCGGAGAAGACAACGGACTTGCCTTGGTAGTCGATCCGAAAGCCGTACGCGGGCGCGACCGGATGATGATCCACCAGGAAAGCGGTCACTTTTACGCCGTTGTTGGTGTATACCACATCGGGCCAGAGTTCCACTACATTGCTGTCGACCGCTACACCCGTGAGCGGAAACGCCAGGATCGTGAACAAGGTGCTACGAACATAAAAATCCGTGTCGTAAGTCAGACGCATCAACTGCATCATGGACGAAATGCCTACGGGCTGATTGGGACCGGGACCGGGACCCCAGACTTTCAAGGGATCGTCGTAGCGGTAGAGCCAGCCATAGGCATAAATGGCCGCGAGATCGGCGATATGGTCGCTGTGCAAGTGGCTGATGAACACCTTGTCGACAGCTGCGTTCGGATTCATGACGGAGCCGCCGGACTGTAGAAGGCGGGTCAGGATTCCTTGCCCGCAATCGAACAGCATTCGTTCGGTACCGGCTTCGACGAGCAAGCCGGCAGTAACTCGTCCGCTCGCAGTATATGCGGCGGGGTCGAGCAGAGGCACACCCGTGCCGAGCAGGGTTACCTTAATAACCGGTTGTGTCGGCGTGGTTTGTGCTTCTAAGCCGATGTTGGCACTCATGGCGAGTGCGCAGAGAACAGCAATCCTCATTCTTGTTTCCACCTCAGAGATTTTTTGCCTAACGTTAGTAGGGTAACATAACGGAACCGAACGCTAACTGGTACAAAGGAAAAAGCCGTGATAATCGTCATGCGGGCACGGGCGACAGCCCTCGACATTTCGGGAGTGTGCGCCAGAATCGAAAACCTGGGATTCCGGCCCCACATCATGCCGGGTTCGCAGCGAACCGTGGTCGGGATCACTGGAAACCCGGGGCTGATCGATTCCGCCGAGTTCGAAGATTTGCCGGGGTTTGTCGATGCGATACCGGTTTCGAAAGCGTACAAGCTGGTGAGCCGCGAGATCAAGCCCGACAACACGGACGGAGACAGCCTGGCTCTGTGCGGCGGACCGTGCTCGGTGGAGAGCCGCGAACAAATTCTGGCCGCAGCGCGGGCGGTGAAGGCGGCCGGGGCGCAGTTGCTTCGGGGCGGCGCCTATAAACCGCGCACGTCGCCTTATGCGTTCCAGGGTCTCGCCGAGGAAGGGCTGAAGCTGCTGGCGGAAGCGCGGGCCGAAACCGGATTGGGCATCGTTACCGAGGCCGTGGACGTGGAGACCTTCGATCTGGTCGAGAAGTATGGCGACTGCATCCAGATCGGCGGGCGCAACATGCAGAACTTCTCATTGCTACGTCGCGCGGGCCGGTGCCGTTTGCCCGTGCTGCTCAAGCGCGGGATCTCCTCCACGCTCGAGGAATTCCTGATGGCCGCCGAATACGTGCTTTCCGAAGGCAATTACCAAGTGATCTTGTGCGAGCGTGGAGTCCGGACCTTCGCCGATCACACGCGCAATACTCTGGATCTCAGTATCGTGCCTTCGGTTTCAAAAGCTGAGCCATCTGCCCATCGTAGTAGACCCGAGCCATGGAACCGGCAAGCGCGACAAAGTGCATCCCATGGCGCTCGCGGCCGTGGCGTCGGGCGCATCCGGACTGCTGGTGGAGGTGCATCCGAATCCGGACAAAGCGCTGTCCGATGGGGACCAGTCGCTGTATCCCGAGCAGTTCATGGAGTTGGCGGACGAGTGCCGCGCGGTGTATGAATTCCTGTCCCGCCGACGTCAAGGCCGCCACAAATTTGGGCAATAGATCGCCGCGTGCTTCACCTGCTGAATGGCGACGATCAAAGTCCACGTCTGCGAACTACGCCCACTACCAACCACTCCAGGCTTTCAACATGGTGGTGTATACTACTTAGCTTGGACTCAAGAAGCTCGAAGGCTCCTTGGCAGAAATCCAATGTTGTACTTGTGTACCTAACCTCAAATCCAATCGGAGATAAGTTCTAAATGTCCCAAAGATCTTTCACCACCTTGCTCGCGGGAGCGCTCATGGGAGCCGGCCTCTTGACCGCGCAGACTGCGTCTTCAACATGTCCGACGCCGCCCGCCGGCGTTGCCAATCTTTCGCTGGAACATGTGCTTAGCTTCAGCAGCCTTTTCACACCGTACCAACCGAATATCGCGCCGAACGTTTTCGCGGCGATTATGTCGGGCACCCAAGAAATTCGCTCAAGGGTGATCTATTATCCGGCGACAAACACGTTGAACAACGATGTCTTTTTGGTTCCTGTCGGCTCCCCGATTCCGACTCCTTCGAGCACGGACGTAAGCGGGACAACGTTCGCCATTCTGACCTCGCACGTGGACAAAGTCTACACTGCATGCACGCCATACCCCAGCGTAATGTTCGTTGGCACAGTCACCTTCGGCCTTCCACTCTTCGGTAATCCCGCCGGAGAGCCAGTCTCGTACTCAATCGGTTACACTGCCGATAATCCTCCCAAGATCAACACGGCCGTTCAGGTTGTCGCAGGGCTGGTTTCCTCCTATCAGCCGGCCAATATTTACGGCACCATCACATTCCCGGCCGTTCCGGCGACTCCTGTGACCCCGGTGTCCGCGGGTCCTCCGGTGATCGTGGTCAGTCCGTCCTTCCCTGCGGCGGGAGTGACGCAGGTGACCTCGAGTCCTTACCTGCTCGATGCTTCGAAATCTACCGACCCAGGCGGTCTGGCCTTAACGTATCAGTGGAGTTCGACGAACACCGTCTCGTTCTCGCCGAGCCCAACGTCGCCCACCCCGATCTTAACTTTCCAGGGCGGGTATAGCGATTACCCGATTACCCTCACGGTAACGAATAGCGCCGGCGTCAGCGCTAAATCGACTTTTACGCTCGAGTATTTGAGGTAGAAATCTCCAGGCGCGGGAGTCCGCGAGTCATTGGCTGAAGGCGTGAGATCGCAGACCCCACTGATTCAGCGGGCTTACCGGTCAGCAATTCGACGGCTGGCGAGACATGCGAGAACTCTTGGGCTTCCGCCGCTCGATACATTGTCGATAAAATCTCAATGATTTCTTCCGGCAGACGATCCTTACGGCACATCTCCCGGTATTCTGCGTCGGTAATCGTTTCGAAACGGATCGGAGCGCCTGTAGAGTCGGATATTACATTGGCCAGTTCAGGCATGGACAGAGCGGCGGGTCCGGTCAATTCCAAAATCCGGCCGTTGAGATCCGCTCGGCGGGCGATGACGGCGAGCGAGTTCGCGATATTCGCCCGGGAGACGAAGGCGATGCGCGCATCGGTAACCGGATACGGCAGCCGTCCCATGCGCACCAGATCGGGTACCCACTCGGCAACAGGGTCGGTGTACAGACTCATGCGCGCGATTGTCCATTCCAGCCCGCAAAGCCGCGTTGCGGACTCGGCAAACAGAATGAACGAGGCCACGATGAAGAGACTTTGCGGCGTGGCGGCTTGAAGCGAGAGAAAAACGATTCGCTTGACGCCGGCAGCCTTAGCGGCATCCAGGGCGTTTCCATGCTCGACACAGCGCGGGGCGGGCATGGTCTTAGTTGGAATCAGGATTAAGGTCTCGCTTCCGCGAAAGGCCACTTCCATGGAAAGCCGGTCTTTGTAATCCGCTCGACGGATTTGGACGTCCGCAGGCAACCCAGTAGCCTTCTGGACATCGCGTGTTCCCGCAACGACCGCGGATGCCGGAATCCCCTGACTTATGAGAGAGTCGATGGTAGCGCGGCCTACCTGGCCTGTTCCCGCCATTATGAAAATCATGTTGACCAGAATACCCCAAAAAATACATCTCACTGCTATATGAATCGTGCCCCTCTCCTCGCAGCTTCAACCGCCATCGCTTTCGGAGCGGGGATACAGCCTTCGGACTTGTTGAATCTACGCTCAGTCGGCATAGTACAGTTCTCGCCCGACGGCTCCCGCCTCGCTTACACGGTCATCCGTGGCGATGGACCCGGGCGGCCCTTCCCTCAGATTTGGGTGATGGCGCTCCCGAATGGGAATCCGGTTTCCTTGTCCAGCGGCAACGATCCTTCAGGTAACCCGGTCTGGTCTCCGAACGGCGCGTGGGTGGCGTTCAACGGCAAATCCGGGGACAAGGAAGGCCTCTTCATTGCCCATCCCGATGGGAGCGGCGAGCGCTTTCTGGCTAGCGTGGAACAGACGAACAGCCCCCTTTCCACAGAAGGAAACAGCATCGCTTGGTCGCCGGATAACAAGCAGATCGCTTATGTTTCCGCCCAACCCGGACCGGACTCCGCCGATGTCACTGGCGATCCCGTCGTAATCAAGACCTATCACTACAAGCCCGGGGATCAGGAAGGAAACGCGAAGTTCAACGACAACAAGCGGTGGCATATCTTCATCGCCGATGTCGCTACGGGCCACTCCCGGCAACTCACAAGCGGCGCGAATCACGAACACTCGATCGATTGGTCGCCCGATGGAAAAGAGATCGCCTTCGCGGCAAACCCGGAGCCCCGCGCGAACCAGTTGCTCAATTACGCCCTGTTCGCAATCGACGTTTCGACCGGCGCGATCCGGCGCTTGACCGTTTCCGAAGGGGCCGGGTACCGCCCCCGCTTCTCGCCAGACGGCCGGTTCATCGCTTATGAGGCGGCCATGCGTGGCGTAAACGGTCTGGCGTTCAGCATGGAGAATCTGCACGTCTGGCTGATGAACTCGGACGGGACGGGTCATCGCGAGCTGACGGGCACCCTTGATAACCGCCACCAGCAGCCCATGTGGGCGCAGGATGGGGGTTCTATTCTGCTGACCGTCCAGGAGCGGGGTGACGTTCATCTGTATCAAATGCCGGTGAATGGCGGCAAGCCCGCAGCGGTTGTCAACGAGCCGGGATGCGTAACATCCTATTCGGCGCATGGCGACCAAATCGCATTTTCCTTCGTCACGCCGGAAGGTAACGCCGAGCTTTTCCTCAAATCAGGCGATGGCCCGGCGCCCAAGCTGACGAATCTAAATGGCGGCATCTTCAAGGATAAGAAGCTGGGGCGGGTGGAAGCGTTCTCGTTTATTAGCAATGACCATAAATGGAATGTCGAGGCCTTCCTCACCTACCCGGCGGACTTCCAACCCGACCGCAAATATCCCGTCGTTGTAACGCTCCATGGGGGCCCGCATGGGCAACAGGGCGCCGGATTCAACTTTAAAAATCAGGTGTATGCGGCCCACGGCTTCGCGACCTTGATGGTGAATTACCGCGGCTCCACCGGCTATGGACAGGCTTTCACGGACGCGGCCTTCCGGACTCAAAACGGCGATGACGCGCAGGATGTACTATACGCGGTGAACGCAGCGATGGGCCGCTATCTCTGGATCGATCGGGACCGCCTGGGAATCGAGGGGATCAGCTATGGCGGGCAATTGGGAGCTTGGCTTATCACGCAAACCAGTATCTTCAAAGCGGCTGTGTTGACCGCGCCGGTAACAAACTTGGTCAGCTTCAGCTACGGCACAAATTATCGTCCGTACGAGCAAATCCAGTGGGGCAAACTGCCGCATCAAGACGATCTTCTGGATTGGCTGTGGGAGCATTCGGCGGTACGGCGCGCAGCCGGGGCTAAAACGCCAACGCTGCTGATTCAGGGCGAAGACGACAACGACGTTCCGATCGGCGAGTCCGAGCAGTTTTATATGGCCCTTCTCGAAACGGGAACAGATGCCGTGATGGTTCGCTATCCGCGTGAGGGACACGGCCTTCACGAACCGAAACACGTAGCCGACGCAATCACGCGCTCGCTGGATTGGTATGGAAAATATATGAAATAAGCGGGTCCGGGACTCGGACCCGCACGGCAGAAGAACGGTCTATGCGGGAACGATGACGGGCGAAGCCGGTGCCGAGGTCGAAACCGTACCGCCGGCATTCTTGAATTCGTTCACGAAGTATTCGCCGAAAGCCTTCGGGTCGAACGTCAGCAAGGTGCCGCCGCTTTCGAAGTGCATGGTGAACACGTTGCCAACAGCCTTCGTCATGGCATAGGCGAGAACTGGGGTAACCAGGAAATACACCAGCGCGCCGGAAATGAGCGCCGGGATCGACGCGATCGCCAAACCTGCGCCATGTCCGATCCCCGTCGGCAATACCGAGCCGAACAGCGAAAGAATCGAGCCGCGAATCTTCTCTCTACCTTCATGATGGCCGAAAGCATTGGAAATCCGCCAAACCATGATCACTTGGACGGCGAGGATCGCGCCGAAATTCAAGAGACCGCCGGGAAGCAGTCCCGCGACGATCGCAATTTTCGAATACAGACTGACGAGCCGCGCGGATTCCTGGACCGGTTCGGCGGCGGCGCTGGCCATCGGCTCGGCTTGGTCCGCGGCGGACGTATCCGACGAGTGGGACCGGCCCGGAATTCGGGAGCGGACCGAGTCGAATATGCGCCGCGGACCGGTTTTCCATCCGGGCGATCCCGATTCGAGATCGTCTGCTTCCTCCAAAGCTTTCTTGGCCCCTGCATAATCATGTGCGGCCATCATGGCGGCGGCGTGTTCCCGGACCAGCTTGGCTTGGGCATGACGGTCGGACCCGGCGGCCTTCTCATCGTATTTTTCCGCGTCGCCCAACGCCTTCCTTGCCTCGGCATACTTGCGCTCGCTCATGAACTGCGCGGCGCGCTCCCTGGCGGCTTGAGCTTTGGAGTTGTGCTCCGCCGCCTTCGCTTCGGCTTCCAGATGGTCGGCATCTTCGAGAGCTGCCTTGGCATCCACCACCCGCTGAGCCGCCTTTTCGCGCGATGCCCCGGCTTGAGCCGCGGCGTCGGCCGCCTGGTGACCGGCATCGGCACCCGCCTTTACGGCGTTCGACTCGAACGAGCCTGTCCCAGCGTTCCCGGGCTCCGATCTGTCTCTAATCGTGCTCATAATCACTGCCTCCTCGATTGAAAGATGAAATACCTGACTCTGTTGACTTCCGCCCTTGACTTGGCTTTCATCATTATGGCAACCTTCGACCCTTGTTTCAACCGAAAACTTCCCGCAACCTAGTTTGTCGCTCCTAATTGTGGGTAAAATAGTTGAGTCACACCGCAATTCATGTTTGCAATCGTTGCCGCCATGCTCGGAGGCGCTGCCGTCGCGGCCGGCTCCTACACCTATCGCAAGGTGAAGACCGTGCGAACGCTCCTCGGCGGCTTCGATCCCGGCGATCCGCCGAGCCCGCTCAGAAACGAAATTGCCGAACTGATGGACGATTTGCAATTCGCCGCTCGAAGCGAGATCACGGAGACGGGCCGGAAGCTCACCATCGTGATTTCCCGGTCCACCGCCGCTTTTCGCGATGAGGCTCAGTCGGCCCTGCACCACGTGAACGCGATCGAGCTCAAGCCGTTGCGCGACTCGGTTCGGGACGAGTGGCACGCCTTCACCGATGTTGTCTCCGAGGACGAGGGCGTCTTCGCCGACAGCGCCCGGACGGTGCAAGACTGGTTCCACGCGGCCTCGGCGAGCGCCGCCGGCGCAGTCGCCACGACCAAGAAGGCGATTGCCGACTCACCCATCGGCGAGTGGACCGCTCCTCCCAAAGTGCGCTCCACGGGCCCGCGGCGGTCCGTTGCCATGAGCCCGCACGCCGTCTGGCGCGCGATGAAGCAGGCCAAAGATCTCGTCTTCGACGAAACTCGCAACCGTCAGATGGACGAAATGAGCGGCGCTGAAGAGGGAAGCGCGATTTCGCAAATCGTCGTAGCCGAGAAGACCGTCGACCGGTACTTGAAAGTCGCCGCCTCATCCGTTGTCGTGGCGACGGTAGGAACCCTCTTTCTGCCGCCTTTGAAGTTAGTCAGCGGAGGGTTGATTCTGTACGCCGCCTTCCCCGTCTTCAAGGGCGCTTATATCGACGTGGTCAAGAATCGGAAGATCACGATCAAGCTGCTCGATTCCATTTCCTTCATCGGTTTGCTGGCGGGCGGGTATTTCCTGATCTGTTCGGTAACCTCCACCATCTTCCACGCGAGCACGAAGATGATGCTGAAGACCGAAGATCGCTCCAGGCAGATGCTCGCCAACATGTTCGGCCAACAGCCGCGGTCCGTGCTGGTGCTGATCGACGGCGAGGAGATCGAAATCCCGTTCGAAGTCCTGAACGTCGGGGACACGTTGGTGGTGCACGCGGGACAGATGATCCCGATCGACGGCCAGATCGCATCCGGGACGGCGGCTGTCGATCAGCACGTCTTGACCGGGGAAGCCCAACCCGCGGAAAAGGGCGTGGGCGATCGGGTCTTCGCGGCGACGATTCTGCTCGCGGGAAGAATCGAAGTTCTCGTGGAAAAGACGGGGGCCGAAACGGCGGCCGCGCAGATCCGCCAGGTGCTGGCCACCACCACCGATTTTCGAACCGCGATTCAAGCCCGCTGGCGCGACGTGGCGGATCACACCGTGGTGCCCACCATCGGGCTGAGCGCGGTCGCTCTCGCCTTTTTGAATCCGGCGAGCGCGCTGGCCGTGATCAACTCCAACTATGTCGCAGTCATGAAGGTCGCCTCGCCGCTCGGCATGTTGAACTTTCTCCAGCGCGCCTCGCAGGCCGGCATTCTGATCAAAGATGGGCGCGCTTTAGAAGCAGCTATTAAAGTAGACACTGTCGTCTTCGACAAGACCGGCACCCTCACCGAAACCCAGCCGCATGTGGGCCGGGTGCAAACGTCGGGAGGATTCGGCGAGGACGAGGTCCTGACTTTCGCCGCCGCCGTCGAGGCGAATCAGAGCCACCCCATCGCGCAGGCGATTCTCGAGGCCGCGGCGGCCCGCAAGCTGACGCTTCCCGCTCTGGATGAAGCCCGCTACGAGATGGGATATGGCATCGAGGCTCGGATTGGCGGACGTCTCGTCCGTGTGGGCAGCGGCCGCTATATGGGCATGCACGGAATTGCCTTGCCCCAGGAGTTCCAGCAGAATCGGGACGCCACCCAGGCAGTCGGGGCGTCGTTGGTTTATGTGGCCGTTGGGAACGAACTGGCCGGATCGATCGAACTGCGTCCTACGTTGCGGCCGGAAGCGAAAGAGGTCGTGTCCAAATTGAAGGCATTGGGCTTGACGATGTATATCATCTCCGGCGACCACACGGCTCCCACGGAAGCGCTGGCTTCGGAACTGGGCATAGATCATTTCTTCGCCGAAGTGCTTCCTCAAGATAAATCCGGGATGGTCGAGAAGCTGCAGCGGGAAGGGCGCCGCGTCTGCTTTGTCGGGGACGGCATCAATGACGCGATCGCGTTGAAGATGGCGAACGTCTCGGTCTCGCTGCGCGGCGCTTCGTCCCTTGCGACCAACACCGCGCAGATTATCCTTATGGATGAGACCCTGCGGCAACTGCCGCAACTCTTCGAGGTGGCCGGTGAATATGACGCGAACCTCAAGACCCTCATGTCCACGACGTTCATCCCCGGTCTCGCTTCGCTGGCCGGAGTATTCCTGCTGGGGACAGGAAATGCGACGGCGCTCATGTTATTCAATCTCAGCCTGATCGCGGGCTTATTGAACGCGATTTGGCCGGCGCTGCAAAACTTGGACGAGCACCAGCAGCAAAATCTTGAAGTGCCGCCGTTGAAAATCAAGTCGCTTGAGTTATAATTCAAGAACCCACGAAAATTGCATGTCCTTTAACTCCGTGCTGGATTGTGTCGCCAGCTCCGAAACAACATGGAATAATATCATTACCGATGGCAGTTCGACATATCGGTACGCTGAACTATCCGTACTTATAAGCGATATCGATGCCTTCTTAGTCAAGCATGGTGTAACTACCGACGACTGTGTTTCGATCGAGTGCCTCAACACGGGACCTTGCGCGCTGCTTCTCCTCGCGCTATTGCGGTCCGGATTCGGGTTTGCAATGGCCCCGGCCGCATCGGGCATCGGCGAGTTGAAACCAACCCCCCGATTCTGCCGTTATCGAATCAGCGCCGTAGGTTCTTCGTTTCAGGTGGATGTCAACCCGGATTACAATGGCCGGCCTACCGCTAAGGCGAAGCTTTACCTCCGCACCTCCGGCAGCATGGGCGCATCCAAAATCGTCGTGCATTCTCATGAAAAGCTGCTGGGCAATGCCCGGAATGTGGTGAAGAAATACGGATTCACGAGCGCCAGCCGGGCCGTGATCCCGGTTCCGATCGCGCACATGTACGGGTTCGGCGCGGAATTCTTACCCGCCATCCTCGTGGGCGCGAGCATCGATCTGCAGGAGAAGACGAACCTGCTCAAGTATTTGGACCGCGAGAAGCGCTTCCAGCCGGACATCGCCTTCGTCACGCCGAATCTTTGCGAGATGCTGCTGAAAGCATTCAAGACACCGCGCGCAGGGTACCGGGCCTTCGTAACGTCCGGCCAGCGTATCAGCGAAGAGTTGTTCAGGGCTTTCGATCCTCTCGTATCCGGGCGCCTTATCAATCAATACGGCAGCACCGAGATGGGCGCCACGGCAGCCTGCGATCCAGGCGATGGGCTGGACGAGCGTGCGACAACCATAGGCCGCCCATTGGACGGCGTGGAGCTGCGAATCGAATCGGCCAGCGATCTCTACTGCCAGCATCCTTACGGGTTCGAAGGCTACGTCGACGAGAACGGTGAGTGGCTCCAGAAGGCGCAAGAGGACAACTGGTATCGAACGGGCGACGTCGCGGCCCAGGACGGCGGACGGATCTCCATCCTCGGCAGAGCGGACGCGAGCGTGAATCGCAGCGGTTACCTGGTGCTGCTCGCCGATATCGAGCGCATGCTGGATAAGATAGACGGAATCGCCACGTCGGCAGTGGTCGCGGCCAACGGCGAATCGAAACACGGCGAGTCCATTACCGCGTTTTGCGTGCTCCTCCCCGGAAGCACGTTGAGCGGCGCGCAGATCCGCCGACGCTGTTTCGACCTGCTACCGCACTACGCCATTCCGGACGAAGTTCACGTGATCGAGGAATTGCCCGCGCTGCCCAGCGGAAAGCTGGACCGTCAGGCGCTTATAGGAGGAAAGAGTTGGTTGACGACACCATTGAGCAGTTGAAAGGGCTAATTGCCGACAAACTGGACATGAACATAGATCGGGACAGTATTGACCCGGACGCTTCGCTGCTCGGGGAAGGCTTGGAGCTGGACTCGCTCGCCCTAGTGGAACTGATTACGTTGAGCGAGGAAAACTTCGGAATCGAGTTCGGACAGGACGATCTGAACATGGAAGTCTTCGCCAGTCTGCGCTCTTTGGCCGGGTCAATTTGTAACATTCAGAGCCGCACGCGCGAACAAGTCGTGGCATGACAGCTAGTGCGCTCAGCTACGTCCAGGATCTAAACCGGCTCAGCGACGATTTACTGAGATCGCACCGCGATCTCTTGGGCCGAAAGAACATTCGGAACAAAGGGCAGTTGCTCCAGCTCATTAAAATCGACCTCGATAAACTCACCCATGCCCTGGTCGAAGTGAAGGAGAATCGCGCGCCCGCGGTGCTTAAGACCTTTTTCGAACAATCCTCCGTGAACGGGACAGACATACACGGGCATCTCGCCGATCAACGCATCTACCACGTCGGGTTCGAGATCCACGAGCCGATCGATCTGGTTCTGTATGGAATCAACCATTGGATCGAGCAGAGCAGGCGCAGCCTCGGCGTGGCCATGCGGGTTCGCGATCGCTTGCGCTTTCCCGCGTCGGCCGCCTTTCAGCAGCGCGTCGGCGCCTATACCGAAATTTTGCGAATCTGGCTGGAAGCGGATGACACAGTTCTGATGCTGGAGCTATTCGATATCCACAGGCCGGCCGATTCCGTGCTCCGGGACGCCCCGAGGCCCATCCACCGCAATTTTCACGGTCTATTTCGCGATCCCGAAACCGAACACGGCCGGCGCTTAAATCGTTTGTTCGAGACAGACCCGATCTGGCACTATGCGCTCTATGTGAAAGGGCCCGCCGATGTGCTTGAGCTGCACTCGCAGTTGCAGGCGTTAGCTGCCTCGAACTCCAATTACGTGCTGCCGTACGGGGCCCCGGTTTACAATCGGCACGACCTTTCCTTCCACACCAAAATCGTAAAGCCAGCGAATGAAATGGCCACCCGCCTGGAGCTCGAGTTCGTGACCCAAAACTCGGAGCAACCCGGCCAAAACCGATGAAGTCCTTCATCTTCCTCAGGCCACTCGCGTTCATCGCCGTTTTGCTGGTTGTCTGGCAGATCGCCGCCGATCGTCAGGCCACGCGCCTGTTGCCCGACCCGCTCCAGGTAGGGCGCGCTTTCATCGAGCTCATCCAACGCGGATTGCTGTTGAGGTACATCGTCGCCTCGCTGTTCCGGGTAACTTGGGGATTCTCCATGGCCGCCCTGATCGCCATTCCCGCCGGTCTAGCCATCGGCTGGAACCGCAGGAGCGAAATGGCCCTGAATCCCTTAATTCAAGTCCTTCGTCCGATCTCGCCCCTGGCTTGGATTCCCATCTCGATCCTATGGTTCGGCGTGGGCGATATCGCCGCGATATTTTTAATTTTCCTGGCCTCGCTTCTGCCGCTCACACTGACGGCAATCAACGCGGTTGAAAGCGTTCCCGCCGTCTATGTCAATGCCGGCCGCAACTTCGGACTGAGCCCGGCCAGGTTGGTTTACAAGGTACTCTATCCCGCCGTGACGCCGCGCCTGATCATAGGACTGCGCATCACCCTGGGCGTTGCCTGGCTGGTGGTTGTCGCGGCCGAGATGATCGCCGTCAACTCCGGCCTGGGTTTCCTGATCGTCGATGCGCGCAATGCGGGAAACCGTTATGACATGGTGGTCGCCGCCATGGTCACCATCGGAATCATTGGATTGTTATTGGATATGGGCATGCGATCGCTGGAGGGCATTCGATCGCTGCGCTGGGGATATTCAGAGGATTAACCCATAATGACGCAGCTATTGCCGGCATTCGCATCGCAAGCCGTAAAAACGAAACTCCGGGCCGAAGGAATCAACATGGTCTTTCGGGGCGATGGAAAGAGCACGAACGTTCTCGAGAATATCGATCTCGAGGTCGGCGAGGGCGAGTTCCTCTGCCTCTTGGGACCTTCCGGCTGCGGCAAATCGACTCTGCTGAACATCGTTGCGGGCTTTCTGGATCCCGCCGGCGGAACCGTAACGATCGATGGCGAACCGGTGGAAGGTCCGGACCCGCGCCGCATCTTCGTGTTCCAGGAGAGAGGCGTTTTTCCCTGGCTTACCGTGGAGGGCAACATCGGGTTCGGCCTTTTCAAGCTGTCCCGGGCCGAGCGCGATAGGCGCATCGCCTATTATGTGAAACTGGTCGGTCTGCAGGGCTTCGAAAAGTCCTATCCCCAGGAACTCTCGGGCGGCATGAAACAGCGGCTGGAAGTAGCCCGCGCGCTGGCCGTAAACCCCGACATGCTGTTCCTGGACGAGCCCTTCGGAGCCTTGGACTCCATCACCCGCCTGATCATGCGCAAGGAACTTCTCCGAATTTGGGAGGCGGAGCGCAAGACCATCATTTTCGTCACCCACGACATCGAGGAGGCCGTACAATTGGCGGATCGCGTGGTGGTCATGAGCGCCCGCCCGGCCAGGATTCAGCGTATCGTCGATATCGATATCCAGCATCCGCGCGATATCAGCGCGAAACGATACCTGGAACTACGAGACAACATTTTCGAGGAGATCGGTTTGGCCCATCAGGTATGACACAGCGTACGCCGCCGGGGCGGTTCGAGAAATTTCTGTGGCCGATCGTAGCCTTTGCGGTAATGGGCTGCGTGTGGTTTTTCCTGGTCAAGTGGACTGCCTCCAAGATCTTTCCGTCTCCCCTGGATGTGGAACAGGGTTTCGCCGAGTTGGTGCGAAGAGGCGTTTTGTGGGGTTATATCGGGGACTCTTTGCGCAGGGTGGCGATAGGGTTTTTCGGGGCCACGGTGCTCGGCGTTCCGGTGGGTCTTACTCTTGGCTGGTATCCCGCCGCGGCCCAGGTGGTGAATCCCGTGATCCAAATCTTGCGTCCGATCAGCCCAATCGCCTGGATACCGATCGCGATCGTGTTATTCGGGGTCGGCGATGCCGCGGCGGTCTATCTCATATTTCTAGGAGCGTTCTTTCCGATCGTGGTGGCCTCGATGAACGGCGTGCGCAACGTACCCTCGATGTTCCGCCGCGCCGGACGGAACTTCGGCCTGAATCCGGCGGAACTGCTGGCGAGAGTGGTCCTGCCTGCGTCGCTGCCGCAAATCGTTATCGGATTGCGGATCGCCCTGGGAATTGCCTGGCTGGTAGTCGTGGCGGCGGAGATGATCGCGGTCGATTCCGGCCTGGGTTACCTGGTGATCGACGCGCGCAACTCGGGGAAGCGGTACGACTTGGTCGTAGCGGCGATGCTTATGATCGGCCTGATCGGGTTGGCCCTCGATTTCGGATTCCGTCAACTGGAAACCGTCAAGGCCGTGCGCTGGGGGTTCCGCGGTGAGTCTTAAGAATCGCGTGTTGTTCGGCGCTCTGGGATGGCTCATCCTGATCACGGGTCTGCACGCTTACCTGAACGTGAGTTGGGCATCGATCTTGAACGACTATCTTCCCGCTGAAAAGCGGAAATTCAACGTCGCCTACATTCCCGTGACGTGCCACCTGGCTTGCCCCGTCACGGACTATATTTCCAAGTTCTCCAAGGCGGGCGAGATATTCCTGCCCCGGATGTTCCAGGGATTCCCGGAGATCAAGGAAGCGCTGATCTCGAATAAGATGCAGGCCGCGTTCATTGTCGCGCCGCTGGCGATCGCTCTGAAGGCGCAAGGCGTGCCCATCAAGATCGTGTATCTCGGGCACCGCTACGGCAGCGCCTTCGTGGTCCAAAAAGACGGCCCGATCAAAACTTTCGGCGATATGCGTGGACGCGTGGCCGCCATTCCCAGCCGCTTTTCCGATGAACGGCTGATCGTGTTCCGCGCCATGAAAGCTTGGGGGATCAAACCGAACGAAATCAAAATGGTGGAGATGGCCCCGCCCGACGTCGCGGGAGCACTGGCCGCCAAAGCCATCGATGCCTTCTCGATGGGCGAGCCGTTCCCTTCTCAAGCGGAGATGGGCGGCTTCGGACGTGTCCTTTTCCACGCGCGCGAGTATTGGCCCGACTATATGTCCTGCGTTTTGGTGGTGCGCCAGGACATGATCGACAGCCGCCCCGATGCGGTTCAGGTCCTGGTGGACGGCGTGGCCCGCTCGGGCCTGTGGCTCGAAAAAGGCAAGGATTATCGCGAGAACGCGGCCGATTTCGTGGGCCGCTTCTATTACAATCAGAAACCGGCGTTGCTGCAGTGGGCGCTCACCAAACCGTTGACGCGAGTCATGTACAGTCCGCTCGCGCCCCGCAAGGCCGATTTCGACCTGGTTCGCGATCTGATGATCGAAACCGGCGTGCTGGACAAGAAAATCGAATTCGAAGAATATACCGATACGCGCTTCGCGGATAAGGCCAGTATCCAGACCGCCTGGAAATACCAGCCCGGGACCGCGACGGCGCAATGAGGAGAACATCTATGGATCGCCGCCAATTTCTTTGTGGAGTCACGACGGCGGCGGCAGCAACCGCAGCCCCGAGGGTGAAGCGGAAATTGACCTACGACGTGAAAGGATTCACTTGCGTGACTTGCGCCATCGGGTTGGAAACGATGCTGCGAAGCTTGAGAGGCGTTACCGGAGCGCGGGCGAGCTATCCCCGCGGGAAATGTGGCCGTCGAGTTCGACCCAGGGGTCGTGACTGAGAAGACCATCGAAGATTTTATTGTGACCTGCGGGTTCTCCGTTGCCCGGAAGCCCGAAACTGAAGTAAGGAGAATTCTATGAATCGCTATGACTATATCGTTATCGGAGCCGGCCCGGCCGGCCTACAAATGGGTTATCTTCTGCAGCAGGCCGGACGCAAATACGTCATCCTGGAGAAGAAAGAACACGCCGGCGCCTTCTTTGCCGAGAATCCGCGCCACCGTACTCTGATTTCCTTGAACAAGTGTTACAACTGGTTCGACGAACCGGACTTCAACATGCGCTACGACTGGAATTCGTTGTTGACTCACGATTATTCCATGCTCTTCTCCGATTACACGAAAGCGCTTTATCCCAAGGCCGACACCTACGTGCAATACCTGAACGACTTCGCCGGGAAGTTCGCGCTGCGCGTTCAATACAATACTTCCGTGGCCGCCATCTCCAGGGAACCGGAGGGCGACCGCGAATTCATCCTCAAAGACGCGAATGGAAACGAACACCGCTGCAAGTGCCTGCTCATGGCCAACGGCGCGGTGAAGCCGAACATCCCCGAGATCGAGGGCATCGAACACGCGGAAGGCTATGAGGCGCACGATATCGGCCAGGAACGGTTTATCAATAAACGCGTTCTCATCATGGGCCACGGCAATTCGGCCTTCGAGGTAGCCGACCATCTCTCCGGCCATGCCGCCACCATTCAGATGTATACCGGCGGGAAGCTGATCAAACATTCCTGGCAGACGCACTTCGTGGGCGACCTGCGCGCGATCAACAACACGTTCGTGGAGATGGGGCAAGTAAAAATGCCCCACCTGATCAGCGGCGCCACGGTCACGAAAATTGAAAAGCAGAACGACGGTACATTGCGGGTTCACTACGAGGAAGATGTACCGCATTGGGCGGTGCCCGGGACCATGCACAGCGTTGGCGTCTACGACCACATCATTCGCGCAACCGGCTGGAAATACGCCGACCCCGCGTTATTCGCCGACGAGATCAAGCCCGTTCTCGATGCCAGGTCGAAATATGCCGTCCTCAATGCCATCTGGGAAAGCAGCGTGCCGGATCTGTTCTTCATCGGCGCGGCCATGGCCAATAACGACCGCAAAACGACGCCCGGCTTCATCCACGGCTTCCGTTACAACGTCCGTACCGTATTCAATATCGTCGAAGAGCGTTATCACGGCGTGCCGTTGCCGTCGAGAACCTTTCCGCTCGCAACGGAAGAGCAGCTGGAAACATTCGTGCAAGCGATCCTGACTCGCATCAGCACCACTTCCGCCCTCTTTCAGATGTTCGGAGTGCTGGGCGACGCGGTCGTATTAAAGCCGGGTGAGGCCAAATGGTCCTCCGAATTACCCATGGCGCACGTGTTGCGGCAACCGGAGTTCACGAACCACCAGGACCTGATGACCGTGACCTTGGAATTGGGCTTCGACAAATTCCCCAAGGGCACGGATGCGCTCAGCTTTATCCATCCCAACGACCCGGCCGGGGAAGGTCACTGCGTCGCCTTCATCCACCCGGTTTTCCGGCATTACTCGGATGGCGTGCTGATGAACGAACTCCACCTGCAAACGGGCGTCTTCGTCCGCTACGATCAGCCGAATGAAGAGTTCTCCATCGAGTTCGACAAACAGAAGCCGCACAACCTGATTTACAATTTCGTAAACGGCATCGCCAAGATCGCTAAAACCATGCTCCCGACCAACACCTTCGTGAAGGATGGCGAAGTCGGCGCCTTTGTCCCCTGGAGTTCGGAACAGCGTTACGAAATGCCCGGCCTTCCTAAATGTCTGGCGACGAATCAGCCGGGTAAGCAGCCCGAATTGTCGAAGTATCAGTAGCCTCCCCGAGGCGCCCGCAACGCGCGGGCGCCTCTACCCATCCATGTCCGCCATCAGCCGGCTTGGGTACACCCATTCCAACAACGGTGAAGTCATGAAGGTCGTCACCAGCGCCATCGCCACCATAATCGTAAACACCGTCGGAGAAATCACGCCGATATCCAGCCCGATAGTCAAGGCGACCAATTCCATCAGCCCGCGCGTATTCATCAAGATGCCCAATGCGGCCGATTCCCGCCACGTCACGCCCAACATGCGCGCGACCAACATGGAGCCGCCGAATTTTCCGGCGATCGCCACCGCGATCGCCAGTAGGGCGTATAACCACAGAACTCCCCGCGATGTCCCGATGTTCGTGCGCAAGCCGCTATAGGCGAAGAACAGCGGGAGCAAGATCACCACCGTGATCGATTCCAGCCGGTGCCGCAGATCCTTGGTGAATTCTTCGTCCTTGGGCAG
Organism: Bryobacterales bacterium; assembly: GCA_038225555.1. Lineage (GTDB taxonomy): Bacteria > Acidobacteriota > Terriglobia > Bryobacterales > Bryobacteraceae > JANXQZ01. The sequence goes on from JBBRRB010000071.1 coordinate 22,003, forward strand.
AATCGCGCCCATCAGAAACGCTCCGAAAATAGGTTCGTCAGAAAAAATCGTGGGTGGATTCGGGCTCGGGCAGCTTGCCAAGTGAGTGATAGAGAGCGAGTTCGAGGCAGCGGAACGTCCGGAAGCCGTAGGATTTTCTCATAGTGACTTTGGCTTTGTTGTTCAGTCCCTCGACGACGCCGCTTGAAAAGAGCTTTTGAGCGTGGAAGTAATTGAGGATCAGTTCGCGATGTTCACGCATGGAGCGGGCGATCTTCTTCATCGGCTCGATTTGGGAGCGCATGACCTGCCGACACCACTCATCCAGAAACTTTCCGGCCCAGGTGGGAGAGTTGTAATCCCAAAGCTGCTGAAAGGCTTCCTTAAGAAGGTAAGCCCGGACGGTCTTCAGGTTGTAGCGGAGCAGGTCGCGCAGCCGGAAGCGCTGTTCGATCTTCAGATTCTCTTCGCGCTTGAGCAGCAGCCAGCGGGACTTCTTCAGCACGGGCGTTAAGCCTTCGCGCGCCATGCGGCGCGATTCTTCGGCGCGGACCTCATCGAGAGCCTTGTTCATGTTGGCCACGATGTGGAAGCGGTCGAGAATGTGAAGCGCTTCGGAGCATTTTTCGCGGATGACCTTCAAATGGCGAGCTCACCATTTGAAGGTGAATGGTGAGGAGCCAATAATGCGGAGGAGAGTGGCCGGATACCTGTGTTTGCTGATGTCCGGCCGAGCTTTACCTCCTGATAATAAGGTGGCCCGTCAGAGCGAATCGAGCCACTCCAGCAACTCCACCTCGCGTTTCCAGCGTGGAGGCTTGGAGGATCTGGCGGCGCCATCTACTTTTTCCAGAGCTTTGCGTTTGGCTTCAACATTCGCTCTCGCGTAGATGTTGGTCGTGTCGAGGCTTTCATGTCCAAGCCAGCTGCGAATCACCGTCACGTCAACCTCCGCCGTGACAAGACTCACGGCTGTGGCGTGCCTGAACCTGTGTGGGGAGACTCGTTTGCTGAGCAGGGAGGGGACCTTCTTGCCTGCTGCCGTCGCATATTGCTTCAACTTGAAGCGAACACCGGAGGCTTGGAGGGGATTTCCGTACCGGTTCACGAAGATGGGTTCATCTTCCCGGCGAGGCTTCCTTTTCAAGAGAGCCTTCAGCAGTTCGACAGTCTCGGGCCAGAGTGGGCAGATTCGCTCTTTTCTCCCTTTACCAAACAGGCGAACCTGGAAGGGCGATTCCAGACGAAGGGCCTGGGGAGAGAGGTCCAACGCCTCTTGAATGCGCGCGCCGGTGTTGTAGAGGACCGCCAATAAGACGTGATCGCGCTGGCCTTCGAGTTTCAAGCGGTTGGGTTGCGCGAGAATCGCGGCGATCTCGTCCTCGTCGAGATCGCGGACCTCCGGTACGGGTGCTTGTTTGGTGGGTATACCCAGGACGGCCGCGCATTGTGCAGCCGCCAATGGTTCACAGTCGGCAACGAACTTAAAGAAGCTGTGCAGCGCCGCCAATCGGCAGTTCCGCGTTCCGATCGAGGACTTGCGAACCTGTTCGACGTCTTTCAGAAACGCGAGAACCTCGACCGCCGTGAGATCGTCCATGCCGAGCTTGGCAACGGACTTCGTTTTCTGCGCCGCGACGAAGCGCAGAAACAGCCGCCAGCTGTCCCTGTAGGACAACACAGTGTGATGGGAAACATTGCGTTGTTGCACCAACCAGTCGTGGAAGAAGGCGTGCAACAACTGAGGAAACGGATTTGGCTTCATGCGGTTCCTCCTTCGGGCAGACTCCGGAGGAGCGGGGCGCCGCGGACGCGAAATCGCTCGCAGGCTTGCTGAAGTAGTTCCTGGGTAACGGTGATATACACCAGCGTCGAGTTGATGTCCTTATGGCCGAGATAGGTGGCCAGGTAAGGCAGACGGGACTGAGGATTGATGCCTTCGCGGTACCAGACGAGCATACGGCCAACGACAAAGGCATGGCGAAGGTCGTGAACGCGGGGACCCATGCGGCCTGGAGTAGGTTTGAGCTTCGCGCTCCGTAAAACACGGGTCAGCAGCTTTCCGGCCATGTCGCGTGAGTATCGGCCGCCTGCCTGTTGATGCCAGAACAGCGCTGCGTCAGGGGCCATGGATGCTCCCGCCTCTTTGCGAGCACGGAGATACGACTGAAGTGCCGCAACTACGCTATCGGAGAGCGGCAGGCGCCGGGATTTGAAGAACTTGGTGCCGTGGATCTCGATGGCGCGATCATTGATCTCGAAATCACCGGCATTCAAACGCACGATTTCACCGATGCGGAGACCGGCGCAGTAGGCCAGCACCAACATCATGTACAGTGTTTTGGGCCGCAGGGGTGACTGGGGAGATGGAAAACTGAGCGCCGTCTCCAATAGGCCGAAAACCTCTTGTTCGTTGAAGATGTATGGCCGGCGGTACCACTGTTTCGCTGCCTGCCAGATCTGTTTGTCCGAAGGAATCTTCTCAACCGTTTGTCCGATACGAGACAGCACCCTGGAAACCAGTCTGGCTGCCTGGTGGCAGTCTAACGCATGCTGCGGGGTGGATCGTATATTCGTCCACGCTTGAATCAACGCCGTCAGCGGATGGCCAGAAAGATCCGCCCGGCCCTGAAGGAATCGGTCGAACCGGAGTAGGCGCTCCGCCTGCGTGTTATAGCGGTAGCCCATGGCATGCATGAGAACTACGTGCTCGCGCATCACCGGGCCGAGAAAACTGCCAAAGCGCGGAATCGGCCGCAAGGCTTCCAGCGCCGCGTCGAAATCGGGCTTCAACAGCGCCCGCACAACCGGCGTGGTCGTTCGCTGTCCATATTCGATTCTTAAACTGGCGAATGGATTGTTTGCGAGTGCCCCCTTGTTCACCTTCCAGTCCAGGAAACGGTCGACAAGACGAGCACGATCCGTGACTATGTGAAACGGCGATACGCGGATGCGATTGTTGAGCCACTGCCGTACTGTTGCTTGCGAGAGTGATTTGTCCTCCGCCTGCTCGGCGACGAAGTGTTGGAATCCGTTCAGGATGCTGAGGTAAACCTGGGACGACACCGGACTACGCAAGCGCAGTTCCCGGATGTAATTCTCAGCCGTTGCCCCCTTCGACATGGAGGTCGTTTTCATGCCTTCACCCCCGTCGGAATCTCCAAGGCCACTGCACGCAAGTCCTCCGTCGCCAGCTTCAGATACACCAATGTTGAGTCCGCCGCACGGTGGCCCAGCAGATCCCCGATGTCCTTCACTGCCACCGCGGCGCGAAGCATGCTCACAGCCCGTGCATGACGAAAAGCATGGGGGCCGCGTTTGCCCGCAGTGACCACTTTGGCGGCTTCGATCCGGTGCCGGACCATTTGGTACAGGCTCGACCCTTGCTTGAAGGGTCGATACGGGGCACAGGCACGGATGAAAATCTCGCGAAATGCCGTCTTCGGCCGCGAGTTCTGCAGGTATTTCAACATCGCCTCACCGACTTCGGGCAGCAATGGCAGATAGGATATGGCGCCAGTCTTGCTGTGGCGAATCCGAATGATCTCCTTACGCCAATCAACGTCGCCCAGGCGAAGCGTTGTGATCTCCCCGGAGCGGACGCCGTACTTCGAAATCAGCATCAGGATCGCATAATCGCGTATCCCCTTGGGCGTGCAATCTTGTCGCGTGACGGCCAAAACCTCTTTCACATCCTCGGCCCGAAGAGCGGAGGGAATACTTTCGAACGCATAGAGCAGTGGCACGATCACCGTGCTTGAAAGATCCCGAGGGTTTTGCTCGGTCAGGTGCAGCCACCGCAAGAAGCTGCGTGTTTTGGTGGTCACATCTTTGAGCGAACGCCTGCCTATCAATGCCGCCCGGAACTTCATATAGCCATCTACATCGACATGGTTGAGCGTCGCAAGTTCCTCTCGCGTTGATCGTTCCCCCAACCAACGGAGAAGACGCCTCGCCTCCGAACAGCGATGGGACACCGTTCCCTGAGCGAGGCCGCGCTGTCCCACCATCCATTGAGCGTACTCTCCGCAGATTTCGACCCGCAAAATCTCGGCAGGGTTGATCGCTGTTGGCGCTGGTGGCCACTGGCCCTGAACCAAGCGCAATAGCATATGGATGCCGTTGGTGTGGAGACACCGCCAACCTCTGCAATCTGGCTGATGGCCATGGCGGCGACGATACGTTCGCCGTGCCCGTTTTAGATACTCGTCGACGCTCGACGGTTGTGCCGAGGTGACGTCTAAATGCTGCTTGTCGAGACAGCGCAGGAAATGGCGTGCGACGGCGATACACTGGCGCGAGGTCCCGGCAGCGTACCGTTCCTCAGTCAAGTGGTCCCTCAATTTAGAAAGCCACATTTCGTGGCTGAACAGCTGGTCTGACATGTGCACCTCCAGGTGACTGCCCAGAGTTGCACGGTTCCAAATTATGATGAGCAAATCCTACCGCTACCGCCCCTCTATTGGCCCCAGCACTTTCCTCCGCATAATTGGCTCCTCGCCATTCACCTTCAGATAGGGCTGCCACATGTCGGAGCAAACGAAAACAATCTTAGAGGCCAGATCATCCCCGATTACGGCGAAGAAGCCCTGAAAGGATTCGATGGTTCTTTCCCTGCCGACCCAGAGCAGGCGCGTGACGCCGAGATCGATCTGGTAAACGAGCGTCAGATACTTGTGGCCTTTGGCATATTGAATCTCGTCGACGCCGATGGCGTCGATGGGACCCAGCGTTCGATGCTCCAACCCCCAGGTGACCACGTGCTCGACCGCGTCGAAGACCTTCTCCCATGAAGTGCGAAACGCCCTGGCCGTTTCTTTCCATGAAAGCCGGCGTGCCCATCGGGCCAGAAACAGCATGTACGCTTTGGTCAAAGTACGCTTGCCGTCGCCCCACGGAACTTCCTCGACCACAACCGCTGCGCAGCGGCGGCAATCGACGCGCCGCATCGAGTACAGCAGAAAAACCAGAAATCCCCAGAAAGGTATGAACTCGAACCGTCTTTCGGCGAGTTGATCGTAACCGGGTGCCGACTGGTGGCACCGTGAACAAACCGCCTTCGAACCCTTGCGCGGGCGTACCGCGATCTCGATGCTCTTGTGATCGGAACTGAAGCGAGCGTGCTGATAAACAAAACCCCGGAAACGATGACAGCGGTTTAGAATCGTGATGAGTTGCAGCATGGTGTGGAAAACAATGGGCGACGATTGACATTCGCAAAGTATCCCCTTAATATATCCGTAACGGATGTATTGTTCATGGAGTCCCTGACACCCGCCGTCTTTCACATTCTGCTGGCCCTGGCGGACGAGGATCGGCATGGATATGGAATCATGCTGGAGATAGCGGAGAGGACTGAGCAGCACGTGCTGATGGGTCCGGGGACCCTTTACGGCACACTGAAACGCATGCTCGAAGACGGCCTGATTGAAGAGTGTGGTGAACGCATCGATCCCGATCTAAGTAACGAACGGCGCAGATACTATCGGATCACCAGGCAAGGCCGGCGCACGGCGACGAAGGAAGCCAGTCGTCTACACGCTCTTGTCCGCATGGCTCGCGCCAAATCGGTACTCAAGACAGCATAGGGTCTCATGTAGGTCACTATGACATCAGAACAGATCTACCGAATTCTGCTGAAAGCTTACCCTGCTCGATACCGGCGTGAGTACGAAGAAGCCATGGCGCAGTGTTTTCGCGATCAGTTGCGAGCGGCGAATACCAGGGGCAAGCGGGTTCGTCTCTGGCTGTCTATTGTGGCTGATTTCGCGGTTACTATCCCGGCTCGTCATCTGGAAAGCGTGGCGCGTCGATCTCGCCACGGGACCCTTGCCGATTACAGCAAACCTGCGAGGCATGCGATCTTCTTCGCCCGGCAGGAAGCAGCTTCGTTTGGCGGCCCGGAGATCAACCTCGAACATCTTCTCCTCGGCACTCTGCGCGGGGATTACAGACTCGCGGCCACCATTCTGGGACGCGACGGCTTAAACGGACTCGTGCGCGCCATCGAGACACAACAAGCAAACCCGCGCCGTCTCCCTGCCTACAAGCAACACCACCGTCTCTCCATAGTCCAAAATTCCGAAAACATTCCACTCAGTCTGGAATGCAAAAAAGCGCTGGCGAACGCGTGGGAGCAAGCGCATATCGCGGGCACGCAGCTTAGTCCTCGTCATCTCCTGGCGGCGATCCTTCATCAGGAAACGACTCCGGCCGCTCGCCTCTTGCGAGAACGCGCTATTGATCTATCATTCCTGACCTGACCGGTCGCGTCGCCGTCAATCGCCTTACCCAACGTTGGGATGACTCCTCTCTGAAGCGTCTCCCTCCACCTCGGGG
>JBBRRB010000072.1:0-26853 GCA_038225555.1 Bryobacterales bacterium
AACGCGATTCATCGCAACGAAGCTCAAACTCAAGGTGAACCAGCAGAAGAGTGCAGTGGCACGGCCGTGGACACGGAAGTTTCTTGGCTTCAGCTTCACGAACACAGGTATACCCAAGCGGCGGATAGCGCCCAAGGCGGTGGGCCGGTTCAAGGAGCGGGTGCGGGAACTGACGCGACGGAACAAAGGCGTGAGTATCGAACGGATAGCGGAGAAGCTGGCCCTGTATCTTCGGGGTTGGATCGGTTATTTCGGGAAATGCCAAACGCCCTCGGTGCTGCAAGGTCTTGAGCAATGGACCAGGCGTCGGCTTCGGTCGGTGATCTGGCGGCAGTGGCGGTTGGGGTCGACGAAGTTTGCCAAACTGCGTCAACGGGGCGTGGGCAAGAATCTCGCCGCTCAAACGGCGGGCAGCGCTCACGGACCGTGGCGGCTGGCAGACTCGCCGGGACTTCATGTTGCGCTGCCCAATGCTTACTTCGACTCGCTCGGAATTCCGAGATTGACTATACGCTGATGACTCAACCCGCCGAACCGCCGGATGCGGACCCGCATGTCCGGTGGTGTGGGAGGGGAGAAGCTGCGAGGCCTCCCCCTATCCCGATTTGGAGCCCGACAAGTTGTAGTACATTTCGCTAAACACGACAGGTTTCTATGGGAGCGGTTCTAAATCTCATCTTCGGCGCGCCATCCTTGGTGCAATCGCGGGCGGCCAAGCCATTCACACGGAGTACCAGCACGGCACGTGTATGTGTGAGATCCTGAGGTCTTCAATGGAGGGGCCATGGCAGAGGCGCAGAGTAGTCGAGTGGCTTTTGGTAAGCCCGGCAATGAACCCAAATGGACGCATGGCAACAAGGACGGCGTTGGGACGGCTTACTCAGGTGCTAGCCGCATATGGTTTACGATCTTCCGAGGCGTTGTCACCGAGCTCTTCTACCCCACTGTTGATCGGCCCCAGTTGCGCGATATCCAGTACATGGTGACCGATGGCGAAACTTTCGTGCACGAAGAAAAACGCCACCTGGACACCCAGATTGAACGGTCAGCGCCGCACGCGCTGTGCTATCGCATCACTAACTCCGATAGCGAAGGACGATACTCGATCGTAAAGGACGTTATCGCTCATCCGCATCTGCCGTGTTTGTTACAGCACACGTCCCTCAAGGGCGATAGCGCGTTCCTTGGCACTCTACGTGTGTATGTCCTTTGCGCCCCCCATCTGCAGGTGGGCGGGTGGGGGAACAATGCACGTGTAATCAATGTTGGGGGCCGCAACATACTAACTGCCGAAAAGGGCGGGACGTGGCTCGCCTTGGGCGCCACGGCGCCGTTCTCACGCACTTCCTGCGGGTACGTTGGCCACAGCGACGGCGCGACGGACCTCAATCAGAACAAACAGATGGATTGGGAATTCGACGAGGCTTTGGACGGGAATGTCGCATTGACCGGAGAACTCGATCTTAGCGGCGGCTGGGAATTCACAACCGGTGTTGCATTCGGCGATAGTCTCTCTAGCGCTGTAAGTGCGCTATTCCAATCGCTTGCAATACCCTTCAAGCAGCACCTGGACCGCTATATGGAGCAATGGAGCCGGCCGTGCAAACACATCGCGCCGCTGGAGAAAGTATCGGGCGACGGAGGCAATCTGTATCATGGCAGCTACAGCCTTCTGTTGTCTCATGAGGACAAGACCTATCCAGGAGCATTCATTGCTTCTTTATCCATTCCATGGGGTGAAGCAAAGGGCGACAAGGACCTGGGCGGCTATCACGTAGTGTGGACCCGCGATATGGTGAACACCGCCACCGGCCTGCTCGCGGCTGGGAATCAGGTTGCGCCGTTACGGGCGTTGATCTATCTTGCGGCTGGCCAACTGCCGGACGGACGATTCCCGCAGAACTTCTGGGTCGATGGTACGCCCTATTGGGGCGGAATACAACTCGATGAGGTGGCGTTCCCAGTCCTCCTTGCTTGGCGTCTCCGTCAGGAAAACGCCCTCCAGGATTTCGATCCTTATGTACTGGTGCGGCGCGCGGCCGGTTACCTCGTGCGAAATGGTCCCGTAACCAAGCAAGAGCGCTGGGAAGATGCCAGCGGCTATTCCCCATCGACTACGGCGGCGTGCATCGCAGCACTAATCTGTGCCGCTTGCTTTTGCAGGGAACGCGGCGACGCTCCTACGGCGCAGTTTCTCGAAGAGTATGCCGATTTTCTCGAGAGCCACATCGAGGCCTGGATGGCGACAACGGACGGGACCCTCGTCCCAGGAATCAAACGCCACTTAATACGGATTCTGCCATCGGATGTAGACGATCCGTATCCCACCGGCGATCCCAACACGGCCATTGCCAACATCCCGAATCGGCCTCCAGGAGAAGTCTTGAAGTTGCCGGCGAAGGAGATCGTGGATGCGGGCTTCCTGGAGCTTGTTCGATATGGAATTCGACCGCCCGACGATCCGCTCATCGTTGACTCCATCCGGGTAGTCGACGCAGTCTTAAAGGTGGAAACACCGTATGGGCCGTGCTGGAGACGGTACAGCCATGACGGTTACGGACAACGCGATGACGGCGGCCCGTTTGTCGGCTGGGGCAAAGGCCGTGCATGGCCGCTGCTTACAGGTGAGCGGGCGCACTACGAATTCGCGGCGGGTCATGATGCGAAGCCGTTGGTTCATGCCATGGAACAGTTCGCAACCGGCACAGGGCTCCTTACCGAGCAGGTATGGGACGAAGCGGACCGGCCCGAGCTGCACATGTTTCTGGGGAAGCCGACTACTGCGGCCATGCCGCTGATGTGGGCCCATGCAGAGTACATTAAGCTGCTTCGGAGCATTCACGACGGGCGGGTGTTCGATTTCATTCCCGAGGTGGCGGAACATTTTCGAAACGGAAAGAGACGCGAGCATCTAGAGGTGTGGAAAACGAACCGCCGTGTCCGATCGGTGAAGGCTGGATGGACTCTGCGAATTCAGGCGCCCGCACCGTTTCGGCTGCACTGGTCCCAGGATGAGTGGCAAACGACGAACGACACGGAATCGGTTCCCACCGGAGTTGAAGCCTACTTTCTCGATCTTCCGGTTTCAAAAAATCAGCGTGCTCCGATACGATTCACATTTCTCTGGGACCAGGACTCTCGTTGGGACGGAAATGATTACGAAGTGGCAATTGAATAGTTAGGGAGGGCGCGGTGAGCAAACCGCTAGATCACTGCCCTGCGAAGTCATTGGTCCGGATACCCGATGGAAGCCAGCGGTTTAGCAATTCTTCCGTTATCGGCTGGTCTCTGCGCCGCGATTCTTGAACCTTCGGCTTTAATACGGTCCGCAACACACCACACGTGGCGGGCCCTCGTTGCAGCACGCGTAGAGCTCCTTGTTTATGTCAGGCTTGAGCCGTATTTCGGGGGGCGAACCTTTCTGACGCTCGGGCCGGGGCATGCCGTAGAACAGACGCAGTTCGTTTTTCGAACGATCAGCAGGTCAGCACGGTGGGCACTAGAACCACCGGCTGAAGCCTCCGAGCCCTTGATGAGCGTTCACTTCAGTAAAGTAAGGTGTTATGCGTCAAAGTGGTGCCGCATACCAGAACGCCTAACTAGGTATCAGAAGCACCGCGGCCGAGAATCCCGAGGCGGGGACGTATTCTTCGGGGCCGCGGTGCTTTCGATACGGCGCGTTGAAGGAAGCCCGTCTGGTTTGGCCCAATAGAGCTATGGGGTTTGAATGTGACTGAGTTGCTGAAGGCTTGCCGGATCACGCTTTGCGTTTCTCGACTCAAATTTAGGGAGTTGTAAAAAAGGTCCCCGACCGCCGTGTGCTTCGGCGCTTGCGAGAAGTTACCCACCAATGCTTTCCTAACGTGACCCAGGCATCCTGAAACTGAACCCAGGCCTGAGCGGTGGCGATGGGCATGATGATTCACGATGCCCGCGCCCCGAAAAAGACTTGCTCGATCTGCCGCCAGTGGTACCGTCCAAACACACGGGTCGGACCTCGTCAACATGCCTGCAGTAAACAGGAGTGCCAGCAGGCGCGGCGGAAGAAGAGGCAGGCGAACTGGCGTGCCCGCAACCCGGAGTATGCGGCAGGTTACCGCATCCAGCAGTGGGCGGCGCAGGAAGAACCGCCGGAACCACTGCGCTTGCCACCACCGTTGAGCGAGCTTCCGTGGGATCTGGCGAAAGACGAGTTCGGGGCGAAAGGTTTTGATTTCATTGGGGTTATGGGCGCACTCCTATTGCGCGCCGCGAAAGACCAGTTCCATGCGTATCTAGATGATTCCGCGATAGTTTCCAGCACACTTCCCGTTCCCGTTGCGAAAGACCCGATCCCGTTTGCCCCATACTACCGGCCCATGGTGGAAGCGCTGTTGAGCCGGGTACGGCACCACTGCCACACCGTCCGCATCGACGGCCCGTCTTTGCGCGAGCCGCAACAGCAATCGCGCTGTCATTCATTCCATTGGCGCAATCCAAGAGAATTGCGGCATGCAGCACCCGCCGCTTCTCTTCGGTACGAGACCGGCTCAGGGACTCCAGCTTCTCCCGGTCTGCCGCGGACAAATTCAACGATTGTCGGGTGGTGACAAAGGGCATAAACCATTCTGCCACAGAAATGTTCCACTTGGCTAGGCCTTAAGCGAACGCCCGGGATTCGCCCCCTTCCTCATGCTCGAAGATCTCCTGCGCCCGATGTTAAGCGTGCCGGAGCAATTCGTCCAGCCGCGCCAACACTTCCAGCAACAGGACCGAGCGGGAGTGCTTGACTGGATCGCGTGCGGACTCATCGTGACCTCGGGTTGGGCAGCGGCTCGCCAAAGCTGCGCCCGGTTCCTCCACCGCCATCATTACGGGATTCATGCATTCACCTCTCGTGTGTGAAGTTCAGCCGCCAAGCGTTTCACGCGAAACGCCGCCCGTTCCCGTCCATGCCATACACGGTACGGCATGAGGCCTACTGATAAGTCCTAGGTCTTTCAGGGCGGGGCAGCTCACGGGTAACGGCAGTCCCGTTCGAAAGGAATCGACGTTCTGGCAGGAGAGCAACGCGCGTATAGTGGATCGTTTTATGCCACGTCGAAACCCAACGACCAAGTCCCTGAGCCTGATCCTGGCCCTGTCTTGTATCGCTTTAGGCCAAGCCGAGATTCGCCTTCCCGCTCTGATTTCCGACCACATGATGCTGCAGCGCCAAATGCCGGTGCACATCTAGGGCTGGGCCGATCCGGGTGAAACAGCGCTGGTAACCTTTCAGCAACAGATCGCGGAAGCCACCGCTGGCTCCAACGGGAAGTGGCAGGTCTTCCTGAAACCTCTGGCCTCGGGCCCACGCTGTCGAACGCCATCGCCCCGCAGCCACGTATCCGGCAGTTTGGAACTGGCGTTGTACCTCTGTTGGAATGCATTGGCGACTATTTCGCATTTGGGGTGTACGGACCTGGTTTCAATCCTGATCCCCGGTTGACCTTCATTGTCGACGACCGAACGCCGCCGGAGGTCGCGAAGGCGATCGGGGTCGCGCTCAATCTCGGTGGTGTCGTTCTGGTCGGATCGAATAGCGACGAACTCTTTGGGCCTTGAATTACGAAACCCCTAATTCCCCAGCTATCTGATATACTTTTCTTAAGGCAAGTTCACTTGCTTTTAACAAGCAACCTGCGTCAGAACAGCAGCGCGGCGCTGAACTGCGGACTTTTCGGGGACTTCCATTCCTATTTCTTCTGCTCCAAGGCTCCAGAGCCCTATTTCCTAGCTCTAGACAGACCATTCCTGTTTTCGATCATGACGTTGCCAGAGTAGGCCGACTGGCCTCGTGGCTGCCGCTCTTGCGAGCCAATCGTGTAGCGGCATCAGTACTCGATTCATGCGTTTGGTTACTGCCAGTTTCCCCATGAAAACGTCTCTACGACCGGCGCGACAAGAAGATCACCGTCGGGTTTCCGGGATCAGAGTCGTTTGGCGGTGCGCTGGAGCCGTCTTTGCGCCGGAAACTCTTCTAGCTGGCCCAAGCTTCTATCAACGTTCCATCCACGCTGAAATGTTCATCGGAAACTAGATCCGCTCCTCGGCCCTGATGCAATACTTCCGTGAACAAGGCCTGCGCCAGGTCCCTTCCAGCTGTATTGCAATGGTTCCATCAGCATCCGCTCATTGCGCACCGAGTACAACACTTGCAGCAGAAGGCCGCAACGGATGATTGACTGGCACTCGCTCTTCTGGAGACATCCATGCAGTTTTCCCGGCTTTTCATCATCCTGCTAAGGGAGGAGCTTTACACGGATGTTCTTGTAATGCACCGTGCTGTTCGGATCGTGTCCCTGGAGCGCGATCGTGCCATGGCCGATGACGCGTCCGGGTCCCTCGCGACCGCCTTTCCAATCTGCCGGTTGCGTCCACCTCACGACCTCTTTATCATTCAGTTTGATGATGACGGTTTTGTCTTGCACTATGATGTGCTCGGTGAACCATTCGTCATCTTTGGCGATTCCTTTGATGTCGTCTGCGCCTATATCCTTGACGTGGTAAAGGCTGCCCGTCTTCACGGTATCCCGATGCGTGTTGTTCACCTGTACTTCAAAACCTTTGCGCGGGAAGCCGCCATCTTGAAATTCGGTATGAAAGTAGACCCCGCCGTTTGAGTTTGGAGCGGTCATGACTTCTACCATCAGTTCGAAGTTTGTGAAATCGTGGTTGTTGATCGGTCCATCGTAGAACGCGTGAGCGACAGGCCCGTGGGCCACCAGCGCTCCATCCTTAATCTGAAAGGAGTTTTGATCCCCGCCGACTCTCCAGCCGGTAAAATCCTTTCCATTGAATAGCGTAATCCACTCATCCTGCGCGAAGTTGGCGGGTGCGGCAAGCAACAAAACAAGGGCTAAACGTTTCATGGTTCTTTCTCGCTTTGATTTTATCATTGCCATCTAACTATCGCGATAGATTCGCGATAGAATGGCTGAAACGTGAAAACTATATTCCATGCTTCGCTTCTTCTTTGCGGCAGCGCCTTGGTGGCGCTCGCGGTCGAGCCTTCAGCCACTCTTTTTGAGAACGATCAGGTGAAGGTCGTGCGTGCTCTCGAGAAGACCCATGTGAAAGGTAAAGCCCATGAGCACAAGATGAATCGGGTCATGATCTACATGCAGTCCGGACGTCAGCGTTTTGAATATCAGGATGGACGGAATCCCCAGGAGTTCGATTGGAAGGCAGGCCAAGTAACCTGGAGTGCTTCGGACGGCATGCATGCTCCCGAAGTAATCAGCGATACGCCATTCAACATCGTTGAGGTCGAGTTGAAGAAGCCCGGCACGGGCAAACTGATCGCCGGTTCTGCCGATCCCGTCAAGGTCGATCCGAAGCATTACAAGATCGAATTCGAGAACGATCAGGTTCGCGTGGTGCGTGTGAAAGTTGGCGCGCACGAATCGACTCCCGTGCATGAGCACTCGTTCAATCGCGTAACGGTATTCTTAACCGATCAGACGAATCGCGTCACTGGTTCAGATGGGAAGGTTGAAACAATGCAGCGCAAAGCCGGCGATACCATCTGGGGAAAGCCAACCACGCACAAGGAAGAGAATCTGGATGACAAGCCGTTTGAAGTCATCATGGTCGAAATCAAGAATTAGCCCTCAGCACTGCTCGAAGTTAGGGTGTGCTTGCGATTTCGCCGATGTATGCCGCGGTGCCGCCCTTCTTCATCGAAGGCACCGAACAAATGTACACCACCACACCCGAGATAGGCGTCAGGATGTCCGCCACTTTCTCGCCAAAATAGTCGGTTGTATAGCCGATTCGCATGCCTTGCTGGCCCCGGCATCAGTGGTGCCCGCATGACCAGCTTCCGCAATAATCGTGGGCTTTCGAGGTCTTCAGCAAATCGGGGAATGGAAATCACACCGGGCACCGCGGGAGCTTGTTGCTTTTGTTTGATGATGTGGTCGAGCCCGAAGGCCATCACCATGCACGGGATGTCACGTCGAGCTATTCTTTGCCCGTTTGCGGCCAATAGGAATACCGGCGAAGATTCTCGTCAAGATCTCCGCCGTGGAGATCGATCAGGTAGTCGCACTGGTCGACGACTTGCCGCCCAATCGCCCATAAGCTCGCACCGTTTGAGTCCCGTCCGCCTTTCCGGGATACATGCGGTTCATATTCTTTCCATCGACAGGATTTAGATGCGGTACTCTTTGAGCAAACGAAGCCGGATTGATCAGTGGCACGATAATCAGCGTCCCGGAAAGCGCCGCTGGGCTGATCCTCTGCGCCAGGTTCTCAAGAGGAATGATCGAAGCATACTCGTTGCCGTGTGACCCGGCCACCAATGCCAGCTTAGGTCCGGGCTTCGCTCCATGAATGACAATGACCGGAATGTCCACGGCGGCGTCAATGCCGCCCGCCACTTGAATGAACCCAGTGGCTTTTTGTCCCACCTGAGCGCTTGCCGTGCCGACGTTAAGAACGTCGGCGTGTGCCGGCATGATGAAAGCCTACAAATTCAGGACAGCTCAAAATTTCGATTTCGTTGCCGACATCATCAACAAGCGACTTTATTGCAGTGATGCCCGAGCTCTCAATGACCTCCGGGAAGGTGATATTCGCGTCGGAGATGACCGGGGCCGGCAAATCGAGGCCTTTGACTTCGGATGTAGAGTCAGCGAAGCGTTGGGTTGTCATAGAGTAGGCATCATCCATTAACCTTCAGCTTGGCTTCTCCGCGATCAGCACCAGCGATTGACCTACCGGCAGATTCCATCCAGAGCGAATCAACCTGGCCTCCGCGGCGAGCGGCAGATGCAGCGCCCGGTCAAGCCATCCGGAAACTTGGCCGACGCCGCTAGCGGGAGCCGTGCCGGTCAGCGGCTCCCATATTCGGAACTTCGCAAAGGCAATCGGCGCAAGCAGCGTGTTCGCATACGTACAACGCAGCACCCGCAGGTTCGCTGCCTCCACCGACCGGATCAACCGATCTCGAGTAAACCGCTGCCGCTCATGCGCGAACTCCGAATGGCGCGAACGAAGCAGATCGAGAGCGGACACCCGAATCGCCAGCAGTCCCGACGGGGCAAGCACGCGCGCCATCTCCGCTATTGCGCTCATTTCCTCTCCTCGCGGAAAATGAACGATCACGTCCATCGAGAGCACGAGGTCGAACGAATCGCGAACAAAAGGCAAAGCCCGCACATCGCACTGCGCCAGATGTTTCGATCCCATCTTCCGGCCGTACTGCAAACCTTCCCATCCGAAATCAACGGCGACAGCGGGAATCTCATAACGCTGCTGTACCAGCTTGGCGAAGTACCCGGTTCCGCAACCCGCATCCAACGCGCGCGCGATGTTCCGCTTCGCCACCAGCGGATCCAGGATCCCGAACAAGATCTGGCGCATGCCTCGATACCACCAGAATTGCCGCTCGGACTTCGCGATGTTGGCAAACTCGGCTGGATTCATCATGTGAGCGGCAGGTAGTGTTCCGAATGCAGCCGGAAGAAATCGAGCGTCCGGCGGATCCCCTCGGAGAATCGCACCTGGGGACGCCACTCAAGCTCGCTCGCGATACGAGTGGAATCCGTCGCATAGCTGCCGATGTCGATGGGTTTGATGTCGTCGGGGAAAGCGCGCCTGGTCACTGCGATCTCGCCCCCTTCCCGCGCTATGATAGCCGCGATTTTGTTGAGGGGCAGGTTCTCGATGCCCCCCACGTTGTAGGTGCGCGACGGCGGCGTGCCCAGGCCAGCCAACAGGAAAGCATCCACCGCATCGTCGACGTAAACAGGGTCTCGAAGCTGGAGCCCGTCGCCGAACACCTCGATCGGCTCGCTCGTCAACGCACGGCGCAAAAACGTGCCGAGAAATCCTTGCGCTGGGATGTTCAGGGCCATCCGCGGACCATAAACATTGGTCAGACGAAGCACGACGGCGTCGAGCTCGCCGCTGCGCGACAGCATCAGGTGATACATGCAAGCCGCCGCCTTATGGATGCCATTGAAATCGATTGGGCGTATGGGATGATTTTCGTCGACCGGGAGATAGTCGGGCGCGCCGTAGAGTTGCCGGGTACTCGCATACACGACACGCATCCCGCGCTTGGCTGAAGCGCACTCGAGCAGAAAACGCAGTTGCGCGAGCGCGTTGATCTGCAAGTCGCGCTCCGGGAACCGCATGCTGTGTATATGGCTGATCTCGCCCGCGAGATTAAATACCAGATCCACTGCTGCGATCTCGACGCGGAACTGGGCGGCGTGGCTAAGATCCAGCGGGATCAGCGTCACACGGTCGCGCACAGGTTCGATGTTGAACGGGTTCGCGCCGCAACCTGAGATGGACGAATCCACCACCGTCACCTGGGCACCTTGCTCGACAAGCCTGATTGTCAAATTGCTGCCGATGAAGCCAAGCCCACCAGTGACTAAGACCCTCGCCCCTTGGTAGGAATCCACCGGCGGCTATGCCAGACCGATAAACTTCTTCAAATCGCCGACGAGGCCGGGAGCGCAGCCCAGGCAGTTGCCGGCGTGGATACTGTTGCCTCCATCCGTGTTGAAGAAAACCGCCCCGGCTTCTTCCATGATCACTTTGAGGGCTGCCAGATCCCACGGAGCGGCCACGGGCTCGAACCAGACGTCGGCCTGTCCGCAAGCAACCATCATGGCATCGGGCGCGCCGCCATAGCTGCGTACAGCCCAAGCGTGCATAAGCCAATCGAGCAAGAGCGGACGAAAGGTCATGCCGCCCAGCTTGTTAAAGCCATTTACGCAAATGACCGCCTCGCTCAATGTGGATATGGCCGAGGCATGAATGCGCTCGCCGTTACGGAATGCGCCGCCCCCGCGAGTGGCGGTGTAGGTTGTACCCAGTCCTGGAAAGTTTGCGACGCCGACCACAACTTCGCCGTCCGCTTCCAAGCCGAGCAGCGTGGCCCAGAAAGGGTTGCCCCGCACGTAATCGCGCGTGCCGTCGATCGGGTCTATGATCCAGCGGCGTCCGCTGCGAGTCTCCCGGCTGGCACCCTCTTCCCCGAGTTGTCCATCGTCCGGAAAGGCCTCGGCGAAAATGTCGGTGATTATGCGCTCAGCCTCGCGGTCCGCGCGAGTTACGGGCGACAGATCGGACTTGGTTTCGGCTTCAATGCCGTGCTGGTAGCGAAGCGCGAGTTCGCCCGCTTTCTTTGCGGCTTCCACCGCAACTTCTAATTCTCGATGCCAAAGGTTCACTGCAACTATTGTACGTAGCGCTGCCGCTGGCTTTTTGGCGGCTGCTTCCCTCTATAGTGCGGCAACTGCGACGAGAACAATGAGAGCGCAACCACGATCCAGCAGCCCCAAGCAAACCAATCTCCGTAACGAGTGTAAAAGGTGATCCCCGATTCATACGAATAATTGAAAGCCGCAGAAGTCTCCACATACCCGGGCAAGATCTTCACCACCCTTCCGCCCGGATCCATGCTCGCCGTTACTCCGTTGTTCGTGGCGCGCAGAATCCAGCGTCGATTTTCGGCCGCCCGCATGCGCACGATCGAGAGATGCTGGTCGCGCGCCGCGCTTCGTCCGAAATACCCATCGTTCGAAATATTCACCAGCACGCTCGCGCCGCCCCGCACAAACTGTCGGACCTCCTGCGGAAACGCCGACTCGTAGCAGATAAAAGTTCCCACCTTCTCCGCCCCTAGCTGCGCTACCACTACGCGATTCCCAGGCACGAAATCGCCCGCCTCATGCGAGATCCGCTTCACCCAGCTAAAGAAGTCGGGGACGTATTCGCCGAAGGGAACCAGGTTGATCTTGTCGTAGCGGTCCACGAATTGTCCGGACTGGGCCAGGAGCACTGCCGAATTCAACGGCTCGCCCTTGGCTGTATCCGCCACGGTTCCAAACAAAAGAAAAGCGTGTGTGCGTCGAGCCAGATCGCCCACCTTCTGGCGAAACGGTTCGTCTCGGAAGTAGTAAAGCGGACCCGGAACTTCGGGCCAGATAATCAACCCTGCGTGAGACTCAATCGCCGTGCCGTAGGACCGGTTCATCAGCATTGTTTGCATCTGCCCCGCCAGATCTCGAGTCCATTCCTGTTCCTCTGCGATGTTAGGCTGCACCAGCACGGCGGTCTCGCGGCCTTCTTCGGGAGCGGGTAGCTGCGGCACCAGCAACAGAGCGGGGATCACCATCAGCCAGAGCAGCCGTTTACGTGGACGCTTCAGAGCGACTCCCGCTGCTCCCGCCGCCATCATCGCGAATAGGAACGAGAGCCCGTACACGCCCACCCACGGGGCCACGCGCATCGGAAGGGCCAAGTCAATCCCAGCATTGCCTAGGCAAAGCCAAGCGAAGCCTAAGTCGCCGTGCGTGCGCTCGATCCCGGTCCACATGGCGGCGATGGCTGGAATTGCATACCATTTCCACACGACGATTCCCGCCAGCAGGGCAAACAGACCCATGTGCAACGATTTGATCAGCGAAAACAGGATGAACGTCCCCCATCCTCCCCAGCGGCCCATTCCGCCATGCACTTCCAGCACGAATTGAATCCAGGAACAAATGCCAAACCAATACACGTTGCCAGCCAGGAATCCGAGCAGGAAGCGATGCCGGGGCCGCGGCTCGGCTGCAACGGCAATCAGCAAGGGAGACAGCGCGAACGGGGCCAGCCAAATTTGATTCCAGTCCGGAAAAACCAGAACTAGGAGAACGCCCGTCAGGGCTGCGAGCGAGTAGCTAAACAGTCGCCTGGGAAGCTTGCTCATTCACGAGATCGGCCATGTAGGAGCTCCGAACCAGCGGACCGCTAAACACCATCTTGAAGCCGATTGACAGGCCGTATCCGCGGTACGCATCGAACTGCGCCGGAGTAACATACTCGGAGACGGGCAGATTGCGGCGCGTTGGTTGCAGGTATTGCCCAATGGTGGCCACATCCACATCAGCCGTACGCAGATCCCGCAGGAGCGACTCAACTTCGGCCGGTCGTTCGCCCAATCCCACCATTAAGCCCGACTTTGTAAGCACGTCGGGACGGTAGCGCTTTCCGAACCGCAGGACATCGAGCGACTGCCGATAATTTGCCTGTGGACGAACCCGGCCGTACAAACGGGGGATCGTCTCCATATTATGGTTAAACACATGCGGCCCCGCCTCAAGCACGCGCGCGACAGCATCGAGGTCGCCGCAAAAATCGGGAGTCAAAACCTCGATCCGCGCTTGAGGAAGAGCCTTGCTGACTTCCCGCACCGTGTCCGCGAAATGCGCCGATCCGCCATCGGGCAAGTCGTCCCGATTCACTGCCGTGATCACCACGTAACGGAGCTTCATCTGACCTGCCATGCGCCCCACGTTTTCGGGTTCCCTCGGATCCAGCGTAAACTCTTTCTTCCGCGGCGAGCCTTTCGGGACCGAGCAGAAGCCGCAGCCCCGGGTACACAGATTGCCCAGGATCATGAAAGTCGCCGCACCCCGATTGAAGCACTCGTGCATGTTGGGACAGCGCGCCGATTCGCACACCGTGTGAAGGTTAAGGCGTCGCAGATCTTGCTTCAGATCGTGGACGGCGCTGAAGTGGGTTGCGCCCTTGCGCAGCCATTCGGGGAGACGGGGCTGGGCCAAGGGCCGCGAATCGAGCTGAACGAGATCCAACTAATATCTTCTCACTATCGGCTTAAAACCAGAGCCTTCCAGGCGCACGCGAGTCTCCGCTAAATCGGCGGCGTTGCTCACCGGCCCGACGATTACGCGAAAGATGGTCGAGTTTGGTCCTGGGGCCACCGTAGTTCGAAAACCCTTTTTAGCCAGACTCTCGGCGATGATCTCGGCATCGGGTCGAGTGGTTGCCACCACCTGAAGAAACGTTGTTCCAGCTCGAGGCTCTTCCGACGACGGCGTGGCAGGCGGTTTTTCTCGAATCGGCTCTTCTTTTTTCGGCTCTTCCCGCTTAACCTCGGAAGTTGGAGCAGGCGCGGCGGGCTGGAGGGGCGAAGGTTTCTCCACCACTGGAGGAGGTTGGCGTGCTGGAGCCGGAGTTCCGCCCGCACCCGTTTCCACCGGCTGCCTGGAAGTGCTGTCCACGACGATCGGCTTCTCCCCTCGCGAGCCATTATCCGCGGAAAGTACCGGCGGAGAGCTTCGACCCACCAGGTAGCCCATGGAGAAAAACGCTCCCAGGAGAATCACCACGATCAGAAACACGCTGACCAATTGGCGGTTCCCCAGGATTAATTCAAATTCGCCTTCGTCGTTGCGTGCCAATCCGATTAGCCTTCCCTTTTCAAACTGCCGAGATTTTCGAGCGCCCGGCCCAATGATGAGAATATATCGATAGGCAGGGGAAACACAACCGTCGTATTCTTTTCCGCCCCAATTTCCACAAGGGTTTGCAGGTAACGCAACTGGATCGCGGCTGGCTGCATCTGAATGGCTTCCGCGGCCATTGCGAGCTTTTTGGATGCCTCGTATTCACCGTCGGCATGGATGATTTTAGCGCGCCGCTCGCGTTCGGCCTCAGCTTGACGTGCGATCGCGCGGATCATCTGGTCCGGCAAATCCACCTGCTTCACTTCCACCAGAGTCACCTTGATTCCCCACGGTCCAGTGTGCATGTCCAGAGCGGATTGCAACCGAATGTTGAGCTTCTCGCGCTGGCCGAGCAAGGTATCCAGTTCCACTTCTCCGAGAACGCTGCGAAGGGTAGTCTGTGCCACCTGCGAGGTGGCGTACAAGTAATTCGCGAGTTCTATCACCGCTTTGGTCGGCTCGACAACCTTGAAATATACGACGGCGTTCACCTTCACCGTCACATTATCCTTTGTGATGATGTCTTGCGGCGGGACTTCCATGGCTTCAATTCGAAGTGAGATGCGCACCATGCGGTCTATCGGCACAAACACGAAAATCACGCCTGGTCCTTTGGGAGCGCCTAGCACCCGTCCCAGGCGAAAGATCACGGCCCGTTCGTATTCCGCGAGTATCTTGATCGAAGAGACTAAGTAGACAGCGACGACAATGATGGGAATGATCCAGAGATCGAACATGAGTCTCCAAACGTCAATTCAATATAGCGTGGGATCGCGAGCGCGTGCGGAATAGCGCAACGCACCGGTACAATAGTGTTCACATGAAATCTATTATTGCTGTTCTAGCCGTACTTCCCTTGCTGCATGCTGCGGACCGGAAGCAGCTGTTCAACGGAAAGGATATGGCCGGATGGGAGCATGTCGGCCCCGGTCAATTCACAGTGGAAAACGGGATGCTGAAGACTGCCGGCGGGATGGGCCTGCTCTGGTTCAAGGGCGAAAAGCTCGGGAACACCACCATTCACGTGGTATTCAAAACCACCACGGAGCACGACAATTCCGGCGTTTACATCCGCATGGCGGAGCCTCCTCCAGATCCCTGGTATGGCGTTCACAATGGATACGAAGTGCAGATCGACGCTGCGGGCGACGACTGGCATTGCACCGGCGCGCTATACTCGCTCAGCAAAGTTTCCAAGCGAACCCAAAAACCGCTCGGCGAATGGAACACGATGGACATCGTGCTGAAAGGTCAAGAGACGGCGGTTATTCTGAACGGAACAAAAATTAACGATTTTTTCGGCGATCAGCCCGTTCCCCCGCGCAAGGAGTGGTTCGAACCTGTTCGCGGCCCCCGCCCCGATTCAGGGTATATCGGCCTGCAAAACCATGACGGGCGATCCACGATCTTCTTCAAAGAGGTGAGCGTCGCGAAGTAAAGAAACCGGGAAAGCAGCCGATAGTAGAACATGGCGCCAGACCGCATTCTTTCCCAGGAAGAAATCGACAACGTCTTCGTTGGGCCCAAGGGCGTTCACGAAGCAACGGCGAAGCGCGCTCAGCCATACGATTTCCGTCGGCCGGACCGGATCGCAAAAAATCAGTTCCGCTCGATCCATCTTCTCCACGAAAACTTTGCCCGGGTCCTGGCTTCGAGCCTTTCAGCATACCTCCGGGCATACGTGACGGTGAACTTGGTCTCCGTTGAACAACTCTCCTACATGGAGTTTTCCCAGTGCTTGCCTTCGCCGAGCTGCCTTGCGTCACTCGGCATGAAACCTTACGAAGGCAATGCGGTCCTGGAAATCAACTTGGGCCTCGTCTTTCCCATTTTGGAAATGCTACTGGGCGGCAGCGGAAAAGCGCCGATTAAGATCAACCGTGAGATTACCGAAATCGAACTGAGCATTCTGGATGGTCTTTACCGCATTATTCTGAACGATCTTCGGAACGCTTGGCATGCCGTCACCCCGATCGAGTTCTCCATCGAGGCGCATGAGACCGAGCCGCAACTCCTGCAGATTCTGGCACCCAATGAAGCGGTGGTAGCGGTCAGCCTCGAAGTCAGAATTGGGGACAATTCCGGTATGGTGAATATCGGGATCCCTTCTATCGTGGTAAAGATGCTGCGCCACAAATTCGACCAGCAATGGTCGGTGCGCCGGAGTCAATCCACCGACACGGAGCAGGGCCGGGTGCTGAAGTTGTTAAAACCAGCGCTTTTAAATATAGACGGTCGGCTCGCCGGTCCTACCCTGAGGGTGGAGGATTTGCTCGATCTGGCGGAAGGCGACGTCCTGACCTTCGATTTTCCGACCAACAAGCC
Organism: Bryobacterales bacterium; assembly: GCA_038225555.1. Taxonomy (GTDB): domain Bacteria; phylum Acidobacteriota; class Terriglobia; order Bryobacterales; family Bryobacteraceae; genus JANXQZ01. Next base: position 16,602 of record JBBRRB010000072.1, read on the forward strand.
GGTAGATCTGATCCTGAACGGAAAGCTGAAGTTCCGCGGCCATGTGGTCTCAACCGGGAGGAAGCGGGCCTTTCTGATTGACGAGTTGTACAAGCCCCTACACTGAAATTGGAACCGCCGCAGGGTGTTCGCTCTCGAGTTCCATCCGGATCTCGGCGGCGACCTCCCGTGCTTGCTGAATAGCGCCAATCTCGAAGCTGATCGCTCCCACCCGCGGGTGCCCGCCACCACCGTACCGCTCGCAAATAGTAGCCAAGTTGTGCCTCGGCTCTTCTTTGGCCCAGGGATTCGAGCCCACCGAAACCTTGGTGCGAAAGCTGGAAGTGCTCACGGAAACCGTGTAAGTCGATTCGGGGAACAAGTAATAAGGGATAAACTTGTTGTACCCCTCCATCTCACAGCCGATCAGATCGAAAAAGATTACGCCGTTTCGGCTCGTGGCTTGACCGCGAATGATTCCAATGGACTCAATGTGTCGGTTATACAAAGGGACATATAAGGATTGAATCTCGGGTTTGTCCACAATGGCTTGCAATGATTCCAGGCGCATCCAGCGGATGATTTGGTGAATGATTTCGGAACCTTTTGCACCCTCGATCACTAAGGTCAGCTTCATGGCGGGGGCTCGCAACTCCACCGCTTCCTCAGACGAGGCATACTGCGCGCCATCGACAATATCGGCCCATTTCACCAACTCGCCTAGGTCATCCGGGTTGTATCCGAACTTAGTTCGGGTGACCTCGGCGATAAACATGGTGCAGGAGCGAAAAGACGGATCGTAGAGCTTCTTTCCGCTGTTGTCCATTTTAAAAGTTTCGGCGTCTTCTGGCGTGAGAAAGGCGCTCTGATGGTGATCGAACCACCAAGTCAAATTAGGGTTGGGCGAGTACTTAAAATCGACAATGGCGTTGACGTCGCCATCGAACATCGCATCGTCAAAAAGATGGGAGGCTTTATGCGCCAGTCCCGTGAAAGCGAATTCCGGCTTCGAATCCAGTTTATCCTCATAAAATCGGCTGAAGAAGGCTGCCGACGCAGCACCGTCGAAACAGTGGTCATGGTAGAGGATTCTCACCCGCATGGAAATTCCATAAGTAATAGGGAAAACCATCCAGCTTGCATCATTTCGAGGTGTTTAGCAAGTGCGAGCGAGAGAAACGCGAAAAGGAGCGGGCCAGCGGCACTACAGCCTACATCTTGATCGATTCAACACGCAGCGTATCGCCTTCCCTCGTACCATTTATGGTTGCGCGGAAAATTTTCGTCTTGTGCTTAAGCCTGTCTCCCATCTGGCTCTCGCGCGCGATCCTCGCGTTACCTGCATCATCAAACTTCAACATATTGCCGTCGCTGAGCTGCAGGGCGAAAGCGGTAGTCTTTTCACCAATACGGCAACTTCCATCCATTCTCCGCGTGAGAATCTTCTCGTCGGCGGCAGAAAGTTCCCCCGTAAGGGGTGCGCTGCCCCGCGTATCCAGGCTGTCGACGGGAGGCGTTCTAACCTCGTCGGTGGCTTTTAAACGGTCGCGGATCTCGTCCTTGCCAGTTGCGTTGCGGCCCGCTCTGTTCTGTGTCTGTTCATAAGTCCCATTCTGCTCCCGACCTACGGACGTGGGGGTGGACCGATCCATCGCGCCGGACGGCGTCTTGCGGGACATTTTGTCAGACCCTCCAGCCTGCTGGCAACCTGCCGCGACTAGTAATCCAGACCACGATTGCAGAGGCGCTGTCGGACTCTGAGCGAGGAGCAGCCCCGGAACCATTCCCAACCAGTAAAGGTGTTTCATCTTATGTTCCCTCCATTTTTGGTCGCTAACCACTCTATTGTTGAGCAATCTGCTGGCCTATGGAGTGTGTTAGTCTGGAGTAACCTCACTGGTGGAAGTTGATGAAACAGCTATGAATTGAAATATAACGCTGTGCTAGTCTGGACGAGTACTAGTACGAGCCTTTGGGGCTGGTTAAGTTAATCCGTAAATTTTTTAGACAAAACTCTGGCGGAGGGGACCGGTTCTGGTGTAGACTTCTTCTATAGCTCCGGCCAGAGAGCGAATTTCTTCCTTGGAGGAGGAGTACTGAATGAATAAAATTTCTTTTGCTGCACTTGCGAGCTTTGCGTTGTCCTCGTTAGCGAGTGCGAGCATCATACCTTCGCTGGTATCGGTGACGCCCAGCGGCTCTGCCTTTAACTTCACCTATTCGGCCTTTCTTTCGGCTGATCAGCGGTTGGATCCTGCGGCGACAGCTACTACCACTTGCGCTAACAACGTCCCTTGCAGCCCAGCTGGATTGACCCCGCCTTCTGGAACGTTCTTTACCATCTATGATGTGAACGGATACAATGGCGCAAATTCGGCACCGACTAGCTGGACGGCTTTTACGATGCTCGTTGGCCGGACCCCCAGCATTCAATCGGGCGTGCCGGACAATTCCCTGCTCACCAACGTCTCGTTTTTCTATAACGGCCCTCGGCTTCCTGCTGCAGGCGGACCGAGACCGTCTCCAGGTCCCACGAACTTGGGGAATTTCGTGATTGGCTCGATCTTCGGGTCTCAGACGATCGGCTTCTATACTGCCCAAGCAACAAAAAATACTAACGACATCACCGATGGAACTTTGACCCAGAACGTCGGCAACGTACCTATCCCCGGAGTTCCCGAGCCAGCCTCGATGCTTCTCATCGGTAGCGGCCTCGTCGGACTCGCTGTTTTCCGCCGCAAGCTTGTCAACCGCTAACATCCTAATAACCGTAGTGTAAAGAGGACCGGAAAATTCTCCCGGTCCTTTTCGTTTTTTTTCCTCCTCCTAAGCCCCTTGCCTTGCAGTAGAATACGGTCATGCGAGTTGCCTTGGCCTCCGATCACGCCGGATGGGACATGAAGCAAACCCTGGCGGTATTTCTTCGTGAACTGAATTACGACATAACAGATCTAAGTTCCGCTCCTCCCGATCCTGAAGACGATTATCCAGACAGCGCCGAGATGCTCGGATCTGCGATTCGCGATAATCGTGCCGAACGCGGAATCTTGATCTGCGGCAGCGGAGTAGGCGCTTCCGTGGCCGTGAACAAGATTAGGGGAGTGCGCGGCGGCCTCTGCCACGACCACTACTCGGCTCACCAAAGTGTGGAGCATGACGATGCTAATGTCCTAGTTCTCGGCTCCAGGATCGTCGGTATCGAGGTCGCCAAGGAATTGGCCGCAACGTTTCTTCACGCCAGCTTTAGCGGGGAAGCGCGGCACGTTCGTCGGCTTGGCAAGGTGAAAGCGCTCGAGCAACGTTTCTAAATGCTCCCATCCCGGTGACTGGGGAACTTCTTAGAATGCTAAGTGTCTACATTCCTTGTTAAGTCATGCAACGCCGCCAGTTATTCGCATTGAAGAAGTCTGGAAGAGCTACAAAGGCAACCCTGCGGTGCGCGGTCTGAACCTGAGCGTGCCCCCTCAAAGCGTGTACGGATTCCTGGGACCGAATGGAGCTGGAAAGTCGACAACGATTCGGATGGTGCTCGGGCTCCAGCGTCCCGACCGAGGCACGATATCGCTGTTCGGGCGTCCGCTAGAAACGGAACGAGTTGCTTTACTCAGGCGGATCGGCTCGCTGGTCGAGTCCCCCTCGCTGTATTTTCACTTGACGGGCCGTGAAAACCTCGAAGTCCATCGGCGACTCTTGGGCGCGCCAAGGCGCACCATAGACGAAACACTGGAAACTGTGGATTTGATTCCGGCAGCGGGTCAACTTGTGCGCAACTACTCCTCCGGCATGAAGCAACGGCTCGGACTCGCGCAGGCGCTGCTCGGCAATCCCGATCTGCTGTTGCTCGATGAGCCGACCAATGGACTCGATCCCGCCGGCATTCATGAAGTGCGAACCCTCGTTCGTGACTTGCCCCTCCGCTGCGGCGTGACAGTCTTTCTTTCCAGCCATCTGCTTGCGGAAGTTGAGCAGGTCGCCACGCATCTCGCGATCATTTCAGAAGGCCAACTGAAGTTTCAAGGAAGCCGGAAAGAACTTCAAGAGAGGAGCAAACCAACGATCGTGGTGAAGGTGGATCAACCCGAACGCGCCCATACGCTGCTGACCGACTTCGGCTGCGCGGTCACGCGGAAAGACGACCTCATGCTGATCACGCCGAACGGACCTTCCGAACCCGCGCGTATCAACGAGATCCTGGTGCACGCAGGCATTGGAGTCTCGCATCTTGCAACGGAGCACATGACGCTGGAAGAGCTATTCCTGGAACTGACCAGTTCATCGTCGCCCGAGAAGGAGTACGCATACCGATGACACTCCTGCGAGTTCTGCACGCCGAGCTGCTGAAAATGAAGAGGACCATTGCGCTGAAGATGGTGGTGCTTGCGCCCGCAGTCGTCGTGCTGCTGATTTTCTTCATTGCCACCCAAACGCCATTTTCAATGTTGCGTCGCAACGCCAACGGGAATGAGTGGGCGGCTCTGATGCGCGCAAATCTCTGGTTTTGGGCATTCCTGATGCTGCCGCTCTATATCACGCTCGAAACCGCCCTCTTGGCCGGACTCGACCATTCTGAAAATCAATGGAAGAGCTTGCTGGCGCGCCCTGTTGCTCGCTGGACGCTGTATGCGGCCAAACTGATCGTCGTCGTGGCCATGGTCGCCGCAAGCACGTTAGTGCTTCTGTGCGGCATCTTCCTGGCCGGAGCGATTCTGCCACGGCTTCAACCCCAGTTGGTCTTCGGTTTTCCAATCCCCTGGGCGGCGATCTTTCGGGCCGGATTCGAGGTCATGGGATTGTCTTTCCTGGCGCTCACCATCCAGCATTGGGTGAGTTTGCGATGGCGGTCATTTCCGGTCGCAGTCGGCACGGGGATCGTGGCCACGGTAGTCGCCTTTTTCGCGGTTTTCGCGTCGCAACAGACGGGTGGCTGGCCCCAATACTTTCCTTGGGCGCTCCCAATGCTCGTGGTGGCGAGGCAGCCTCATAATATCGAAGCAACCCTGCTGATAAGCGTCGCATTGGGCCTGATTGTTGCGGCGGTCGGTTGCCTGGATTTCTGCAGGCGCGAAGTGACCTGAAAACCCCTCAGGCGTTATGGACCAAAATTTCCACTCCTCGAACCGTTAGTTCAGCCTCCAGATCACCAGCTAAAAAGCGCCGAGCCTTCTCCTGCCCTTTCAACACTGCATCCATGTGGCAGAGCGTAAGGCCGCGCACGCATAAGTGAGCCTGCTCCCCCGTACACAGTTCCGCAATAGGCCGCATTTCCTTTGAAATCCATGCTAACTCTCCTGTGAACTTCATGGCTCGAACCTTTTCATGCTCCTGCTCAACATTATCCAAAAAATGCAAGTGATCGGCGCGGCGCAAAATGACCATTTGCTTCGTCGCCGGAGTCCGGTCGAACAACTCGTACATACCGGCAAGTGGAAGTGAAACATCATCCTCGGCCACCAGATACAGCACCGGAACCTCGCGTCCCCAATTAAAGCTAAGCTTCAACGGGAGGATCCCTGGCTTCGTCTGAGAACTGCCTCCAGGGGCCAGCGCCACCACGGCTCGGACACGCGGGTCCTCCTCAGTGGCCGCAAGTACGGTCCAACCTCCAAAGCTGTGGCCAACGAGCCCGATTTGACTCCGATCGAAGTTGATCTCCGAGCCACACAGAACATCGAGGAGAAAGCGGATATCAGGCACGCGATTCGAGATCCAAGCTTGCGCTCGCGCGGCCTTTTGCTCGGAGGACTCACCAGACTTGGCCGCCAATTCCGCCGCTACGACTTCGGAGTGATCCAAGGCCGCGACAACATACCCGTGGCTGCTCAAGTGAGTGCAGAGAAACGTGGCAGCTCGCCGGTGCCCCCCGCTATGATGCGAGAAAACGATCAGCGGGTAAGTTCCGATGGCATCTTCCGCATCTTCGGGATACCAGATCTCGCAAGGGAACCAGCGATCCCTCGCCGTGTCATGAGCGCGGATGGTACGCACGCCAACAGGGAACCGGCCTCGAATGAATGGGTCGTACTGCTCCATCGGAATCTCGCCTCAATATGAGAATAGGATATGACCGGCGTAAGGTTGGACAAATGGCTCTGGGCCGCCCGCTTCTTCAAGACACGCTCGCTTGCCTCCCAAGCATGCGAACGCGGCCGGATCGAGTGTAACGGACAACATGCCAAAGCTTCGCGCGAAGTGCGAGTCGCCGACCTGTTGCAAGTGAAAAACGAGGGCGGCGACTTCCAGGTGGAAGTCCTGGTTCTAAGCGAAGTGCGAGGCCCGGCTGTAATTGCGCAGACGCTTTACCGTGAAACCGAGGCAAGTCGTGACTTGCGCCTCAAATTGGCGGAAGAGCGAAAAGCCATGCGCCAGTTGGAACCGATACCCGAAGGCAAACCGTCGAAACGCAACCGCCGTGAACTCGACCGGCTTCGGGGACGAGAGTAATCTTACTGCACGTCTAACACTAGTACGGAGTGATGCGGGCCGTGCTCGGTCAACTTCAGAACGCGTCCATCGGCGGACACGGTCCCCTGATATAGCGTTTGTTGGTTGCCAGAACCGTAGATGATGCTGATGGGCTGCGTCTTGTCATACGGCATTGGACGATGAGCGGCTGACGGACGCGGCCTCATGTAGCCATTGTGAATAAAGGTGGGCAGAGCTCCATCAATGGTGGACTTTTCAGCATTGAGCTTCCAGCTTTGCAGCATGGGGTTCGTGTCCCCGGCGAAGGCCGCGATCACAAAGGCAAATCCGATAAGCTTGCGCATGTCGCAAGATTATCACAACGCTACCGAAGCTGATAGACCACGCTGAAACGCGTGCGGCCTACCTCTCGATAGCCCGCCAGCCATTCTCGCAGATCAGGGTAATTCGTGATCGCGAGCGTGGGATTGAATGCACCGAGGCCGTCCACGATATACGTCGGAGTCGACTTCGCCAGCTCTCGACGGCTCCTGGCCGCCAACTCCGGGTAGAGAACCTCTGAGTTGGTCAAATGACGATCGGCCAGCACGCCCGTGAGCGGCTGCGAATCGAGGAACCGACTGCCCGCCTGCATGCGCGTGATCGCAAAGAGATCAGGCCTGTAACCCCACACCAGAAGGGTGGCCGTTCGATCCGCAAGCAGCTCGGATGCCTGCCGGCTATCGTCCGCCATTTGCAAATCGCTCCAGCGATGCGGGCGTTGAGAAAGCAAATCCGAAGCCAACTCCACGTAACGCGGACCAAATCGGATGAGAGGAATCAGCAGCAAGATCAGGATGATCGCTCGCCTTCGACCCAGTAAAACAAAGCCGCGCGACCCTGTCAGCACCAAGGGCACCAGCAACTGGAAGTAATAGCGGGGAAAGAATCGCCAGCCCGCCGCCACAGCCGCCAGCGAGATCAGCACCCACGCCAGCATCCTCCATGAGCGGCTTTTCCAGAAAAACAAAAACGAACCCACCACTATGGCAGACTGGAATCCGATCCAGTTCCCGGAACGAATAAACCCCGTGCCGAGCGAAAAACCATGCTCCGAGTACGTGGCGCCCCATTTCCAAACCTCTTCATAATAGGGCCGTCCGAACCAGGCGAATGCGGCCGCGTTTGGCAAAACGAACCCAAACAGCAAGGCCGGCCAAGTGCGCCAACTCCAGAGCAGACAAGCGGCCAGCACGAAGATCGACTTGGGATTGATCAGCAGTCCCCCGCCCGCCATCAGCCCCGCCCAAAATGCCCGGCCCTTCCAGGCCAGCCAAATGGCCGCGATGTGCGGAGCGATCATCAGCAGATCGGGCGCAAGCGCCATCACCGCCGATGGAATCCCGAACGTCAGATAGAACGCCAGGAAGCACGCGGCGGCCAAACCCTCCCGCTCGCTCCAAAGCTGACTGGCAAATCGGTACATCAGCAAGCAACAAGCAAAGACGAACCCAACCCCGGCCAAGCGCAGGGGCCAGCCCATTCGAGCGCCCCAGAGCAGGTAAAGATAGGCAGACAGCGGCGGTTTATCGAACCAGACGTCCTGGTAGAGCGCTTTCCCCTTCAGCAACTGAATTGCGGCTGCCGCGGGATAGCCTTCTTCCACCCAGACAATATCCAGGTGGCACAAACGCGTCGCTAAGAGCCCGACAGGCAGCCCGCAGAGGATCAGGCTGGCTGTACGAGAGCGCATGCTATCCCAATCACCATTCGATTATCCGCCAGCCGTCAATATGGGCGTTAATATGGAATAGATGCGTACTTCCTTGTTTATCCCGGTTTTGATTTGTTCGGCGGCTTTCGGGCAGTATAAGGCGGAGCCTGCAGGAGCGCCCCCTTCTGAAGTGGCCCCCGCCATCAGCCAGAGCTTGCAGAAGGACGGCGTCAAGATCACCAATAATGGAGCCGCTTACTGCGAAATCTGGTTGCGAAGCCAGAAGCCAACTGGCGGGACAGCGCAAGAGGGACAATCTCTGGCGGATGTGCCGCAAGGCTCGCTGCTAGGGGTGATCCGGTTCGACGGCAAAGGGCAGGACCGCCGCGGACAGGGGATCAAAGCCGGAGTGTACATCCTGCGTTATGGCCTGATTCCGGTGAACGGCGACCATCAAGGCGCCGCGCCGCAACGCGATTTCGTGGTCATGTCTCCTGCCGCCAACGATACTGACCTGAATGCTACGCCGACTTTCGATGCGCTAATGGATATGAGCCGCAAGGCTTCGGGAACTCCGCATCCTGCGGTGCTCAGCTTATGGAAGGCGGACTCCGATTTCCAGCCCGGAGTCTCGAAGCAAGGGGAAAGCGATTGGGTCCTGCAGACCAAGCTGGGAGATACGCCGATTGCACTGATCGTAGTTGGGATCGCGACTAGTTAACACACAACCCTTGGAGTATCTTTTGTGACGCGCCGCACGCTTCTCCTGGCCATTCCGTTGCTAACGTGGATTCCGCTTTCCGGAGCCAATGTCAGGCTGTTCCTCAAGGATGGCACCTACCAAGTAGTGCGCGAGTACAAGATAGCGGGCGATCGCATGACCTACTACAGCGTGGAGCGAGGCGATTGGGAGGAGATTCCGCTCGATCTGATCGACCTTAAAAAGACGGAGGCCGAAGTCAAGCAGCGGGAAGAGGTTCGGAAGGACGAAGTGAAGGCTCTGGCCGAAGAGGATAAGGCCGAGCGGGAAGCCCGGCGTGAAGTGGAGAGGATCCCGCAGGACACGGGCGTGTACCTGGTGAGCGGCGCGACGCTTACGCCCATGAAGGCAGCCGATCCCAAGGTGGTGAACAACAAGGGGCGGCACTTGCTGAAGATCGCGAGCCCGATTCCTCTGGTCACCGACAAGTCGTGGCTCGAAGTGGATGGTCTGCACTCAGGCAACGTGCTGAAGGAGCCGCGGCCTGAGTTCTACATTCGCCTGGCATCCGAGGAGCGTTTCGGCATGGTGCGCATGAGCAAACACAAGGGCAACCGCGTCGTGGAGAAAATGACGATTCTGCCCGTGGTGAAAGAAGTAGTGGAGGAGCCGGAGCTGGTAGATACTTTCCGCCAACAGGTGGGCGAGGGACTCTATAAGATCTGGCCGGAAAAGCCGCTCGCCGCGGGTGAGTACGCGGTGGTTGAATACACCGAAGGCAAAATCAATATGCAGGTGTGGGACTTCAGCGTCCGCTGAGCAGTTGCTGGAGCGACGGCAACGTAACCGCGCCTTCCTTGAGGGCGCGCTCGTGAAAATCCGATAGCTGGAATCCCGATCCTTTCGCCTTCTTATATTCTTCGCGCGCCCGCAGCCATCCCCGCCAACCCACGAAGTATGTCGGCAACTGGCAGGATGCCAATTGCGCCCGCTGCAGCTTGGCAACGGCCTCTTCCTTCTCCTGATAGGTCTGATTCAGCATGAGGTCCATGGCTTGCTCTTCCGACATGTCCATGGTTTGCAGGCGAATATCCAGGATGGCATTCCCAATCACTCGCAGCATTTGTTTCAGGAATGTCAGGCGCAGATCAGCGCTGCTGGCGAGATAACCTTCGTCGGACATGACCTGCTGCGCGTAGACACCCCAACCTTCGACATACGGAACGCTTCCATACAAGCCGCGCAGCATGCGGCGGGCTTGCGGCTGAACCTGATTGGCATATTGAAACTGGACGTAGTGGCCGGGCATAGCTTCGTGGATGGTTAGCTCCTGGAGGCCGTAGGTGTTGTACTCTCGGAGTTTTGATTCGGTCCGATCCTTCGGCCAGCTCTGTGGAATGGGCGTGATCCAGTAGAACGCGCCGAGTTGGGGTTCGAGAACGGGGGCGGGCGCGAAT
>JBBRRB010000073.1:0-25986 GCA_038225555.1 Bryobacterales bacterium
CTCCGCCCGTGAATCCCGCGCCGGGCTCGGGTACTTTGTCGACGCTGGTATACGTGGCGCACGTCTCCTTCACCGAAACGTAGAACAATCGGGTAGCGGGGTCAAAGGACGGAGCGCCCCAATTTGCCGCGCCGCCCGCGTCGGGACAAACATAATTGCCCTCCGGCGTGGGATCGGTGTTCGGCAGAACCATGGGACGGCCTTTGTCATCGAGCCCCTTCGCCCAGGTCTGTTTCGCAAAAGGTTGACCTGTGATGAATTCTCCAGTGGTTCGATCCAGTACGTAATAAAACGCATTCCGGTTCGCGGTGACCAGCAGTTTGCGCTTGCTGCCCCGGACCATTGCGTCGACCAGCATCGGAGTCTGCGTGCCATCCCAGTCATGAGTGTCATGCGGTGTGAACTGGAACCACCATTTCATTTTTCCAGTGTCGGGTTCCAGCGCCAGCACCGAGCTCGTGTAGAGATTGTCGCCAGCTCGCGGTTGCCCGTTATAATCTGGCCCAGGATTTCCAGTGGCCCAGAAAAGGGTGTTTGTGTCAGCATCGAAAGTGCCGGTCATCCAAGTGGGTCCGCCTCCGAACTTCGCGGAGTCCCCGGCCCAGGTGGCGCGATTGGGATCGCCGGGCTGCGCGATCGAATAGGTGCGCCATAAGCGCTTCCCCGTGGCGGCATCGTAAGCGTCCACAAATCCGGTGAGCGCGCACTCGCCGGCCGTGATGCCCACGATAATCTTTCCATCGATGGCCAGCGGCGCATGCGTGATCGAGAACCCCTTTTTGTAATCCTCCACTTCGATATCCCAAACGACATTGCCGGATTTCGCGTTCAACGCTACCAGGTGCGCGTCCAGAGTCGCCAAATAGAGGCGGTCGCCGAGAACTGCGAATCCGCGATTCGTCATCACGGTGCAGTGGCTGGCGACCTTCGGCAGACTGCGAGTGTAGTGCCAAATCGGACTGCCTGTTTTAGCATCCAGCGCGTCCGCATTATCGAGCGGTCCGGTGACAAACATCAGGCCGTCGACGACCAACGGCATGGTTTCCACCTGGCCCCCGCCGAATTGAAAACTCCACTGAGATGCGAGCGTGGCCACGTTTGCGGCGTTGATGGATGTTAGCGGACTGTAGTGTTTGCCGGGATAGTCGCCCCAGTAGGTCAGCCAGTTTTGGGGTTCGGCACTGGCGTTCTTGAGACGTGCGTAAGCGACATTGAAATCCGCAGCCGGCCGCCATTCTGCAGGTTCAATCCTGGCGGCATCATAGCGAGTCAGGAAAGCGAGAAGATTGTCGAGAGCCTCGCCTGGTAGAGGAATGGTCGGCATTAGCGACTTGCGAAGATGCTTGAGGCTGGCGAGATTGTCCTTGGACAGCAGGTGGAGCCGTTCGCGTTCATCCATGATCTGGATGGAAAAAGTGTCTTCATGCTTGGCAACTCCTCGGATCGACGCCCCTTGCGTGGTAATCGCTTCCACCGTTTCGAAGCCTGGGCGGAGATCGGCGTCGGGGTCCAGAATCGCCTTGCGAATGGCGGGCAGCTTGGTTTGGCGCGCGATGCTGGTCAGGTCAGGGCCGAGAATCCCTCCCCTGCCTCCAAACGTGTGGCAGCTTGCGCACCGAGCGGCACCGAAGAAAGCCTCGCGCCCTTGCTCGGAGTCACCCGCGGCCCGCTCAGTCTCGCCACCTGACAAGCCATGCAGAAATTTTACGATCTCGAGGACATCATTCTCCGGCATAGGAAAGGCGGGCATTTGCGTCCCCTTGATGCCCTTGGTGATATTCAGCCGCAGGTCCTCGTCGGAGCCGCCGTGCCGCCATTGGCCCGTCGTAAGGTCGGAGCCGCGGCCTCCTTTGCCCGTGTCGCCATGGCACGACGAGCAGAGTTTCACGAAAAGTTGACGGCCTGTCTCAGGCTGAACGTGCTGGGCGCGGCCTAAAATGCAAAACGAACCCAATAATGCCAAGTGGATGATTTTCATTTCCGAGCTATGGGACTTCGGCGGTTGACACGATCTTCGAGTCTGTCTGAAATTTTCGATAATTGCTAAAGTCCGTTTCCTGTTCGAGGTTCAGCTTCTTCACCAATGCCAGGCGCGCCGAGGCTTTCACCGTGCCGCGCTTGGGGAGCCAGATCTCGCCGTTCACCCGAGTCTGCTCGAACTCCAAATGCGATCCCGGCGCCAGGCGGGCGATGAACATGCCGAAGGATATCGTGCCGAGAGTCTCAGCCTCAACCTTGATCCAGTGGAAATCTGATTTATCGATCCATAGGGTCCCGTGGATCTTCGACAGAAAATCGCGGTGCTTGCCCTGATAATTCGAGCGCGGCTCCGCACGAATGACGAAGGCGTTGCGTCCTCCCACAGCTTCCTCGCGCAGCAGCGCAAAATCAAAAGCATCGGGGATGTCCAGCAGGCCCTCGCGATCCTTGGCGCGGCTCTTTTCGCGCTCTTCGATTCTGCGCTGGCGTTCCTCGGCCGAGAGTTTTTTAGCTTGAGCGATTGCTTTGTCGATATTGGCGCGTTCCTTCCTCTCCTCGTCCGGACTCAGAGGCTTCCCGTCTTTTTCGGTTAACCTCCGATACTGCTTGCCTCCGATATACATGACTTCGCGCGTGTTCGTGTGCGAGGACTTGACGACGCCCTTGCCGTCCAGTTCGCGGACAACGTTATGAACCCTGTAAGTATAATCGCGCGCTATCTTGTTGTTCCGGTCGTCGACCTGAACGGAGCGCCGCACGATTTCGCGCGGGTCCATTTGGGCCAGGAGAGGCAGCCCGGTTAACAAGATCAGGATGCACCGGGACATGGGACGAAATCACCGCCTGCTTATATAGTCCTACAAACGTGCTCAGCACAGAGTGAATTTATACTGGAGCAATGCATCCAATCCAACCGGACCAAGCCTCATTCCTCCGTGACATGGCTCTTGACTCCATGGGCGGCAACCACACGCTCACACGACGCGTGATAGAAGCCATACCGCTCGATAAGGGCGACTACCGGCCCGACACAGTCTCCAAGTCCGCACTCGAACTCGCGTGGCACATTGCCGCGACTGAACAGCGCTTTTTTGAGGCCGTGACTGCCGGCGGTTTCGATTTCACACCGTCCCCGATGCCGGAATCGATCAAGAACTCGGCCGACCTAGGCGCCTGGTATGGCGAAATGTTCACCGAGAAATCCAGACCCCTGGCGCAACTGACTGGCGAGCAGCTATCGAAAATTATCGATTTTCGGGGAATGTTCCAACTTCCGGCGGTGGTCTACCTTCGGTTCGTGCAAGGCCATTCCATCCACCATCGCGGCCAGCTCTCGATGTATTTGCGGCCGATGGGAGCCAAGGTCCCGGCGATTTACGGCGAGAGTTACGACAGCGCGCAAGCGAAGAAGGCCTGAGTCTATAGGACGCTCGTCTCGGTGTAGGTTCCGAACACCTCTCGAAACGCATCGCAGATTTCACCCACCGTTGCGTACGCTCGCACTGCGTCCAAAATAAACGGCATGGTGTTCTGCTTCCCGCGCGCCGCCTCGCGTAGGGCGTAGAGCATTTGCCTCACCTTGGCCCCATCTCTCCTGGTCTTAAGAGCACGGAGTTTCTCGATCTGCACGCTCTCGCCTGACTCGTCGATTTGCAACACGTCGAGCGCCTCGCCACTCGCCTCGGTGAACGCATTGACGCCGACGATCTTCGATTCGCCAGTCTCCACCGAATGCTGATACTCGTAACTTGCGTTGGCGATCTCGCCTTGCGGGAAGCCCCGTTCGATGGCAGGAATCATCCCGCCCATTTCGTCGATTCGCCGGATGTATTCGTTGGCCCGGTCTTCCATCTCCCGAGTTAGCGCTTCCACGAAGTAGCTGCCGCCAAGCGGGTCGGGCTCGTTCGTAACTCCGCTTTCATACGCGATCACCTGCTGAGTCCTCAGAGCGATGGTGACGGCATGTTCGCTCGGCAGCGCATAGGCTTCATCGAGCGAATTGGTGTGCAGGGACTGGGTCCCACCCAGCACTGCCGCGAGCGCCTGCAGTGCCGTTCGTATAATGTTGTTCTGCGGTTGTTGCCAAGTCAGCGAACAGCCTGCGGTCTGCGCGTGGGTCCGCAGCTTCCAACTGCGTTCGTCTTTAGCGTGGAACCGATCGCGCATCACCTCCGCCCAAATTTTCCGGGCAGCGCGAAACTTGGCGATCTCTTCGAAAAAATCGTTGTGAGAATTGAAGAAAAAGCTGAGCCTGGGAGCGAAATCATCGACCGGCAAGCCGCGTTCGATGGCCCACTCCACGTACTCGATGCCATCGCGGAGAGTGAACGCCAACTCCTGAACCGCGGTCGAACCCGCCTCGCGAATGTGATAGCCGCTAATGGAAATCGGATTGAAGCGCGGAACATGCTTGGCGGCGTACTCGATCACGTCGGTTACCAGGCGCATGGATGGCCGGGGCGGATAGATGTACTCTTTTTGAGCGATGTACTCCTTTAGGATGTCGTTTTGCAGCGTGCCTGAGATCTGGTTCCAATCCGCGCCCTGCTTCTCAGCAACAGCCAAGTACATGGCCCAGACTATCGGCGCTGGCGAATTGATGGTCATCGAAACCGTCACGTTGGCAAGTGGAATGTCGCGAAACAGAATTTCCATGTCTTCCAGCGAAGAAATCGACACGCCGCACTTGCCCACTTCGCCGGTTGACGTGGGATGATCCGCATCGAAACCCATCAGCGTGGGAAGGTCGAACGCAACCGACAACCCCGTTTGGCCTTGGCTGAGAAGGTAGAGATAGCGGCGGTTGGTTTCCTCAGGAGTGGCGAAGCCTGAGAACTGCCGCATGGTCCAGAGTTTGCCGCGATACATCGTCTCGTGAATTCCCCTCGTGTAGGGAAATTCTCCGGGTTCGAGGAAGTCTAAGTCCGGGGTGTGTTCGGGGCCGTAGAAAGGCTCAACGGGAATCCCGCTCAGCGTCTTTCGTTCGGAGGACGTGACTGTGCCGGTTGGCTTTGCCATTGTCTCGATTGTAACGGCTTACATCAAAACTAGCGATGCCGTCGTTCCCTCCCCATCATCGTAGATCAACTCCAGACTTTTAATCGATTTCACCTTGCCTGAAAAAGGGAAGTAGAGATACCCGCTCCGGGGTCCCTTGATGGCATCTTCCTGGAGCGCAAGACGCTGGCACACCTCTCCAATCGGCATTCTCGGGGCGGATTCCGGGACCTCCGCGGTTCCCTCGGGAACCGGCGACCTCCTGGGCCGGTCGGCGCTTCCATCGCCTGGGAACCTTCCGGGGTGGGGAGTCCGGCCCAACGTCACGTTCGCGTCGCCCATTCCAGCTTGGGCGATCACCGTCGGATGCTGACTCCAATCCGGATATTTCATGGACGCCGCGACCATTCCTGGCGACTGAGAGAAGAGCACGGCTTTCTTTCCGTTAATTTTAAGGCTGAATCGGCCGCTGGAGATGGACCACGGCTGCGCCGAAACGGGAAACGCAGCAACGTCAATCACGAGGTAATCGGCAACGACGATCACGCCCTCGGAAGTTTGCAGCGAGTGCACGAGATACTCGGCACCCAGCTCCAGTTGCGGCAACTTCTGGCGAGCGGGGTAGTCGGCTGCCTTTTCTTTCGTGGGGGTTCCCTGAGCCACGGCCGCCCCAGGCGAGATCGCGAAAGCTAAGCCTATCAGGAGCGAAATAGTATAATCCGGCTTCATGACATCCAGGGCTCTCATTCGGTTTCTCCTTACCTGCTTCATGCTACTCCTGTTCGTGGCGGCGGCAAAACGTGCGCCTTCGCTGCAAGTCAGTATCGATCGAGAGATAGCCGGTTCAAAGCGCTTTGCCTCTGCTTTTTTGGGAATGCACGTGGTCCGTCTAAAGGACGGCAAGGTTCTCTACGCGCACAATGAGGATCACCTATTCACTCCGGCCTCTAACGTCAAGCTCTTTACTACTGCCCTGGCGCTGACCAGACTTGGCCCGGATTATCGATTCATAACTTCGATTGTTTCGGAGAAACCGGTCGGCGGCGACGGCGTGTTGGACGGCGACTTGATCTTTATCGGGCGGGGGGATCCAAGCCTATCCCAGCGTCCTTATCCCTATGTAAAGGATTGGATCCCGGATCCACAGATCAAGCCGATCGAAGCGCTGGCCGATCAACTGGCAGCAGGCGGACTGAAAGCGGTGCACGGAGACATTGTGGGCGACGATACCCGCTATCCGTGGACGCCGTACCCGGCCGGCTGGTCAGTGGATGATGGGCTTTGGGAGTACGGCGCACCGGTCAGCGCCTTAATTGTCGGGGACAACCGCGTAGATGTGACCATCGGGCCGGGAGACTCTGAAGGCGACCTTGCGCATCTGACAGTATCGCCTTCATTCGAGTTCTTCTCGGTGGATAACCGCGTTCAAACGATTGCTTCGGGCCGACGTGAGATTCACGTTGATGGTCGGCCAGGCGTGCCGCAACTGCGCTTTTGGGGATCGATTCCCATCGGCAGCGATGTGATGGTAAATGCCATGGCCGTCGCCGATCCGGCGGTGTACGCAGCGGCGATTCTGAGGGATGCTTTGATCCGGCGTGGAATCACCGTGAACGGAGACGCGGTGGCTCGCCATCGATTTCCGGGAGAACCTGCGATTCAACCTGCCGGGATCGAACTGGTGCGCCGCATGTCGCCGCCGCTAAGTCAGCTTCTGCAAGTGGTGGATAAAGTGAGCCAGAATCTGCATGCGGAAGTGATGCTGCGCGAGGTGGGCGCTTTTAAGGCGAAGGCGGGGCTGGAAGAATTGCGCGACTTCCTTACCGAAGCTGGGGTGCCGGAAGATCAGTACAAGTTTGTGGATGGATCCGGCCTGTCGCGCAATACGCTGGTGTCTCCCCAGGCGATCACCAAACTGCTGGAGCATATGTATGGCTCTCCGCAGCGCGACGCATGGATTGCAATGCTGCCCGTGGGCAACGAAGACGGGACTTTGCGAAGGCGCTTCAAAGGCCACCCCGAAGCTGCCGGGATTCACGCTAAAACCGGAAGCTTGTCGCATGTCCGCGCGCTCTCGGGCTATGCGGAGTCGAAGCGGCAGGGGATGGTTGCGTTTTCTCTTCTGCTAAACGACTATCTTGCGCCAGACGCTGAGGTGGCCCGCTTTCTTGATAACATTGGGTTGAAATTGCTTCCGTAGGAATTAACTATGCCCATTTACGAATATCTGTGCGAGGATTGCGGTTCGAAGTTCGAGAAGCTCATGCGAAGCGGCGATGCGGTCGCGTGCCCAAGTTGCGGCCAGGATCATCTGAAGCCGCAGCTTTCCACCTTCGCAGCACACGCGAACGGTAAGAGCAAGGCGCAAGAGATGCCTTCTTGTCCCGGTGGAATGTGCCAGACTCCAGGCATGTGCGGAATGAACTGATCGCCTAGCGGGCAAGCATGGTAGTGGCCGGACGGCGAAAGTCGATCGCATTTTTCATCTCTCTCGGCGCTGGGCTCATCGTCGTCACCCTTCTGCTCTACGTGGGCTGGGTTCTCCTCGACTGGCGGCATGGGATTCTGCTCATCCTCGGGATACTTTTGCTGTCGATGATCATCGCCGGCGTGGTGATCAACACGATTTTCCTGGTTCGTGAAATCAGGCGAAACGAGCAACACGACTCGTTCATTAACGCGGTCACCCACGAGTTGAAAACGCCGGTCGCTTCCATCCGTCTCTACCTGCAGACTCTGCAAACTCGCGATGTGGATGAAGCGAAGCGCCAGGATTTCTACCGCATCATGCTCGAGGATAGCGACCGGTTATTGGGGACCATCGAACAGGTGCTCCGGACGGGCCGCATGGGCGCCTCCAGCCGTAAGCTGAATCTGGCTCGCATCGATTTGGATGGCGTCGTCTTGGAATGCCTGGGTCGCGCGCGAACGCTGCACCATGTTGCGGAAGAATCGCTAAGATACCAGCCCGGGCCGCCAATCACGATCATGGGCGATCCCGATGAGGTCCGCGCCGCCGTCTCCAACCTGATTGACAATGCCGTGAAGTATTCGGGAACACCTGTGGACGTTACCGTGGAGACGGCCAAGGTGGACGCAAAGTACGTGGCCGTGCGAGTGAAGGATCAGGGGGTGGGCATCCCTCAGGTAGAACTAAAGCAAATATTCAAACGGTTCTACCGCGTGCCAGGGCCTCTTGCGACTCGAGTGAAGGGGACGGGGCTTGGCTTGTACATCGTGCGCTCGGTAGCTAAACGCCATGGTGGGCGGGCCTGGGCGGAGAGCGCAGGTCCTGGTCAAGGAAGCACTTTTGTGCTGCAATTGCCGATCGCCAAATGAGCCGAGTGCTTGTGGTTGAGGACGAAGCGCATCTGGCGGAAGGCCTGCGCTTCAATATGGAAGCGGAGGGATACCAGGTCCAAGTGGTTGAAACCGGCGAGGCGGCTCTGGATTTGATCGCTTCGGAGGCCCCGCCGTTCGACGTCGTTGTTCTCGATGTCATGCTGCCAGGCAAGGATGGATTTGAGGTTATGTCGGAACTGCGCCAGGCCGGACAGTTCATTCCTACACTGATGCTGACGGCACGGGGACATCCCGAGGATGTGATTAAGGGCTTCGCAGCGGGTGCGGACGACTATCTCACTAAGCCCTTCGAACTCGCGATCCTGCTCGCGCGCATCCGCAGTTTGCTGCGGCGGCGTGAGTGGCTGAAATCTGTGCAGGGTCGAGTCGCCACCCCCGAACAGACGGACTCCTTCTCATTCGGCGATAAGTCGGTTAACTTCGAACTCCTACAACTTAGGGTGGGGGAACGGACATTCCCCTTGACGCTCATGGAGGCAAATCTACTCCGGTATCTGATCCAGCATGAGGGCAAACCGGTAGCACGGAAGAAGATGCTGGAAGAGGTTTGGGGAGTTCACGAAGACACCGACACGCGGCCCATCGACAATTTTATCGTCCGACTCCGGCGCTATATCGAGCATGACCCGACGCATCCCCGGCATTTGATCACGTTGCGTGGAGTGGGTTACCGCTTTGTCGCCCATCCCGATCAACCCGTGTAGTGCAAAAACTTCCTTGCTGGATTCAACTCATGGGGTTATCGTCTTTTATTTCTTTGCACTTACATTTTGGTGTGTGAAGTGCTTAGTTTCTGCCGGAGGGAAACACAATGTCGATTTTAGCTTGGATCGTTCTTGGTTTGATTGCTGGCTTCATCGGAAGCAAGGTGGTGAACCATACCGGAGAAGGCGTCTTCATGGACATCGTGCTGGGTATCGTTGGCGCGGTGGTTGGCGGTTGGCTCTTTTCAACTTTCGGCGCCAGCCCGGTGAGTGGCGTGAATATCTATAGTATCTTCGTGGCAGCGATAGGGGCAATCCTCGTTCTGGTTGTTTACCACGCGATTGTAAGACGAACAGCTTAGCAGTTCATTCATTGATTGGTACCTGTCCTGAGTGGCGATCTCATTGGAGATCGCCTCAGGCCTCATCTCATTTATAATCGGAACATGTCTACAACTTCGGCGCTGATGACGGTGGCCGAATTTCGGAAGCTGGATGATCCAATCGGTGGCTACTTGGAGTTGCACGATGGAAAGCCGGTCTTTCTGAGCTACCCGAAGCATCGTCACAAGGAGTTGCAGAGGCGGTTGCGGCGTCTTCTAGAAGAGGCTCTTGGCGCTGAAGGAATTGCAGATACCGAATTTCCTTATCGGCCTCGACCAGAACATGAACTCCGAAGCGCGGATTTCGCATGGGTATTGCAAAGTAGGTATGACGCGATCGACCCTGAGGACAATCTTCATGGATCTCCAGACGTCGTGGCGGAAGTGCTCTCACCTTCCAACACGAGGAGAGACATATCGCAAAAGCGAGAATTGTGCATGGCTAGCGGCTGTCGTGAATTTTGGATTGTTGATGCACGAAGATCTTCAATAGAGATATCCCGACCCGATAGCGTTGTTACCTTGATGGTTGGCGATTCTGTAAGAATTGGACAACGCGAATATTCATTGGACAAAATTTTCGCCAGCTAGCCGATCTCTTCGGTCTCTCGAACATGAAGTACACTGGCAGTCACTCAGGCATTAGGTTCCTCTCGATCTCTTCGGTTATCAATCCAGCGGCATCCATGCTCCTCACGTCTTCCGTGAACGCGAGCGGGGTGAAAGCAAGATCACTTCAAAACGGGCGAACTGAGCAGACGGGAGCCTCGCCCATCGCAAACGAATGAGGTGGAGCAGATATTCGAAGTACAGCTTGAATATCGAATTCAATTCTTTCGGGATGAACCGCAATGAAGCGAACGCATTGGCGATTGCCGTGGTCACTGTTTGGAACTACTCGCTCAACAAAAAGCTCGCGTGGAAGGTCACGGGCGGCGCATCCGGATCTGCGTCTTCACGGCTCGCCGCTCCGCTCGAGGAAGTCAATCGCGGCTGAACTCTGCAATACTTAGTTCGGCTTGACCAGGCAGAGCAGGACGTGCGAAGACTCGCTCATCGCGCAAGCGAATCTCGATTCCCTGTCCATTCGCAGCCAAGCCCTTGAGCTTGAATTCATCCAAAGTCGGCACGCCGGCTGGTAGTCCATCGTACTCCTTGCCGTCAACCAGCACGGTATCGCGCCCCTTTGAGAGATAGCCTTGCGGACGAATCACCGTGATGGACGGCTCTGTAAGCTTATCGGCTGGCAGCAAGGGCCGGAAACGGAGATTCACGTAGGTGCTGCTCCGTGCAAAAGGGGAACGGAAGTAGCGAAGCGTGGCCGAGGCGTTCGAAAGCTCGAATTCATAGTTGAGCTTGGGATCGACGGTGATCGGTCCCCACGCGCCGGTCTCGTCCGTAGCGTGGTCATAGAGAGGCTCCCCCTCGTGAGCAGCCGATCCGGCCCGCAGAGCGAAAATGCGAAGCCGCACGCCCGGCGCGGGCAAGTTCGTGGGTGCGCCGGACGCGAACCCGGTCACGAGTCCGCTGATTGCAGGCGCCGCTTCGGGGACAACATCCGTCGTCTTTGGATCTTGGCCCGTGATGAAGCGGTACATGACAGCGAAGGCTCTCGCGTCGAAGGCGACCTCACGGTGGTCGAGACCTGGAAGCATCGCGTTCTCCGCCCCTGTGAGCGCCGGGCCTTCCACCGTCACTCCGGTGTCCTTGATCGGAATGCCTGCCGCGCGACCGTCGGGTTGGGCGTATTTGTCGTTGTGATCGCTGCGAATCGTCAGGAACTGAACCCCTGCGATGGTTTCATTCCCGCCGTTAAGGGCGGACAGATACTTGCCTTTTCCATTGAATTCGTTTCCGGACATCTGGTCGACCGCGAATACGCCGTGGTTAGGCGCGCCGCAGAGGATTGCCTGAGATACGACCGACGCTCCTCCCGCATTCTTGAGGTAGTTGCGAATGGTCAGTCCACCCCGGCTACTCCCCACTAGGACGACCTTCCGCGCGCCAGTCACGATGAGAACCCGAGCCACTTCCGCGCTCAACTGACTCGCCTGATCGATGGTGCTGGAGTGATGCGGCATGGGTGTGTCGTCGCTGGTAAGCGCCACGGGGTCGTTAAAGCGAACCGCGAAGAGCCGGTCGCGCGGATAGCCGCTCGATTCAAAGCGCCAAATGGTGGTCATCCACTTGGAGGCGTCGTCGCCGTTGCCATGTACGAATATGATCGGAACTGGAGCGGCGGAAAGAACTCTTAGGGCCAGCAGGAAAAGACACGCCACACGCATTGTTCCAGCTTAGCTGCTTCAACATAAAAAAAGGGCGCAGCCGAAGCCACGCCCGTTTCGGTTTGAACAAGCGACTCTAGAAAATAAACTTCGCCGCGATCTGCACTGTGCGCGCGTTGCTGTTGAACGTCGCTTCGGGATTATTGAAGTTCTTATTACCCGGAGTCAGGTAATTCAGCACACCCGATCCACTTTGTCCAAAGGAGTTGATCTGGTTCAAGATGCCGGGCGTAAACTGCGGGTGATTGAGCCCGTTGAGGAACTGACCTTGCACTTCGAATTTATAGCGTTCACGGTAGCTGAAGCGCTTCACCAGCGTGAAGTCGATGTTGTTGATGTGCCTTGTGGGCAGAGTATTGCGGCCGGAGGTCGCCTGGGCGCCTTGACCCGCTACAATGTAGCGCGCATTGGGATTCTTGGCAAGGTAAGCAACGGTGGCCCCGGCCGTATTCTTTAGTACCGTGACGCCGCTGCCCGTCCCCACAACGCCCTGAGGATTCACGATCGTGCGATCACCGGCCGAATCTCCATTGAGGTTGGTATCTGTGGCGCTCTGGACAGTTGCGTATTCCGGACTTTCGAACGTATAGATGGGCGCGACTTCCCAGTTTCCGACAACATTCTTCAACAACCAGTTGCTGTTCTTAAAGAAAGGCAGGTCGTAGATCAGCGTGAGAGTGAAGCGATGACGGCGGTCGAGGGCGGATGAGGCGCGATCAGGCCGGAGATTCTGGAAATCCTGCTGGCGGCGCGGCGTGAGGCGAGTCGTGAAAAAGTCCGCAGTGCTATCGTCGATCAGATGGCTCCAGGTGTAGGCCGACTTGAACAGCAACCCGCGCGAAAAGCGCCGGTCCAACTGAAGAGCGAGCCCATGATAGGTGGAGTTGCCGAGGGGCGCAAACTCAACGATCGGGTTCGTGAATCCCGCCGCTGCGAACTGCGGAACAGTGTTCGATTTAGCGTTAAGTTTAGCCAGCGTAGAAGTCAGCGAATCCAGAGTGCCTTGGCTAGGTGCCGACAAGTACGTGGGCAGGAAATCCGTCGCGGTAGTCTTGGCTTGTTTGTTCACCCGATCCTGCACGTTCAAGTGAACGCCGCGCGTGCCCAGGTCGCGCGCTTCAAAAGTGTAATCCTTCGCGAACACGTGCTGAACGCCCAGGTTCCATTGGATCGAATAAGGCAACTTCTGATCCGGAACATAGCTCGCCGTGCTGGCGATGGCATCGGCGCGGGAAAGAGTCCCAGATGACGCGTTAGGGAGAATTCCGCCATTTTTCAGGAAGTTTCCCTTGCCGTCGCCCAGAGGGTCTGTGTCCACGGTTGTGCTGAACTGAGGCGGAAGCGAAAGGATTCCGATGTTGTCGTACAGGACGTCGTACGCCATCCCGAAGCCCGCGCGAATCGAAGTATTGCCGCTGTTTCCGGGCGAGTATGCGATGCCGATGCGGGGAGCGAAGTTCTTATACTGGGGCTGCGGCTCGTTGAACGTCAAAACTCCCGGAACATTCGCGATGGAGTTTACTTTTTGAAGCCGTTGCGAATAGGGGACGCTCGTAAACTCATAGCGGACGCCGAGGTTCAAGGTAAAGTTCGGTTTAATGCGCCAGGTGTCGTTCGCATAGGGATACAGATTCACCTGATCGCCGTAGTAGATTACGTTGCCAAGACTGCGCTCGGACAGATTATCCGGGGTCTGATCCAAGAGGAACAGGTCGGTCGAATTGTAATTGTATTCTCCGCGCGACCGCTGAGTGAACGACTGAGGACTGATATACTTCCGTCCGTCAAAGCCGAACTTGAACGTGTGCTTGCCTTTCACCCAGCTCAGGTTATCGGTGATCTGATAGAGATTCTGAATCGTAAACTGAGGAGCGTTGCCGTCAGGCCCTATGTTCAGGTTCAAGTCATTCAGTACGATGTTCGGAAACTTATCGAGGCCGGGGAACTTAAAATCTCCAGCCGGAGTCGTGTTGTTGAATCGGTTGTAGCCGAGACGAAACTCATTCGTCAGGCTCGGCGTGAAGTTATGGTACTCCGACAACGTTGCGACGTAGTTCGTGGTAGGTGTCGAAAGGTAGAAGACAGGAAGGGTTGCGGCAGTATCGATGCCGCTCGCCTTATTGTAGAGGTACCTTCCTCGGAGTTGATCTTTCTCCGAAAAATTGTAGTCGACGGAGATTACGGCGGCATAGTTGTTCGTATAGTTTGGCGAGGCTAGAGGCAGGATGCCCAGCGGAACTTTCACGCTTCCCACGGTGAGAATATCCCCGCTTGGGGCCGGTGAAACCGGAACGTACTGCTTGAAAATTCCCAGATTCGCAGCCGATACGCCAGGAGCATTGGCCAATGCGCTAAAGCCTGCCGCAGTAGGAGTCAACACCGCTGCCGATTGCGATGCGGATTGCCCGATAGGATTGTACTCGTAGTTGCCGAAGTAGAACAATTTATTCTTGAGGATCGGTCCGCCGATTGTGGCCCCGAGCCGGTTGTTGTCGAAGCGGGGATTCTTCGTGAAGCCTTGGTTCTGCAGCGACTGGTCGATCGCGTTCAGGTTGCGATTCTGCAGATAGTCGTAGATCGAGCCGTGAAGCTGATTGGTCCCGCTCTTTACGATGGTGTTGAACTGGCCGCCCGATGAGTGTCCGTACTCCGGCGAAAACTGATTTTGGAGAAGCGTAAACTCGGCGACCGCGTCGTTCGGAATGCCGACGAGTGGGCCGGTGACGGACTTGTTATTGTTGTCAACCCCTTCGATGGTGAAGTTGTTGTTACGAGGACGCTGGCCGCCCACGGATGGTCCGGTTCCGGCACCCACTCCGCCGCTGCTGGCCACGCCCGAGCTTAGCAGGGATAAATTGAGCACTCCTAAGCCGATGCTTGCTGTGGGAAGGTCGGCCACCGCCTTGGCTTCAAAGGTATTCTGCACCTGCGCGGTAGTTGTATCGATCGTCACTGCCGCTTCCTGCACTTCCACCGACGTGGCGACCTGACCCACTTGAACGTTAAGGTTCGCCGTCGACGTCTTGTTCAGTTCGACACTAACGTCCTTTAACGATGCAGTGGTGAAGCCAGTCGCTGTGACCGTCAGATTGTATTTGCCCACTGGAAGGTTTGAAAAACGGTATTGACCAGCGCTGTTCGTTACGGAAGTCGCTTTCGATCCAGTGGCTGGGTTCTCCGCGACCACCGAGGCATTCGGAATTACCGCGCCTGATGCGTCCAGAACCGTACCGACGATATCTCCGCTAGTAAACTGAGCGAAGCTGGCAGTGGGCGCCAACGCTAGCAACGCGAAGATCGCCGTGACTAAAACAATACCGCTCCAAGTGTTGATCCTGAGTTTCATCTACTCTCCTTCTGACAATGCGGCAGTCGGTTTTGGTGAGAATTCAGCGGAGGACGCCCTGTAATAAATGGACCGGACGGACTTAACTTTTTAATACAGAGAGCGAACGACCGATAAACCATACGCGCGTTTTTGCAGCACCTCGCGCGACCCGCAGCTACATGGAGGGATTGTAACACGAGTTTCATTCACATCGAAAGGAAGGTGTCAACTTGTAGGGGACGGATTGTATGTTTATGAGGGCGGGAGCGCTCCCGAGCGGGGCGAACCGGCGTGAGGACCGGACAAGCCTGACGCCGATCCCCAGATTTCGTGGCTGGCCGAATCGGGGGACGCTACTAGCGCGTCACCAACCCTTGCAGGAGTGCGAAGCCTGTTTGCCGCATTCCACCACTTTCGACCGGACGCGACCGAAGCAATCCTGAAAACACCTTCGAGCGCCGCCGCGCCTGGTCGGTCAAGCGGTTCGGTTGGCTAATATAAAGGAATGATCGTTGAAATCGAAGGGGTTCCCCTTCACCTCGCCCATCCCGACGAACTCAGCGTCACATGGGTTGGCCAGGAGGAGACCATGCGCCAGCTTCTGGCCGCGTGGCTCGTCATCGATCCGCAGGATCTCCCCATGAACCCCCGCCTGCTTGGCAAACCGGGCGTGGGCAAAACCACCTTAGCGTATGCTGCCGGCAAACGTCTGAAGCGTGAGATTTACATCATGCAAGCCACGGTAGACACCCGTCCGGAAGACTTGCTGATCACGCCAGTCATCGAAGGCGCATCCAAACTCCGCTATGTCGCCTCCCCTCTGCTCACCGCCATGATCCGGGGAGGAATTGCAATTCTCGACGAAGGCAACCGCATGAGCGAGAAGAGTTGGGCGAGCCTAGCCCCTCTTCTCGATAACCGGCGCTATGTGGAATCCGTGGTCACTGGCGTAAAAATCAAGGCCCATCCGCTGTTCCGAATGGTCGCCACCATGAACGACGATGCATCCACGTTCGACCTGCCTGAATACATTCACTCGCGCCTGCAGCCGCAGATCACAATCGACTTTCCGGAGCGGCATGAGGAATACGCCATCCTGAAGGAGAATCTACCTTTCGGCGAAGACTACATTCTGAATTACGTGACCGACTTCCTGCAGGAGGCGCATGCCGCCGACGAGCGCTACACAGTGCGAGACGGCATCAATATCGGACGGTTCGCGATGAAGCTGATGCATTTCGAGAATGACTCGCACGGCGGAAAGAACAGCGACGGCCAGTTTGCTCTCCGGACCGCCATTCTGGAGACACTCGGCGACGAAGCGCTGCGTTATGTCGCACGATAGCTTATCCGAACAGGCGGGCAGCCTAAGGCGCGGAAATTTCACGTATGTTCCCGTCGTTCCGGGCAGGGTCGAATTCGCCGCCGAAGTGAGGCGCGTGATTCTACGAGACCGGCCTCGCGTCGTGGCCGTGGAACTGCCCGGCTCGCTCGAAGACTCTTACCTGCAAGCTCTGGCCCGCCTGCCTCAGATGTCCGTGCTTCTCTACATCGACGAGAAAGACGACGAGCGCGCCATCTATGTCCCCGTAGAACCTTGCGATCCCTTCACGGAGGCCGTTCGCACCGCTCTTGAGATCGATTCCACAGTCGTGTTCATGGAGCCCGACCGCCTGGAGCGTCCACACCTGCCCGATGCGTATCCCGATACCTATTCGATTCCGTTTATCGGATTCGATAAGTACATTGAAGCTTACCGCGTTTATCCGCAAATTCGAACCGACGAAGCTGTCGAGCACGCCGCCGGCATGGCGTGGAAGCTGCAGGGTTCCGATCCGCTCGGGCAGGTTCTGGTTGTAGTTTCCTTGAACCTTTTGGATCCTCTGCTGGACGCCATGGAGGTCCCTCAAGATCCTCCCGCCCGGGTCCGCCAGAGTGACATCCGCCTCCTCAATCCGCATCCGGACTGCCTTGCTGAAATCGCGGTCGAGTACCCCTATCTGCAAGATCTCTACGAGAAGTTCCGACTTGAGTTGGCTTCGGATTTTCTCGATCGTCCGCGCATCCAGTTCGACTTGCTGCGGGAGGCGGAAGGCGAATACGTCACAAACACTGGCGACAAAATCGAGCATTGGCAACGCCGCATGCTGGCTCGCTACACGCGTAACTTGGCTTCGATCAGTCGTGAATTAATGGTTGGCGTGTTCGATCTAACCGTGGCGGCTCGGTCCATCGTCGACGACAATTACGCCTGGGAAGTCTGGCAGATGGCTAACCGGTATCCAGCCCAAAGCGACGTGAGCGACATGCTTGAAACGGTGAACTTATCCGGCGAAGAGATCTGGCTCAACACCAAGAAGATGCGCTTGAGGCGGCGTCTTCCACGCATGAAGCAGCGCATGCTGCCGCGCGGGCTAAAGCCTCGCAAGAAGGAAAAGTTCGAAGGTGAGTGGGCCAAGCAGACCGACGGGAACGCGATTTGTTCGTATCCGCCGGAAGACCTGGTTATTGAGAATTACGGGCGCTTTCTCAAGAAGAAGGCGAAGAGCATGCTCTCCGAAGAGCGGGTGCGCACGGAGCCGTTTACCACTTCCATCCTGGATGGCATCGACCTGCGCGAAACCATCCGCAACTGGCATGAAGGCAGGCTTTATGTCAGACAGCAGGATAAGGTGGCAGGCGATGTCGGCGCAGTGGTGGTGATCTTCGACGAGGACCGCGACGACCGCTATCAGTACCTCACGACTTGGCTCGGCGAACATCAGAACGAGTCCGACATGGCCTTCTACTCTACTTTCCCCTTCGAGCATCTGGTAGGTCCGGGTATCGGACGCGCGGAGTATGGCGGCTTTCTCATGACTCTTCCGCCCCGGCGCATGTACGATGTTTGGTCCGACCCGGATTACGACGACGCCTTGAACAAGCCGGAGCGGCTCTTGATGGCGGCGCTCGATTATTCGATGCAGCGCATGGTGGCCTACGTGGCCTCGAAGCCGCCGCGCTCGATCTTCCGCTCCATCGCCGCTCACCTCAACCGGCGTATCGTTTACATTCCGATCGGGGCTCTCTCCCCAGCCAAAATGAAGAAGCTCAGGGTGGTGCACGTGCTCGACAGCTATGCCCGTCGCAGCGATGCGAAAGAGTTTCTCTGGTAAGTTTTCATGAATATTCGAATCTGCGTTTGCCTGCTGTGCGCCTCCGCGCTGGTTCAGGCCCAATCCGCTGTCGTTCACTGCGCGAAATTGCTCGACGTCAAGAAAGAAGCGTACCTGAATGACGTGATCGTCATGGTCGACTCCGGGAGAATTACCGACATCTTGCCCGCAGCTAAAGCGAGCATTCCAACAGGCACCACGCCGATCGAGGTCAAGGGCACCTGCATGCCTGGGCTGATCGATGTCCATGACCATCTCACGAGCGACCCCAGCCACTCCGGTTATCAATCGGTTGGCATTTCGGTTCCTCGAAGCGCCGTAACGGGCGTGAAGAACGCTTCTAAGACTCTGCACGCCGGATTCACCACGGTTCGCAACGTGGGGGCAGCAGGCTACGCGGATGTGGCGCTTCGGGACGGCATCGAAGCGGGCGAAGTGGAAGGGCCTCGACTGCTGGTTTCCGGTCCCGCGCTGGGCATCACGGGTGGACATTGCGATGAGAATTTGCTGGCACCGGAATATCACTACTCCAGCGACGGCGTGGCCGACGGTCCCTGGGCTGCCCGCGCGAAGGTGCGTCAGGTGATCAAGTATGGTGCCGACCTGATCAAGATCTGCGCCTCGGGAGGCGTGCTTTCGAAGGGAGATCAGCCGGGAACGCCGCAATACACTTTGGAAGAGATGAAAGCGATCGTGGAAGAGGCCCATAAACTCGGACGGAAGGTGGCGGCGCATGCGCACGGAACGCAGTCTATTAAGGATGCGATTCGCGCCGGAGTCGATTCCATTGAGCACTCAAGCCTGATCGATGACGAGGGCATCGCGCTGGCTGTGCAGCACGGGACTTTCCTGGTGTTCGACATCTACAATGACGACTATATTTTGTCCGAAGGGGCTAAGCAGGGCATGCTCCCGGAATCGATCGAGAAGGAACGCAAGATCGGGAAATTGCAGCGGGAGAATTTCCGCCATGCTTTCCTGGGCGGCGCGCGCATGGCGTTTGGCACCGATGGCGGCGTGTACCCTCATGGCGACAATGCAAGACAGTTCCCGCTCATGGTGGAGTGGGGCATGAAACCGATGCAGGCAATTCGGGCAGCTACTACTGAGGCTGCCGATCTGCTGGGCTGGTCGGATCGAGTAGGGTCAGTCGAGAAGGGGCATTTCGCGGATATAATCGCAGTCGATGGCGATCCTCTTTCCGATGTGGGAGCACTGCAAAAGGTGCGATTCGTAATGAAGTCCGGCAAGGTCTACCGGAACGATTAGGCGCATGAAAAACGGTATTGGAAAGTTATTCTGTCTCGCGTTTACGGCGACTCTCGCGCTTGCTCAGCCAGTGTCCCCTGAGTGGCTGAAGTCCGGCGTGATTTACGAAATTAACCCGCGGACCTTCTCGTCGACCGGCAATTTTAAGGGCATCCAGCAAAGGCTTCCTTACTTGCAGCAACTCGGCGTCACCGTGCTTTGGATCATGCCCATTCATCCCGTGGGCAAGGAGAAGAGCAAGGGCACTCTCGGCAGCGCATACTCGGTTCAGGACTATTACGGCATCAATCCCGCCTATGGCTCGGCTGACGATTTTCGTGCCCTGGTGCGCGAATCTCACCGGCTTGGATTCAAGGTGATCATCGACATCGTCGCCAATCACACAGCCTGGGATAGCGTGCTGATGAAGCATCCGGAGTATTACAAGCACGCCCCGGACGGCAAGATCATCCCGCCCGAGCCAGACTGGTCAGATGTGGCGGCTCTCAATTATAAGAATGCCGAACTCCGCCAGTACATGCTGAAGATGCTTGAATATTGGCTGCGAGAGTTCGAGCTGGATGGATTCCGTTGCGATGTCGCTAGCCAGGTGCCTGCCGACTTTTGGAATCAGGCACGCGCCTCGCTCGCCAAGATCAAGCCGGATCTTATGATGCTGGCGGAAGCGCATGAGCCTGTGCTTCTCGAGAAGGCTTTCGATCTGGATTATTCCTGGCCCCTGCACGGCAAACTGACTGAGGTGTTCGAGTTCGGCGTAAGGGCGTCCGCTCTTCACGACGAGTGGCTGCAAGAGCGCAAGATCTATCCTCAGGGCGCGATGCATCTGCGCTTTTCGGATAATCATGACGAGAAGCGAGCCATTGCGCGCTTTGGAGAACGCGGTGCGCTGGCTGCGTCGGCTCTGATGTTCACGCTGGATGGCGTGCCGCTCCTATATAACGGGATGGAAATTGGCGACACCAGCGAGTCGGGTGCGCCTGCTCTCTTCGAAAGGCTGCCAGTGTTTTGGGAATTCGCGGAGCGGCGTCCGGAGTTTACTCAGTTTTATCGCGAGATGATTCGTCTGCGCCGGGAGCATCCCGCGCTGCAGCAGGGTGAAACGGTGTGGTTGGAGAATGCCGATCCGCAGCGTGTTTTGAGTTATCTTAGGCGTGACTCGAAGGAGCAGTTTTTCATCTTAATTAACTGTTCCAATGAGCCTGCTCGGATGAAGGTTACGGGAGTCGATGTCACGGGCTGGAGGGATGTTACTCCCGGGGCCACGAAGGCGGGAACGGCGGAGCTGCCAGCTTGGGGGTTCCGCATTTTGCAGGCGACGAAGTGATCGGATTTGGCGAGCAAGTGGGTGCCTACTTCCCGGGGTCCGCGCCG
This sequence comes from Bryobacterales bacterium, assembly GCA_038225555.1. Classification (GTDB taxonomy): domain Bacteria; phylum Acidobacteriota; class Terriglobia; order Bryobacterales; family Bryobacteraceae; genus JANXQZ01. The sequence continues at coordinate 20,836 of JBBRRB010000073.1, forward strand.
TCTCGTCTCCGAAACTAACATAGCAGTCAACTAACAGGAGCAGCTTCTGTTCTGATTAATCCTCCTGAAACCCGAACGATCCGCCGATAAGGTAAGGGAAGGATACGAACGTGAAGCCTAAAAAGTTAGTGTTGATAGTGGCGGGTTTGACTCTGTTGTTTTCCGCTGGATGCGCCCGCCAGCCGTCTGTTTCTGAAGCAGCGCCCTCGCAACCAGAGCGAGTTCAGCCGAGATCCCTGGAGCATCCTACCCGGGTGGCCGACGTCGAGAGGTACGATTATACGCGCCGACCGGCCGTAAGAGGCCGATCTAAAGTCCATTCTGCAGAGATTATTGCAGGGACCGCTGGTGTTGGAGCGGTAATAGGTGCTCTGGCTGGCGGTGGAAAAGGAGCCGCGATAGGCGCAATTGCAGGTGGCGGCGGAGGGTTGATCTATGACCGCGCTACAGCACACAAGGTGTCGAGATAACGGCGCTCTAAAAGATAAAATCGAAATCGGCCGTGTAACGCCGACGGTATTCTCCGAAGAACACGCCGTACTGAGGTCCGGCCACATTCGCATAAACGCTGACCGGGTTAAAGTGATTGGTCAGGTTGGATCCAACCACCGACAACCGCATCGTGTACTTCGGAGAGACCTTGAAGTCTTTCGACACCCGGGCATCCACCGAGATAAATCCCGGGAATCGCTCCTGATTGGGTGTACCGACATAGCTCTGATAAATATTCAGCGCCGAGTACGGGAAGCCTGATCGATACTCCACCTTCGGCATGATCTGGAACTTCCAGGGCAGCCTTACCGTTCCCCACGCCAAGAGCCGGTGCGGAACGTCGCCAGGCAAATAGGAAACCCGATCCGGCAGAATCAGCGCGCTTGGATAATTAGCCAAGTAGGAATTGAACTCGTTTAGATTTCCTACTGACCGGCCATGCACATACGAAAGATACACCTGACTCTCGCGCCCGGATCGAATCGCCGAAGTCAGCTCCAACTGTTTCAACTGCGAGCTGCCATTCCCGCTCAGCAGGAACGCATGTTGACCCTGTGCCAGTCCCGGATTCAACGTGATCAAACCATCCGATGCGCTCTGCAAATATTTCGCGCGGACTCGCAGCCGGGCGGATAAGGTTTGTTCTACCTGCACACTCCAGTTCACGCTATACGGAGAGAAGTTGCCCGGATGCTGTCTGGCATAAATTAACGGAAGCTCTGCCCTCGCAGCTTCGTCAGTCAGATTATAGAACTGATCTGGTCCGCTCCGAATTGTGCCATCAGCCGCGTAGCGCGTGATCGTCTGGACTGGATAGGATGAGAAACCGTAAACATTTAGGGGCACGCGATCATAAAAGACCCCAACGCCACCTCTCACCACGGTGTGGCCGTCTTGGAAAGGCGTCCACGCGAACCCGGCTCGCGGTCCCACCCGAAACGTCCCCGTGATCTCCTGTTGCTCCGCGCGAATTCCCGCTTCCACGGCCAGGCGGGGATTTACCGCCCATTGATCCTGCGCGAAAAATGCCCCCTCCACGTCGGATCGGGCGATCGGCATGCCAGGGCTAAACCGGATGGTTTCTACGAGAGCAGCGCCCGCATCCAGCAAGTCCACAGGTCGGTCCTGCACCAGGGCGTGTTCCGTTGTGCCGCCCAGCGTTCCGCCAAATTTTAGATTGTGCGTGCCCCACGCGTCCCTGGTGAGCGAGTAAGTCTCGCGCCACTCCGCCCGCGACGCCGTGCGAGTCTGCGTGCTGAAGTAATTTCCGAGATTCCCGGAGGGCGTCAGGGTCATCGCAAGGTCGCCCTGCGGCCAGACTCGTGCACGGAAGGTGCTCAGTGATAGCGCATTCTCCAGTAACGCGGAACCGAGCGTCATCCGATCCGTAAGGGCGGCGGAAAACGTCTGGTGAGCGTCATTCGGAGACACCGGCTCAGGATTGAAAAACTCCAAGTTCACGTGGCGCGTGCGTTGATCCGCCGCATGGAACGTCGCGGTCAGCAGATTCGAAGGACTCACAATGTAGTCCAGTTCAGTGAAGGAATTCAGGCCTTCCCGATTCTGCTGGTTCCGCGGAAATGGCAGGGTGATCACCGAGGTATTTCGAATCTCGTATTCAGCGGACTCGGTAATATAGAGACGCTCAGGAATGATCGGGCCGCCAAAGGTAATACGCGGCGTAGCGGACTTGAGCCCCCGCAGATCCCAACTTCGGAAGCGGAACTCCGGCAGCGGATCGTTCAATTCGAAGTTCCATTTCTCGCCTCCGCGGCGCGTCTCCACTGCGATCACATTCGCCGTGAACCCGCCATACTCGGGAAGAAAAGGGCTGGCGAGCACGTTAATCGATTGCACGCTGTCGATCGGGATCGTCGCTCCGAACTGACCCGTGCTTGGATCGGTGGCGGTGGCCGAATTGACCAACAGAGTGCTGCGATGTTCACCACTGCCCGACAGACGCAGCTGCCCGTTTGGAAGCCGGATCACGCCCGGTGCAAGCGGAAGGGCATCCGCGACGGTTGCCGGGCGGTCAACGCTGTCCTTTACTTCATTTCGTTTCAACGTCGACGCAGGTGAGGAGGATTGATCCAGCGATACATCGGCGGCCGCCTCGACAGTCACGCTGTCGGCGCGCTTTGTACCGGTTAGTATCGCATCGACCGTGGACTCCGCGCCCGCCGTGATCGTCACTGGAGTCGTCAGGCTTGCGAACCCCGGAGCTGAAATCGTGACCGAATATCCACCAGGGTCAAGCCCCGAAAAGCGAGCCACCCCTGTGGCATCGGCAGCTTTGTTCTGGGCCTCGGATCCCTCAGCCTTGACAGCCACGACCGATCCTGAGATCGGCAAGCCTTCGCGATCGACAACGCAAACAACCAGCGAATCGACCGCAGCCTGCATCATCGCGCTCGGCGTAAGGATGCAAAAACACCCTACGATCAACCTACCGAGAAGCCGGAGCGACGGTGCAAACACGAAAGTCATGATTCTAATACGGACATGACAAGCCAGGTACAACTGTCGGCTCAGGGAGCACAAACCATTGGACTCCGTAACGGGCTACCAAGGTTGCATAATTTCGATACTGCGAAGAGCGCCAAGCCTTTTGCGCCATCACTTCCCGCTCCCACTGACTTCCAAGTTGGGGGAACAGCGACACGGCTCCACTGTCCTTCAATTCGTCAGCCAGCGCACTCCGTTCCGCAATGGCGCGAAACCCGTGTAGATCCACGCCAGGACTGGTGAGGTAATCGGGATCCAGCGCGAATAACGCTCCCTTAGGCGTATGCTCGCGAACCCACAAGAGCGCGGGCACCCAACCGCTTCCATAACTCAGCCCGGGCACCTCAATGTGCGGGCTGCTCGGAAACGCGCGAGCTTGCACTGTCCACATCGCGGCGAACAACGGAATGAAGAGCACGCACCAACGCCACACCGAATTTCGCAGCACGTATTCTCCCACGAGGCCGCCCAGAAATAAAAACATCACCAGATAAATCAGGTGGAACGAACGCATTGGCTGCAGCCGCACAAGGTTTTCAAACTGGGGAGCGCTTGCGAGCACGATCGCTATGAGAGTGAAGCAAACGCCGAACGGAATCAAAGCCCCGCTGATCATTTGAAACGCAGGTTTCGCTTTGGTTAGGCGCATCCGGGAGAACCATCCCAAGAGCACCAGCGGAGCGATTACGCCAACCCACTCATACCATTGCCAGCTCGAAACCAGAAAATAAGCACGCGATTGTAGGATCTCCTTATAGACCCCGTGTGCCGGCTCCAGGTCGAACGAAACAGGCAGCGCGAGCATGGCAGCAGTGGCGCGCGCAGCCGCAAGGCTTACCAAGGGCCGAGCACTCATTCGGGCGATCGTCATGCATCCCAGCGCCGCCATCGCATAGAAGCCCATCTGCGGATGGATCAAGATTACGGCCACTACCGATAGGACGGCTACCCTCGTCCGATTTCGTGCGAATGCTGCCATGGCGCACAGGGTTAACGGCGTGGAAAGAGATCGAGACGTAAGATACGGATCTACGAGGATGAGTGCCGTTCCCGCCACCGGCGCGGCCAAAGCGACGCATAAGACACCCAGTCCCGCCCACCGGGCCCGTTCGCTCTCAAAGCACGCCCCGAGCAACTCGCTGGATGCCGCGAATAATAGCAGCAGCGAAATCACGTACCAAAGCAGAATAGTCCAGTCGAATGGCAGATGGAAAAGCTTTGCCGAAAGCCCGATCAGATTGGGAAATATGGTGAGGCTCGCGTGATGCGTGAAGAAGGCAGAGCCAGCTGGGAACAGGGAAGGATCGGCGGCCATCTTGATGCCTGGTACATAGATCGCTGCATCATCGACACCCAGGTGATAGCCATTGGCGGCCAACGCAACCATGGTCAAGAGGAAAATTCCGAGTGCCGGGAACCAGACTCGAAGGTAAGATATCGGGAGTCTTAGGAGCAACCCTAATAAAACACGCTCGTCGGCTAGATGGTTCCCAAGTTTACAAGATCTTACGCAATACCTTGATGGCGCGTTCGCAATCCTCACTGGACGCATCGCAATGCGTGACAATCCGAACGTTCGTTGGATTCGCCGTGCTCACCAGCAGCCCATTCGCTTTGCATCGCTCCGCGAACTCGCCGGACTTCATGCCAGTCCCGGTCACATCGAAAATCACGATATTGGTGTTTACGCGCTTGGGGTCAATCTTCACGCCGGGCAGATCCGAGAGAGCTTCGGCAATCATGCGCGCGTTCGCGTGATCTTCTCCCAAACGGTTTGGCATCTCTTCGAGGGCGATCAATCCGGCCGCAGCCAGGATCCCGGCCTGACGCATGCCACCACCCAAGCGCTTCCGATAGAGGCGCCCCTCTTCGATAGCCGCAGCCGTGCCCGCCAGCATCGAGCCTACCGGAGCCCCCAAGCCCTTCGAGAGGCAAAACATCACGCTATCCACGTTGGCAGTAATCTCGCTCACAGGAACGTTCAATTGACAAGCCGCGTTGAAAACACGCGCGCCGTCCATGTGGACCTTAATCCCGACGGAGTGCGCTTCGTGGCAAATCTCGTTGACCACATGGATCGGGTACACCACGCCGCCCGCCATGTTGTGCGAATTTTCGATTTCTATCAAGCCGGTCGGGGAGCGATGCGGACTC
>JBBRRB010000074.1:0-25493 GCA_038225555.1 Bryobacterales bacterium
AACGCGATTCATCGCAACGAAGCTCAAACTCAAGGTGAACCAGCAGAAGAGTGCAGTGGCACGGCCGTGGACACGGAAGTTTCTTGGCTTCAGCTTCACGAACACAGGTATACCCAAGCGGCGGATAGCGCCCAAGGCGGTTGACCGGTTCAAGGAGCGGGTCCGAGAACTGACGTATCGGACGCGAGGCGTGAGCATCGAACGGATGGCGGGAGATCTGACCCAATATTTACGGGGATGGCTCGGCTATTTCGGGAAATGTGAAACGCCTTCGGTGTTGCAAGGTCTTGAGCAATGGACCAAGGCGTCGGCTTCGGTCGGTGATCTGGCGGTTGGGGTCGACGAAGTTTGCCAAACTGCATCAACGGGGCGTGGGCAAGAATCTCGCCGCTCAAACGGCGGGCAGCGCGCACGGACCGAGGCGGCTGGCAGACTCGCCGGGACTTCATGTTGCGCTGCCCAATGCTTACTTCGACTCGCTCGGGATTCCGAGATTGACTATACGCTGATGACTCAACCCGCCGAACCGCCGGATGCGGACCCGCATGTCCGGTGGTGTGGGAGGTTGTGTCAAGAAGGCGCGAAAGCGCCATGCTGTGCGAAAGATGAAGGTGGGCCCTTCGAAGCCGTCCTGTAGGGGGAGGCTTCAAACAGCCATAAGCTGCTTCGGTCAAAAGCCGTGGTGGTGAACGTTATGGTTAAAAGGCGCGATTTAATCGCGTCATGTGTGGAACAGAGAGACGAGCGCAAGTGAACCTCCGATGACGCATCGAAACACCATAGACGGCATCAAAACCGGGGTTGCCTCCCAATTCCGGGAAGAGCATGGAAGAAACCTGCTTACTGACCATGCGATGCCCGGTGTACAGGGGGCGTGAATCTGTTTCGGGCTTCCGTATGGAACTTGAGAACCTGGCTGGCGATGACAAGGGAAAAGGCGCAAGCGGCAGAACTGCGAGGCTGAAAGTACCGATGCGCCAGTCAGGGGCGGACTGCCCCGTAGTAGTGAAGAAGCGGAGTAACTTCCGTGGAGCGAAGGGGGCGGGTCATCCGCGTCGGGGTCGATGAGGTCAACCGGTAATGGGAGAAACCCGCCGACGTCGACGGAAGGCGGTAGTCTTCAATGGGTGGCACGAGCCGTGTGAGTCGAGAGGCTCAAGCACGGTCCTGTGAGCGGCCCGGGGTGCAATTCCCCGGGCCTACTCGGCTTGTCTCAAGAAGACGCGAAAGCGTCGTGCTGTACGGAAGATGAAGGTGGGCCCTTCGGAGCCGTCCTGTAGGGGAGGCTTAAAACCGCCATAAGCTGCTTCGGTCAAAAGCCGCGGCGATGAACGTTATGGTTAAAAGGCGCGATTTTAATCGCGTCATGTGTGGGACAGAGAGACGAGCGCAAGTGAACCTCCGATGACGCATCGAAACACCATAGACGGCATCAAAACCAGGTTGCCTTCCAGCTCTGGGAACAGCACGAAGATACCTGCTTACTGGCCATGCGATGTCCGGTGTACAGGGGGCGTGACTCTGTTTCGGGCTTTCGTATGGAACTTGAGAACCTGGCTGGCGATGGTAAGGGAAAAGGCACAAGCGGCAGAACCGCGAGGCTGAAAGTACCGATGCGCCAGTCAGGGGGACTGCCCAGTAGTAGTGAAGAAGCGGAGTAACTTCCGTGGAGCGAAGTGGGCGGGTCATCCGCGTCGGGGTCGATGAGGTCAACCGGTAACGGGAGGAACCCGCCGACGTCGACGGAAGGCGGTAGTCTTCACTGGGTGGCACGAGCCGTGTGAGTCGAGAGGCTCAAGCACGGTCCCGTGAGCGGCCCGGGATGCAATTCCCCGGGCCTACTCGGCTGAGAAGCCGAGAGGCTTCCCTCTATCCCTCCCGTGTTGTCTCCACAAGATCTTGTCTGGCAGGCAAATTGCTCTTATTGTCATGTAAGAAGGAATTACATCCCATAATGGAACAAGCATACAAAGTCAGCCCTCTTGAGACCTTAGTTATGATGGAGTTAGACTCACTCCGTTCAAATCGGGACCGACTCTCCCGAGCCCTGACACTGATGACTCGTGACGCTGACTCCCCAGTAGCTCAGGACCGCTTCCTGAACGATTTAACGACTCTGCACCAGCGATCCTCGCGCCTTGAGCGGCTACTGGAAGGTATGTCTCACTGCGGATTCGAGGAAGTTTACGCTAAGCCGCTAGACAGCGCTCAATCGCAGCAGCCCAGCGCGTAAGCTCGTTCCAAAACGGTATAGTTCAAAACGGGACGCCGGGCGGCGTCGTACTCTCTACTTGGCCGTCCGAGCCAGTAGATCCCGCGCCAGCAGGTCTGCCTTTCGCGACAATCCTGCTGCGGCCACAACATCGCTCTTCCGCAGTTGTTCGGCTTGGCCAATGAACATTTCTATTTGCTTTGCAATTGCCCTTTGCGAATTATCGAGATTTCGCACTGATGCTGCCGCCAGGTTTTTGCGAGCGTTTTTCAACTCATCGTCAATCCCCTTCAGGTAGCGTGCCTGCTCCTGGGCACTTAACATCAGGCCAAGCATCGGAGCCTCGGGCAACGGTGCGGACGCGCTAAGAGGCTGCTGGGTCGGGCGCAGCACCGGGGCCACGGCCGGAGCGGCTGACCGTGTCCGTCGACTACGCCTCGGCGGCGTTGCCGGAGGAGGCAAAGGCTGCTGGCTCGAACCGATCGTCAAAGGTGCGGAACTTGGGGTGGAGACTGCGTCCTGGGGCGAGGGGGGATCGGGCAGGGAAGCCACAGCATCCTTCACCGCTGCCTGCGCCGGTTTAGGCGGTGGCAGGGTCGCCAACCGAGGTTGACGATGACAGCCGCCCAATAAAACGAGGGCTAGGAACATTGGAGGAATGCCCTTCATGAGTGCGCCTGCCTGAAAACAAGGTCGCTGTCGCTGGCGCTCACCGACGGAAACAGAAGATTGAACGACGTGCCCTTCCCCGATTCGCTGTGCAGATTGATCGTCCCGCCATGCAGTTGCACAACTCGGAAAACCATCGCAAGCCCGATTCCCGATCCCGTGCTTTTTGTGCTGAAGTACAGATTATAGATTTTATCCTGAATTTCGTGTGGGATGCCAATCCCGGTATCGGAAATCTCTATCGAACATTCCGATCCCGCCTCTTCAGTGCGAAGACTGAGGGAACCGCCGCCTTCCATGGCCTCGATGGCGTTCATCACCAGATTGAGGAGAACCTGTTTCAGCAAGTCGACATCGCCGTTGATCCAATGAGGTATCGCGAGGCTCGTTATAATACTGACGTTTTTTAAGCGGGCTTCCGGCTGAATGAGAGCAACCACTTCGGTAGCAAGAAGGGATAGGTCCAAGGGCTGTACCTGCACGTCAAGCGGCTTATTAAAGCTCAAGAAAGTCTTCACCACGCGATCCAGACGCCTGATCTCCTTCGAGATTACGTCGATCTCGGGATCGTCCGTCTCCAGCTTGCTTTTCAGCACTTCCAAGTGCACCGCCATGGCATTCAGCGGGTTCTTAATTTCGTGAGCCACACCCCCGGTGAGTCGGCTGATCGCGGCCAGGCGCGTTGCAACGTCGAGTTGCAGCGCTAATTGCCTTCGCGTATCGGCGTCGCGGATCGTGATCAGCGTGCCTTTGTCCCCACCGTCGCCTCCCAGGATCTCTAGATTCAGCAGCACTCGCAGCCTGCCAGTCCCATTACTCTCCGACGAGTTGCGCTCGAGCGTTATCGCCTCGTCACGCAAGGGTCGGCGCTGCTCGATAGCCGCGTGGATCGTGCGTCCTAAAAGAGTGGAAGCAGGAAAAACATCTGCTACCTTCCTCCCCATTAGTTCAGCGGAACTTCTGCCCAGCATCCGTTCCGCGGGATGTCCGGCCACGGTCAGGCATTCCGAGGAATCAAACAGCAAAACGGCCTCGTCCAGGCTCTGCAACATGCTTTGAACATTGCTGCGCAACTCCTGGGCATCCTGCTTCGCTCCGCGGAATTGCTGCCCCAGCAAATTCAGTTTGGACTGCACGGCCGCAAGCTCGCGCGTTTCCTGGCGAGCGGGCGCGGCATTCTCTTCGTGCTCCCCGGTACTGATCGCATCCACCTTGCGGCCCAAGCGCTGAATCGCCCCAACCACAACGCTCGCCAACAGGAGCGCGAGCACGACCGAGATCGCCAGCGTTAGGAAAAACGCCGCCGCCAGCTTGCGAAACGGCTCGTCGAGCGTTGCCACTAGGAGCGCAGACCGAATAACTACGTTTACCCGGAACAGCGGCTCTCTCTCCGCCGCAACCCCGACCGGCAAACTCCTGACGTAATCCTCCGGGTTCCGCAGATCCCAAAGATTTCGAAATGCGTTCCGGTTTCGAAGAGCGCCCAAATCCCGGCTTACTGGAAGCCGACTGCCGCCCGCCTGCGGACTCGCCGAAACCAGCGTCGCACCAGCTTGGTCCGAAATGTTGATGTCCACAACCGCGTCAGCGTTGGCGAATGTCCGCTCCAGCATCTTTTGAAGCAGCGGATCGGTGCGGATGATTTGGGTCCAAACCGCCTTGTACTCGGCTAAGCTCGTGGGCTTCAGGGGAAGGGAAGCGGTTTGCTCCTTGATCTGGTCCAGCAGGTAGTCATTCACCTGCTTTGCGATCAGATCCGCCCGCGTCGTCGCGGCTTCAAACGCCAACGCAGTAAAGTCGTAGACATAAAGCCCCGAGAGGCCCGTAACGATCACCGCCACCAAGGCGACGATCGAGATTCGCAGCCGGGTTCTCAGGGACATCGGCTACATTGCGGCTTCGGCTTCAGCGGCCCCGTATTCCTTCAGTTTGTTGAACAGCGTTTTCAGGCTGATTCCCAGGATTTCGGCGGCGCGCGTTTTGTTGTTTTTTGTGTGTTGCAGCGTGATCTGGATCAAGGCCTTTTCGGCCTCTCCCACTGTGGTCCCGACTGGCAGACGCACCGTATCGGGTTCGGCCACCTGCGGCAGCGGTCGACTTCCGGTGGAAACGCCAAAATCGTGAGGCAAATGGCTCGCCGTTATAGTGCCCTCGCCTGCAACGATCACCGCGCGCTCCAGCACGTTCCGCAACTCGCGCACGTTGCCGGGCCACAGATAGCGTTTCATTTGCTCCAGAACGTCGGGATCCAGTCCGGTCACCCGGCAGCCGTGCTTTGCGTTCAGCATGGTGATCAGCGCTTCGCACAGAAGAGGCAAATCCCCATGTCTCTGCCGCAGCGGAGGCAGCACGATGTTGAATACATTCAGGCGATAGTAGAGATCCTCGCGCAATTCGCCTTTTCGGAGCGCTTCCTCCACTACTTTGTTGGTGGAAGCGATGATCCGCACATCGACGGCGATCTCGCTCTTGCCCCCCAGGCGTCTCACCCGTGAATCTTCCAGCACCCGCAGCAGCTTGGCTTGCGTGCCCACATGCATCTCGGCCAATTCGTCCAGCAGCAGAGTGCCATGCTGGGCCAATTCGAAACAGCCCGCCCTGCGTTCCACAGCGCCCGTGAACGCGCCTTTTTCGTGGCCGAAAAGCTCGCTCTCCATCAAAGTCTCCGGCAGTGCCGCGCAGTTAATGGCAACGAAGGGGCCGGTTCGCCGGGGGCTCAGATGATGGATCGCCCGTGCAACCAGTTCCTTGCCAGTCCCGCTTTCGCCAGTCACCAGCGCCGCAGCCTTCGAAGGAGCTACTTGGCGGATCATCGAGAAAACCTGCTGCATGGGGGCGCTCGTGCCCACCAAATCGACCAGCACGCCCGCGTACGCAAGTTGCCGATAGAGTCGCTCGGTCTCTTCCGTGAGCCGGCTTTGCGTGGCCGCGCGCTCAATCAGGACCTTGAGCGCACTGGGCTGGATTGGCTTTTCCAAAAACCAAAAAGCACCCAGATCGTGCATGGTTTGGATTGCCGTTTCGATGTTGCCAAACGCGGTCAGGACGATGGAAGGGGGTCCGTTGCCCTGGATTCCGAGCCGCTTCAATAATTCAAACCCATCCATGCGCGGCATCATGAGATCGGTAACAAGCACGTTGACCGGAAGCAAATTTAGCTTTTCAAGCGCTTCCTGGCCATCCGCAGCGGTCTCAACTGCAAAACCCCAGGACTGAATCATTTTCGCCAGGCCAGCGCGCTGATTCTCCTCGTCATCGGCTATCAGGACGCGAGTCTGTGGTCCGGAGGCGACATTGCTCATTAATAACGATTATACCCGCCTTACAGAGTCTCGCCTCCTCACAGAGCAAGCCTAGCGCTGGTTGGACTTTAGTACGCGCTTCCGCAAACGAATAGACTTGGGCGTAACTTCGACGAACTCGTCGTCGCGAATGAACTCGATCGCCTGTTCCAGATTCAACAGCCGTGGAGGCACCAACCGAATTGCTTCATCCGCCGAAGAAGCGCGCATGTTCGTGAGTTTCTTTTCCTTCACGATGTTCACGTTGAGGTCGGCATCGCGCGAATTCTCGCCCACGATCATACCCTCATAAACCTCGGTTGTCGGGGTGATAAAGATCTCGCCGCGCTCCTGCAGATTCCAGATCGCGTAACTGGTGGCCTTCCCGGTCCGGTCCGAAACCAGCGATCCAGTGGGACGGGTTGCGATGTCGCCCTGCCATTCGATATAGCCATGAAACAGAGAATTCATGATCGCCGTTCCCTTGGTGTCCGTCAGCATCTCGCTCCGGAGTCCGATCAATCCCCGGGACGGAACCAGAAAATCAATGCGCACGCGGCCCGAGCCGTGATTCACCATCTTTTCCATCTTGCCCTTGCGCGTTCCGAGTTTCTCGATCACCACGCCTACGAAATTCTCGGGACAATCGATCACCAGCAATTCCAGAGGTTCGTGCAATTTGCCGTCGATCGTTTTCGTGAGAATCTCGGGCTTGCCCACCATCAGCTCGAATCCTTCTCGGCGCATCATTTCAATCAGGATTGCCAATTGCAGTTCGCCTCGGCCTTGGACCTTGAACGCGTCGGGACCGCCTGCCTCCTCCACCTTGATCGAAACGTTGGTGAGCAGTTCCTTATCGAGCCTGTCACGCAAGTTCCGCGAAGTCACATAAGTACCCTCGCGCCCCGAGAATGGCGAAGTGTTGATAGTCATCGTCATTGCGATGGTTGGCTCGTCAATTTGGATATGGGGCAGCGGCTTCGGCGTCTCGGCGCTCGTTACCGTCTCGCCGATGGTGATGCCTTCCACCCCGGCAATGGCCAGAATATCGCCTGGCTTGCCGATCATCTCGTCTACGCGCTTCAGTCCTTCGAACGAATACAGCTTGGTGATGCGCGTTTTATGCAGCGTGCCATCCAGCTTAGTGATGGCAACTTCGTCCCCATTATTCAGCGTGCCCGAGAACACGCGGCCAATCGCCAAGCGCCCAAGATATTCGCTGTAATCGAGGTTGGCGACTAGAAGTTGGAGTACGTCATTGGGATCTCCGACCGGAGCCGGAATGTTCTTGAGAATCGACTCGAAAAGAGGCCGCAAATCGGTGGAATCGTCCTCTAGTTCCATCTTGGCGATGCCCGCTCGGGCATTCGCATAGATTACGGGAAAATCGAGCTGATCCTCGTGCGCATCGAGATCGATAAACAGGTCATAAATTTCGTTTAGCACCTCCTGAATGCGCGCGTCAGGCCGGTCGATTTTGTTAATCACGACGATTTGCGGCAGCTTAGCCTCAAGCGCCTTCATCAGGACATAGCGGGTTTGGGGCAGCGGGCCTTCACTTGCATCCACCAGCAGCATGACGCCGTCTACAATTTTCAGCGCGCGTTCCACTTCGCCGCCGAAGTCGCTGTGACCCGGCGTATCCACGATGTTGATCTTAGTGCCGTGATAGCGCACGCCCGTAGTTTTGGCAAGGATCGTGATGCCGCGCTCGCGCTCAAGATCGTTGGAATCCATCATGCGCTCGATAACCTGTTCGTTGGCTCGGAAGATGCCGCTCTGTTTCAGCATGGCGTCTACCAGCGTGGTTTTTCCGTGATCTACGTGCGCAATAATAGCGATGTTCCGCGTCAGGTCGTTTGGAATGGACATTCTCTCCTTCCAGTGTCTCGCACTCGAAGAAGAGGAATCGGTTAAGCGTTATACCGCGACAGCTTGCGGAACTGGTGTCAGCCAGCCATGCGGATCGGGTGCTTGGCCATTCACGATTTCGAAATACGCACGCTGAATTCTCTCAGTGATGGGACCTCGCGAGCCGCTGCCGATCACTACTCGATCCACCGAGCGAACCGGAGTTACTTCCACCGCTGTTCCCGAGAAGAAAACCTCGTCCGCGATATACAGCATTTCACGCGGGATCAACCCTTCTACGATGGGAATCCCCAGCGATTCGGCAATCTGCACAATGGTGTCGCGGGTGATTCCAGGAAGCACCGACGCGCCCAAAGGAGGCGTGAGTATCTTGCCGTCGCGAATCACGAAAATGTTCTCGCCGGATCCCTCGCTGACATATCCGGCATTGTCGAGCGCAATGCCCTCAGCATATCCGTTTACATGCGCTTCCATGCGAATCAATTGAGAGTTCATGTAGTTCGCCCCGGCTTTAGCAAGGGCCGGCAGAGTGTTGGGAGCAAGGCGAGTCCAACTGGAGACACACACGTCCACGCCGTGCGTGATCGCTTCATCGCCCAAATACTTCCCCCATTCCCAACACGCGATATAGACTTCAATCGGATTGTTGAAGGGCAGCACGCCGACGTCGCCGTAGCCTCGCAAGGCGATCGGACGGAAGTAGCAGGAGGTGAGGTCGTTGATTCGCACTAGTTCTGTCATGGCGTCGACCAGTTGGTCGATGCTGTAGGGAAGATCCATGCGGTAGATCTTGGCCGAATCGAGCAAACGGCGGGCGTGTTCTCTGGCGCGGAAGATGGCCGGGCCGGACTTCGTTTCATAGCAACGGACACCTTCAAACACCGAACTGCCGTAGCTGGTTACATGAGCGAGAACGTGGATCTTGGCGTCGTCCCACGGGATGAATTTCCCGTTGTGCCAGATCTTGGCGGTAGGCTTCAGCATGGTCTAATTATAGCGTCAGACCAAGGACGAGGTTTGTGTGCTAAAAATTGCTGTTCCCTTGACAATATTGAGTCTGGCGCTTGCCGCCAGCGGTCAGATTCGACCCATAAAACCGGGCTGGAACCTCTTCTCGCCCCAGCAGGACGTGCAGTTGGGAAAAGAGGCTGCTGCCCAGGTTCAGCAGAAGATGGCGGTGGTGCATAATCCGGAGCTCGACAGATATCTGAATACGCTGCTGGATCGGCTGAAGCAGTCGCCGCACGCTGGCAAGGACACCGGCACTCAGTTCCCATTCTCGATTTCAGCCGTATACGACAAAAATATCAACGCCTTCGCATTGCCGGGCGGACCGCTGTTCATCCACACCGCATTGATCCAAGCCTGCGACAACGAGGCGCAACTGGCGGGCGTTATCGGGCACGAGATGTCGCATATCGTGCTGCGGCATTCCACCAACCAGGTATCCAAGCAGAACCTGGTTTCCATCCCTGCGATGCTGGCCGGAGCCGTGCTGGGACACGGCATTCTCGGACAATTAGGCCAGCTGGGCGTGGGGCTGGGCGCCAACTCGATGCTGCTGAAATTTTCCCGCACCGACGAAGCCGAGGCCGATTACAACGGCGCGCTGATCGTGGCCGACGCTGGATATAACCCGCTCGAGATGGCGCACTTTTTCGAGAAACTCGAAGCCAAGGCTGGTCGGCAGGGCGTGCTCTCGCAGCTACTGTCGGACCATCCGAATCCTGGCAATCGCGTGAAGGCGGTGGAAGACGAGATTCGGCAGATGCCGCAGCGTCCGTTCAACTCCGACACCGGCCAATTCCAGCGCATCAAGGATCTGGTGAATCACATGCCAGCCCCGGGAAATCTGACCTCAAACTTTCAGGACGGGCATGCGGCAAGCCCGCCCAGCGTGCGTCCGAGCGGGCGCATGCGCGAATACAAGGGGAGCGCGTTCGCACTGTCCTATCCGGATAACTGGCAGGTGTTTGGGGATCAGCAAAGCAACATGGTGACTATCGCCCCACAGGAAGGACTTATCAAGAATGGGAGCAGTGTAGTGATCGGATATGGTCTCGAGGTCAGCTACTATTTCCCGGAAGGCAACAGTCTCGATTTAGATCGTGATACTCAGGCTTTAGTGCGACAGTTGATGCAGCAGAACTCGGGAATGCGAGTGGCTCAGGCCTCGCAAGCCGCTCAGGTAGGCGGGCAGCGCGGACTGGTTACTTCCTTTACCGCTCAGTCTCCTTTCCAAGGAGAGACCGAGAGTGACACGCTCATTACGGTGGCGCGCCCGGAAGGCTTATTCTATCTGGTGTTCATCTCCCCTCAAAGCGAGGCGGATCGCATCCAGGGGACTCTGCGAGACGTGCTGAGCTCGGTTCGTTTTCAGTGAAGTATGACGCCATTCTCTTTGATTTCGACGGAGTCCTGGTAGATAGCGAACCGATCCACTACCAATGCTGGAACGAGATTCTGGCTGGCTTCGGTCTTTCACTTGAGTGGGATGCTTGGTGTGCGAACTGTATTGGCGTGTCGGACCGCATGATGCTGCGTCGCATGTGCGCTAACATACCTTCCATTGATGTAGAGACCCTGTACGCAACTTATCCTCGGAAACATGCGCGCTTCCGGCAACTCATGGAAGAGAGGATGCCCTTCTTCGAAGGAGTCTTGGATCTGTTTAAGTCCCTCGACGGCTGCTCGCTGGCTGTAGTAACTTCCAGCGGCCGGGATGAGGTGGAGCCTATTCTAATGAAGGCCGGACTAATGCCCTACCTGAATGCGGTAGTTTACGGGGGCGACGTGGAACGGTTGAAGCCCGAGCCGGATCCTTACCTCCGTGCGGCGCACTTACTAAGGGCGATGCGCCCGCTTGTGGTGGAAGATTCCGATGCCGGGGAAACCAGCGGCCGGGCAGCCGGTTTTGAGGTGCTGCGGGTGAAGAATTCTGCCGAGGTGCCCGCTGCGCTTCGAAAAAAGATCGCAAGTCTATAGATTGTGGGGCAGGCAATCGTGCCTGCAGCCGGCTTTTAGCCGGCCTTCGCATGGCGAGAGATACTGGCCGAGGGGGTCCGTCTTTGCGGGCAGGAGTGCCCGGCTTTATTGAGCGTCCTGAGTCTTTAGATACTGGCGCACGACGCGATTCACATAATCGATCGTCTCGCGGTATGGCGGAACGCCCTTGTACTTGTCAACAGCTCCGGGGCCTGCGTTGTACGCCGCTATCGCCTTCGTGACTTGGTGGGGATCGTTCTCGTATCGAATCAGAAGCTCGCGCAGATAGGCCACTCCAGCCTGCACGTTCTGCTTCGGGTCGTAAGGATCCGCGTTGAGAGCGGCAGCGGTTCCGGGCATCAACTGCATTAGCCCGATCGCGCCTTTGGGCGACAAAGCATTGATGTGATACCCCGACTCGGCTCGCACCAAGCTGTGCACCAGACCCGCTGGCAGACCGGCCTCTCGCGCGGCATCGCTGACCAACTGTTTGGAACTGACCGGCTGGGCAGCGGGAACCACCGCTGGAACGGCAACCGGCGGCGGCGGAGGAGGACGTGGCGGGGCCGTATACTCTTCCTGCTCAAATCCTCTCACGGACGCTGACGGCAATTCGATCGCGCCTTGGTCCGTCTGAAGACGTATCTTGTCGCCCTCCACGACATGACTGGCCGCGTGAATCTTAAATCCCGTGGACAGCACAGCCAGTTCAGACGCAGATGCGCTAAAAGAAGCCAGAAGGATAAGGGCGAAAGTACGCACTATTAAGGTTGACGAAGAGTTCATGCGAAGCGTGGACACCTCTATTTTACCTCAACCTCGGCGGTACCATGATTTAATGACCTCACTGAAATGCTTATTGACGATCCTGTGCGCGTCTCTTTCGGCGTCGGCAGCCGACGATGCAAACCCCCTGATGGCCAGTTCCAAGGCTTTCTACAGCCTGGTCAAGAGCACGGTGCTGCGCTCGGCCGACAAGATGCCGGAGGAGAATTTTGCATTTAAGCCCAGCGCCGATGTCAGGACATACGGGCAAGTCCTCGCCCACATCGCCGATGCGCAGTACATCATGTGCGGCGTTATCGCGACCGGCAAACCCGTGATGAAGACGAACGAGAAGACGGCCACTACAAAGGCAGACATCGTAGCGGCACTCAAAGAAGCCTTCGCTTACTGCGACGCGCAATACGACAAGATGACCGATTCAGACGCCGCCACCAGCGTCGATTGGTTTGGCGGGAAGCGGACTAAATTGAGCGTCTTGGATTTCAATATTGCCCATGCATTTGAACATTATGGGAACTTGGTCACTTATATGCGCATTAAGGGCATCGTGCCCCCTTCGAGCGAGCGAAGCCGTTAGTTGAGCCAATCAGCGGACCCGATCGGCGTCGGATTCGATTTCGGAACCACCAATAGCTCCATCGCGATCACTCGGCCGGACGGCCAGGTCGAGATGGCAAGGTTTGCTTACTCCGGAGGAGTTACGGAGGCGTTCCGCTCTCTCCTCTATCTGGAAAAGTCGAGTGATCGCGCGCGCACCACCATCCGCTCCTGGTCCGGTCCGACGGCGATCGAGCATTACCTCGAAGCGGACGAAAAAGGGCGGCTGGTGCAGTCGCTCAAATCCTTTCTGAGCAGCCGCACCCTGATTAGCACTGAAGTGTTTGGACGCAAGCGCACTCTCGAAGATCTGATTTCGATCATCATCCGCGATGTGCGCAACGAAGCCGAACGCCAATTCAAGGCTCCGTTAAGGCGAGTGGTGGTGGGACGCCCCGTTCGATTTGTCGGATCCGAGTCCGACGCCGATGACCTATTCGCTCAGTCCAGGCTGGAAACAGCGCTTCGGACGGGCGGCTTCGAGGAGATCAGCTTTGAGTTCGAGCCGGTGGGCGCGGCCTATCATTACGAATCCACGCTCGACCATGATGAATTGCTTCTGATCGGCGACTTCGGCGGCGGAACCAGCGATTTTTCGCTCATCCGGGTCGGCGAGACAGTCAGGAAGCGGGGGCGATCACCCGATGACTTGCTCGCGAACGACGGGGTCGGGATCGCGGGCGACAGCTTCGATGCGAGGATTATCCGCCATCTGGTTTCTCCCGCCTTGGGCGACGGCACCTCGATTCGATCCTGGGACAAAGTGCTGCCGGTCCCGACGTGGGTGTACCGCAAGCTGGAGCGCTGGCATTATCTTTCGCTATTGCGCGGCAAAGAAACCATCGACATGCTCCAAAGCGTCCAGGCGCAGGCTTTCGAACCCGACCGGATCGCAGCGTTGTTGCACTTGATTCGAAACGATCTCGGCTACCGGTTGCATCAGGCCGTTCAGAAGACAAAGTGCGCTCTTTCGGAAAATGAGTCGGCGCAGTTTCAATTCGAGGATGGCGATGCCTACATCGAAGCAAGCGTGACGCGCGTGGAATTCGAGGGTTGGATTTCCGAGGAACTGGCCGCAATCGAGGGATGCGTGGATCGAATCGTGAGCAGCGCCGGGCTGGATCCGAGCGATGTCGACCGGGTCTTCCTGACGGGGGGATCTTCCTTCGTTCCGGCTGTGAGGCGTATCTTTGAGAGCCGCTTTGGCGCGGACAAGATCAGCAATGGCAACGAGTTTACGTCGGTGGCTAGAGGGTTGGCTTTACGAGCTGCGTCGTACTGAAAGAGCCATGTCGGTAACCACCCCGGGAATCGAGATGGTCAGCCCATTGCCCGGGCCTTGCGTCTCAAGCTGCCGAATCGCTTCGCCTTCCAGGGTATTCCAGGCGGTCACCTGGTAGCGTCCGGCTTGGAGACACGGCAGGGAGATATTGACGGCCACGGGTTCGGCATTCCGCCGGAGCATTCCCTTGCGGACCTGATCGGTCCGAATCAGCCAGACAATGGCTTGGCCGGAATCGCCGCAACCCACCGCCTTCACCTCGGCCCGATCCACCCGGATCTCTTCATTCCAATTCCGCCGATGCAGTCGCGCCCAATCCACCAACGGCAAAAACGAAGCCATTCCGTGCTGGGCCTTGCGCATCCCAGCCGTCAGAGAGTGCGGATTCCGGTTCGGCCAGCGCATCCCGCCGCCGGCCCCGCCCGCGCAGAGATGAGCCCATTGAATGTGACGAAAATACTCATCGTCGAATGGCTCCGGCAACGTTTTGTGGTGGTCTTTAAAGGTGTGGATCGGACCATGCTCGCTGTCTAGAAAGGGACGAAAATCCCGCAGTTCGGCCAAGGATTCGCGCACCAGCCGACCAACGCTCAAAGCCGGATCCACGGTATTCCTGGGATGGTCGATAGTGCCTTCCTCGTAAAAGTGGGTGCTGGCGAAATCGAGCGAGGGGTGCCGGAAAATACTCTCCGGGATGTGCTTGTCCAGAACCATGTGAGGCCCGAACACGGATACGGTTTGCGGATGGGTTCTGCCGTAGAGCTCCTGCTCCCTGGTCCGAACGCAATCGCTCAGTTCTTCGATGAGCTCGTTGAAGCACTCGGCGCTGCCGCGGGCGTAGGACGGATGAATCTCGTTCCACAGATCCCAGGCGAAGAGGGCACCGCTCGATCCCCAGCGGTCCACCGCGAATCGCAGCCGGGCCTTGACCGCTTCGCGTGTCTCGCGGCTAAGCAGGAAAGCGGAGCGGATCTCGCAAGGGCCGCCATTTGCCTTGTTGTAAGGATGCTGCTTCCATTTGATCCAGAGCCAGAAGGTATCGAAAGGGGTGAGCAGGATCCGCACGCCGTACTTTTCGCAAAGAGCA
The DNA here is from genome assembly GCA_038225555.1 of Bryobacterales bacterium. Taxonomy (GTDB): domain Bacteria; phylum Acidobacteriota; class Terriglobia; order Bryobacterales; family Bryobacteraceae; genus JANXQZ01. The sequence continues at coordinate 14,772 of JBBRRB010000074.1, forward strand.
AACAAATCATCCCAAAGGCGGACCATGTCCGGCCTGAACCGGCCGACGGGCTTTTCGAATTGGTGGCGGGCACCTTGACTGTACTCCAGCATCAAGCGCAGACAGGTAACGCCGTGGTCCTTCAGCGTGCTGAGGTAGGCTTCGGCGGTCGCGAGATCGCGCTGTTTGTAAAGGCCTTGCAATTCAGGCCAAGTGATCGCGTCGTTCTGTCCGATGGGTGTCCACGAGGCTCCCTGGTCAGTCCTGAAATACGGCGCGTCAGGGCAAACCTCGATCCACGGCATTGATGTGGGCACACAACTCGACATGCGTTCCTATCTGATTTGGATACCCCGGAAGGCAAGAGGTTTCACGCTCGATTAGTGGAACAAAAGGAAAAAAGTCTCAACGCTCACATGGTTCGAGTGACCTTGGACAACGTTCGTGGCTGGTCGGGATTCAGTCCCTTCTGTCCGGCCAGACTAGCGGCAAATAGCTGGGCGGGAATAATATACGGAATGGGCGTAAACATCTCCGGCACTTCAGCGCCAATGCAGAGTGTCCGCTTCCGCAGGGCGAGCGCCTCGCGATTTGCTTGATCCGTAATGATCAGAGTCTCGGCATCCAACTCGTTCAGTTTTTCGACCATACTTCGCAGACCGGGCCAAGTGACCCCAGAGGGCGTAAATAGAAAAGCGGGAAAGCCCGTCTCCACCATCGCGATGGGCCCGTGCATCAGGTCGGCCGAGGAGAAGCGTTCGGCGATCACATAGCACGTCTCCATCAACTTCAGGGCAAACTCAAAAGCGTTCGAGTAGTTGAGCCCGCGGCCAACCACGACGGCGTGATCCATGAAACGATAGCGCTCTGACCGTGCGGCTACTTCCGACTCGAGTTCCAAAGCTTTCGCCGCCCACATGGGTAAACGGGCAACATGATCCATGTCGATGGGCCCTCCCAGAGCGTAGGCGAGGAGGTACAACATCAATAGCTGGCCCGTGTAGGTCTTGGTTGCGGCCACGCTCTTCTCCTTGCCTGCCCGGACCAGAAAGACGTGCTCGGCGAGGCGCGCCAGGGAACTGTTGGCCTCGTTGGTGATGCCGATGGTCACGCAACCTTGAGCTCGAGCGCGCTCCAGCACTAGATTCGTGTCGGTGGATTCTCCCGATTGCGAGATCGCGACCACCAACGTATCATCCAGTCGGATGGGCGCTTCATACAACGTGAATATCGAAGGAGCCGCCAGGGAGACCGGAATTCCCGTTGTAATTTCAAGCAGATAGCGACCGAACTGTGCGGCGTTATCCGAAGTGCCTCGCGCCGCTAGAAGGATCATGCGCGGTGGACGGCGGGCAAGACGAGCCTTCAGTTGCTCAATTGCCGCCAGTTCGCCCTTGAGAGTGCGCTCCAGCGCTGCGGGCTGCTCGCGGATCTCATCCAACATCTTCGACATTGTTTGAGCATACTGCACGGCGTTTTGAAATTATGAGAATTTGTAAGCGACTCCGACACCAGATCAGTAATGGACAAAGAAGTAAAAAGCTCGGCTTTTGAACGCTTTCCGATGATGAATCGCCTGCTCCGCGAACAGTTGGTCGGGCGGAAAGTGATCGACCTGCTGGTGGGCCAGGATTGCACCGTGATCGCTTTGGATAATGGCGCGATGCTGGAAGTGCCGGGGTTTTCCTTCGAGCTCTGCTCGCCGGCACCCGTGCGTTAACAACGCCTAATTTCCACGATGGTCCGAGTACCCATACACTCGGGCAGCTCGTAGCGCTCAACTACCTGCAACCTCAGCTTTTGCTTTTTCGCTTCAGGCTCGGCCTCCAGGATTTCGGCATCTGCATCGGGCCCTTTATATAATAGGGCGCGCGCCCCGGCCTTCAAGGCGGGCGCAAAGAGACTGATCGCGCGTCCGATGGGTGCCACCGCACGCGCGGTAATCAGGTCGATGCGGCGTCTGCGCAATACATCCTCAGCTCGCTCGGGGGCGACAACGACGTTATGCAGATCGATCGCGTCCAGGACGGAATCGAGGAAACGCGCTCTCTTTTGAATCGACTCGGCCAGCGTGAAGCGCGTTCCGGGCAGAACAAGCGCAAGCGGAATCCCGGGAAAGCCAGCCCCGCTTCCGGCGTCCAGAATATGCTCGGCCCCTGAAAAAAGTCGCCATGGCAGTACGCAATCGAGCACGTGTTTGATCGTTGCTTCCCTGGGCGTGGTGATGCGGGTCAGGTTGAAATGCTGGTTCGCTTCGGCGATCAGCTCCAGGTGGCGGGCGGACTTGGCGATAGCTTCATCTCGTCGTGGAAGATCCTGCGGAAGCAGCAGCGCCAGATCTTCCAGAAACGGGTTGCTCACTTCAGGCCTTCAGCCAGATAGAGTTCGCCTTCGGTCCGATAGTACGTAAACGCGAGAAATTTGCCGTCGGGCGTTATGGCGCGCGGAATTACCGTGTCCGCCTCAATCGAGGGGCGCAGCTTACCAACGAGAGTGTTGGCCCCAGTGCTCAGATCGATTCGAGAAATTGCGAATCGCCGGTCGCCTCCATCGATTGCCGCCACCAAAACCGACTCGCCATCGTTGGCCCACCCAAGCGTAAGGTAACCCGGCTCGAGCCCTTTCGCAGGCTGGCGCTGGCCACCGTCCGCATAAAATACGTAGGGCCGATTGTCGATCCCGGCGGAAAGGATCTGAGTGCCGTTCCCGCTGATGAACCCCGCGGTAGAACCCTCCGGCGTAATGGGCTTCAGCGCTTTCGTCGTCGAATTCCAGCGGAAGTGACGCGGATTTTTCCCGAGTTCGCGGCCCCAAACCAGGTAGGTGCCATCCGCGAGCCACCCCACCACCGCAGCTGACCCATTTTCCAGTCCCGCGATTGAAATTGGGTTCGTTTTGAAAAAACCGACTGAAAGGAGGGAGTACGGGGGGGTGGCACCCGCCTGAAAGGCCGACACCCACTTGCGATCTGGCGAAACTGCCACCGCTTGTCCCTCGCCAATCCAAGTCGCCGCGGATCCGTCCGTCGCGCGAGAATAAATTCCAAAGTTTGGTCCGCCTCGCTCGCCGTATTCGGTGAAAATCAGATTTTTGCCATCGCTGGATATATGCACGTTGAGCGTTTGAGCGTGCCAGGAGAGGTCCCGCTCCGAGTTGCTGCCCAGATCGGTGAACCCGATGCCGCTCAAGACCCGGATATTTTCGATGAGGGTCCGTCCGTCGCGGGCTACGTCGTCCAATGAACCGCCGGGCATCCAGGTCACGCGGCGCTTCTTGCCGTTTAGTCCAATGCCTTGAATTAGCCCGCTCTCCTGAGGCGCCACCGAGCCGAACCAGATCTCTTTCCCATCGGCGGACCAGCACAGGGTATTCATCCCTTCCCCTTTTGCGAAGCCGCCCAGTGTCTTCGGTTCACCGCTCTCTTGAGTTACCCAGAGCCGGCGTCCCTCTCGTTCTACCGAACTGAATGCCACGCGTTTGCCATCCGGCGAAACTCGCACCAAATCCAGTTGAGCCTCGCTTTCATAGACCACCCGACCGATCGGGTACTCGATGCGATAGCGCCCGTCCGGACCAGAATGGCGTGCAGCGGCGAGCTTGTCGCCACTTGGAGACCAGTCGGCATCCAGCACCAAGTCGGCGACTTCTTCCTGTGCTCCGCCGTTTAAAGGCGTTCGCGCGAGAACCCCGTTTTTCATTCGAAAGGCCACTTCATCTCTGGATGAAAGGGCCGCGATAGAACTGCCTTCGGGCAGACCAAGATCGCGGCCATCGCCCCCGCCAGGGGTGGTTACGTAGGAGGCCAGAGGGCTTCCGTTGAAACGGGCAGTGTACGCGATTCTCTTGCCATCCGCTGAAAACCGGGCGCGCAGAATGGAACCCTGCCGAAACGTGAGGCGCTGAAACTTGGGCGGGTTGGACCATAAGACTGGCCACTTGAGCAGAACAATCCCTAGCAGCAAGGCAGTTAGAACGGCGAGGACGGCGGTCAGCCAAAGGGGAGCGCGCCACGCGATTTTCGGTCGCCGCCAGCGACGTCCAGGCGGCTTTGCACGAGCTGGGAGACCGGGTAATTCGGCACAGCTTTGCAGAGCGTCGCGAACTTCTGAAGCCGATTGGAATCGGTCTTCCGGATGTTTGTCCAGGCAGCGGCCGATCACCCCTGCCAGCTCGGCAGGAACGCCGGCGTGCGGCTCTTGCGGGGTCAGCTCCAGAATGGCCCTCAAGCGATCAGCCGGCGTGTGACCTCCGAAGGCCTCGCGGCCTGTAGCCATTTCATATAGGATCGAGCCCAGACTGAAGATATCGGAGCGAGCGTCGGCGGGTTCCCCCCGAACCTGTTCCGGCGACATGTACTCGACCGGATCCTCTCCGACTTGGCGGGCAAAACCGAAGTCTAAAAGCTTAACCGTCTCATCTTCGCCAACCATGACGTTGTCCGGCGTCAAATCTCCGTGCACGATGCCGGCGGCGTGCCCGGCAGCAAGCCCTCCGGCAATTTGCATTCCGATGTTGAGCAGGGTTCGAATCGGAACTGCACCGCGTTTCAGAATCGCGTGCAGCGATTCGCCGGTGATCTGCTCAGTGATGAGGTAAGAGACGCCGGGCCTGCTCAGCAAGCGCTGGACACTCAAAATGTTGCGGTGCTTAAGTCCCGCGGCTTGGGAATGTTTTTTCTCGAACCGGAATTCCACCCCGCTTCGAAGCGGGAAAACCAGAACGCCGACCTCATGTTGAGCGCGGGTGTCCAGGGCGCGAAAGAGCCTGCCATGCCCGCCTGCGCGGATCTCCGCGAGAATCTCCAGACGGCCGAGCTGCTTTCCCGGCGAGACTTCTTCCATAGCGTTCATCTTAGCTGCTGGGCGCGAGCCGGAGGGACCAGCATGCCACAATAAAATGAAATGACAGGCAACGAAACCCGCCAGAAATTTCTGGATTATTTCTCCGATCGCGGCCACCGCATTGTCCGCAGCTCGTCGCTCGTGCCTGCAAACGACCCCACGCTGCTGTTTACCAACGCGGGCATGAACCAGTTCAAAGATGTGTTCACCGGAGCGGAAGTTCGCGAGTACAAGCGGGCCACCACCTCTCAGAAATGTGTCCGCGCTGGCGGAAAACACAACGATCTCGACAACGTCGGCTATACCCGCCGGCATCATACTTTTTTCGAGATGCTCGGCAATTTCTCTTTTGGAGATTACTTCAAACCCGAGGCGATCGACTTTGCCTGGGAGCTAATCACGAAAGTGTACGGCCTGTCCAAGGAACGCCTTTACGTCACCGTGTTTCGCGAGGACGATGACGCCGAACTACTCTGGCAAAAAGTTGCAGGTGTGCCTAAGGAACGGATTTTCCGGCTCGGCGAGAAGGACAACTTCTGGCAGATGGGCGAGACTGGACCCTGCGGACCGTGCTCCGAGATTCACTACGATCTTGGCCCCGGTACGGCTGAACCCGGCCGCGAGCATGAGGAGTTCCCGGACGACGGAGGGGGTCGTTTTGTTGAGATTTGGAATCTCGTCTTCATGCAATTCGACCGGTCCGCCGACGGCGTGATGACTCCTCTGCCGCGCCCTTCGATTGACACGGGCATGGGTCTGGAACGAATCGCCGCCGTTTTGCAAGGCAAGATCACGAACTACGAAACCGATCTGTTGCGCCCCATAATTGACCGCGCCGCCGATCTGATTGGAGTTGCGTATGGGGTAGACGAGCGGGCGGATGTCGCCCTGCGCATCAATGCGGATCATGCTCGCGCCACAGCCTTTCTCATCAATGACGGAGTGCTGCCCTCGAACGAGGGCCGCGGTTATGTTCTGCGCAAGATTATGCGCCGGGCCATCCGCAATGCCGGGATGATTGGCCGCCGCGACCCGTACCTTTTCCAACTGACCGGATTTGTGGCCGAGTTGATGAAGCCAGGCTATCCCGAAATGATGGACAGCATTCAGCGAGTTGCCCGCGTGGTGAAGGATGAGGAGAACCGGTACGCTACTACCTTTCAAGTCGCTGAGAAAGTGTTCGTCGATGAGGCGAAGTCGGCCGTTGGCGGCGTTCTTCCGGGTGCCGCCGCGTTCAAGCTCTATGACACTTACGGGCTAGCGTTGGACGAGCAGGAGGAGATGGCCCGCGAGCGCGGCCTTACTATCGACCGCGTTGGATTTGGCGAAGAGATGGAGGTGCAGCGAACCCGCGCTCGCGCGAGTTGGCGAGGCGGGGATAAAGCTCAGATCGCGCCCATCTACAAGGACCTTCCGCCAACTGAATTTATCGGGCGGGAAACTCTGGACGCGCCAGTCACTGTGTTGCGGGTTCTGGAACACGAGGGGCGTACCGAACTGCTGCTTGACCGCACTCCGTTTTACGCCGAGGCTGGCGGGCAGGTGGGCGACACGGGAGTCTTGGTGAGGCCCGATACTGGCGAGCGCGTCGCTGTCGTCGAGAACACTTACAAACCTGCGCAAGGCGCGGTGGTCCATCGCGTTCAATGTGCCGCGTCGATTCATGAGGGGGACGTGCTTCTGGCGAAAGTGGATCGGCCTCTACACCATTCCACGATGCGCAATCATACGGCAACGCATCTCTTGCATGCAGCCCTGAGAACTGTTCTGGGCACGCATGTCAAGCAGGCTGGAAGCGTGGTGGAGCCCGGTCGCTTGCGCTTCGACTTTACGCACTATACAGCGCTCGACGCGTCGGAACTGGCGGAAGTGGAGCGGCTCGCTAATGAAGAGATCTTGAAGAACATCGCGGTTCACACCGACGTGATGGATTTGGAGATGGCCCTCTCTACCGGAGCGATGGCGCTGTTCGGGGAGAAGTACGGCGAGAAGGTTCGCGTGGTTCAGATCGAGGGGTTCAGCAAAGAACTCTGCGGCGGAACGCATGTGAGCCGTACCGGCGACATCGGGCTTTGCAAGATTGTCTACGAAGGAAGTATTTCCGCCGGCGTGCGCCGTATTGAGGCGATCACCGGAGAAGGCGCGTTGGCCCGTTTCCAGGATGCGCTGAGATCGCTGCATGAGGTTTCCGACCTGGTGCATGCGCCTGAATCGGAACTGATGACTCATTTGGAACGGCTGATGGAAGAGAAGCGCGTTTTGGAAAAGCGCGTAGAACAGATGAAGGACAGGCTCGCGCAGGCCGAGGTTGCAGGACTGGAATCGGAAGCCCGCATGATCCATGGAGTGAAGGTGCTGGCTGCTCGGATTTCAGGCATGGATCGCGGGCAACTTCGCACGCTGGCCGATTCGCTGCGGAATAAGTTTAAGTCCGGCGTGGTGGTCCTGGCGTCTACGGAGGAGTCCAGCGTCGCGATTGTTACTGCGGTTACGAAGGATTTGACGTCGAAGGTTCATGCTGGGAAGCTGGCTGGATCGCTGGCGCAGGCGGTGGGGGGCAAAGGCGGGGGGCGTCCCGATATGGCGGAGGCGGGGGGAAAGAATGTTGAGGCGTTGGCTGAAGCACTCGCGGCGGTGTATGCAAGCGTGGAAGCGCTGCTGTCTAGCCAGGGTGCCTTGGTATAGGGCAGGATGGCATCCCCATATGACGTTATCTGAACAAATTGTGGGGCAGCCAATCTTGGCTGCAGCCGGCGTTCAGCCGGCTCTCTCCCCGGCGGTCCGGCATGGCCGCCTGAAAGGCGGCTGCGGGCAGGATTGCCCGCCCCACAAGCAATGCAGAATCTCGAAATAATGTACGATGCGATCATCGTGGGCGCTGGCCCTACCGGTCTCGCCTGCGGAATCGAACTAAAGAGGCGCGGCCAGAACGCCCTCATCATCGACAAGGGTTGCCTGTGCAACTCGCTCTACCATTACCCGACTCACATGGTGTTCTTCACCACGCCCGAACTGCTCGAGATCGGGGGCATTCCCATGACTTCGCTGAACGAGAAGCCGGGCCGCACCGAGGCTTTGAAGTACTATCGGCGCGTAGCCGAGTACTTCAAGCTGACCGTCCATCAGTACGAGGCCGTTCACTCGATTGCAGGCGACGACGGCGCGTTTAACGTCACCACCAGCAAGGGCTCCTATCATTCGCGCAAGATCGTTCTCGCCACCGGCTATTACGATCTGCCGAACAAGCTGAACGTGCCGGGCGAGGATCTCGACAAGGTGATCCATTATTACAAGGAGCCGCATCCTTACTACGATCACGATGTCCTGGTGGTTGGCGCTAAGAACTCGGCGGCCATCGCCGCGCTGGAACTTTACTGGACCGGGGCGCGCGTGAGCTTGGTCCATCGCGGGTCCGCAATCCACGCGAACGTCAAATATTGGATTAAGCCCAATATTGAAAATCGCATTAAGAACGGCGAGATCACAGGCTACTTCAACTCGCGCGTGGCTGAGATTCGAGAAGGAGAAGTCGACCTACAAACTCCGGCAGGATTGGTCAGTCTCAAGAACGACTTCGTGTTCGCGCTGATCGGTTATCATCCCGATCTCGAGTTCATGGAACGGCTCGGAATCAGACTCGATCCCGCAACACAGCGGCCCAACACGGACCCGAACACGCTTGAGAGCGACCGACCGGGCATTTATCTCGCGGGGGTGATCGTGGCAGGCATGCATACCAACGAGATCTTTATCGAGAACGGCCGCTTTCATGGCGAGAAGATCGCCGAAGCCATCGCGCAGCGCCAGTTGGTATCATCGTGCTGATGATTCAATCCAGACGCGACTTCGCAAAGTTGGCGATGGCCGCCGTGCCTCTATCCGGTGCTTTCGCCAAAATGATCGACTCTAAATTCAACGGCGTAATGGTGGGGGCGCAGAGCTACAGCTTTCGAGACCGCCCGCTCGATGAGGCCATCCAGGCCATGAAGGACATCGGGATCGGCTATACCGAACTGTGGCAAGGCCACTTGGAACCGAAGGACCGGGACGAAGCTAAGAAGTGGCGCGAAAATCCACCTATCGACGAGTTGAAAGCAGCACGCAAGAAGTTCGACGATGCGGGGATCATGATCTACGCCTTCAATTACAGTTTCCGCGAGAATTTCACGGACGCCGAGATTGAGAACGGGTTCAAGATCTCCAAAGCCCTGGGCGTTTCCCGCATCACAGCCTCTTCGAACGTAACCACGTCAAAGCGCATTGATCCGTTCGCCCAACAATATAAAACCTATGTGGGCATGCACAACCACGACAGCATGAAGGAGAACGAATTCTCCACGCCCGACAATTTCGCCAAGGCGATGGAAGGCCGCTCGAAGTACATCAAGATCAACCTAGATATCGGTCACTTCACCGCAGCAAATTTTGACCCCGTGGCATACCTTCAGGAGCATCATGCCGATATTCTGACCCTCCACTTTAAGGATCGGAAGAAGGATCATGGCGCCAATATGCCATTTGGCGAAGGCGACACGAACATCAAGGGCGTGCTGGATGTGCTGAAGACCAAACACTATGCGATCCCGGCCATGATCGAATACGAGTACGGCAAGAAGGGCATGGACACGGTGGCGGAAGTGAAGAAGTCGTTCGAATACATGAAGCAAGCGCTGGCGTAATTTGACTCGGGCTAAACCGCTTCCGGGTTGGCTAACGGGACTCGTTTGCGCGGGAGTTTTCGCGGCCCTTGTTGTTTTGGAACTGCGTCGACCGCTGCGCAAGTCAGTGGAACCGAAGCTCAGGCGGGATGCGCGGAATCTGGTCATTGCGGGAATTGGCGGCATTGCGATCGCGCTCGCCGAACAGCCCGTCGCCCGACCCCTGGCCGCTCTGGTTGAACGACGGCGCTGGGGGCTACTGCAGCGCTTGTCCCTTCCACTTTGGCTTGAAGTCGCGCTGGCTGTAATTCTCATGGATTGCACGCTCTACTGGTGGCACGTTCTGACGCATCGCGTGCCTTGGTTGTGGCGGTTCCACATGGTTCACCACTTGGATCTGGATCTGGATGCGTCCACTGCCATTCGCTTTCACTTTGGCGAGCTTACCCAATCGGTCGCTTGGCGCGCCGCTCAGATTGCGGTGATCGGCGTTGCTCCACTCTCCCTATCGGTGTGGCAGACTCTGCTCTTCGTATCGATTCTCTTTCATCATTCCAATGTGCGGCTATCGCTTCCGGCGGAACGACGTGTGAATTGGTTCTGCGTTACGCCGCGCATGCACGGGATCCATCATTCGATGGTAGAGCGGGAGGCTAATTCGAATTGGTCCAGCGGGCTGACGATCTGGGACTGGCTGCACGGCACGCTCAAGCTCGACGTGCCGCAGGATTCCATTACGATTGGGGTTCCTGCTTTTGGGAGACCGGAGAGCGTTACTTTAGGGAAGGCGTTGGCTATTCCTTTTGTAAGCCAACCGGTTTCTGTGTGGGGCGGGCCATATTACTCGTCGTCGGACTTTACGCGCAGATCGAAGGCTCGAGCGTAAATGTCCGACAGCGCGAGAGTGCATCCGATTGAAGTCAGCGTTACCGAACTTTCGATCTCGCGATATTCGCGAAAGATCCAGCTCTGATCGTTCTGGCGGGTGAAGACCTCTACGTGAGGGGTGGTCAAGTGAGACAACACGTATTCCTGGAGCGATGCAATCTCCCGATAGACTTCAAATTTCCTGCCGCGATCAAAGGCCGACGTCGAAGGCGAGAGCACTTCGACCACTAGAATGGGATTCGTGATCAGGTCGTCCGTGTCGCCATGTAAAAGGGCCGGACCGCAGACGACCGAGATGTCAGGGTAGACGTAATTTCCCCGCACCGTTCGGACTCGAGCGTCCGAGGAAAACACAC
>JBBRRB010000075.1:0-25267 GCA_038225555.1 Bryobacterales bacterium
AGAGGCTTCAGTGGCTTCGTTACCTTCACCACTGCTCCGATTGCTACCGGGTGGAGCGAACCAGTTCCCGGGCGGGACTTCCCCCCGCTGAGGATTAGCGCCTTTTCACGGCGCACGTCACTTTCAGAATTACTTGGCGTACTTCCATCAACATTATTTGGCATACCTGGGTCGCTCCAGAGTGTTGTCCGGATATATCAGTGACGGATCGGTTATCGTGAACAGTGAAAGGACCTCGTTCTATGCGGCATTACTCATTTGTGAAAGCATTTTTGTGCCTGCCAATCCTGTTCGGCGCCGCTTGGGCCGACGAAGCTGCGGACCGTACGGCAATAGCTAGGACCGTCGCCGCACTGAATGAGTTTCCGCAACGCACTGAACTTTTCACCGTGGATGCAGATGCCCGTTCTGTACTCGATCAGCTATGGAAGGGCAAGCGGCTGGTGTACCGGATGCAATCGCGCACAACCGATGCCGCTTCCCCGTCTTCATCCGATCACCCCACGGTGACTATTTCGCATGACCCTTGGGGTGAAGCGACCATCAACTTCCCAGATATGGACGGGATGCCGCGCCTGGTAATGCTAAATCCCAGAATAGTGGGCGGCAACGTACGGTTTATAACCCTCGATGTGGCGCTGGCCGATGGCTCTTTCGAATACGAAGATGGCAGCGTCACTGCCCAAACGACACCCATATCGTTTGTGATGAAGAAACAGGGAGTCCATTGGAAAATTGCGTCCATGCGCATACTGGCACCGCGTTAACGCGCTGGCGCTAGGGCTGCCCAACAACCAGAGTTTTCTCGCGCAGCTTCCACGGCAGCTTTGGTCACCTCTCGCAGCGAGTTGGAACCTCTATGTCTCAGCAGAAGAACTCCATGGGAACTTCGTCGTCCTCGACACCATCAATGATGACTTGGCGGGTGAGCAGTCCGCACTTTGTGAAGCCCAGGGCACGATAGAACTCTTGCGCAGAAGCATTCGACGCACGCACCTGAATCGCTAGTTTCGAGTATAGGGCTTCACGCGCAAAGGCCTCCGTGGCGCTCCATAACTGACGACCAATTCCGTGGCCTCGCCATTCTGGCAACACAAAGGTCCCGACTTGACCGTTATGCGCCATAGAGGGAAGCAGTGTTGACCACAGGTCGAGACTCTGGAAACCTACAATGCGCCCATTCTCATTGACGGCGACATGGAAGGTCTCCCGGCTCGATAGCGATTCTAGGTAGCGTGTTTCTTGTTCGATAGGCCAGACCTTGTCGAGCGCCCGGCCCGGCTCGTGCGTCTTGAGCACTCGGCGAAGCGAAGCGGTGACATCGTTGACCTCGCCGCTGCAGCGGTTGCGTTTCGAGAAGGGTTGTTCGCGTGCCATGACTAAGAGGGTCAAATCTCGTTCATAAAGATTGTAACCGCACACCGAACATTGCAATGAGAGTACCATCCTAAATTGGACATACCGACATGAGTCAGCTATTCGACGTTTGGCTTGACGTTTGGAGCAACTTTCAGCACCTCGGGCTGGCCTACCTCCTGACTGCCAGCATTGGCTGGGAGCGCGAACGCGAAGCGCACAGCGCAGGGATTCGCACGTTTCCCATCGTGGGAATGGCGAGTTGCGGATACTTGCTACTAGTGGCGGATCATCTGGATTCCGCTTCCCAGTCGCGCTTGCTGCAGGGATTGATCACGGGGATCGGCTTCATCGGCGGTGGCGCGATTCTGAAAGAAGGGACCAACGTCAGAGGCACCGCAACAGCGGCCAGCGTTTGGAACGCAGGCGTGATCGGAGCCGCCGTCGCGATGAATCACTACGGGATCGCCATCACGCTCGCCTTCCTCAACCTGTTTACCTTGCGAGCCTTGATGCCCCTGAAAAAGTGGCTCGACCGCGAGGATGACAAAATTTCCCGCTAGCCGCCCTACTGGGTCGGTAGCGTGACTGCCATTTCGGAAAGGATGTGCTGTTCGTTCTCGTTGAACCGCCCGCGAAAATCCGGGCTTTCAATCCGCGCATTCCGTTCGCTCTCGGACATTGAACGAAGGTTCCGCAACTCCTCTCGCAACGCTTGCTGGCGTTCGGGCGGCTGGGCCTGGAACTTCTGGAAAGCCTTCCGGAATGCATCCTTGCGATCCGGGGCAAGGTGATTGAACCAGTCCAACTTCTCTCGCTGGGCAGGAGTCAGCTGGTCGTAATGCTCCAACTGGCGCTGCATTTTCTCCCGCCGATCTGCTGGCAGCTTAGCCAGTTCCTGCTCGCGTTCCTGCGGAGACATTCTCTGAAACTGCTCCAGAGGAGCGGTATGCTGCGTCGGCGGTTTCGGAGCTCTTTGAGCCTTCTCTGGACGAACGGGCTTTTTGTGTCCCAGGCCCATCGAGCGTCGGCCCTGAGCGAAAACCGAGGACGCCGGACTCAGGCACAACCCCGCCAGAAGAACGACGCACGCAATGGGCCGGCAGCCGCTCATGCAGCCTACATCGGCTCCGGACGGACTTGCTTCTGATTGCCTGCCGACGGAGCTACGCCCAACTGCTTCAACATGTCGATATCGTCCAAGGCGCGCTCAACCTGCTCAATGTCCACGCTCTTCGAAGCACTGGTCGAGGCTGTCGGTGCGGACGGTTTCTGATCCATAAGCGGGGCTCGCAAAAGGAACGCAGCAATCACGGCGGTGCAGGCTGCGGCCACTGGCATGGCGGGCCGAAGCGACCAGTTTAGATTGAAATCGAAGGCACGCCGATACCAAGGACGCTGCTCGTCGGCCGCTATCCGGGCATACAGTTTCTGATCGAAGCGTTGCTGATTGAAATCAGGAGGCATGGCCACCGGATCCCAAACATCGAGAGCTGACCAGACAGACACCTGCGCTTCTGCCATTCGCCTGCATTCCGCGCACTCCAGCATGTGAAATTCCAGAGAGGCCTGGGCGTCCGGAGAGAGCGTGCGCGCACCGTAAGCGATGAAATATTCAGCCCCCTGGCCCGTTCGAATTGGACAATTCATATGAATACCTCCTAGGCCATGTGGGCCAAGCGCCCCCGCAACGACTCATACGCCCGGAACAGCAGTGATTTTACCGCCGATTCCGAACAACTCAAAACACTCGCAATCTGCGAATACTCCATTTCCCGATACTTGTGCATCAGAACCGCCGCTTTCTGCTTTGCGGGCAGCGCCTGAATGGCTTGGCGCACTTCCTGCAATTTTACTTGATACACCATCTTCTGCTCGACTGTTTTTTCACCATCGGCGAGTTGACGAGGGGCTCCGTCCTCGGTGCTGCGATCCAGACTTTCTTGAAGCTTTTCGCCTTTCTTATCTCTGATCCAGTTCAGCGCCAGATGGGTTGCGATCCGAAATAGCCAGGTGGTGAATTTCGCAGTAGGCTCATACGTGCTTCTGGAACGATACACCCGCAGGAAAACCTCCTGCGCCAATTCCTCCGCAACTGCCTGATTCTGCACCATTCGGTATAAAAAATGAATCGCCGGACCACGATGCCGCTCCAGCAATAGGGCGAAGCTGGCCTGATCCCCATCGCGGACGCGGAGCATCAACTCGGCATCCCTTTCCAGGGAAGCCACCGCTGTCATATGGCTGTTAACCCGCTCGTTCCAAGAAGGTTGCGGCGTTGCCGAGCGAATATCCGGTGGTTTATGCCAAGACGATTCCATGCCAACTTACTCTGCTTGACGCGATTCGGCATTCATGGTTGACGCCTACTCATTTTTTAAGCTGCGGTCCATCAATTCCCGCAAGGCATATCTCGCAGAACGCTCACCGCGCAAAAGCGAACCCATCTGCTCAGTTATCGGCATATCCACCCCAAACTTGCGGGCTAAATCGATCGCGGCGCAGGTGGTCTCCACACCTTCCGCGATCATCTTCATGGGGCCAATTATATCGGCTAGTTCTCGACCTTTCGCCAATTCGATGCCCACGCTCCGGTTGCGGCTTAGCTCCCCGGTGCAGGTCAGGACTAAATCGCCGAGCCCAGCCAGACCGGCGAGCGTCGCGGGCTGTCCGCCCATCGCTACCGCCAGGCGCGTGATCTCGGCCAGTCCTCGGGTAATCAACGCGGCCTGCGCATTGCTGCCCAGCCCCAGGCCCCGGCAGACTCCAGCAGCGATGGCGATCACGTTCTTAAGCGCGGCACCCAGCTCTACGCCGATCGGGTCGGTGTTGCGATACAAGCGAAGAGTTGGACCCGAGAAGCTGGCTTGGATGTCCGCCGCAAGTTGGCCATCGGTGGATGCGATCACCACTGCCGCAGGTTCGCCGCCGGCGATTTCGCGGGCAAAAGTAGGGCCTGAGAGGATGGCCACCCGCGGCTGAAAACTTGCCACGATGGTCTGCTGCATCACCTCCGACATCCGGAGTAAAGTGCTCTGCTCAATTCCCTTGGTAGCGCTGACAAACGCCATCTCCGGTCGAAAATAAGGCAGCATCTCGCTATAGAGACGGCGGGCGAATCGGGAAGGCATTACCCCGAGAACCACTCCCGCACCCTTTAGCGCTTGCTCCGCCAACGGTGTGGGATCCACATTGCCCGGCAAAATGAACCCGGGTAGAAATACGTCATTCTCCCGCGATCGCGCCATGCGGGCCGCCAATTCTTCCTCGTGAGTCCAAAGACTCACGCGCTCGTAGCGCGTGCTAAGCGCAATGGCGAGAGCGGTTCCCCAGCTTCCGGCCCCGATGATTGCGAGCTTGCTCACTTGCCTTTGCTGAACCCGAACACATGCTCGCTTCCGCCGCGAATTCGCTCCAGGTTAGCCCGGTGGCGATACACGATGAACCCCCCGGCCAGCAGCGCCGCCAGGATGACCGGAAACCCTGGATGCAGAATCAGCCAAACCGCCAGGGGAAAGGTGCCTGCAGCCATCACGGAACCCAGGGAAATATGTTTCGTAACAGCAACGACGATGACGAATACGATCAACGTTGCCAGCAACGGAATTGGCGTGACATACAGGAACGCGCCGATAAAGCTCGCGACCGCCTTGCCGCCTTTGAAGCCGAGAAAGACAGGATAGGCATGCCCCGCCATCACGGCGATGGCAGCGGCGGACAACCAAGCCGGGGAACTAGAGCCGAAACGGCCCATCAGCCAGACCGCGAAGTAGCCTTTCGCGACATCCAAAAGCAGCGTGCAGACCGCACCGGTCCATCCCGAGGTTCGCAGCACGTTGGTTGCTCCGATGTTGCCGCTGCCCAGAGAGCGGACGTCGCGTCCCGTTTTCAGCTTCACGAACAAAAAGCCGAACGGAATGCCTCCCATCAGGTAGGCAACCAGAAGCAGCAGTGGAGGTATCATGCGGCGAAAGGGAATTCGGCGAGTTTCGTGTAGACCGCTGCAGCCGCTCCAGTCTCGCTTAGATACAGGTGAAAACGGTCGGCTTCGAACGTCCCGAAATCCACTGCATCCAGTTGGGCGATAGCCTGCCGCATGGGCTGCAGCGGGACACCTGCGGTAATGCGCGCCAGCGTCAAATGCGGAGAATAAGGACGCGTCTCGCGTGCGATTCCAAGCGGTTCCAGGCTGTTCTCGATGGCTGCGGCAAGGTCGACGAGGGCTTCGCCTCCTTTCACCGCTGCCCAGAAAACGCGCGGAGCGTGCGGGTTCGGAAACCACCCGAGACCGTCGATGGATATGGGGATCGAACGCCGCTTAGGGAGCGCGCGCAAGGAGGAGCTCAGACCTTCCAGATTTCCTTCCGGCTGCTCGCCAATGAACTTGGTAGTGATATGGAGATTGGAGACGGGACTCCACTTCAGGTGGGCCGTGGGGCGGAGGTGGGCCAGCAATCGCTCGAGCCGGTCGAGAGTAGGTTGAGGGAGATCGATGCCCGTGAACAAGCGCATGAGTCAGCTACAAGGATACTAGCTTCACTAAAGTGTAATCTGGTTTAGCGCCTCCTCCGACGGGAGGCTGCCTCGCGCCATCGTTGGACTCCCGCCGCCTCGGCCGCCCACCTCCGCGAGTACGGTTTTCAGCCATCGACCTGCGTCTACTCCGCTGTCCTTCGATGCGGCCAACAGGACGGTGGGAGGGTTCCGAGCCAGCAGGAGCATCACCGCTTTCGGGCCTGAGGCAAAGCTTTGCGCTTCGGTGCGCTGGTCGTCTGTGAGCACGTCGAGGCGTCGAATACTGCGCCGGGTTCCATCCGCATCAGGTTGGGTCACTGCGTACAACTCACGACCCCTAGCCGTGGCTAATTCGGCACTCAGCCGACGCCGGGTCTTGTCCGATTCAGCCAACTTCTCGATTTGGGCGGCGACCAGTGCGGGCGCTTCCTCCAGGGGCGCTGAGAAGGAACGCGCGATCCGCGACAAAGCTTCGTAGTCGGCTCGAGCGCGCCGGACGGAGCGCATGCCGCATAAAAACTCGATACGCAGGTTGCCCCGAATCTTCTCGAGCTTGCGCAGGAGAATGGGACCAATTTCGCCAGTGGCACGCACGTGCGTTCCGCCGCATGCGCTCCGGTCCAGTTCGCGGATAGACACAATCCGAAGCAAGCCCTCGCGGCCGGATGCTTTCCGAAGGCCCGCCGCATCGGACGATTGTTGAAAGTCCACCGAAACCGGGCGGTTCTCAAATGCCACTTCATTCGCCCGCCGCTCCACCGCCTGGATCACGTCAGGGTCAAGCGAGGGCACGGCTAGATCGATGGTGGACGATTCAGCTCCCAGGTGGAAGCTGACCGTGGCTGCCTTTGCCAGGTCGGCGAAAACTGCGGACAGGAGGTGCTGCCCGGTATGCTGCTGCATGTGATCGAAGCGGCGATTCCAGTCGATTTGGCCGGAGACTTCAACAGTCTCGAGAGGGGCGGCGAGAACATGAGCGATCCGGTCCTCTTCGTCTATGATCTCGATTACCGGCACTCCCCCAAGTTGGCCGAGATCGAACGGCTGACCGCCGGATGAGGGGTAGAAAGCAGTGCGGTCTAGATAGACGCGGGTGCGGTCCGGGTTGGACGCGACGATGTGGGCCTGGAATTCGGCGGCGTAGCTATCGTGATAGTAGATGCGCTCGGTCACGTTGACTAGGATGATCGCTTAAGACTTGTGAGGCAATACCACAGTTGGATCGGTTCCGATTGTTCCCACTAAGTCCGATAGGTACTGCGCCCCGCTGACCTCCGCCAACCTCTCGCGTGCAGCGCTCAATTTCGATTGCCAGCCATTGAGCAACGGGCTAACCTCTAGCGCATCCCGATGGCGCGTCCATAGACGCACGTCTTGGGCCTGCTTCGCGCGCAGACGATCCCGATACCAATCGCTCGCCAAGAGAGCTTCACGGGTAAACATCGCACGCAACGCCGGATCGGTCTCGTGCCTGCCTTCAAACTCGCCGTAAGCCATGATGTGGAGCAGCGCTTTCACCGGCGGGCACGCGGAAGCCACGCTGCCATCCTCGAAATAATTCATCGCTACGGTGCGCTGGGCTTCCACAATGGCATCCACGCCCGTCGCGAACACCGCCAAATCCTGCTCCTCCGGCCGCAGCAGCTCTGCCGGGAATACAGCGGCTGGCATTTCGAAAATGCGCCCCAGGAAACGATCCACGAATGAGGCGGTGATCCGGTAACCCAGACGGCTCGCGCGAATCCTGCGGCCTTCGAAATCGAAATCGCGCACCTTTTCCAGGTATCCGTTGGAGATCAGAAACGAAGCGTCACGCTCACTCACGCGCATGCGGCACCAGAGTTCCGGCACGAGCATGCTGTTATCGTGATCCACTCGATAGTTCGGGCCGACATGGCCCGCCGCAGTCGTGAACCCTTCGTAGCCCGTCAAAATCGCCGCCGTCAGCGCGTTATTCACGTCCACGACAGGCGGCATCGCGTTGAAAGGTCCCTTGGTCAGTGCGCCCTCGCTGCCAAAGCCCGTGGTCGATGGCGATTTGCCGGTCAGGCTGCAGATGAAGTCCATGAACAATTCGGGCAGTTCCTGATAGTGAATCGGACTAAAGACCGCTAACGGCGGGATCCCGGCTTTTGCATCGGGGGGATTGTTGCGGCGGCCCGGCAAAAGGGCATTCACGGGAAAGTAAGCAGGCCGGTCGCAAGGGATCTCGCGCGCCAGCCGGGTACCCACCTCCGCAAGATAAACGTGCCGCGGGTTCACCAGATCGGACCGCTTTTGCAGGTAACGCGGATTCTTGGAGGGACCGCCATCCACAATACGCGGATGCGCCGACGAGACAGCGAATTCCGGCTGTTTCCGCTCCAGAAACCCATGCAGCAACCGCTTCATCGGGGCAGTGTACTTATCGAACTCCACGATGTCATCCACGATCGCTTGAGCGTCCCCCACCGTCAACGGTTCGAAGTTTGAAAGGAACACTCCCTCCGATGCAATGTCCGCTTCCGCATCTTTATCGAAGCCGCGATGGATTGCATCGTCAGGCCGCTGGAAAAGCAAATTCTCGCAGTTAGCCACCAGCTTCACACTTTGATTGCGGTACTCCGGATCGAGGTTGGTCAGACTCTCGCGGGGCAGAGTCACGGAGACCGTAATGTCGTCCTCCACTTGCACCTTATCCGCTGGATTGAAGTCCGGACGCAGCTTGTAGATACGCCAGGAGCCGTCCGGGTCGTAACCCATCCGAAGATAATTCCCGAGCAGCTTCTGATTCTCGAATTTCAGCTCATGGCCCAGCAGTCCGTTAATTCGGTCCACGCCGAAGTGCTCGCGCCAGTTCTCGCCCCACTCTTGCAAGTAGTAGCGCTTCACGGTGATGAGCAGCTGCCGAACGGTTTGAGGAATCGTGGCGAGCCACGCATTGTGTTCCTCGGTGTAATCCGGCGAAGGCGTCATCAGCTTGATCACCGAGCCAAGCGAGCGTTCAGGGCTCAGGATGGACCGCTTCGCGCGCTTCTCGTCAATCGGGTGTAGGTAAATCGGCGAGAAATCCTTGCTCAGAATTTGCGCAACCTGATCCATGTCCTGGAAAAAATCGCTGACAAAGATTGGACCGCGCAGAATAATGCTGCCGATGGATTTCGAGATTTCCGACTTGCCGCCGCCCGACACGGTACACGGCTTGTGGCAGAGAATTCCATCCGCGCGCGAGGCGATTAAGCGCCATGCGGTTCCGTCCGTCTGCTTCTCCACACGAATCTTCGTTCCCCACGGCAGCACATAGGTTTCCGTCGTTCGCAGCGTGAGATTGTGCCATTCGCCGCCCTGCCCTGTCCACTTCACCGAAGCTTCGCGCACTCGAAATTCGGCATTCTCCGGGACGTAGAGAACGTCCGGGTACAACCGGTCGCGCGCGAATCCTTCAGGCTGGATATCTACCCTGTCGCCCAGCAATTGCATGGCTTCTTTAAATTTCACGGGCTTGGTCAGCACCGTGCGCCCGGCGATAAACTGCTGCCCCAGCACATATGCCGGAAACGCGATGGCACCCCCGGCATGCTCTTCCTCGCACGAGCCATACAGGTTCGCCGAGAAACTGATCTGGGTCTTGACTTCCTTCTTGCAATAGCCGTAATAATTGTCCGCGATGATGGTCACCATCACGCCGTCAGTATTCCTGCACGTGAGTTTGAATGCGCCGCCGCCGTTATACGGTTCGTTTTCATCGCGCCAGCACATTCCGTCGCGGCGCTGCCGTTCGGTCGCATCTTCATAGCGTGGCAAGCCCACGTCTTTTTTCTTTGTGCTCACCAGGTGCGGCGCTAGAATTACGCAGCCGGTGTGCCCCGTCCAGTGCGGCGCATCCAGGCCTGCATCATTCTCAGGCAGGTCCGGATCGCCTCCATTCCCGAAGATGCCTTCCACGAAATCGAGGTTGCTGACCAGACTCGCCGGCGCGAAGAAGCGGATTTCCATGGACTTGCCCGGTTCCCGCGCCGTGGGCGGACAAACCAAGGGTCTAAGCAGCAGGCTTACAAACAGGTAGACCTGTTCTGCCTGGCTGGCCGTAAACGGAAGCGCCAGCACTCCCTCGGGCGGGTGAAAAGCCGCAGCCAGCAAGTTAGCGAAAACGATCTTTGGCACGGCGATTTTGTCCGCCGGAATAGGGAATCCCCCTTCCACGATGTGAAAGATTCCTTTGGTGGTGCGGCGATCGCTGAGAGGATTGTGGAGTACGCCCTGGCAAACTCGATAGGATTCCAGATACGGTGAGGAGAGCCGGTCCCGGTCAGGCGGGAGAGACATCGCGCGCGCCATCCCAGGTCGATCGAGCACGAATGTTTTGGCAGGCAAACGGGTGGTCGCTAACCCCTGAAGATACTTGTCCAGGAACGCTTGAATGCGCGTATCCACCGGGCACAGTCGATCGCCCAGCAGTTGGCCCTTTTGATAATAGTTCCTGAGGAGCGGACCCGCGATGTCCAAAAAGTACGGATCCGCAGTAATCTGGCTCGTCGCCTGGCCCAGCGCCGCCAATTTCAGATTGATATAGCGGACCAGTTCTCCGTCGTGTTCACGCAAGTCTGACACCTCGTGTCATGGGCCACGCCTTGTCCAAAGGCGACGGCCTATTTGTGACGCAGTTCGATATCGGCCACTACGCTGGCGTTCTTTCCAGCCCGGGGATTCACCACGTATACGGCCTGCTCCTTGTTCCGCACCTTTGATGTGGCTGGCTCAGGGGCAGGCGCTTCGTCGTTCACCTTCTCGATCAAAAGATCGCGGCTGTAGGTTTCACGCAGGCGCTGGACCAGTTCGTCCTGAACCGGAGCCATATTGGAAGCCAGCATGGGAGGCTGCTCGCCGTTCTTCGGAGCTTTGTCTCGAAGAGAGTAAATCAGATTCTCGAGATTTTTCTCGGGCTGTCGAGACAAAACTACGAAAAGCTTCTCGCTGCCGCTCTTCTCGTCGAAGGTGAATGCGGCGGTCGCCGGCACGGTGTACAGGTGTCCTCTTTCGATTTGATTGCTTCCGCCTCCGGCCTCGGCCGAGGGATAAAGAACCTTCCAGATGCCGCTCGAGCCTTGCATCACGACATAAAGATAGCCAACATCGTTGCTCTCCACGGTCAGCCGTATGCTGTCCCCCGAGACGAACGTCGTTTCCGGGTTGACGTCGGCAAATTGGCCCGAGGAGCCCAGCTTCAAAACGCTGTATCTGAGCCCTAAAGGTCGGTTAGACTCGGAGACATTCTGGAAAACATTCGGCTGCGCCGCTTCAACTTTGGCTGGAGAAGCTGCAATCTTGCCTGGGGCTGCGCCCGATTTCTCCGACCAAACCTTGGGCTTAGCTTCGGTTTTAGGTCTTTTCTGCTCGGGGGCCTTCGTCGGGGCAGGCGCGGTTTCGCCGTAAAACACCTCGCGCGGCGTCAAAGTCTGAGCCGGCAGCGTCACGATAGTCAGAAGACACGCAGCGGTGGCCTGTAGAATTCGCATTTGGCTTCCCTCCTGTGTGAATTCATTCTAGCAATTTGAACGGGCCTGGGAACAAATTCGACTTGGTCCTCGTACTTTCCAAACGATATGGTACTCCCTCCCACCCTCCGGTCTCTCGCTCGCGATCCTGGTTTCGTGGCCATCGCGGTCCTGACGCTTGCATTGGGAATCGGCGCTAATACGGCGATTTTCTCGTTGATCAACGGCGTCCTGCTGCAGGCTGTTCCCTACCCCAACCCGGATCGATTGGTGGTGATCGAAGAGATCATCCCTAAGCTGCTGCGCCAGTTCGGACCCTTTCCAGTGAACGGCCGTCACCTATACGAATGGCGCAAGCAGTGTAAATCCATCGATCAGGTGGCCGCAATAGACTCCCGGCGCATGACACTGACTGGAGGACCCGCAGGCGGCGAGCCCGAGCAGATTGGCGCAGCCTACGTATCGGCCAACCTTCTCGCCATATTGGGTGTGCAGCCAAGGCTTGGTCGCGGGTTCCTCGAAGAGGAGGACCGTCCGGGGCATAACCGCGTGGTGGTGATCACGGACTCGCTTTGGCGCAGACGCTTTTCGGCGGACCCAGCCATCGTTGGCAAAGCGATCTTGCTGGATGGCGCGCCACATGTAGTGGTCGGCGTTCTGCCGCCGGATTTCCGCTTTTTCGCCCATCACGATCTCAGCACCTTGGCAACCCTCGAAGCGCGCACCGATATCTTCCGTCCCATCGGGCTGAACCCCGAAGAGATCGGCCTTATGGGCGACTTCAACTTCATGGCGCTGGCGAGCCTCAAACCCGGAGTGACCCGCGAACAGGCGTTGGCCGAGATCAATATCGTTCAGGCTTCGATCGAGTCCAGGCTTGCGGCGGCCGAGAAATCGGAACTGCGCGCCGCGATCACTCCGCTCAAGGAACAGATGACCGGTCAGACTCGGAAGGGCTTGCTGGTGTTGCTGGCAGCGGTCGGCGCCGTGCTGCTGATCGTGTGCGTGAACTTGGCTAACCTCATGCTTGCCCGCGCCATGGCCGGAAAGCGAGATGCGACCATTCGGGCAGCGCTGGGAGCATCCAGCGGACAGTTGATCCGGCATGTGCTGGCCGAGGCGCTGCTGCTTGCGGCCCTTGGGGGCATTTTGGGCATAGCTGCCGCTTATTGGGGAGTCAGCTTGCTGGTTCGGACTGCACCCGTGGATCTGCCGCGGCTTGAAAACGTCCACATGGACGGCCTGGTGCTTGGGTGCGGATTGGCGCTCACCCTGCTGACGGGTTTGCTCTTCGGAATTCTTCCGGCCTTACGGCTAGGGCGGGCTGAACCGGCCGACGCTCTTCGATCGGGAGGCCGGGCGGCGACGGAGAGTGCGCGAGGCCTCCAACTTCGCGGATTGCTGGTGGCGTCCGAAGTGGCACTCAGCGCGATGCTGCTCATCGCAGCCGGCTTGCTGCTCCATAGCTTCGTGCAAGTCATGAAATTAGACCAGGGCTTCACGCCTGCGAGCGTGATTGCGACCGATCTGACGCTGCCTGCCGCGCGTTATAAAGATGACGCAACGCGGGTACGGTTGCTTGATCGCCTCATGTTGAAGGTTCGCGCTCTGCCCGGGGTGAAGTCGGCAGGACTCGTCAGCGTGCTTCCGCTGGAGGGGGAAGGCTGGGCTGACGTGATTAGCGTACAAGGCCAGCATGCTTCGGTGATGGAGCGGCCCATCGCCAATTACCGCTTTGTGAGTCCCGGGTATTTCGAGACGCTAGGGATTCCGCTGCTGCAAGGTCGATTTATTCAGGACGCGGACCGGAACGCCGCGCCCGCCGTGATTTCGGAAACTGTGGCCAAGCGAGTCTTCGCGGGCGAGAATCCTATCGGCAAGCTTTTCAGGCGCGGCGATGATAAGGAAGCTCCCTTTCAAGTGGTCGGGGTGGCAGGAGATGTTCGTGTATCCAGTCTGCAGAAACCGGCTGGGATGCTGGTCTATGTTCCCTACTGGTACCGGAGCCGGATGAAACTTTCGCTAGTGGCGCGAACTTTGATGGACCCCGTTCTGGCCGCGCCTGCCCTGCGCGCCGCAGTCCGCGAAATCGACTCGGACGTGCCGCTGGGCGAGATGCGCAGCATGGAACAGGTGGTGTCGCGGTCAGTGGCTCCGCGCCGCTTTCAATTGACGCTGGTACTGCTGTTTGCCGGGGCGGCGCTGCTGCTGGCGAGTCTCGGAATCTATGGAGTCGTCTCGTATTTGGTGACTCAACGCCGCAATGAGATCGGAATCAGGATGGCGCTCGGAGCGGCCAGATCAGATGTGTATCGGATGATTCTGCGGCAAGGGCTGAGTCCCGTGATCGCCGGTTTGGCTGTCGGGATTTTCGCTGCTTTGTCGCTTACGCGGCTGTTGAACAGCTTTCTATTCCAGGTGAGCGGGTACGATCCGGCCACGTTTTTCGGGGTGAGCGGAGTGCTCCTATTCATCGCCGCGCTTGCGTGTTGGATTCCGAGTCGTCGGGCGGTAACGTCGGATCCGGCTGCGGTTCTGCGGTATGAGTAATTTGACTGGATCTCCCTTGCGCCCCGGAACGGATTTGCTTACTCTGGGGCATGCTTCGAAATGTAGATCGAAGGCGAGCGCTGGCTTGGTCGGTTCTTGCCTTGATCGCAATTGTTCCAGCACTCGCCCAGCGGCCAAAAGATCCTGAGGCGTCTCATTACGGGGATTGCGGAGCTCCGAATGGCGGCGGCCCAAATTCTACCAACTATTACGGCAGCGGCAACCCGTGCGCGTTCACTTACAGTGTTCCAGCGGAGCGCATCAATCAACTCTTAAATGACGTTCCTTATTGCACGATGTACAGCCGCACGCAGGTGAATTGTTCCCAGCCGTTGAGGGGCAACTATGGACAGTTGCAGCTTGACCGGCGCGATGGGGCGGGTGCGGGGGGCGGCAAGAACCCCGGATCTGCGCCCGAATTCTCTTCCTCGGATTCTCCACCGGCGGGCGTGGCACCCGAGCATCGAGCGGAGGCGGAACAGTTGTGGAGTCGCGCCGCCGCGCTCATTGATCGAAATGATTTTCGCGGAGCGCTTCCTTTGCTGTTGAAGGCTGGACGGATGGGGCATGCGCGAGCGGAGGCTGCACTGGGCATCGCCTATCAGGATGGTAACGGAGTGCGCGCCGACGACCGTGCCGCGGCGCATTGGTTTGGCTTGGCCGCTGCTCAGGGTCATCGTGCTTCCCAGTACGCGCTTGGCGGGATGTACGAGGAGGGCGAAGGTGGCTTGCCCAAGAGCTTCCCAAAGGCGCTGGAGCTCTATATCCTGAGCGCACGCCAGGGCTTTGACAAGGCTCAGATGGCGCTGGGGATCGCCTACGAGTTCGGTCGGGGCGTGCCGCGCAGCCGTCCCCACGCCATCGCTTTATTGCGGCAATCCGGCGAGGGTCGCAGCGTAGCGGACGTTCTCGCGAATCCGCGCACTCCGGCGCGCTTCGCCGATGAGTCCGTTCTTGCCGCCTATCTGGCTAAACTGCGCAATGCCGAGATTGCAGCGTCGTGGGCTAAGGCGCAGGCTGCCCTGGGCACTCCGGCCAGCAATGACGCGAGCATGGGAAACATCCTCTATAGGCAGTGGCAGGCCGCAGGTGGAGGCGGGGATCCAAGAAACAACGGCCCTGCTCCGAGTCATTAGTCAGGGGGTAAGCGGAGTGCTGCTGGCGATCGCGGCGCTTGCGTGCTTGATTCCGAGTCGGCGGGCGGCAACGTCGGATCCGGAGCGGTTCTACGGTATGAGTAATTTGACTGCCATCAAATAAAGTTGATCTGGTATCGCACGATAATTACGTTCTCAGGAACACGGTTGCCGCCAGCATTGAACGTCGCTCCTCCGCTGAAGTTGGTGCGCCCGTAATCAACTGAAATGCGGACCAGGCGGTTGAGATACCAGTTCAGGCTGCCGGCCCATTCGCGGGCAAAACGCGGAGTCTTGGTGATATCGGCAAATCCCAAATTGAAGATGTCCCTGTCCGCCTTGAACCCACCGGTGCGCAGCGCGACCTCGAACGCACCCCACCCGTGATGCAAAGGATCAAATGAACGGAGCGGCGTGATCCCTCCGAATCCTTTCTTCTCACCAGTCAAGATATAGCTGGTCTGGACCTGCCATGCGCGCAATGCTACGTCCCGGCGAATCGCTCCCTTCTGGAAACCTTCCTGTGCCACGGTGTATTCGGCAAGAAGCCCGAGCCCGCCCGAGTAGTAAGTGGCCTGAGGCGCAAGCCTGGTCCGATGGCCTGCGGAAGTGACTCCGGAGTTAAAGCTGAAGAAAGTTGTCTGGCCAAAGCTCTTGTAGGCGGGAAGGGCGATATTGTCCATGTTGCCGCTGGAACCGCCCATCCCGAAGCCCAGACCGCGGAGAAGGCTCTCTCCGCCCGAGGCGAAGGGAGTGAAAAAGACGCGAGCGGCATAGTCGCGATGGCTGCTCACTGAAGTGTCGCCCAAAGAGTTATCGGGAACGCCGTTGAAAACTCCAACCGCATAGTTCACGCGATGTTCGAGGATGTCTCCCGTCAGTTCATAGCCGATGTCGCGGCTGGGAACCAACAAGGTTGGCAATCCACGCTCGACGAAGCTCGTATCGTCATCTGATTGCAGCCGTTCTAGACCCACCGGCGGCTTGAATTTTCCAACCCGAAGGCTTAGCCCCGGCACGTAGTTCAGTTGTGCGTAGGCATCGTAAATCACCGTCGCGCCCTGCCCGAAGTCGGGGCGAAAAAAGTAGTCAATATACTTGTACACGGTGCCGGAGAACGTAGGCCTGACGCGCCGCAACAGGATGCCGTCGGTTAGCGCTGAACTACCGCTGCCGAGGAAGCTCCGAGTGTCCACCTGAAGATCCGAGCCAATCTTGAGCGTATAGTTGCCGTCCGCGGATCTGATGGTGAAACCGGAGGTGTCAGCCGTGACGCGCGCCTCCACCGTTGGCCCGCTTGTAGGGGAAATCGAAGGCACTAGATTGGCCGCGACCGGCGGAGTCGCGGGAGCGGCTGGGTTCCTGGCCTCGGCAATGCTGAGCCTCCGATCAAGATCTTCGATTTTCTTTTCTAATTCGCGGATGCGATCCTCTGGCGATTGCGCCAGCAGCAACTGCGTTCCCAGAATCAGCGCTAGGGAGTTTATGGTCGATCGTTGGCATGAACGCAATCATCCTATAGTCTATCTGATTGATCGCCATTAGCAAGTTGGAAGTGTCCACCGGCTTCTTCCGCAAAATTTCAAAACGAACCCAATTTCGGCAGGTCGTCACCCCCCTGCTATCCTGAAGCTTAGTCATGGCATATGATCTGATCGTCATCGGGAGCGGTCCCGGAGGCTACTCCGCCGCAGTCCGAGCAGGACAATACGGCCTAAAAACCGCCATCATCGAAAAAGATCCAAAACTCGGCGGCACTTGCCTTCACGTCGGTTGCATTCCTACCAAGGCGCTGCTTCACACGGCCGACGTCTGGGAATATTTCAAGCATTCCGCCGACCAGGGGATCCAGTGCGAAAACCCGCGGCTCGATTACCCCAAGGTTCTGGACCGCAAGAACAAAATCGTCTCCAAGCACGCCAAGGGAGTCGAGTTTTTGATGAAAAAGAACAAGGTGGACAGCATCAAAGGCTTCGGCACCCTGCAGGGCAAGGGTAAAGTGCTGGTCCGCGATGGGGATAAAACGCAAACCCTGGAGGCCAAAAACATCATCATCGCCACGGGATCAGTGGCGCGCATGCTGCCCGGCCTTGAATCCGACGCCAAATCCATCCTGACGAATATCGAAATCCTGGATCTTGCGGCAGTCCCCAAGACGATGGCGATTATCGGGGCGGGAGCCGTCGGGGTCGAATTTGCATCCATCTTCAATCGCTTCGGAACGAAGGTTACGGTTTTCGAGATGCTGCCCCGGCTGGTGCCGGTGGAAGACGAGGAAGTGTCGAAAGAACTCGAGCGAGTGTTCCGCAAAACCGGGATTCGCTGCGAGACCGGTGCCAAGGTGGAGAGCATCGAGCGGACCGCAAATGGCGTCCGGTTCTGCGCCGCGCTGGCTAACGGCAAACGCGAAGAGATGGAAGCCGAAACGCTGCTGGTTGCCGTGGGACGGAAGCCGAACACCGACGGCATCGGCCTGGAGACAATTCAGTGCCAATTGGATCGCGGATTCATCAAGGTGGACCAGAACCAGCAGGTGGGCGAACCGGGGGTTTACGCGATCGGTGACGTGGTTGCGGGAACGCCGCAGCTCGCGCATGTCGCCAGCATGGAAGGCATGATCGCGGTGGCGCACATGGCAGGCAAGCCAGTGAAGCCGATCAACCGAAATCGCATTCCCGGCGCCACGTATACGGAGCCTGGAATCGGCAGTGTCGGGTTAACCGAAGCTCAGGCGAAGGCGCAGGGCTTCAGTGTGAAGGTGGGTAAGTTTCCATTCTCGGCGAACAGCAAGGCGAGCATCCTGGGCAGTCACGACGGCTTCGTGAAAGTTATCTCCGATCAGCGCTTCGGGGAGATTCTGGGCGTCCACATCATCGGACCGCAGGCCTTCGAACTAGTTTCGGAAGCGGTCACAGCCATGGAATCGGAAGCCACGGTGGAGAGTATGGTCAACACCATACACGCCCACCCGACGCTGTACGAGGCGATGGGCGAAGCCTTTAACAACGTCTACGGACTCGCCATCAATGTGTAGCGGAAATGTCCTTCTATAACTCATGGCTAACCGCGCTTGCGAGTTTCGAGATCTTGGCCGCATCGGTTACGCCGAAGCCTACGCCATCCAAAAAGATCTAGAAGCGCAACGCAAAGAAAGCAAAATTCCAGACCAGTTGCTATTTGTCGAACATCCCCACACGATCACCCTGGGGCGCAATGGTCATCTGGAAAACCTGCTCGCCAGCAACGAAATTCTGGAGCGTGCGGGTATCTCGTTCCATCACTCGAACCGCGGGGGCGACATTACTTACCACGGCCCCGGCCAGATAGTGGGGTATCCAATCATCGATTTGCGAGAATGGAAGCGTGACGTTGTGGCCTATGTCCGGGCGATAGAACAGATGATCATTGACGCCCTATCGGATTTTGGGATTGCCGCTGGCGTGTCGCCGGGCGAAACCGGAGTTTGGGTGAACGGGAAGAAGATCGCCGCCATCGGCGTCCATATCAGCCGCTGGGTGACTTCCCACGGCTTCGCGCTGAATCAAGATACGGATTTGAGCTACTTCCAATACATTGTGCCCTGCGGACTGACCAAGCCGGTCACGTCGATGCGCGAACTGGGTGTGAGAGCCAGCCGCCAGCAAGTAACGTCGTCGTTGACCAGGCACTTCGCGGAGCGGTTTCAACTCGAAATACACGAACTTACGGAGACAATCTGATGATCGATGTCGTAATGCCCCAGATGGGCGAAAGTATCGTTGAAGGCACCCTGACGAAATGGCTGAAAAAGAAGGGCGACCACGTGGAGCGCGACGAGCCGTTGTTTGAAATTTCCACTGACAAAGTGGACACGGAGATTCCCTCGCCGAGCGCTGGCGTGCTGTCTGAAGTTTTAGTCGAGGAAGGCAAAACCGTCTCCATCGGAACCGTGGTCGCCAAAATCGGCGAAGCATCCAGCAACGGAGCCAGTGCGCCTGCCGCCGCTGTTGCCGAAGCGCCTGCCACCGATGTTGGTCCTTCGGTGGCTGCCAAAACAGCGGAGCCGCCCACGCAGGAACCGATAGCCGCGTCAGCTGGACCGTACCCGATCCCCGCACCGGAGCCAGAACCGGCACATGAGGCCGCTCCCGACGGCGACCTCGGTCCTCTATCGCCGCTGGTCAGGAGGATGTCGCGCGAATACAACATCGACCTCCATCAGTTGAAGGGCACCGGTGCTGGCGGTCGCATTACGAAACAGGACGTGGAAGCTTACATGTCCGCTCAAGGCGCAAAGACGATGGCCCAGAGCGCCCAGCCGGCAGCTCCAGCTCCAGCTCCAGTAGCACCTCAGCCGCAAGCGCCGCCTCCGCAAGTGGCAGCGCCTCCGCCACCACCTCAGCGGCCAGCGCCTCCCGCTCCTCAGCCGCAGCCGGTCGTCGCTGGACGCACTCGCATCGAACCCATGTCCACCATGCGGCAGAAAATCGCCGAACACATGGTATTCAGCAAACATACTTCGGCCCACGTTACAACGGTTCATCGCGTGGATATGACCAAGGTGGCGAAGATGCGGGAGCGGAACAAGGCCGAGTTCCAGCAGCGAAATGGGTTCTCGCTCACGTTTTTGCCTTTCGTGACCCGCGCTGCTTGCGAGGCGATCAGGGCCTTCCCGATTCTGAACACATCCATCGACGGCACGAATATTGTTTATCACAACGACATCAATATCGGGATCGCCGTCGCGCTGGAGAATGGCCTCATCGTTCCAGTGATTGCAAATGCCGACGAGAAGAACGTAACCGGCCTGCAGCGTTCCATCGTCGATCTCTCCACCCGCGCGCGCTCCCGTCAGCTGAAACCGCAGGACGTTCAAGGCGGCACCTTCTCCATCACGAACTTCGGAAGCTTCGGCAGCGTCTTTGCCACGCCTGTGATTAACCAGCCGCAGGTTGCCATTTTGGGTGTTGGCACGGTAGAAAAAGTTCCGGTGGTGATCGAAGGGGACGCGATTGCAATTCGCTCGCAGTGTTTTCTCGCACTGACATTCGACCATCGCCTGATCGACGGCGCGCTTGCCGATCAATTCACGGCGAAGGTGAAATCGATACTCGAAAACTGGTCGGATTCGATTCTATAAAGCATGTCGAACCAAAACGAACGTTTCCTCGATTATTCGGCGGAGAAGCTTCGGCAGTACGTTGGTCGAATCCTGGACTGTTTGAGGAGGCTTGAGCCCGATCAGGTCTGGGCCCGCGGCGGCGATCATGAAAACTCGATTGGCAACATCGTGCTCCATCTCTGCGGAAACGTGAACCAGTGGATGGGGCACGGAGTCGCGGGCAGGCCCAATACGCGCCAGCGCGACGCTGAATTCGAAGCTCGCGGCGGCGTCGAACTATCAGAACTGGCCGAACGAATCCGGCTGACAGTTAACGACGCGATTGAAATAATCCTGGCTCAGTCAGATGCTACGCTCCTCGAGGTCACAGAGGTTCAGGATTATCGGCTCACCAAATTTGAAGCGATTTACCACGTAGTGGAGCATTTTTCCGGTCACACGGGCCAGATTATGTTTGCTACCAAACTGTTGACAGGCCAGGATCTCGGTTATTACAAGCATCTTTCGAAGTCAGCGTCCATACAGGAAAAAATCGATCCAATTCCGTAAAAGTCGGATATACTCAGGAAGGTTGTAGCGTCTCCCCTGTTTGGAATCGCTTATGCGCCACGTAATCTGCGCACTCTCGCTGCTATTCTGTGTGTCTCCGGCTGTTCAAGCCAAGACCAGTCTTACGCTGATCATCCAGTTCGAAAACCGGCATTCCCCCGAGTCGTTCGATGCGATGAAGAGCGAACTGCAATTTCTCATGAAGGATGTCGCGCTCGATTGGCGCCTAATAGAAGACATGCAGGCGGGCGAGTCGTTTCCTGACTTGGTTGTAGTGAAGTTCAAGGGCGCTTGCATGATGGAAAGACTACCCTCTTACTTGATCGACGAACGTGGTCCGCTAGCCTTCACGCATACTGCGGACGGACGCGTGCTCCCGTTTAGCGAAGTGGAGTGCGACAAAGTACGGCAGGCGATTCATTCCGCCATGTGGGGCGACGATTATAAACGTGCCAATGCGTTGCTAGGACGCGCTCTCGGCCGAGTGCTGGCGCATGAACTTTATCACGTGCTTGAAAACACGAAGCGGCATGAGAAAGAGGGCGTGAATCGCCGCAGCCTCACAGCGCGGCAACTAATCTCGGACCGACGCCCGTAGCCTAGTACAAGTAGGGCAGGCAATCCTGCGTGCCCCACCAGCCCGTCCCGGACATCCATTTACAATCCATACATGCACCTTGATTTTTCAGGCAAGCGAGCCCTCGTCACCGGCGGCGCAAGCGGAATTGGAGCCGCCACAGTGGCCGTTTTACGCGAGTGCGGTGCCGAGGTTCATGTCCTTGATCGGGAAACCGACGTCACCAACCGCAATGCGTTAGAAGCAGCCATGACCAACGCCTGCCCGTTCGACATCGTCATCGCGAACGCAGGCATAGCCGAACAGGCAGCCTTAACCGATACGTCCGAGGACCTCTGGAACCGGACCGTGGGAGTTAATCTCACGGGAGTCTTCCACACCCTCCAGATCGCCGCGCGGCTGATGATGCCGAAAAAATCAGGCTCTATCGTTCTTACCGCATCGACCAATTCCTTCGACGGCGAATCCCACCTCATCGCTTACAACGCCACGAAGGCGGGCCTTCTCGGAATCCTCCACACTGCCGCGAATGAGCTGGGCCCGTACGGTATTCGTGTGAATGCGGTCTGCCCCGGCCTGATTCGCACTCCACTCACGCAGGACGCCTTTGCAGACCCGGACGTCCTGAAGCCCTACTTCCAACAAATCCCGCTGGGGCGCGGGGGCGAAGCTCGCGAAGTTGCCGCCGCGATCGCCTTTCTCGCATCCGACTTGGCGTCCTACATCACTGGCGCGACTCTGCTGATCGACGGCGGACAGATGGCGTCTAAATTCGGCACCTGGAGCGAAGAAACTGCCGAATTTCGAACAGACCACTGGCGACTCAAATAACCGGGGCCTGTAACTTGCTAAACTGCGCGATGTGCTTCGACGCAGCTTTCTATCCAGCGCCCTCGCGTTCGCGGTGAAGCTTCCGCGCAAGATTCGGGTGGGAATGATCGGACTGGAGGGCCACTCCGGAATTGTTCTCGATTCGTTAAAGGAGTTGCCAGATGTGGAACTAGCCGCATTCTACGACCCGGATCCTAAGCGCGGGACCAAGCTGAAAGCCAAGCGCTATTCCGATTACCGCGAGTTGCTGGAGCGGGAGAAACTCGATGTGGTCGGAATCGCCGGACCGAACGCCGAGCGCGCGCCCGCGATTCTGGCTTGCGCGGCTCGCAAACTCCACATCGCTGCGGAAAAACCGCTCGCCCTCTCTCGCGCAGATCTCCAGCGCATTAAGACCGCCATTTCCTCGAACGGAGTGCGTCTCACCATGTTCCTCCCGATGCGTTTCTATGGCTCGTATTCCGAAATGCGTCGCATTGTCGGCAGTGGCGCCATCGGCGAGGTGGCGCAAGTGGATGCGCAGAAGTCGTACAAGCTCGGCTCCCGTCCTGATTGGATGCGGCATCATGACACCTACGGCGGCACAATCCCCTACATCGGCATCCATATGGTGGACCTGATCCGCTACACCACCGGCCGTGAGATTACCGAGGCATTCTCGATGCAGAACCGCATAGGTCATCCCGACATGGGCGACATGGAAAACACAACGGCCACCATATTCCGACTCGACAATGGCGCGGTCTCGGCACTGCACATGGATTATCTCCGGCCCGAGGCCGCCGATGGACATGGAGATGACCGGCTGCGCATTGCCGGAACGAACGGCGTGATCGAGTTTCAGGAACAGGGCGGTCTCAAACTCACCACGGACACGCAAAAGGAGCGCCTCATCGCTCCCCTCCCGCCCGACCGGAGCCTCTTCGGGGATTTTCTCGACTCGGTGTATAACGGCAAACCAGCGGGGCTCTCGCTTGAAGACATCTATCGTGCGAATGAGATCGTGCTCGCGGCGCGCGAATCTGCGGAGCAGGGAGTTTCCAAGCGTATCGCGGACTGGCGTTAGCATTATATGATTCCGCAAGAGAAGAGCGCGGCAGTGACTCGCGGCTTGCGTGAGGCTTTCGGTGTAACAGCGTTCGAAGACATTTACAGGCTGACCAAGGGTCATACCTCGTCCCTTGTCTTTCGAATCGTGGTGGGAGGATCTCCCTTTCTATTGAAGATCATCATGCGAACCGACGATCCGACGCGCCACTTCACATGTATGAGAGCGGCGGCTGAAGCAGGTCTGGCGCCGCATGTCTGGTACACCAGCATAGAAGATCGGATTGTCCTCACTGATTTTGTGGACGCGGCGTCCTTTCCAGTAAAGGACGCGCTTGTTCGCATACCCGCTGCGCTGCGGACCCTGCATGCGCTACCGCCGTTTCCCGGAGTGCCGAATCACCTCAACACCTCGTGCATGTTCCTGATCAACAAAGGGCCTGCCGTGGATGGATTCATCCAGAGGTTTCAAGCGGCGAACATTGTCCCTGAAGGTGAAACCGTGGAACTCCTCGCCCGGTACGCGCAACTCGCTGCGGTTTACCCGCGACATGATCAGGACATGGTGTCGAGTCATAACGATTTGTTCAAGCCGGACAATATCATTTTCGACAAACACCGCGTATGGCTGGTGGATTGGGAGGCTGCTTTCCTGAACGATCGGTATGCGGACCTGGCGGTGGTTGCGAATTTGGTCGTAACCAATAACGCGGAGGAAACTGTTTTTCTTCAGGAATATTTTGGACAACCGCCTGACCAGTATCAACGCGCCCGACTCTTCCTCATGCAGCAGGCCACCCACATTTTCTACGGCATGGTGTACCTTTTGTTCGGTTCGTCGGGCAAGCCGGTAGATCAGAGCGAGAACGCCCCACGATTCAGAGACTTTCATCAGCGCATCTGGGCGGGCGAGGTCAACCTGGCGGACAGTGACATGAAAATTGTCTATGGCAGGGTTCATTGGGAACGGCTATTACGGAACTTCAAGCAAGCGCGATTTGACGAAGCGTTGAGAATCGTGTCAGATCGGCATCTCTCTCCAGCGCTGTTATAATTTTGAATTGTTGATCGAACCCTCGCAGCGGATCATCTCGATCCAGCGTTGGTCCATCGCCCTCCTGGTTGCCGGAGGCGCGCTGAATTACATCGACAGAGCTACATTATCCGTAGCTAACAAACTCATTCAAGACGAACTCGGAATCCCAGTAGCGAAGATGGGCTTGCTGCTTTCGGCTTTTCTGTGGGCCTATGCGTTCGCTCAGTTGCCGGTGGGCGCTCTTATCGACCGGTTTGGCCCGCGCAGACTTCTCGGGTTGGGGCTCTTCAGTTGGTCGTTGGCGCAAGCGGCTGGCGGTCTGGTCACAGGCTTCGGTGTCTTCATCGCGGCGCGTTTGGCGTTGGGCATCGGC
Source organism: Bryobacterales bacterium (assembly GCA_038225555.1). Lineage (GTDB taxonomy): Bacteria > Acidobacteriota > Terriglobia > Bryobacterales > Bryobacteraceae > JANXQZ01. The sequence goes on from JBBRRB010000075.1 coordinate 24,546, forward strand.
GAAGCACCCCTGTTTCCCGGCGGAGCTCGCGTAGTGCGCGACTGGTTCGGAATTCGCCAGCGCGGTTTCGCTACCGGTCTTTTGCAGTCCGCCTCGTCCCTTGGCAACTTCATCGCGGTCCCGCTGCTTACTTTCCTGATGCTGAGATTGAGCTGGCGCTGGATGTTTGTAATCGTCGGTGCGGCGGGAGTGGTCCTCGCGGTTGTGTGGTGGAGCATTCACCGCGATCCTGCAGAGGTTCGCCTTACTCCAGACGAGCTTCGCTACCTGACCGAGGGCGACAGGAATGCCACTTCGCGTCCGCCATCCTTCGCCGAATGGAAGCAGCTCTTCGCTCACAGGACCACGTGGGGCATGATCGCCGGTTTCTTTGGGACCATCTATACGCTTTGGCTGTATACCGGTTGGTTGCCGTACTACCTGGAACACGAACGCCACATGAGCGTGGCGCGGGTCGGGATTGTCGCCGCCATACCCTATTTTTTCGGCTGTGTCGGAGCGGTGGTTGGCGGCTGGCTCTGCGACTTCCTCACCACCCGTGGATGGGCGCCGATTGCTGGCCGGAAGCTGCTGGTCTCAAGCGCGCTATGCGGCATTTCGCTGTGTACCATGGGAACCGTGTTGGCGCAATCAAACGCAATCGCGCTTGCTTTCATTTCGGTCTCGCTGTTCCTCATCTATATCGCGAGCAGCGCTGCCTGGGCTACCGTCCCGATTGCCGC
>JBBRRB010000076.1:0-24488 GCA_038225555.1 Bryobacterales bacterium
AATACACCCCCGCCCACGCATGTCCTTAGATTACTTTCCCCTCTTTCTTAGGAGGCGAAGCATCCGTCACGCCGTACCCCCTAATGAAAATCAGGGGTGAGCCTCACAGTTCGCGGGGCGGCACCAAGTTTTTTACTTCCCATCACTTAACATACGCGTTCCATATCAATTGTTCAATAGTTGGGACAGTTTTTGACGGAAAAGCCAATGCCCGTATAGATGTTTGTGACCTCGAACATGACCGCGACAGTGAAAGGCTCATAATTGAGCAAAATTCGCCCTTCGATCTCGTGCTTGACCGCTCGACGGGCACGAGTGATGGCCCGTTTCGGGATACTTTTCGAACTTTACCCGCTTTTTTTAAGCCAACTAATCGGTCACTTTCAGAACAACGCAACTCGCAAAGTCTCATGTTAAGATTCTCTGAAAGTCGGGGCAATACTCCCTGAGATTGTGCCTCATTTGGTTATCTGACGTTCGTAGCCGGATCTTATTCCTGTGATAGTCAGGAACTGTTTGGGACTTCGACTAGGTTTGTGGTAGCGTGTCAAAGATGATGGAAACTTAGCCTTTCACTCGCTTATCGCTCAACAGGTTTATTAGAGCTTAAAATGCAGATTAATCTACCGCGTCTCAATTGGAATTCTACTTGAATGCAGAAGATAGACCGCCTCGGGTGGGTGGCCGGACTTTCTTTTACCTCCTATGGATTGTGCATCGGAGTTCGAGTAAATAAACCCGAACTCTTGCGCGCAGTTCGGCAACATCTTCCGCCGGGCTGGAAGCCCACGCGGTCTCTGATTGTTGACCGCCTGTACTCACTATTCATCGGGAGTGATCCGGCTCGTTCCAGTGTCCGGCGATTCAATCTACTTTATGCGGATGTGGAAAGAGCGGGGCGCACAATGGGCGACGAAGAGATTCTGGAGATATTTGAATCCGATGTCAGACGCTATGTGGCGGCGGAAGCACGGGGGAGAACCTTTATTCATGCCGGCGTGGTCGGATGGCGCGGCAATGCTATTATGATTCCCGGAAAAAGCATGAGCGGTAAAACCACTTTAGTAGCAGAACTGGTGCGCGCGGGAGCCACTTATTATTCGGACGAATACGCTGTATTAGATGAGCACGGGCTTGTTCACCCTTATCCGAAGCCGTTATCAATTCGAGAAAACGGCACTTATAAGCAAACTCATTATTCGATCCGGGAGTTTGGCGGAAAAATCGGATCAAAGCCGCTGCCCGTCGGGTTAGTGGTCTTAAGCTCTTACAAGGAGAAATCAAAATGGCGACCAAGACAGCTTTCCGTTGGCCGCCGATTAATGGCTCTGCTCGCTCACGCAGTGTCTCTGCAAAAACAGCCCGAGGTCGTATTGACTACATTGCAGCAGGTCGTCTCAAAAGCGACAGTATTAAAGGGCGTAAGAGGTGAAGCTCAAGAGACAGTGGCTCGTATTTTAGAACGTATTGACAAGCTATAAGGAGGATTAAATGAAGAACACCCAACAGCAATTACCCCACGCTCGTATAGAGCAGTTAATCATTCGCGAACTAGAGGGCGAAGCGCTGGTCTATGATCAGGAAAGAGGCAAGGCTCTATGCCTGAACCAAACGGCTGCCCTCGTCTGGAAGCACTGCGACGGGCAGACAACGATTCCTCAGATAGCGCAATTGATGGAGAAGGAATTGAGCACACCGGTTGCTGTTGATGCGGTGTGGTTCGCCTTAACACGGTTGGATAAAATGCATCTGCTGAAAGAGAAAGTAGAGCTACCATCCGCGATGGCAGGAATGTCGCGCAGAGATTTTTCGCGGAGAGTAGGACTCGGCGCTGCTCTCGCAATACCGGTGATCGTGGCGCTCTCGTCATCAGCTTCGGCAACCACCTGTCTTCCAGCCGGTTCGGCATGTTCCTCAGGTGCTCAATGCTGTAGTGGTATTTGCGTAGGCAATAACACTTGTGCATGATGTTTGTGCCTCCCAGGAATTGTACGTCGCGCGGGCGTTTAGTGGCAGATTCGCTCACAGGCGCATGGCGACACTCGCCGCCTGCGCCTGAATTATCGGCGGAAGAGCTTGAGCTTGTGACCCCGCTCCTCATCAGTGCGGGGGCCGCGGCGGTGGCATGGTGGAAACTCCGCCAATCCAACCTGCGAACCTCTGCGGCAGCTATCAAACTTCAACAAGAGTACAAGCTGTCCACCCTCGAAGCTGCTGTCCACGAAAAAGATATAGAACAAGTCTTCACGCTTCTTCGCGCAGAAGGAGTGGAGCCGATACTGATCAAGGGCTGGGCCATCGCACGACTGTACCCGACCCCGGGGCTGCGCCATTATTCTGATATTGATTTATGCGTGCATCCCGATAAGATTCCCCTCGCCGAGTCTATACTGAGCCGACCGGAAAACAATAAATACTTCGTTGATTTAATACACGACGAGGTTGATAGATACTACATCACCCCCTGGGATGAGCTATTCGCTCATTCTCAGCTAGTGAGACTCGGCGAGATAGATGTCCGAGTTGTGGGAGCGGAAGATCATCTTCGTCTCTTATGTATCCACTTGTTGAAGCACGGCGTTTCTTCTGCACGCTGGTTATGCGATATTGGGCTGGCAGTGGAAAATCGTCCCGCTGACTTTGACTGGCAGCGGTGCTTAGGCGAGAGGCGGCAGGCGGATTGGGTCGCCTGTGCCATCGGCCTTGCCCATCAACTGCTGGGAGCAAGCGTAAAAAATACTCCGGTCGCGGACAGAGCGATGCGTTTACCAAAATGGCTTATTCCGCAGGTCTTGAAGCGTTGGGAATCAACGGATGCAAGGTATTTAACGCCATATAAATATCATGCCCCGATGCAGAATTATTTACGCCGCCCAGTGGTTGCCCTGAAAGCCCTTCGCCATCGCTGGCCTGACCCGATAGAGGCAACCATCTGGCTACGTGGCTCATTCGATGAGCTACCGCGACTCCCGTTTCAACTCGGCGTTTGCTTTTCCAGAATCGCAAAGTTCATCGCCAATTTGCCGGTCGCAGGACGCGGGCCTCTGGCCTAGCACTCATCGGAATCGTTCAATTTATTCATCACTACCGCCCGACTACAGCTTCCTCAGATCGAACGAGTCGAGCCAGACGGTCCCGAAGGCAGGACACGGAGAGCCGGAACAGGGCTGTCGCCGAAGCGCTAGTCGCACGGCCTCTGTGCCCGCAGGTGCGACAAACTCGACCGCATAGTCTCGCCAGTCGGACACATCAAGCTTCAGAGGCGGCGTTGAAGCTAAAAGCCCGCCACCCTTGGCCGCGGAGACAATCTCAACGAACGGGAGTCCGCCGGTCACGAGGTCGCGCGTCCGCGCCGAAAAACTGAGCCGGTAGCGGGCGCGCGGCTCAACCAGAACGAGCTGCGAGACAGTGGCTGTGGCAGGATCGGAGTTTCCGGCGAACTCGACACGGAGACTACGCGATCCCTCGCGCGGCGCATTCGCATCAAGCGAAAACCTGAGAGTCGTCGGGTCGCGAGCGAAATGCCAGCCGAACCCATCATCGTCGGTGTGCATCTCGCCCTCGAAGCCGCCGTCTGAGATGATGCCGCGGAGGTTGCCGCCGTCGTGTCCTTGCGACCAGACTTCAGAAGCCTCTGGATAGTTGCCCGCAGCGAGAAGGTCTGCGAGCAGAGCGTGCCGCGACTCCGTTGTGAGCGATGCTCCCGACTCGCGCAAGACTCGCATGGCTTCGCCCGCCGCGCCGGTCTTGACTAAAAATTTGACGACGGCAAACGCCTCGTCCGAGTTATCCGGGCGAGCCGTCTGTGCCAACAGTTGCGCGTTCTGATCTGCGGCGTACCACGCTGCCTGGACGAAGTTCGGGTAGAGTGAAGGGTCGCTCCGGGTGGCCTGCCTGAGCTCCGGGATCGCCTCGACGAGCCGTCCGGCCCGGAGCAGTGTGTTCCCGAGTTGCCAGCGCGGTTGGGCGTAGAAGGGAGCGAGCTCCACAGCCGCGCGGAAGGCGGCGATGGCCCCTTCCGCGTCTCCTGCTCCCTCTCTCACTCCGGCGAGCTCGATCCATAGAAGGTAGTCGCGGGAGCGCAAAGCTATGGCTTGTTCGTAGAAGTGTATCGCTCCCGAAGAGTCGCCTACATCGGCAAGAAGGCTGGCCACGGCGTAGCTCGCCTCCGGGTCGGAGGGCATCAGACGCGCGGCGGCGGCGGCGGCCTCCGGGAGGCGCGCTCTCATCGCATAGTCAGAGACCATCCGTGAAGCGCCGGCGCGCAAGCACATCCACGAGCACGAGATGAAACCTAAGACCGCCGCTCCGGCGATGAAGATGCGTACCGCAACGGCTAGATGATGTCTCTGCGCGTGCAGACTACCAGGAGGGAATGTCACCATATGGGTCAAATTTTTCGGTGCAGCTTCGGCACTGGAAGTAATAAGCCTGCCTTCAGAATATCGTCCTCCGGAGGGCCCGCTGCAAGAGGGAAATGTCAATGAAGTCACCTCAACGAAAAATAAGTTTCGCCGAATGCTCAGGGGCGAGCCGGGCCTGGGTTCGACCTGTTGTTGCGATTCACGACCATACTGGGGATCGTCGTGATGGCCGCCGCTGCGGCAATGAGACCGACTGTTCCAGCTATCCCTAAACCGAAGCGGCCTCCGGTGGTTGCGGCAGCGGAGACACCGCCGCCAGCGCCCGCCCCGGCTACGGCAGCGGCACCTTGACCGGCGACCGGCAAAGCGCCCGGCGTCGCAGAGGTGCAAACGTCTATCCCACCGCCCTTCGACAGATCGGTCTGCTTGGTTAATGAGCCCGACTGGAGCGTGCCGGTCACGTCCTTGTTGGCCGTCAAGATCACGCATCCCGAGACGAGCATGACGTTGACCTTTTCGTTCTCGAACGTAAGCGTCAGCTTGGTGTTCGGCGCAGCATCTACGCGGCCCAAAACGTCGATCTGGATCGTAGCTCCGACTTTGTCCGGCGTCTGAATCTGCTGGCCCGAGAAAACGGTCTCGCCCGTTTTGGCGCTCGTGCCGTTCACGGTAACGGGATTATCGCCACGGGTGGTCAGTCGCCCCGCGGGCCCCAGCGGCACATTGAACAGAGCGGCGGCTGCTGGCGATGTCACGGACTTTAAGAGGTCGGCATGAACGTAAGCCTGCGACAACACGAGGACGAGCGCAACTGCGCTGAGTTTCGACGCCTTACTTTTGAGTGTATTCATGAGCGTTATTCTCGAGCCTTCCAGAAGAGGTTAATTGTGCGTTCCTACCGCAGTCTAAATATCCGGCTCAGCTTACTCCTGTGTCTGGACATTGTCAATGGAGTTTAAGCCGGGTTTTTGTTTGCTGCCGTTCGAATCCGCCGCGGCCACGGCAACCATGGCGATGAAGGTTAGCGCGTTGATCGGTACATGCAGCCCAAAGTCAACGAGGCTGTGGGCGGCAACGCCCAAGATTCCGGTCAGCGCCCCCAGCGTCGAGGCCCGCGCAAACAGACTTTCCTCTCGAAGGCGCACGCGCGCTCGACGTACGAGAAGATAAATAAACAAAGGGAGGAGCGAGAACCCGATGATGCCGCCCGAAGCGAGCAGCTCCAGATAGTCGTTGTGCGACTGCTGCGGGACTAACGCGCCGGAGCCGTGATGGTAGCCGCTGACCGCGATCCAATAGCCACCGATGCCTACTCCGGTCAGGGGGTGATCTACAAACATTCCCCAGGTCGCTTTCCAGATGTCTATTCGTCTTGTATGGTTCGCGTCCCCGGCGCCGGAGGAGGAGGCGACTTCATCCCAAACCGAACTCATGCGGTCGGTGAGCGAGTCGCCACCCACCCAGATCATCCCGATGATGATGAGGAGCGGCAGGAGAGCGGCGAGCACGACGCGCGTTGCGAGCAAGCGAAATGCGCGCCACCCGCTCGGTGGCGAAGATGGTCGGTAGCGATCGCCGCCACCTGAGCGACCTCCAACTTTTCTCCACCGGGTCACGCCGTAAGTAGCGCCGAGAAAGATCACCTGGCAGAGCATCGCTAAGACCCCGCCACGGGAGTTGCAAAGAATGAGCGCGACCCAGATGGGGAGTGCGAGCGCGCAGTAAATTAAGGTTTTCCGGCGAGAGAGGCCGTGGCCTGCGGCCAGCCCCAGTGTGAGACCGAGCGCCATCTCCGCGAGGTAGGGGAAATGGTTCCTGTTGATGAACTGAGCGTAGCCCGATCCCTTCGGAAGACGGGGGAGGAAAAATCCAATCGCGTCGCGCTGCGCCGTCTGGCGGAAAATTCCGAAGAGAGCGCTCACCAACCCCACCGCGATGACGGTATAGACGAGAACGCCTAGGCGGCGCTCGCTCGACGCATAGCGGATGAGCAGGCCGAGGGCGAGGGCGAGCGCCGCGATCTGCGCGGCAGCGAGGCGCGTCTCATAGGGGTCGTAGCTGACCGTCCATGATTGGACGAAAGCGTAGAGAGCGAGGAGGGCAGGCACGAGGGCAATCCATTGCTTCGAGTTCAGCCAGTCGCCCGCAAACGCGCCTTCGACGGCCCAAAGCGCGGCAAGTATGAAAATGATGGCCTGGATGAGAGAGGCCCACCAATCCTCGATCGCGCCATAGGGGACAGCGGCAATTGGCACGAGCGCGACGAGACTCCCGAAGATGATGAGAGAAAGAATGCTCCGGATGTGGAGCAGGCCTCCCGCAAATATAGAGTGTATGCGGCTCAAAATATCTCGGCCCCTCTTCGATTCCGCGATAACGTGACTGTCGGCGGACTGCCCGACCCTGATGAATGAGATTCACTTAAGCTCAAGGGAATCACCATCATCTCGCAACGAGCTTGGAGAATCAAGGGTGAGGAAGCGAGGAGAGAGCGCACTGTCGCCGGGGCGGGCGGCCTCATGTTCTTTCGCTGCGCTTCAGACGGCAGTGATAGTAAGGTCTTCTACCCGCGCCGCTCACTTTCATCCGTGGTCGTGCCGCCAAGCGGTCATAAGGATCTCGTCGAGGGTCGCGCTCCGCCGGTGATAAGAACACTCATAGATGTCTCAGCGCCGTTCCAGATAGTGTTAAAGGGCAACCGTCATTGACTCGCCGGCGCGCTGAAAGTCGGACTGGAAGCCTATATTCATTTCGGCGAAGATTTCGTAGATCGCTCCCTCGTCGCCCTCGTTCGCGGCATTACCCAACATGCGTACTCGGAATTCCAATTGCGCCAAATCATACTTGAGCGACGGGGCCACGAAGATTTTTTTGTATTGCGTTGACTGTGCTCCCTCCTCGGCGATCAGCAACTGCTCTTTCATCTTTTCGCCGGGGCGCACACCGGTGAAGACGATCTCTATGTCTTCGCCCAGCTTCAGCCCCGACAACCGGATCATGTCGCGCGCCAGATCAACGACCTTCACAGGCTCGCCCATGTCCAGCAGGAAAATCTCGCCATTCCTGCCCAGCGCACCCGCCTGAATGATGAGTTGCGCAGCCTCTGGAATCGTCATGAAATAGCGCACCATGTCGGGATGCGTGATCGTGATGGGGCCGCCGCGCTTGATCTGCTCACGAAACCTCGGTACGACACTACCACGACTTCCGAGCACGTTCCCGAACCTAACGCATGAATACTGATAAGCGCCGTTGTATTTCGCGGCCTGAGACTGAAACAGCAACTCGGAGACACGCTTGGTCGCTCCCATAACGCTGGTCGGATTAACCGCCTTGTCAGTCGAGACCATAACGCACTGCTGCGTGTGATAGCGCGAGCACACCTCCAGCAGTGTTGCGGTGCCGATTACGTTATTGAGCACCGCCTCGCAGGGGTTCTGCTCCATCAACGGTACATGTTTGTGCGCCGCCGCATGGAAGACAACATGCGGACCAAATTTTTCAAAAATCTGTTCAAGGCGGCGTTCAGTCCTCAGGTCGCAGATAATCGGTTGGAGTTCGACGCCGCGCCGGGCAACGACCCCTTTCAGCTCCTGCTCCGCCTCGAAGATTGAGTTCTCATCTTTGTCGAGCAGAAGGATCGCGGCAGGGTTGAGGGCGACCAGTTGGCGACACAGCTCACGGCCGATGGATCCGCCCGCGCCGGTCACAAGAATTCGCTTGCCTGCGTAAACATCTTCCGTCGCTGCAAACCATGAGTTCAGGTCAATCGAGTCGCGCCCAAGCAAGTCTTCGATCTCGACCGGGCGGATGTCACTGACAGTCACATGGTCGCCCAGAATTTCATACAATCCGGGGATGATCTTAACGGATACTCCCGCCGCCTCGCAAAGATCGAGTATCCCTCTAATGGTTTTGCGCGACGCGCTCGCCATGCTGATGATGACGTGACTGATTTCACGTGCCCGAATCAAGCCGTTCAGTTGGGCGATGCCTCCCAACACCCGCACGCCCTGAATAATTGATTGCAGTTTTTTCGGGTCGTCGTCCACGAAGCCACAGATTTCGATGCCCAGATCGGGGCGGCGGAAAACCTCCTTCACGGTCATGATTCCGGCATCGCCCGCGCCCACCAGCATCACGCGGTGCCGCTCGCTCGGCTCCCGCCGCGACATCTTCCGCGCGCTCTCGTAAGTCAGCCGTCGCAGGATGCGAATGCTCAACATCCCCAGACTCACTAGAAAGTAATCCATGAGGAGAACTCCCAAGGGAAGAGACAGGGTCAAAGAGATGCCGACAAAAGGCACTCTGAATAATAACAACAGGGCGGAAACGATGCTGCCCGAGGCGAACAACCTGACGGCATCATTGATGCTCGCGTAGCGCCAGATTCGTTGATAGATGCCCAGCGAATAATTGGCGGCGACCCGCCCCAACGCCATGAACGGAAGCATGAGGAGCATGCTTCGGTAGTATGCCGGCGGCGGCCAGCCGTCGAAACGCAGCAGGTAGGAAAAGACCAGCGCCAGCATCGCCACCAGCGCATCAATCAACATCTGCGTCCAGCGGTGCAAGAGAAACTTGCCCACCGGACCGGACTCAAACCTCGTGACCGTTGAGACGGTGCGACTGATCACGAATTGCTTCCGCCTATTAAGCGTCCGGGAGAGCTTATCGATCATTAGTGGTCTTCTCATATTGATGAGCCTCGGAGAACTTTGCGGAGGGGCAATGCAAGAGGAGTAGAAGTTAGATCAGATCGATTTCGGTGCGTCGCTCCGTGGCGACACCACAGCGCGGACGGCTTGAATCACCCGCTCCTGCTCGTCATCACTTAGACTGCTCGAACTTGGTAAACAGATGCCGCGATTAAATATGTCTTCCGCCACGCTCCCGCCGTAGCGGTCCGCGTCGCGATAGAGCGGCTGCAAGTGCATAGGCTTCCAAACCGGTCGCGACTCAATATCAGCTTTGTCCAGCGCACGGATTAAGGCGTCCCTGCTGGCCCCAAAGAGCGACTCTTCTATGAGAAAGCAGCTCAACCAGTTCGTGTGCAAACCGTAGGATGCTTGCGGCATCAATGCGATCCCCGGCAGGTCTGCCCATGCGTCGCGGTAACGGAAAGCAATCTCACGCCGCCGCCGCACGTGCTCCTCCAGCACCAGCAACTGCCCGCGCCCGATTCCGGCCAGCACGTTACTCAGACGATAATTATACCCCATCTCCGAATGTTCGTAGGCGAGGCCGGGGTCGCGCGCCTGCGTTGACCAGAAACGCACCGTCTCGATCCAACGCGCGTCATGAGCCACCAACATCCCGCCGCCCGTCGTCGTAATTATTTTATTGCCGTTGAAAGAATAGACGCCGATGGGAGCAATCGTGCCCGCCGGGCGACCTTTATAATTTGCGCCCAGAGCTTCCGCCGCGTCCTCCAAGACCGGCACTTCGTAGCGCTCGCAAGTTTCCACGATCGGGTCCATGTCTGCGCATTGCCCGAACAGATGCACGACTATCAAGGCTTTTGGCAAACGGTTGCGCGCCGCTCGCTCACGCAAGGCGTCGGCGAGGATATTGGGGTCGAGGTTCCAACTCGCCCGCTCGCTATCGAGGAACACGGGACGCGCGCCGAGATATGCGACCGGATTAACGCTCGCCACGAAAGTCAGGGTGGGACATAAAACCTCGTCGCCCGGGCCGACGCCCAAAAGTCGCAGTCCCAAATGCATTCCTGCCGTCCCGCTCCCCAACGCTACCGCCGGCAAGCCGACTAAATTGCCGAACTCTGCCTCGAAAGCGTTGAGGTTCGGCCCCACCGTCGAGAGCCAGTTAGTCGCGAAAGCCTCGCGCACAAACCCCTCCTCCGCCCCGCCCATGTGTGGCACGGAAAGTAGAATGCGTCCGCTGTTATTATTGGACATACTGAAACAATTCAGGGCCTCAGAGATTTAGCAGGAACGCCGACTACCGTAAGCCCCGGTGGGACTGACTTAGTAACGCAAGCACCAGCACCGATGATGGAGTCATCCCCGATTATTATAGGCTCCTCCTGTGTACCGTTAATAATCGTCGCTCCCGTCCCGACATATACCCGCTGCCCGAAGTGGACGCAACCCGAAACATGCACTCCCGGCGCTAGAGTTGTATAGTCCGACATTACGACATCGTGTCCTATAGTACAGTCCAGATTAATCTGGACTTGCTTTCCAAGTGATATGTTTGTCGTAAGAATATTTCCGGCACATATTACAGTCCCTTCGCCGATTTCGATCCACTTTGACCGCTCTACCCTCGGATGAATGATGGTGCGCGCCTCGAAGCCGGCGGCGAAGGCTTTCTCCATTAAGCTCTGTCTGAGCTTTGGCTCACCAACGCCGCCTACGACAAGACAATGTGGGAATCTCTCCCGCGCTTCATCAATCCCCATAACCAGAATTTGATTTATTACTTTTCCATGTACCGCCTGATTGTCGTCGATAAAACAAGCGATCTCATAGGCTATAGCTTGACTGCTGCACGACTCTACTAGCCATGCGATTTCGCGTCCGAACCCACCGACACCATAGATAGCGATCTTTTTTACTTTCATGCTTTGCTCCTTCAGCATCTCGATCAATATCATTTACACATCAGCGGCTACGATTTTTCTCTGCTATCAGCATCTCTACCGATGAATTCAGGCACGGTCGCGTAACCGTCCCTGGAAATCCCCGTCCTTTTCACGATGTGCCAAAGAGTGCGAAATAGTATTTTGAAATCAAGTAGTAAACTCCAATGCTCGACGTACCACAGATCAAGCGCGAACTTCTCTTCCCAACTCAGCGCGTTGCGACCATTCACTTGAGCCCAGCCCGTGATGCCCGGCAATACTTCATGCCGCCGTGCCTGCTCCGGCGTGTATCGTTCGAGATATTGCGTGAGTAGCGGGCGCGGGCCGACCAGACTCAATTCTCCGCGCAGCACGCTCCAGAGCTGCGGCAACTCGTCGAGACTCGATGCGCGGAGAAAGCGCCCCACCCGTGTGAGCCGGGTCTCATCGGACAACAAGCGCCCGCTCACATCTCTTTGATCCAGCATGGTGCGAAACTTCACGACGCCAAAGGGCTGGCCGCGAAGACCGGGACGCATCTGTCTGAACAAAACCGGGCGGCCAAGCGACAGACGCACCACCAACGCCACGGACACGAGCAACGGACTGACTGCTATCAAGGCGAGCAGAGAGATTGTCCGGTCGAGAATTTTTTTCACGTTGAGTCTCCAGCCCTGCTGCTTCACGCTGCTGTCATCTCCGTCATCACGTCGAGGTATCGCTGCGCCAATGATTCTCTCGTCGCATTCGCGAGCAACCACTCCCGACCACGGCGACCCATCCCGGCACGCTCCCCCGGCTCATCCGCGAGACGACGGATGGCGGCGGCCAGCGCCTCACCATTCTCCGGCTCGGCAAAAACACCGGCGTGTGCCTCGTCGCAGACCAGCCTACGCGCCGCGCCGTCAATGGCAAGTAGCGTCGGGCGCGCGCACGCCATGTAATCGAAAATCTTGTTCGGATAGACCGTGTGGAACGTGGGATTATTTTGCAGCACCGCCGCGCCAACATCGCAGGCGTTGACGAACTCAGGCATCCGCTCTTTCGGTTGCGGGCCGCAGAACATCACATTCGTCAGCCCTGTGTCGCGCGCCTGATTTTCAAGATTAACTCTTTCAGGGCCATCTCCCACACATACGATTAAGACATCCGGTCGGTCTCCGAGCAGGCCCGCCGCATCCAGCAGTTGACCGACGGCGTTGGCCCGGCCATGCGCGCCGGCATACATCACTACGAAGCGATCGCCCCACCCGTATTCGCGTCGCACCGCGTTGTCGCGTTGACCCGGATAAAACACACGTGCGTCCGCGCCATTCGGCACGAAGATAACTTTGTTCGGCGTCACCAGCCCGCGCTTGATAATGTCGTCGCGAAAGGCCGGCGTCAGCACGTTCACCCGATCAGCTTGACGGCAGGCCCATCGCTCCAATGCAAAGAGCGCTTTCGTCAGGAGCGAGTTCCGCCGCAGTACGTTCGTCGTGATCGCGCTTTCGGGCCACAGGTCACGAATCTCGAAGATCAACGGCACACGCTTACCCCTGCAACGCGCGACCAGCCATCCCGGTATCGCGGCCACCAACGGGGGCGATGTCGCGATCACCACGTCGGGCCGCTTGACACGCAATGCCGCAGTCGCAGATGAGAGCGTGAACCCAAAGAACGCCCACATACGACCCACATAACTACCCGCATATGACGCCGGCACATGACAACGCCAGACCCGTACCTTTCCATCAAGCTCTCGCTTGATCCAGTGGCCGCGATAATGACTAGGCACATCACCCGTCGCGTAGTTGAGGTTGCCGGTAATCACTGTCACTTCATGGCCTGCCTCGGCCCAGAGTTTTGCGAACTCGTTAAAGCGTGAGCCGCCCGGCTGGCCGCGCGTCAGATAGTATTGATGCACGATCACGATCTTCATGGAGTGGAAGGTTTTTTGCCCACCGCACCATCAGGCATGATCAATCCTTCTTCGAGATGAAATCGCGTCGCCGTTTGCGAGTCGCCAACCGACCAAACTCCGTCGCGCACTGCAAGTTGCGGCGTCCCCGCGCCGAGGATAGTGACGAGCGTCAGAGGCAACGCACCCGTCTGCTCTACGACAAGTGACGGCACAGGTTGCTTCTCGCCGTAATAGCGCGACAGCCAGCCACGGGGCGGACTTTCCTGCCCGAACTTCACATCGCCAGCCAGGGTTCGGCCTTGATCATCAAAAACTCTCACGGAGAAATCTCCTTCGGGGGTATCGAGAATCATTTGTCCATTGTCATGCTCGAAAGAAAAGTCGCCGCCGAGCCATTGCAAACGCGCCCGGTGTGTGCCGCCCCCGGTAACATGATCGGCGACAATCCACACATCGTCCTTGATAAATAGAACTGAGCGACGATGGACGCATTGGCCGGCATATCGTTGATAACCGTAATGCTCGCCGCCGCACAGCGCATATTCTTCCGTGTCCTCGAATTGCAGACGTTTGGCTTTCGTCCAATAGAGATTCTTGAAGCGACGGTAATGCAGCATCTGATCGCGCCCATCCAACTCCACAGTGTTGTGGCTCCCTGTGCGGAGAAAGTGTCCGTGCCACACTTCAGGCCCGTTGTAAAGATAACTGCCGCCGTCCACGAGCACGTTCAAACCACGCCACCACACGTCGAGGTGAAGCATATCAATCTGCGAAAAGCGATTCAGTACCGTGCCGCAACGAAAGGCGGCGAACGTCGCCGTGTCCCGGCCTCGCAAGACGTGATACCCGGTGTGCGCGAACGAGACGGACTTACGCTCGGGCGGGCGCATGGGCGACTCCAACGCTTTCGGCCCGAGCAGCCAAGCGGTCGTCTCATCCCAAGGCCCCGGCTCGTACAGCCGCTCGCCTCGGGTGGCTACGCTCAACGCTTGCAAGACGGGGCGGAAGTCCGAGAAGTCGCAAGTAGTGAGGACGGACGGCAACGCGCCGTCGTTGGCCCCGTAGTTCGGCAGACGGCCATCCGTCGGATTCTGGTGCGCCAAGAGAAAGTCGAGCGAGCGCTCCATCGCGCGACGCCACGCTTCGGGCGGCTCCTTCCCGCCGGCTCGATAGAGCGACCACGCCCACAGATATATCTGCATCGCCACGCGGTGATAGTTGTGGCTCTGCATAATGTATCCGCCGTCCGGGTAGAACTGAAGCTCCGCCTGTCTCTCTAAAATAGCGAGGCCTTTCTTTTGCCAACGCGCGCCTTCGGGCGTGTCCGGCCATAGTTGTGAAATCAGGTAGAGACCTAAAGCCTCGGAGAGAAGATGATTGTTATAGATAGCCTTGTTCGCGTAATCAAGATTTCGCTCGACGTGGAGCGCTCCTTCAAAGGCAGTCCGCGCGACGGTCAGCGGCAGCGTCCCGATCTGTTCGCCGCTCTTGCGCATGACGTGAAGGGCGAAGACCCAGGCCATCAGGCGAAAGACAAGCTCCTGCCCGGAGCTCCAGTGAATACCCTTGGCGTAGGGATTCTGTTCGATGAACGCCTCGATCTGCGCGGCGAGAGTTTCGGCGAGGGACGCGCGCAGCTCCGGGGCGAAGGCGGCGGCGCGTACCATATGGTAAGCCTGCGGGAAACGCGCGGCCTCCCAACTTAGTTTTACGTCACCCACGACAGGCTCTTCGCGCAGCGACTTCGACCAGTGGGCCGTAGGCTTCCAGCGTCGTCCGTTAGTCGGATTGATGTGCCAGTCAATCGGCCTCCCAAAGTCGGTCATGGTGTGGCTGAAGGCGAGGATACGTCCGTGAGTCGCTCCGATGGCTGTCTCTCGCAGCCGCAAAATGTCGGCCGCGGTGAGGCGGTCGCTCATCGCATCGGCCACGGCCCGCGGATCACCGAACGGCATTCGGTCGAACTTCGCCGTCGCAGATGCGAGGTGCCCATTGCCCGCGCCTTCCCATTTCATTGCCGGATGATCCATCAATTCCCCAACTCCGCTGCGCTGTTTCAACTCCCACGACGCGCGAAAGATTGTGCCGCCGACACCCAACTCGCGGAACTCCTGCACGGCATCGCGGACGGTCGTGCGTTCCATTGACGGCTCATCCGAAGCGACAGTTAAAGCGACGCTCTCTCGTTTGGCCGCCGGAGCCCGGTCGGTGAGAAAGGTGCGCGCCCACGCTTCAATGGATACAAGTTTCCAGACGCGATCAAACCAGCGCGGCTGTTCAGGACCGTCAAGCAACTTCTCAATTTCTCCGATGTTCCACAGGCCACGCTCACGCGCCTGCGTTGACAGCAAAAGGTCGCGCACGAACCCGGCGTGTGAGCCCTTCATCCAAGCCTCGGCGGGAGTATCGAATCCGATTTTACGGCGATTCAGCACGAGGGACGGCAGCACGTCGGCGACCGCCTGCCGGAGCAACCACTTCGTCGCCCCGGCGCGAAACTTGAGATCGAAGCCGAGATGAAATGCGAACTGCACCAGTCGCGGGTCGGCCAGCGGCACGCGCGACTCCAGACTACAAGCCATGCTCATCCGATCATCCTGATGGAACAGCCCGGTCAAGTAGGTCTGCACATCCCAGTGCATCACCTTGTCGGCTGGATCGGTGGCCGGCGAGGCGCTGATCGTCTCCCGAAAAATGTTGTAGCAGCTTTGGCGCGAGACTACATCGGAGTCGTCGAACAGAGCTCTCCATTCGGACTCCCGAACCTTGGCGAAGTGGCTGAAGTAGCGCGACTGCCAGTCGGCCATATTCCACACGTTATCGGCCAGACGTTTTAGATTTTTCCGGTCGGCGACCTGCGACCAGAGATTTCCTCCAACCTTGCCTCTGCCGGAACCGTTTCCGCCATCGCCGCCTCCCGCACTGCTGAACCAAGACTTCATGATCCGCAATGGGTGCGCTAAACCGTAGCGGGCGTAACCGCCGAAGACTTCATCAGCCGCCTGCCCGCCCAGACAGACCTTCACCTGCTGCGACGCCAGACGACTGACGGCGTACATCGGAAACATGGCGGCCCCGATCACAGGTTCATCCTGATAGAAGGTCAAACGCATCAGGTCTTCGGGAAAGGTCGAGCCGTCGAGGGTAATCAAATGCAGTTCAAGTCCGAGTGCCTTCGCCGCGGCCTCTTGAAAGGGACGCTCGTCAACTACTCCCTGATCCTTAAAATGGACGCCGAAGCAGATCGGCGGTTTACCCGCGCGCGATGCCATCGCCGCGACCGCGCTGGAATCAATGCCGCCGCTGAAGAAAGAGCCGACGGGCACATCCGCCATCAGTTGATCGCTGACCACCGTCGAGAGTTGTTCACGTAGCGCGGCGACATTCGCCTCCAGCGAGTTGCCATTCGGACGGAAGTCTTCGATCTTCCAATACGTCCGACTGCGGGAGTGAGTGCGTGCGATCTGGAGATACTCGCCGGCGCGCAGTTGCTTAATCCCCTTGAAGAAAGTGCGCTCGAATAACGCGGTGTGAAAATGCAAATACTGGTTGACGGCTTCGGGGTCTGTTTCGCGCGGCACGTCCGTGCATTCGAGGAGGGCCTTAATCTCACTGGCGAAGACGATGCGCCGTCCATCGTCGTGATAATATACCTGCTTCACTCCGAGCGGGTCGCGCGCCAGAGTGAGTTGTCGCTTGCGCCCGTCCCAGAAAGCGAAACCGAAGATCGCAAAGGCATCGCGCAGCGCGTCCGGCCCCGACTCCTCCAACAGATGCAGAAGAGTTTCCGTGTCCGACGTGCCGCGAAAGGTGTGCCGCTGCGCGACCAGGCGAGCGCGGAACTCGGCGTGGTTGTAGAACTCACCGTTGTAGCTGATCCAGCAACTACGGTCTTCGTTCGGCATCGGCTGATGGCCGGTCGGTGACAAGTCAACGATTGACAAGCGCCGGTGACCGAGACCAATCGGCCCCTCAATGTAGATGCCTTCGTCGTCGGGACCGCGATGCTCCAAGGCACGAGTCATCCGCACGAGTAATTCGCGGTCAACCGGTCGCTCAGGCTCGGCGTAATGAAAAATGCCTGCGATGCCGCACATATAATTTAAACGGAACCGATGAGAACTATTTGACGGCTTCGATCAAAAGCGCCATGCCAAAGCGATTACCCGATGCCCTCACGGCCCAGCGCGGGTACAGCGACCACGCCAGACGGTGCGGCCACTTCTGATATTTTCGATCTGCCCGCATCTGCAACAGATCGCCGTGCGAGGTTTGTGTACGCACTTCCACTTGAGCGAAATCCGCGAACAACGTCTTGGCTTCCGCGACGGTGTAAGCCTTCGTGCCGGGACTTTCCAGATGGTGATAGATCGCCCAGCGAACGCTTTTCCAAGGGCGCAGTTTTGCCAAACAGTGAACGCCCCATAGCATGAATCCAACCCAACAGCGCGAGTGGTAGATCATGATGCGCGCTCGCCCGCCTGATTTAAGCACGCGCCGTACCTCTTGGATCGCCTGCTCCGTGTTTGGCGAATGGTGTAAGACGCCGTAGGAATAAACTAGATCAAAAGATTTATCGGCGAAGGGCAGATGCTCGGCGTCGCCGACGCGCACATCGGCTTCCAGACCTTCCAACATCAGTCGCTCTCGCGTGAGTTCTACGCCCTGTTCCGTCAGATCAATCCCGCTCGCCTGTGCACCGTGGCGCACCCAGTTGACGAAATCTGTGCCCGCGCCGACGCCGACCTCCAACACTCGCTGCCCGCGCCCCTCAGCGAAACGAGCGAAGGGCGGCAGGTACGGCTCAAGTCGGTAACGCTCATCCTCAAGTTGTTTGAAAAACCTGCGCCGGTCTTCTGCCGGCAAATCGCGCGTGCCGCACGGCTGTTGCTGCCAGTGTGCCCTGACCGCACGCTTCAACTCATCGCCGTCCTCATCATCAATAATTTGCGACATATTCTTGCTGATTCCCGACCTCGCTCAACAGTCTTCCGCTCCGCCGCGCTCGACGGGAAAGCCCTCGCGCAAGCTTTGGACGGCGGCGAGTGAAGCCCATGCCGTGCCGTAGATTTGCTCCCATGAGATCGGCCACGCGCCGCCTTGTTGGCAGACTTTCACGAACTGTTTGAACCCGCCCTCGTGCCCCTTTTCTTTCCCTCCGCGCACGCGCGTCATCTTATTGCCGCCCCACAACTCTACGGCATCCCACGAATCAACGGAGCCTGTGCGCCCGCCGCCGTCAATCATAATTCGCTCGACCGGCGCGGCACGATCACCGCCCGCCTGATAAGAAACATTCGAAATGCTGCCGTCCGCGTGGCGCATGGTGATGAATACACGGTCGTCGGTCGTCTCCAGCCCGTTGACGCTTGCGACCGACTCCGCAAACACCCTGATCGGCGGGCTGTCCGCCAACGCGACGCACGTATCAATCGCGTGGCAAGCCTCGCCGACGATGCGCCCGCCGCCGATCTCCTCGTCCTGCGGCCACGCATCCGCCGGCAATGGGCCGGGCGCGAAGCGATAAGTAATACTGAGAGGCCGCTCCTCAGCGAAGTGCCCGCGCAGGCTCTTCATGGCTGGCGCGAAGCGACGATTAAAGCCGACCATCAACACCGGACAGCTCTCACCCAACTCTTCTACGCAACTCGCGATGGCCTGCAACTCGTCCAGCTTGATGCAAAGCGGCTTTTCGACGAAGACGTGCTTGCCGGCACGCAAGGCCGTGATGACCAACTCCGTGTGTAGATCATGCCGTGTCGCGACGAAGACCGCCCGCGTACTCTCATCGTTCCAAATCTCAGCCGCGTCAGTCGTCGCAAACGCGAAGCCCATGTTGCGACCGCTGTGCTCGGCGTTCATGCCTTTGGCGGTACACAAGCCGCGCCACGCGACGCCGCCTAACTTGGAGAGAATCGGAAACATGATCAACCGGGCGAAGTTGCCCGCGCCGATCATGCTGATGCCGAGCTCGCCTGTACGGGCGGCGTTCGCGTGGAGGTTGACTCTTCGCTGCGGTTGCGCGGTCTGGAGCGGATAATCAATCACGATACCCAGAAACGGTTCGCGGCGACTGATAATCAACTCATACGCTTCCGGCGCGCGCTCGATTGAAAAGTGATGCGTCGTCAATTTTTCCACCGGCAACTTGCCGGCGTCTATCGTCTCAAGCGCCGCCTGCATATTTCGCTGCGCCGTCCAACGCGCGTGCCCGATAGGATAGTCAACGCCCTTCTCTTCATACGATGGATCGCCCCGCCCCGGCCCCATTGAAGACGAGACCATGAACTCTAACTCTTTTTTGAAGAACGGATCGCGCGGCAAGTTTAGTCCGACGACTCCGACCAGCACGATGCGCCCCTTAGAGCGACAGGCCTCCGCCGCAAACTCAATCGGCTCGTTGCTCTGCGTCGCCGCAGTGATAACGACTGCATCAACGCCAAACGAATCGCTGAACGCCTTGACCGCCTCCATCGGAGCGTCCATCCCAACTGCATCCGCACCCAACGTCTTAGCCAACTCAAGCTTCCGTGGATCAACGTCCGTCGCGAACACTCGGCAGCCTTGCGCCTTCAGTAAGCAGACGCAAATCTGCCCAATCAAGCCGAGGCCGATCACCAGCACCCGCTCACCCAGGCTGACCCGCGCCAGTCGCACCCCCTCCAATCCGATGGCCGCAATAGACGTGTAAGCCGCCTGCTCAAACGTCACACTCGCCGGCATCCGTACGCACAGATTCCGCCCGATGCTAACGACGCCCGCGTGCGGCCCCGCCAGAGCCACCCTGTCGCCCGGCTTAAACTCCTGCACCCCGCGCCCGCATTCCAGCACGACGCCAGCCGACGAATAGCCCAACGGCATCGGCTCATCCAACTTCGCCGAGACCTGTGACATCGTCGTCAGCAAACCTTCCTGCTTGATCTTCTGTAACACCCTACGCACATGGTCCGGACGCTCCCTAGCCTTGCCCAGCAAACTCTTCCGCGCCAGATCAACCACGTAACGCTCCGTCCCCGCCGACACGACGGAACAGATCGTATTGACTACCACCTGCCCCGGCAATGCGATTGGGGCCGGTAATTCGCGCACGCCGGTCGCGCCCTTCCTAATGTCCTGTACAACTTGAAGCATTCTTATTTCGCCTGTATTCGATGAAGTGTAAAAATCATAAGCAGGTGAGCAAAAGTTTTCAGGCAGAGAGCATTGCAAAGTATATGATTTTTCCTTGTTTTCACTTTTGCCTTCCTGCCTATATGGCAACCCGACGGCTCATCCTGGTGTGCTTGCACGCCGTGCCCTCATCTGTTTAGGGCGACCGGTTGCGTCCACGATTTCCCGCGGCGTATCGCTGCCGAATAGAAACGGGACGACGTAATGGAGAATAATGATCAGCATCAGCGGCATCATATTCACGAGTGTAAAGACAACGATGGACAGCAGACCATCACGGTAAACCTGTATCAGATTACACGCGAGTACTAAGTAGGCGAAGCGGACTACCGTGTAGTAATGACTTCTGTAAGCATAAAAGTAAACACGCCCTAAACCATAAGCCAGTAGGCCGGGTATGATAATGATCCCGACATAACCGAAGTTGAGATAAGACTCGCCCAATATTGTGATGATCATGCCCAGCTGATCCATCGGTCTCCATGGCTTCGAAATATCCTTGAGATAGTCTGCCAGACCCGGCTTTTCCAACCAAAATTGGCGCGGGATGGGCAGCGTAAAAAGCGGCAGATAGATGCTGCCGTAATAATACTTGCCGTTATCATCAACCAATGTTAATGCCATCGCGAACTCGTCTAAAAATTGCTGATCACCGGCTTGTCCTGACAAAGCCGCTTTGACATCATCGGTTGACTTACTCAAAATTTCGCTAATTGAAGGCTGTTTCGTTTCGTCCTCGCTAAACATTAGTTGGGCTGCGCGTCCAAGCCCCTTTAAGGGGAAGAAGAGCAGAGCAGCGACGGCCACGAGTATTGCTAACTGGACAGGAGGCCAGCGTATCCGACGCCGATCCAAATAAATCTGACTCATCAAAATAATCGGAATAATCACCCTGAACCGATGAAAGCCCTGATACATCATCAGCAATAAATAGATTGATATGGCGATACTGAGCCACCAGCGGAAGCCGTACCAATAGATTAGGGCGAGAATGACAAGTCCCGACCATGTTACCAATATAAAAAGCCAACTGGATGTTTCCCATGAGCCTAAAGCGACGCGCGTATTGGCCAGGCCGCCCTCTGTCAGGCCGGGAATGCTCGCGAACAACGCGATGCCCAAAATTCCCAGTGGAAAAGCGACCATGGCGACTGACTTGATGTATCGGATTGAGAGCACACGGAAGGCCGTTCTATCGCTCACGCTTCTATGTCGGGAGGCATCAGCGGCAGCCTTAATCCAACAGATCGTCATCACGACCAGAGCCACATCGGCCAGAATCACGGCTCTCACAATCTCACTATTCGTCACTGGCTGAAACAATCCAGACAGCACCCCATCAGTGAACAAGGTCTGTGCATCAAAGGATAATCCGAGCAGACGGGTAGTGACCATGTACAGATGGAAGAAGATATAGATAACTGCTGGGTGTGAATGCGCTATTCGACCGAAAAGCAACAAGAAAATACAGCAGTTGAAGACCACCAGCACGTCAACAAATAATATAGTTTGGATTTCGTTCAAACCCTCGTGTTACTCCTCATCCACAATCTTTTGTGCTGTCACTGGCCGATGTCGCTCGTCCAAAACGACTGGATCAAGTTACGTTGATGCGTGCCGCCTGCGCGATAACCCGTTGATAAAAATCTTCAGATAGGGACATGACTTTTTCGTACTCAGCGCGCCGTGCGATTAGCTCAAGGTTATGCGGCGCGGCTCTGGCGCGCAGTTCGGTATCGTTGAGGCCTTTGAGCATCGCCTGTGCAAGGGCCACCGGATCGGTTGGATCGCATAAGAGACCATTGACGCCGTCAGTAATCCACTCGCGCACCGACTCGATGTCGCCGGCTACGGGCAGGCAACCGCAAGCCATCGCCTCCAGCAACGTGTTGGGCGTGCCGTCATGCAAACTGGGCGAGACCGTAATCATCGCGAGCCGGAACAACTCTGCCATCTCCGCGCGTGACATGTGCGGAAGCAACCGCACACTGTTCACAATGCCATACTTCCTCACCCAATTTTCGGCAATCGAGTTGCCCTTCATGGCAAGACCGATAAAGATCGCGTCGGGTCTGGCTTTCAGCACAGACGGAATCGCTTCAAAGAACACATCATTTCGCACATAGCCGCGAAACCCGCGCGGGTTGATTATGACCGGCGCATCAAACGGTATCTGTAGCGACGCCCGTAGTGTCTGAGTCGTCGATTGCGGATTGAAGATTTTAGTCTGAATGCCACCTGCACCGGGCAAAACGATGGCGGGTTTCTGCTTATCGAATCCCCATACTTTTGCCAGTCGCAAGTCGCGCTCACAGTCGCAATGCAACGCGCTGACCGCCCTCATCGTTTGCTTGACGTAGCGACGGGCCACCACCCCGCGATTGCCGAAGAGCGTAAAGTCATTGCCCCATACCGAAACTAAAAGCGGGAAAGCGGCGGGCGTTGCTTCCCCGGCGATAATTCCTTCGAACGGAATCCGCATGGCATGTACAAGGTCGGGCTTAACCTCGTTAATAATGCGTCGCATCTTGCCGACATGCCGGTGTAAATCCAATGGCGCGAGCCAGTGGCCGGCCGTTCTAACGCATCCGGCAATCGCGCCGCTGCGCATGCTAGCCAGCATTGGGGTTAATAGCGAGCGCCGCTTGGCGTGTCCGACAGTGCCGTCATGTCCGACCTGCGAAAAACCAGAGAAAGCGATTGGCATGGGTATCACCGTCGCGCCTGGCAAGACATCTGTCGAGCAAGGGTAGGACGAAATAACGTGGACTTCATGCCTGCGTGCAACGTAGTAGCTAATCCAATTCTGTGCAATGGGGCTGCGCGCGTCAGCGATATAAACGATTCTCATTTAACCGATTACTTACAATAAATTGCTGACAACATCCAAAGGGCCACATCTGCTGTAATGGATGTACGCTCTCCTAGATAGCAAGCTTTGAGGCATAGGCATGAATGATTCTTTAGCTTTCTGCCAGCGTAGCGTGGTTAATTATCTCGTCCGCCTTGGCCGCGTCGCGGAGGAACATCTGCACCGTCTCTTTGCTGTACGGGTGAACCAACATGCCTTCCAACAGGCTCGGCACGGTGGTGACAATGTGTGCCCCCGCGCTCAGCCACTCGATTACGTTTAGCACCTCACGCGTTGATCCCACGATGATCTGCGCCGGCAGGTCGAACCTGTCAAGCAACTCCCGCAGTATTTTGATCTCGCCACACACGTTGTAGCCCATGTTGTTGACGCGCCCGCCGAAGATCGAGACATAAGTCGCGCCGGCCAATGCCGCTAGGAAACACTGCTGGGCGCTCATCATCGCCGTTACGTTCACCCGGATATTGTGCCTGGTTTCCAACTCGTGGACGACCTCTAGATTCTCCAATTCGCCGGCGGGGCCGTGGATCGTCACCTTCACGACAATGTTTCCCGCCCACGTGGAGAATAGCTTCGCCTGCTCCAACATCTGCGCCGCATCATTACTCGTGACTTCGACCGACAAGGGCATCGGCGCGATGAGGCTCGCAATCTCTCTAGCATGATCGCCTAAAGCCTCCATGCCGCCACCCAAATTCGATTTCAAGAGGATAGTTGGATTGGTCGTCACTCCACGCACCAAGCCCATCCGGTGATAACGTTTTATTTCTTTAAGGTCGGCTGTATCGAGAAAAATCGGCATGACTATAATAATTCCTTTACGCTTCAATAACTATTTTGTTGATTCCCATTTCATTTCCGCGTGACGGAGTTTAGGATGCGAGACGAGCAGATGCCAGATGACCGCTTGAAAAGCTTCAGTGTGCGCCGTGATAGTGGCGGGGTTGACGACCGGCACGACGATGCAAGCCGCGGCTATCTGCGCCGTATAACCGCCGTCGCGCCCGACGACCCCGATCACCTTAGAGCTCACTTCCTTCGCGTGTTGCAGAGCGCGCACGATGTTCGGGCTGATGTTGCGTTCGAGGTCACCGCCGCCGACGGAGAAGACGAACAGCATGTCACGGCTCGACAGTTTGCTGACACGCAGCCAGTTGACGAAGCACGTCTCCCAGCCGTCGTCGTTAATGCGAGCCGTCAGTTCCGAGACGTTATCGGTGGGCGTATAAGACTCGATGCCGACTATCTTGCGAAAGTCGTTGACTGCGTGCGAGGCGTGGCCCGCGCCGCCGCCGCTACCGAGGAAGAACAGACGCCCTCCCTGCTCGCGCAGAACGACCAGCATATCAACAATCTCTTCTATCACCACCGGATCAAGCCTGCGTGTGATCTCGATGGACTCTTCGATGTACTGCTGCACGTAGCTAATAATTTTCACTTTTACGGAAGCCCGCACGAAGTAAGGGCGCGGATAGCGAAGGATAGAGCAGAACACACTTACTTTGTGCGTGTTTCTGCATTTTTGAAGTCCTGCTTCACTAATCCTCAGGCCATTTCACAGGTGTATGCGAATGCTTGGGCGACTTGACGGTC
>JBBRRB010000077.1:0-24188 GCA_038225555.1 Bryobacterales bacterium
AGGCTTTAAATCCAAAGCTGGATTGGTTACACTCTGTCATCGCGGAAGGACGCCTCCTTTTGGCCGAAACGTGTTGTGGCAAATACGTTTATGCCAGAAAAGCGGCCTTTTCGCTAGTCTATTCGTGAGAAATGTGGGCTAGGGGTGCGCGCTACTCGTCCCGCAGCGTTCGGGCGGGATCGAGGTGCAGGATCCGCAGAGTCGGGAGCAACGTCGCCACGACAGCGACCCCAAGCAGCAGCAGTGCGGCAATGACGAATGTTAGCGGGTCCAGGGGACGCACTCCCCACAGGAAGTGACGCATGGATCGGACTGCTCCCAGCGCCAGCAGAATTCCCAACACCACGCCTGAAGCCGCAAATACGATCCCAGGTTTCATAGCGCTGCCAATTGCCAGCTTGGCAGTCGCGCCCAGAGCCATGCGAATGCCCATTTCGCGCGTTCGCTGAGTGACAGAGTGAGAAATCAGGCCGTAGAGTCCAACAGCGGCCAGCAGCAACGCGAGTCCTGCCAGCATGGAGAAGAGTACGGCATGGTAGCGCTGGTCCTGAGTCACATGAGCCCGCAATTGATCGATGGCGCGGAAGTTCGCCACGGGAAGCTGCGGGTCCACCGATGCGACCGCGCGCTGCATCTCGGCCGCCAGCGCACTTTGTCGACCTTGGGCACGAACCACCCATTTCGGCGGAAACCAGGTATGCACCA
Organism: Bryobacterales bacterium; assembly: GCA_038225555.1. GTDB lineage: Bacteria > Acidobacteriota > Terriglobia > Bryobacterales > Bryobacteraceae > JANXQZ01. Next base: position 706 of record JBBRRB010000077.1, read on the forward strand.
GTTGCAACATCGAATCGGAAGTCTGCGCAGCCGCAATGTACAGCGTGGGCTCGATAGAGAGCGGTCCGTAGTGTCCCATGCCGCTATGCTGTTGCACATCACCCACGATACCCACGATTTCTTGTGAGCCAAGTGCTCGTCCAATGGCGTCCTTGCCCGGAAAGAACTTGCGCGCGAACGATTCGCTCACCACCGCCACTTTGCGGGTTGAAGCCGTATCGGAGTATCGAATGCTCCGTCCCCGCAACACCGGGATTCGCATTGTCGAGAAGTAATCCGGCGTGACGTAAACTTCCTCCGTCATCTGTTGCCGGATCACGCCGCCTTCCACAAATTTGAACGAATCGTTCAACGGGCGCTCGAACGGAAGCGTCAGGGCAACCGCGGCCGATTCCACTCCGGGAATCGAGCGAATCCGATCCAGGCTCTGGGTGAAAAGACCGTTGACCTGTTCATGAGTTTTGTAGCGCGCGTCCTGCAGGGAAGTCTGAGCCGTCAGCACATTGCGAGTATCGAAACCAGGATTCAAGCCGTCGAGGTAGACGAGGGTCCTAACCAGCAGCCCGGCGCTTACCAACAGCACCAGGCTGAGCGCTACTTCAGCCGTTACCATGGCGCCGCGCAGCCAGGAGCGGCGTCCTCCAGCCGAGCCCCGTCCGCCCTCCACCAATACCGACCGGATGTCGATACGGCTAGCCTCCACGGCCGGGACTAACCCGAACACCAGGCTCGTGAACAGCGCGACAGCCAACATCGCTAGCAAGACTCGCAAATCCAAAGCCAACGGATGCCACAGCTCGAAATTCCTGGCACCCAACGCTTTCAGCCCTTCTAAAACGAACGCGCCCAGCCCAATGCCGAGCGCTCCGCCAGCCGTGGCCAGGAGCAGGCTCTCCGCAAGCAACTGTCGAATCACTGCCTGTCGGGAGCCTCCGAGGGCCATGCGGGTGGCGATCTCGCGGCGGCGCGTGGCGGACCTGGCAAGCAGCAATCCAGCGACGTTGACGCATCCGATCAAGAGAACCATGAGAACCGCCGCCCAAGTAAACAGAAGCTCGGTCCGCAAGTCGGACGAGACGGTGTTGAAGCGTTCGATGCTTACCTCGACAGTGGATCCTTTAGGGGCGTCCCCTTCGAGAGCCAATCCTTGGCTGAGCACCTTCAACTGGGCCAGCGCTTGAGCCCAGGAAACGCCTGGCCGGAGGCGCGCTACAACGCCGTAATTGGAACCGCTTCCTTCTCCCGATCGCGATGGACGCAGCGGCGTCCACAGATCGACAGGAGTGTCAGTACGGAAACCTCGCGGCATGATCCCTACGATCGTGTACGGCTCACCGCGAATTTTGACGGCGCGGCCTGCGACGTTCTCTCCGTGGAATGCCCGTTGCCAGAAGGGGTAGCTGAGGATCGCCACCGGCGGACCGCCAGCGCCATCTTCCAACGGAGTAAACTCGCGACCGATTTGAGGCGCGATGCCCAGCACGCGAAAGTACCCCGTTGAAACCCGCTGCTGGAAAACGTATTCCACGAATCCGTTGTCGGCGAAATTTGCCCCGTTGACTCCGCTGTAGGCGGCGACATCCAGTCCCGACGCGCCCTGGCGAACGGCTTCGAACTGGGTGCCGGTTTGCGAATCGTCGATTCCCTGTCTGCCGCCGTTCCGCCAGGAGGTTACCACCATGGCAAGCCGCTCGGGCTCGGGATACGGAACGGGTCGCAAGAGGACCGCGCTTACCACCGTGTAAATGGCGGTATTCACTCCGATGCAGAGCGCTAGCGTGGCAAGTACGGTGAGCGTGAACCCGGGGCTCTTGAGAAGCTGGCGGGCTCCAAATCGCAGATCGGTCCAGAAATTCATAGATCTATAGACGATGGAGTGATGGAAAGAGTTCGAGAAGGAATAAGCAGGTACGATCGCCAAGCGCGATTCTGCATGGTGTGGGGCAGGATTGCCTGCCCCACACTTGGAATGTTTCGCTGTACCACTGACCTGCGGGGAATATTCCCGCGCGTGGAACATAGTCTGATAACCTCTTTTATTTCTAAGTGATAGCCGAATTTCTCGGAGATAAATTCTGGCGTTCTCTACTAGGTTATTTCAGATTCAATTTATAAGCTGTACCTGCCCTGCGAGCCGTTAGGACGCTTGGCCGCTCTCACTTGTCTAAGTGGAACTATATCTAAAGAGGCTACTAGAAAACATGTTTAATCGCTTTGGTATTATGCTGTCACACGCTGGCGCGGCGCTCCTATTCGCGACTGTATCCGCGCACGCCGCAACTGTGACTTATAACGATGTCACCAGTTGGCTTGCCGCCACTACGGGAGACACGAACATCAGCTTCACGGCTACTGCCGGCAGCTTCAATGATTACAGCAACTCGACGGGCTTCATGTCGTCTGGAGTGCAGTTCCTCGGGTACATTTCACCCACTGCCTACCAGCTCACAACTGTAGATCAAATGTTCGCGACTCCTTACTTCGACTTCGGAACAGGCGGAAGTCTGCGCGGACCGCAGTACGACCGAGCTACAAACTCCACGTTCCTCCCCTACATTCACGTGATATTACCCTCAAGCGTCAACGCTTTCGCAGCTAACTTGATGACTGGCAGTCCGAACGCAGTGAGTTTCAGTGTGACTCTCGCCGACGGTGAGTCCTTTAACGTCGCTACCGGCAATCGCCCGGCCACCACTTTCTTCGGGCTCACGGCCGATGCTCCAATCTCATATGTAGACTTCGCCCTTCCGACCGCCTCGACGAATGGCGGGACGACGGCCCTCCTCAAGAACTTCCAGTTCGGCACCAATGCTGCAGGCACCGGACCGGTAACTCCTCCCGCCGACACGCCGGAGGCCGCGACGCTCATCCTGATCGGCACTGGATTGATGTTCTTCCGAACCTTCCGCAAACAGATCCGGCCTGTTGAGTTGGAGTGCGCTTAGATCTTCAAAGGCAGATCTTCAGCTTCAAGCCGACGGCCTGCCTAAAACTGAAATTCGCAACGACCTGAAACCGCCCGAGGCTGGCCCAGAGCGGTGCCGGAGAACAGTCCGGCGAAGTTGATCACGTTCAGCCGATCGGTTAAGTTCACCGCATCGGCTTGCAGCCGGAGGGAGCCCCGATCGCTCTTCCAAAGATCCACCCCTGCGGAGGCGTCCAGCCAGAATGACGGCCTCACCCGTCCGCGAGCGAAATTTACCCGCCTCAGGACATCGGCCCCGTATTGATCGCTAAGCTGGCCGAAGTCGACATTGTCCCCAAGTTCCACTGGAAGCCCGCTGCCGTACGCGGCGCCGAAAGCGAACCAAGCCCGCGACCAAGGCTGAAAACGAATCCGGCCGTTGGCGGTGTTGCGCTGATCTTGAGTAATGGGAGATCGATCTGTCGCCGACACACGAGCGGCGGATGCCTCGCCGAGAAAAAGCCCGCCGGTAATTGGCAGCCGTCCGAAGCCCACGAGGTTCGAGTAACTTATAAAGCCAGACCAGGGACCCCAGCGCGGCAATTCCACGCGCGCCTCGACCCCATGTATGGTCGCGCTGGCGAACGAGATCGGGAAAGTCACCCCGGTGTTCAACAGCACGTCGTCATCCGCGAAGTTGCGAACCGTCCGGCGGTAGTAAGTGCCGTCCAGTCGCAGTTTGCCGAGCAGGCTTTTTGAAAAGCCTGCCTGATAGAAGTTCCCGCGCGAAGGCGGCACGGGGAGCCGCAACACCGTGTTACTGAGCTCCTGTGTAGAGGCACGGCTCGCAAGGAGCAGGTTTTCGATTGCCGGAGTCTGAAAAGCGCGGTCAAAAGACGCTCTCAGCACCAGCCCCGCCGCAGGCACCGAGTAGGCGACTCCGAAGCGCGGACTGAAGGCGCTCTCCTGGATTAGCAGATCGTAGCGATCCCAACGCAAGCCCAGACTGACAGTGAAACGGCCCAGCTTTACCAAGTCCTGGATATAAGCTGCCTGTTCCCGGGCCTGTCCTCGCCCGCGGAATGAAAACCGGGCCGGTGTATCCGGATCGAAATACAACGGATCGGTTATTCGGTAACCGAACGATTCGTGAATCGATTTGAAGACTCCGTCCGCTCCGGCTTTCCATTCGTGTCGTCCCCAATGGCCGGAGAGGCTGGCGCTGGCATACCAATCCCGGAATCCGCGATGCTGCTCGGGCAGGATGGGCGTGGAGAGGTCGTTAGACCAGAGGTCGGCAGAGAGATCCCGGCCCATTCCGCGTACATTTAGGAGCAGTGCTGGCGAGAGGACTCGCTGATACGCGATCTGCCCTTCACTCTCGCCGTTCCCGCGATCCTGCCTCTGACCGGCGTCCTCCTGCAAGCGCTCATTCGGAACCAGGAATCCCGCCCGGTTCCAACGTCCCGAAAAGATGAGACGGTCTTGATCGGAAAGGTCGCGCTCGAATCTCCCCTGGAAACCTCCCGTGCTGGCTCGGTTCCCAAAATTTTCCTGCACTGGCGGATCGAGAAAGCGCTGAGTATGAGCACCCTCGACGCCGAACCCAAAGGCGGAGCGACCCGCCGCGTACTGCACTCCCAGGTAGCCCTCCTCAGTGTTGAAGCTTCCTCCACCCGCGATCGCTTTGCCGTGAAAGCCTGGACGAGCGTCCTTTGCGGTGTTCACTTCCACGATGCCGCCCAGTTTGCGGCCGTATTCTGCCGGGTAATTCGCAGTCAGCACATTCATGGATTGCACGTCGTCGGCATCGAGCGACGGCGCGAATCCGGGGGAACGATTGTCGGTGACCGGCATGCCGTCGATTACGAACTGAACCTGGTACTCGGACCCGCGCGGGTGAAGCACGCCATTGGCCTCGAGCAGCCACCCGGGCTGGCTTTGGACCAAGTCGAGAACGCCGCGTCCTGGCTGCGAGGCGGTACGGTTGCGGATTGCGTCAGAACTGATGTACGCATCCGTTCCAGTGCGTTGCGAGTCAAGCAGGGAGGCAGCGTCAGTGATCACCACCGCGCTTTCAATCGGGGCGATGCCCAGCAACACACGAAAGTCCTTGGGAACCGCCGATCGAATTTCAATGACGCTTGAGTTCGAAGAGAAGCCCGGAGCCTGCACGGTGAGGCGATAAGTTCCGAAAGGCAGATGCCTGGCCGTGAACCGGCCTTCGGCGTTAGCCGTTACGGTCTCGCGGTAGGTGGGCGCTCTTGAGGTGAGTTCTCCTGACGCCGCAATCCCGAGCCCAGCCGGATCGAGCACCGTGATGCGCAGTTCGCCCGAGTTCGTTTGGGCCAGGGCCGAAGCCATCAGCAGCGCAGCGACCGTTAGATAACGGACCATTTTGTACGTTCTGAGTTTAGCAGCCGATTCGTCCAAAAAATCCCTGAGAGATTTTGGGGGTATTCTCCCCTAATTCAATATGAAGGCCAGCATTGAATTAAGCTGCCCGCGCTGCGGGTCTAAAGATGTGCGATCTGCGAGGAACACTGGAGTTCTCGCGTTCTTGATGAGACCGTTTTTCGTTGTCCCATTTCGGTGCCGGAGTTGCCGGGATCGCTTTTTCCGATCAGCGGATCCGCTGCCGTTTCACGCGGAGCATCGGTTGCGGCGGTATGGTTATCTGGCCCGATCCGCCGGTGCGCGGTGACGGCGCTACTGCGCGGTGAGGAACGACCTATGAATGGCGAATCGTACAAGCCCGGCCAGATCGAATATCTCGAGCTTCTGCATGAGGCTCGATCGGTACGTATCGACTGTTTTAGGACTTAAACCCAAACGCGCGGCGATTTCCTTGGCCCGCACGCCATCCACCAGCATGGTAAAAACCTGGAACTCACGCGAACTCAACTTTTCGAACGGATCCACGGGACCCGCTGCGCCGTCGTCTGCCGTAAATAGCTGGTCTGTGTTCAGCATAGGCGAAATGTACACGCCTCCATCCATCATTTTGTAGATAGCATCATGGAGCTGGCAGCACGGACCGGACTTCAGAAGAAAGGCGCTGGCACCGCTGCGAAGCGCCTCCAGCACGGTCTTCCGGTCCCCTCGATTGGAGATTACTCCAATGCTGGTGGGAAGCCCCGCCTGCTTCACTTGGCGAATAATCTCCAGCGTGAAGAGCCCGGGCAGGTTCAAGTCAAGAAGCGCGAGGTCCGGCCGCAGTTGCTTGATCGCTTGAAGGGCTGCAACGCCATCGGAGCATTGCTCCACAACTTTACAGTGTGCGCGAGTCTGGCAAATGGCAGCCAAACCCTCTCGAACCAGCGCCATCTCGTCACCCAGAATCAAGGTGGGGCAAAGAGGAGACGAGTGCATCGTTCCATTCAGGATTACCGTTTCATGTGCTATAGTCGCCACGCGGTATTACTCCTTACGCTGCTAACACGCATCCGGAAAAACAGTTGCGCCACTTATTCTTAGGGGCGCGTTTTATGAACCAGACGTGCGGCCGGAAACTCGGTCAAGGCTCTCCGCGTGTAATTGACGCCGCTCCAGATAGTGGCCACAGCGGTAAGGGTTTCTATAAATATTTCGAACTGGTGATAATCGGCGGTTACGTAGGCTCGGTCCACAATAATAGCCAGAGCGGCAACCACCTGAATGATTGTGCTTAGTTTCCCCCACACGGTTGGAGGAAAGCTTCGAACCGCCGTGAATAGCAGTGCAATGGCCACCATTGCCAAGATTAGGGCATCCCGCCCTAGGATTAGCCCGACAAGCCACTTAGGTGCCGCGCCCTGGATGCCAAGAGCAACGTAAGTGGTAACTAGAAGTAGTTTGTCGGCCACCGGGTCAAGATACGCGCCGACGCGGCTAGTCCACCGAAAATGACGGGCTAAATAACCATCCAGCGCATCCGTGCAACCGGCCAGGAAGATCAGCACTGCAGCCCGATGGAAGTCAGCCGACAGAATCGCTTGCGCCACGAAAGGCACCGCGATTAGACGGAGGGTGGTGAGAAGATTGGGGAGGTTACGATACAAGAGCGTGCGCAACGCGCGTCGCCAACCGGTCGAAACTTAGGATTTCGTAGAGCGTTGGGTCCGACATGATGCGGGCAACCAGGGCGGTATGCATGGCGTGTCCGGCGCGCTCGGCGATCACGTGACCGAGAAGGGGCCGTCCGATCAGGGCCAGATCCCCGATCAGATCCAGAGCCTTATGGCGGCAGCACTCGTCTGGAAACCGCAGACCGCCAGGATTGAGAGGGCCGGAATCGCCGAAACACACCGCATTGTCCAGGCTCGCTCCCCGAATCAGTCCCATATTTCGCATCTGGTCCAGTTCACGTTCAAAGCCGAATGTTCGAGCGGGTGCGATCTCCTTGGCGTACCGTTCGGGAGTCACCTCGAGATCGAGAGACTGGCGGCCAATCCAGGGGTGGTCGAAATAAACGTCGCAGGTGAGCAGAAATCCGTCTGATGGCAGAATGGTGATTCGCTTGCCCCCGCTCTCCACCGAGACCGCGCGGCGTATGCGCATGAATCTCTTGCGGCGGCGGTACGATTTCAAACCCGCTTCTTCGATGAGGGCTACCCAAGGTTCGGCGCTGCCGTCAAGAATCGGTACTTCCAGGTTGTCGATTTCTATGTAAGCGTTATCCACTCCCATGCTGTACAGGGCGCTGAGCAGGTGTTCGGTGGTCGAGATCAGAACCGATTGCCGCATCAGGCTGGTTGCATAGCTAACTCGCGCAATGTGTTGCCAACTGGCGGGGACGGCGAAATTATCGAGATCGGTTCGGAGGAAAACGATGCCGGTAGAGGGCGGAGCGGGAAGCAGGCGGACCGAAACGGGAACCCCGTAATGCAGCCCTACTCCACTGGCTGATACGGCCCGTTGCAACGTCGTTTCAAAACGCAATAGCACCTCCGCGCTGATACGCCCTCGCTCAATTCGAATTTATCATTCTATCAGCGGATTGCGGTTATAGCTAAGGTTTTGATTCGCAACACTTTGTAAAGTTTCCGATGTGGCGAAAATGACACAGTGCCGAGTGACGATTGTGGTTGATTCAGGTCGTAGACGCGCGATTTCTCAGAAATTTGAGACCGTCCTCGGCGATGGCTTCGGATGTTGGGGCCAGATCGCGCCAAATGCAGGCTGCGGCGGCGATCTCCGGGATGGCCGACCCAAAGCTCTCAATGACGAGCCAGCCGCCGTACTTGTGTTTATGGAGAGACTCGAATAGCTCGGACCAGGCCACGTGACCGCTGCCCGGAATGCCGCGATCGTTTTCACAGGTGTGAACATGTTTGAGATGCGGGCCGATGGCTTCGAGCGCAGAGGCAATGTTTTTCTCCTCTATGTTCGCGTGAAAGGTGTCGAAGAGAACGCCTACCTTGGGATGGTCCACCGCATCGCAAAGCGCTCGGGCATCGGCGGCGGTATTTAGGAAGAAGGTCTCGAACCGGTTGAGCGGCTCGATCGCCAGGGTGATGCCAGTTTCGGCAAGCACGGGCGTCAGGGTTTGCAAACCCTCGATCACGCGGCTCCATTCGTCTGCCGTTCGACGGCGGCCGGGCAAGTAGCCGACAGCCGAGCAAAATGGCCCCACCAAGGTCTTCGCCCCGATTTCGGCTGCCCAGTAGATCCCCTCCTTGAGAAAATCGAGCGATGCAGGCGCGTGTTCGTTTGCCAGGCTCATATGGCCGGTGAGGGCACTGCAGGCGATCACCTCTAATCCATTCGCCTCGGCAGCCCGGCGGATCGCTTCTCGCGAAGATCCCTGGAACTCGAAACGCGCAATCTCGACTCCGTCGAAGCCCATGGCTTTGATGCGCGGAAGCAGGTCCAGGTGCGACTCGTCGAATGCCGCGGTCCAAAGAAGCGTGTTGATTCCGTATTTCATTTGATTAAGGCCGCAGCGTCGAGGTTTCCCGGACCGAAATGCTTCAAGAGGACCAAGTCTTCGGTTTGGCTTCGGTTTTTCAATTGCACGCCTTCCTTTGCAGCCGACTCGGACACGAATAACTCATCCTGCGTCATTTGACCATGGCGAATCAGTGTGGGCGTCTCGATTTCGAGCTTGCCGAGGGTTCCGTGTCCTTCCACCACTACTACGCCGTAGGGTGCCGGATCCTTGACAACGGTGGAGCGTCCAGGATGAACCGTCAGCTCTTTAGCCGAGTACAGCGGCGTTGAGTAGACGATCCACTTCTCGATGTGTTCGTCAGACTGCGAAGCGAGGCGGGGCAGATATCGGCGATGTTGCGCGAAGCGAGAATCGATATTCGCTTCCCAATCGAGCATATCCAGAATGTAATCGAGGTCCTGGCGCGAATCGGGTGGAACGTCCTTGACCAAAGCGTCCCACGGCATGGACCGGCCATTCACGAGGGATTGAAAAACCGCGCCTACGTCCGACGCACCTTGCACTTCGTAGGTCACCAGCGTGCCCGGAGCATGCAGAATGCCCGGATCGATTTGCCAGCCTGTCCCCGGCTTCAGTTTGTACGCTTGTGAGTGATTGAGAATTCCGTTATCGCCTTTGTCCCAGCGTGTCAGGCAGCGCCGGATATCATCCCGAGTCGTCCCTGGTTCCAGCCCCAAGAATGAATACGGGAAGCTATTTTCGAGCAGGTTTAACTGCGGCGGGAAGTAGTAGGCTTCGGGCTTCGGCTTCCGTCCGACGCGCCGCGCGTGTGCTTCGCCCTGATGCATGTGATGGGCGATGGGTCCGAAATTATCGAAGAACTTGGCCAGCACGTCCCACTCCTGGCCAAGGTGCTCGAGGGCCTCTCTCAGCAGGACTCGCTTGCCGCGATGCTCGAAGTAGCTGAGCCCTTCGTCTGGAAGAGTGTCTGGTCCGTTGTCCGCTTTTGTAACCGAAGCCAGCCAGCGCTCGCCGATACCGCCTCGACTGGCTCCAAAAGAATACAGATCATCGGGGTGTAGTTTCAGGCGTCGGCCAGGCGCGTTGAAGGGACGCGGCACCCAGCAGGGAGCCAGGCGCAGAACACCTTCGCCCTCGCTCAGGGCTTCCCGAACCATGGAGATGTCGGGCATTTACTTGACGATGGTCAGTTTGATGGCTTCCGGCGCGGCGTAGACCGATGGCAAGCCGGAGCGCGTTTCCACCACTCCCCCGACATAGATCATCTGGTCGCCCGGAACTGCGTCGGGCAGAGCTTCGATGGTGAACGTGCGCCGAGTTTCGTTCTCGTTGAGGAGAATGCCGTTGAGACCGACATCGGGAACCAGGACATGCGGCGGTAGATTGCGAACCTCGATCGGCACGCGCCCGCCAAATTCGTTTTGCCGCCGAATGCTTACCGTCACCTTCGCCGATCCACCCTGCTTGATTTTCAGTTCCTTTGTCTCGGAGGTCATGAGCACATCCGCCCCGGGCATGAGCGAGACCAGCTTCAAACGATCATCCGGGTTAGCCTCGCGCGTGAGGTTGGCTGCTTTCCCAATCACCTTGAGCGGAGCGGCTGCTGCCAACGAAGCGTTTGCGTCGGCGCAGATCAGAAGCGTGGTGGTCGCTTGTCCGGGGGCGATCACACCGGATGTGGCTTTCAGTCCGGCTGGCAGCGCTCCCATTTCAACGTTAATTGGGCCGTCAAATTCATCCATGCGCAAGGCAGTCACATTCTCCGCAACGCAGCCGCCTACCGGGACGTTTGGATTTCGATTGCTCAGCGACAGCCGAAAATCCGGACGCGGCTCGCGAATCGTCAGCCGGTACGCGAAGTTCTCGCCGCCCAAGCCTTGCACGTCGCGCAGCCGTACTCTGTACTCGCCATCGGCGGGTGCCGTGAAATGCACCAGGGAGTCCTTGCCGTATCCGGGACCGCCATCGTCGTTCTGATAATAGAGCTTGACCACCGGCAGCCCGTTGTTGCTGAACTTTGAGCCAGGTGGATGAATCTGAATCTTGTACAGCGGTTGATCCATACCGTGAGCCTCGGGCGTAGTGTCGAAAAAGGCTAACCGCTGGCCCGCAAAGCGCTCGAAGAAAACGTCCTCGTCCGGGCCCTTCGGCAGCACATCGACCCGCATGATTTCGCCTCCCGACATGGCGTAATCCCCGGGCTTGAAATCGGTCCACGCCTGGATGCGAATGCCGGGAGTGGCCGAGTCGCGCTCGCTCAAGGTCGTGATGGTTTCCCATGTAGAGCGCACGGTGGCGCGCTCCATCCGCTTACCCTGGGCGTCCAGCACTTCGAGAAAAGAATCCAGGTCCGAGCCAAGCCTTCGCGCGTTGATCTCCAGGACCAGCTTCTGACCCTTGGTTGCGTGAAATTTGTAGGAAGGTGAGGCGCCCGGCTTGTCTAACCGGCCATTGATCGTTACCGGCAGGGGAACGGTCTGTCCGCTGACGCCTTCCACTTCCGGCTCGGTTCCGACTGCGAGTTTCAGCTCGTTGAAGGCATGGTTCGGCCGGACGCGAACGGCATCTTCCAACCCTTCACTCGGTTTGCCTTCCACTTTGATCGAGGCTGCACTCAGGTTCCATCCGGTCAGCGCAACTTCCCTTCCCTGCCCCGCTTGCAAGCCAAGCGGATAAGCTCGAGCAGCCAGCGGAAATTTGCCGACCTTAATGCGATAAAAGTTGGCGCTTCTACCGCTCTGCTGATAGTCCGCCACGCGAATGTAATAGGTGCCGGCTTTCTCGAACTTATGCGCGAACATCACGGCGCTCATGCCGCCCTCGCCGCCGAACTCCTTCACAACAGCTTGATCTTCGGCGAACAAAGTGACTACTGGCTGCAACGCCGAACCGATCAGCGCGGCGCCGTTTTCAAAGGTAAGCTGCTCTCCAGCGTTCACGTGAATCTTGAAGTAGTCCACATCGCCTGGTTTGGAGATGGTCCCGGTGAGGATGGCGGGCAAATAAGTTTCCACCGCTTGATCCGGGGTATCGTTCGGTTCGCGATCGGCGCTCTCGCCGTAGTAAGGTTCAACCAGAATCTTGCCTTCGGGGGTGGTGCCGAGCGGTGTCTGCAAACGGAAGCTCACTGGTCCGATTTCGGCTTTTGACGACACTTCCACTTCGACTGTGACTTGGTTTCGCGGAGGCAGCGGGCCTAAGTCCACCGTTGAAAGCGTGCCGTTCGAGCCCAGGCGAACGTCGGACAGATCCGGCACTTCCTTGACACGCAGTATCTTTCCCTTAATGCCGGGTTCGCTGAAATAGATAGCGCTCGACTTGGCCAAGTTCAGGCCTTCGAGGGTCAACTCAATCGTGGTGCCGCGCGAGAGACCCAGCGGCGCGACCGAATCAAGCGTCGGCGGCGTAGTGCGATTACCGGATGGGTGGTCCATCTCGGCGGACGATAAAAGAATCGTGGATACTGCGAGCGTCCAAAGGATTCGTGTCATGTGTTACCTCACAACCAAGCTGCCATCCATTCCCGCGGTGGCGAAAGTCTTTCCGTCCGGTGCCCACTGCAGGCCGTAAACCCAGTCCGGCTCCGGGTACGATGCTAACTCAGTCAAATCTTCGACCCGGAAAATCTTCACGGTTCGGTCGGCAGAAGACGATAGCAGACGTTTCCCATCGGGCGACCAGGCCAAGCGGAGAATCGCGTCCTCGTGGGCGATGAGAGTGTGGATCAGCTTGCCGCTTTTCTCGCCCAGCTCCCAGATGCGAATCGTTTTGTCGAGCCCGCCTGCGGCGACGTACTTGCCTGTGGGGTCAATCGCTATCGTGTTGATCCCATCCTGTGGCTCGGAAAGCGTGTAGAGCCGTTCGGCGGTGGCCACATTCCAAACTTTGATCGTGCGGTCGGCCGCGCCCGAAAGCAGGCGCTTCCCGTCTGGAGTAAACGCGAGAGCGTAGATGGAATCCACATGATCCTTGAACGTGCGGATCTCTTTTTCAGAGGCGACGTCCCACAGCTTAATGAGTTTGTCGTAGCTCGCCGTTGCGATGGTTTGACCATCGGGTGAAAAGGCGACGGCGTAGATGCAATCCGCGTGTCCCTTGATGGTATGCAAGAGCTTGTGCTGCGCCACGTCCCAAATTTTCACTTCGCCTGATCGGGTGGGCAGCCCGCCTGCAGCGGCAAGCAGCGAACCATCGCGAGAGAAGGCGATTGCACGTACGGCATCGGCAGAGCCGGTCAGCTCAGCTATGGGTTGCTTGGTTGCAGGATCGAGGAGGCGCACGGTCTTAAAACCAGCCAGCGCGATCAGCTTGCCATCTGGAGCGTAGGCCAGATCGAAGATCTGCGGCCTGAAGCCTGATTTTGCAGTGAGTGCGGGCGCATTGGCCTTGGCGGGGGCGGCGGCAGTTTCGCCCGGTGCCGGTCCTTTCGCTCCGGCATCAATCCAATCCCGGATGGTGTCGGTCTGGGCGGATGAGAGGCGGGTAGAGTTCATCGGCATCGCTGGCATGATCTCGCCCTTCACCATGAGATACAGCCTACTGCTTGGGCCCTTGCCGGGGATGATCGCTTTACCCGTGCTGCCGCCTTGCATGAGTCCGTCGTAAGTTTCGAGATTCAAGCCGCCCATTTTGACTTTGGAGAGATGGCACCCGCCGCAACGCTCGGACAAGATTGGTTGAATATCGCGCGTGTAGCTTGGCTGTGCGGCTTGCAGGCTGATAGCGAGGATGCCAGCAATCAGTGGGGCCTTTGTCAGCTTATGGAGAGTCACAAATACGGTTAACAAACGCATCGCGTTAGTGGTTGAACAGAAATTCTTTGCTGGTCAGCAGCGCCCAGAATACATCCTCCATACCTTGCCTGCGTGCGTCGCGCATGGCCTCCGGAGTTCCGCTCTTCAACCGGCTGCTCTCCAGATCTTTCATCAGCGCCAATTTCTCCGACTCATTCGGATACCGGCTAAACGCGGAAAGATAAACCTGATCCAGCATGCGCGCATCCGACAGCCCTACCTTTTGGAATAAAGAAATATACCCGTCCTGCGCGCTCAGCTTCTTGTTCAGCGTGTCGCCATTAATCACATGGAGGGCTTGAGCGATGGTCGGGTCAAACGACCTTTCTCCCGAATCGCAAAGCACGCGCGCCGGGCGTCCAAAGATAGTCAGGAAGTCCGACTTCACTTGAGTATCGGGCAACTGCATGGCGCGCGTTCCAGCCGGATAGCCGCTGAACGGAGTGGGAACGCCGGTCACCTCAGCATACGAGTCGAGGATCACTTCGCCCGGCAGCCGCTTGATGATGTACCGCGAGTAAAACGTGTTGTCGTTTTGATTGGTAGCGTTCGCCTCGGACGAAAGCTGATAGACACTCGAGTTCATGATCGTCCGAATCAGATACTTCACGTCGAACTTATGGTCCGTGAAATCCTTCGTAAGCGCGGAGAGCAGCTCCTCATTCGAGGCAGGATTCGTGGCGCGCACATCGTCCACCGGATTCACCAAACCGCGACCCATGAAGTTGCCAAACACGCGATTCACGAACGACCGCGCGAAGTAAGGATTTTTCGGACTCGTGAGCCAACTGGCCAGCGCGGCCCTGCGATCTTCAGTCGAATCGAGCGAGAGAGGCGTGCCATCCAGCGGCGTGGGAGCGAGCGGCCTGAGCAGGCGCGGATGGTTGATGTCGCCTGATGTTTTCGCGAACACCACCACTTCCCCCGCCTCGGTCCCGTTCTTCATCCCGACTCGGGAAACCAGATTCGCAAACTGGTAATACTGCTTTTGAGTCCACTTCTCCAGGGGATGGTTGTGGCAGCGGGCGCATGTGATGCGTTGTCCTAGAAATGCTTCGGTGATGTTCTCGGCAAGATCGATCGGGTCTTTATGCAGAACGAAGTAATTGAGCGCTCCGTTCTGCCGCGTGCTGCCGGACCCTGTGAAAATCTCGCGAGTGAACTGATCCCACGGCTTGTTCGCCTTCACTCCATCGCGAATCCAATCGTAGAACGCCCACATAGCGTTCGGACGCAGCTTGCGGCTCGACACGAGCAAGAGGTCAGACCACTTGTAAGCCCAATAATCGACGAACTCGTCCTTCTCCATCAGCCGGTCAATCGCCTTGGCGCGCTTGTCTTGCGATTTGTCGGCTAGAAAGTTCTCCACATCCTCGGCGGTGGGCAGCACGCCCGCTGCATCCAAATAGGCACGCCGAAGAAACGTGGAGTCATCGGCTAACTTCGAAGGAGCGATGTTGAGCTTCTTCAGCTTGTCGATCACCAAGCCGTCAATGTAATTCGCACGCGGAAACTTATCGTATGCGTCCGAGGCGATTTGGTTCGGGTAAGGAACGGTGAGCCTCGAATAGAGGACGCGGCTGTTGTACCACAGGGTGACAGCCGCCTCTCCCGGCCCGTTCATCTTTACGTGGCCCGAGTCATCCACACTCGCCACGCCTTCGTTATTCGAGAGGAACTTCACCCAGCGCGTCACGTCATCCACACGTCCATCGGAGTACTTGGCCCGGACCACGAGTTGCTGTTCAGCGCCTTGCTTCAGCGTAGCCGCGGCCGGAAATACTTCAAGTCCGGTCACTTCCGGGTCCGTTGCGCTCGGCGGAGGCGCGCCAGCGGCGATCCATTCCCCGATCACTCGATACTCCAGTGAATCCGGGGCAAACCGCTTCCCTCCCCCGTGAGGAACCGCGAACGTCGGTTTCAACAGGATGAGGCTGGAGGCCGGGTCGGCAAGCGAAACGCGCCGCCCTACTGAGCTGCGGGTCAGCGTATCGTAATCCACGTCCGGATCGTAACCGCGCAGTGTCAGCTTGAATCCGTTCTTGCCGGCGAGAGCTCCGTGGCAAGCACCCTGGTTGCATCCCATCTTAGTCAGCACCGGCACGACATGGTTCTTGAAGCTCCATGTGAACGGGGCTGCTGCGCCAGTTACCTTCACTTTGACCGACGACTCCAGGCCGTTCACCTTCCCTGTAACGGTTGTCTCGCCATCGCTTACCGGTTTGACCACGCCCTTAGCATCGATCGATGCAATCTTGGGGTCTGTAGAGATCCACTGCGCCGTGGGTGTCCAGTCTTCTTGAAACGACCCGGCGGCACCTTCCGCAATGAGTTGCTGCCGAGCTTCGGGTCCGCTCAGAGCGACGGATTTGGGCAGCACGTCGAGGCGATCAGCCGCCAAAAGCGCGCTCGCACTCAAAAGCAGAATCGAACACTTCATCATGCGAACAACTCCGTCAGCGGCTCCACGCCGCGGTCTACCAACGGAATCGGACGACCTCCCGAGCCGGGCAGTTCGGTGGCAAGATCGATGCCCAGTCCATGGAAAACGGTTGCGGCAATTTGGCCCGGCGTGGTGGGCTTGTCCCTCGGCGCGCCGCCCAATTCGTCAGAGCTTCCGATAATTTGACCGCCCTTCACTCCGCCTCCCGCCATCAATAATGACCAGCACTGCGGCCAGTGATCGCGCCCGCCCGCCGGGTTCACTTTGGGAGTTCTTCCGAACTCGCCTGTGGCCAGCACCATCGTTTCATCCAGCAATCCGCGCTGGCTCAATTCGTCCAGCAGCGAACTGTACGCCATGTCGAACATCGGACCCACGAGATCGCGATAGCAACTGATCGGGCTGAAAGGGCGCGATCCATGAATGTCCCACGTGATCTCGTCGAATACCGTTTCGAACATATTGATCGTGACGAAGCGCACCCCGGCTTCTATCAAGCGCCGCGCGAGCAAGCAGCTTTGGCCAAAGCGATTCATGCCGTACTTTTGTCGAACCTCTTCCGGCTCGCGGTGCAGTTCAAACGCCTCGCGGGCTTTCTGCGACGACATCAAGGTATAAGCCTGATGAAAGGTAGAATCGAGCAGCCTGGCGTCTTGAGATGTTTCGAACATGCTGACTGTTTTGTCGACAGCCTCGCGCCAGTTCTTGCGCCGGTCCACGCGCATGGGATTCAGATAATCCGGCGGAAGCATATCGGGCACGCGGAAGTTCGGGTCAGACGGGTCGGCGTTCAATACGAACGGATCGAATCCCTTCCCTAAGAATCCGGCGGTCTGACCATGAGGCATGTTGCCCCCGGTGTTGCCAATCGGGTGCGGCATCAGCACATGAGCGGGGACGTCGCCCTTCGGCCCCTTCAATTTTCCGAGCACGCATCCCATGTGAGGATATTCGATTCCGCCCTGGAAGAGCCTGCCGGTCTGCATCATTTGGTGGCCGGTGTCATGCACCGCGGCGGCCGTATGATACATGCTTCGCACGATCGCGTACTTGTCGGCATGCTTGGCCATGCGCGGGAAATTTTCGGAAATTTCTATCCCGGAGACGTTCGTCTTGATGGGCTTGTAGGGGCCGCGAATCTCGATGGGAGCGTTCGGCTTCATATCCCATGTGTCCAGTTGAGACGGGCCGCCAACGAGCATGAGCATGATGCAATTGGTGTCGCGTTTTTCCTTGGAGACGGCCCCCTGCGCCTTTAAGCCGAAGAACTGCGGCAGGCCGAGCCCCAGCATTGACAAGGCTCCCGCGTGCAGAAAGTCGCGCCTGCGGAGTCCGTCGCAGAACTCAACAGGGCGATCGGCGTCGAAACGGAACATGGTTCAGCCTCCGGTGTAAGTGCTTTCTATTTTAACAGAGGAGGCGGTTGGTATTACTTGTCGCGCTCGGCGATAAGCTGATCTGCCAGGGCGACTTGTGCGGCCGTTCCGCGCAACGCTATCGCTCTGGACGAGTTGTAGTTGAATATTCGCCCAATTCTCGTCGCGTTGCGAGTGTAAACCGCGATTTCCTGAAGGCGCTCAGGCGTCGCGGCATGGTTTAGGTAAAACACGCGGACTACATTGTCCGCGTCGCCCCGCATGTGATATTGGCGCGCGAGCCCTACCTCGGCGACCACTGGTCTGGGCTTATCGAGCTCTGTGAACAACCACTCAGCTAGCGCCATTTGTTCGCCCGTTCCGCGCACCGCCACGGCTTTGGGCGCAACGTACGTGAAGGTCCGCCCAATGTCGCTCAAGGCGCGGACAAGCGTAACTAATTCCTGGAATTCCTGCAATGTCTGCGGGTTCTTCAGGTAGAACAATCTCGCCACATCGTCACCGCCGCCTTGCATTCGATATTCGTGTACTCCGACCCGAGTCGCCGGCTTTGCCAATTCAGTGAATAGCCATTCTGCTAGCGACATTTGGTCAACTGTTCCGCGCACGACGGCTGCGCGCGGGGCGCTGTATGTAAATAGCCGACGGATCCCCGCGAGCGATCAGACCAAGGTCACTTCTTCCTGAAACTCCTGCACGGTTGTCGCGCCCGTTATATAGAATAGCCTCAGGACGTCGTCGTTCCCAATCTTGTATTCGCGTACGATTGTGTCCGGCGTTTGGTCGAGCTGATTGAACAGCCACTCGCCTAGCGCGATCTGGGCCGCGGTTCCTCGCAGCGTCAAGGCTCTTTGCTCAGCATCGACCGAGGCCTGCCGAATGTCTCCTGTCGCGCGGATCAGCGTACCGACCTCCTGCATATCCTGATTTGTCTCGTTCTGAGTGAAATGCAGAACTCGATCCACATTCTCTTGAGCGAAGAGGGCAATTACGAATAGCAGAACGATGGCGCGCATAGCGCGTCGACTCCTTTGATGGCTTGACGAGGACCGGAACTCAAACGTGGACACCTTAACATGAAGGAATGCTCTCCCGGTTGGCCCTCGGAATAATTCTTACAGCCTCCGCGCTCGCCTCGCAAAGCATCGTTCTTCGAACAAGCACGATTCTCGACGGCAAGGGCGCAACCCTGAAGAATCGCAACATCCTGATCGAGGGGACGGCCATCCGCGACATCAGCGCTTCTCAAATTCCAAGAACTTCCGCCGTGTACGATCTGCGCGGCCTTACTGTGATGCCTGGCTGGATCGACACCCACGTTCACCTCGACTGGTTCTTCGACAAAGACCGCAAGCTCGCCAACCGGAACAAGGAAACGCCGCAATCCACCGCCCTGCATGCAGCCGAGAACGCCTGGGTGACGCTGCTGGCGGGCTTCACGACGGTGCAAAGCGTAGGCTCCCCAATGGACGCCGACTTGAGGGACAGGATCAACGAAGGCTCGCTCCCCGGCCCGCGCATTCTAACGTCCTACCGCCAGATTAATGACCAGAGCGGCGATCCCGACGCCCTGCGCGCCTTGGTGAGAAAGACCAAAGCTGACGGAGCGGACCTGATCAAGCTGTTCGCCACCAAGGGCCTGGGCGCAGGCGGTGCGCAGAGCATGAGCGACGCTCAGCTTATGGCTGCCTGCGGCGAAGCCAAAGCGCAAGGGCTGCGAGCCATCGTGCATGCGATCAGCGCGGGGGGTGCGAAAGCCGCGATACTGGCGGGCTGCACGGCCATCGAGCATGGGGATTTCGTGGATGACGAAGTGCTCGAACTCATGGCTAAGCGCGGCGTCTACTTCGACCCTAATTTTCTGGTGCTGCACAATTATCTCGACCTGCGCGACAGCTTCTCATTCACGCCTGAGACGTTTGAGGCGCTCGCTCATGCGCTGGCACCCACGGCTGCCGTGCTCCGAGACGCGCGGCGGCATAAAGTCAAAGTCGTGTTCGGGACCGATGCGGTGGCCGGTGCGCACGGACGCAACGCGGAAGAGTTTATCTATCGGGTGAGAGATGGCGGCGACAGCTTTATGGATGCGCTGGTAAGCGCAACGTCCATGGCTGCTGAATCGTTAGGATTGCAGGATAAAATCGGAACGATCGCTCCGGGGATGCAGGCCGACTTAGTGGCCACTGATGGAAATCCGCTGGACGACATCACTGCGGTTCGGCGAGTCATGTTTGTAATGAAGAGCGGCCACATTTATAAGAATATGGCGGTGCAGGCCAAGTGAGGACAATCCTGCTGCTCGTGCTCGCCTCCGCTGTTGCAGCGCAGTCGCCCAAAGTGATCGCGCTGGATATTGACGGAGTAGTTCATCCCATTACCACTGAGATCGTATCCCATGCACTAGAGCAAGCCGCTCGGGAGCACGCAGCTTTAGTGCTGATTCGCCTCAACACGCCGGGCGGGCTGATTAGCGCGTCGCGGGACACGGTGCAGCGAATCGTCGACTCGCCGGTGCCGGTTGTGACGTACGTCACGCCAAGCGGTGCAAGAGGGGCATCCGCAGGGTTCTTCATTCTTGAGGCCGGCGACATTGCGGCCATGGCGGCCGGTACCAATACGGGGGCTGCTTCGCCGGTGCGGATGGGTCAGCAGATGGACCCCGTGATGCGACGCAAGGTCGAAAACGACGCGTCCGCTTGGCTGCGGAGCGTCACGACGAAGCGCGGCAGAAACAGCGATCTGGCTGAGAAGACCGTCACCGAAGCCAAGGCTTTCACGGAGAAAGAGGCGCTTGACCAGCATCTGATCGAGATCATCGCGCCCGATCAGCGGAGCTTGCTCCAACAACTCCATGGACGCCAGATCACGCGCTGGAATGGCAGCAAACAGACCCTGAAGCTGGCGGGGGCCCTCGTGATCGAAGCGCACCGAAGCCTACGCGAAAAGTTGATCTCCTCCATCGCAGACCCAAACCTCGGGTTCATTCTGCTGGTGATCGGAGCGCTTGGGATTTATGTCGAGTTCTCTTCGCCGGGGCTGATTTTTCCCGGCGTGGCTGGCGGCATTCTCGCGTTGCTTGGATTGTCGGCTCTATCGGTGCTGCCGATCAACTGGGCGGGCGCGGCGATGCTCGTCCTCGCCGTTGCATTACTTGTTCTGGAGGCGAAGTTCGCCTCGCATGGCATTCTCGGAGTCGGCGGTGCGATCGCGATGGTGCTGGGCGCCTTGTTGCTGGTGGACGGCCCGCCCGAATTGCGGATCAGGCTTTCCACCGCGCTGGGCGTATCGATTCCGTTTGCCGCGATTACGCTGTTTCTTGTATCGCTGGTGGTTAGGGCGCGAGCAAACAAGGTGATCACGGGAACTTCCAGCATGGTTGGCGAGATTGGAGTGACCTGCGGCGAAGGTCAAATTCTCATTCGCGGAGAGTATTGGAAAGCTGTTAGCGAGGCACCTGTGGAAGCTGGCAACCGCGTCCGCGTGACGGCGGTGGACGGGCTCACCCTGAAGATCCAGCCGTGGGCTTAGGTGCGATGCTCGCCAGGGTGGTAAAATTCAACCTCAGCACAGTTTGTTCCGGAATAATTGCAAATGAGTGATAACGACCCACTAATCGCCAGCATAGACGGTGCCGAGCACCGCGAGATCGGCGGAATTCAACTAGATATCGTGCGAGCCGGAGACGGCCGGGTCAAGCGCATGGTTTACCCGCCGGGGTTTCGCTGGTCAACTGACATGAAAGCGGTGGCCGGAACCGATCTTTGCATGCACGCCCACGTCGGGTTTCTAGCGCGCGGACAGGTTCACATTCAATACGCAGACGGATGCAAGTTGGAATTCAAAGCTCCGCAGGTGGTGGCCATAGAGCCGGGGCACGACGCGTGGGTAGTGGGCCGGGAGGCGGCTGTGCTGATTGAGTTTGACTTCGAAAGCGATACGGTACGCAGGCTCGGGATGCCGGAGATGCATCGGCACACGTGAAACCGGACGGCAGGATTTTTGCGGAAGCTCTCGAGCTGATCAACTTTCCGTTAGCGGGTCAGTTTGAATTTAAAATCCCGCCGTCGTAACATTCGCGACATGGAAACACTCAACAAGTTTGGTCTCAGCACTATGACCCCTCAAGCGGGAGCACACTTGCACAGTCGATTTAGTCCAACGCAACAGAGCTCGGGGCTGTCGGCATTAACATGCCCGTGTCGGGGAAAGAAAGCACACTGATCGAGTAAACTTACTTTTGCCGACGGCGGTTTGGCCGATCCAGGCACCTGGGCTAACAACTAGACAAGAAAATCAAGGCGATCGCCGTCGGCTACGGCAAAGAGGGCACGACATTTCAAGTCGATAATAATCTGTTGAAAGCTCTGGCGCAGAACTCAGTTCACAACGGCTAAACGGCGCCCATCCGCGTTTCCCTCGTTACCCCCTGTGCGAAGTGATCACCGAGCAATCGGCTCTTGGCACTCCAGGCATCTTCTTCCGCACAGACGCATTCCATCGCATGTTTATTGTGGACGACACCTTCCTCAGAAATACTGCAGCTCCCACCAAGCCGCGTTACGGCGCCTGGACTCTCATTATCGACTACACGGGGGGAGGACAAGTGGGTGTCATCTCCAGCCATCAGGTCCAAATCAGCGAGGAGTATCAATATGAGGTGATCACTCAATCCCGCCTTAAGATGAAGGTGCAGTTCGATAAGACGGTCTACGGCACGGGCGACCGCATTGGCATCTCCGCCGCGCTTACTCTGGACGGCAAAGGCATCCCGAACGCTTCGGTGATGTTGGAGGTCACGGCTCCGGGCCAGTCCGCCCATAACTTCATCGCCCGCACGGCCGTTTCCGCCGGCTTGCTCGAGCGCGCCCACGGGGTTCTGGCCAAAGAGGATGTCACGGCGATCGGGATAAAATCCTTCGCCCTGGGGCTCAAGGGTGCAAAGTTCAACGACTTCACCAACACACGAACGATCAAGATGAACGAGTCGGGCAACACCGGAGTCTACACCGCCTCCATCGATGCTACCTCTGTGCCAGGGAACTACGAATTCTACGTGGTCGCGGTGGGGCTAACATCCGGAGGCGTGGCTTTTCGACGCGAGCAGCGGGTCAGCGAGCGCGTGGACGTCTTGCCCCATGCGAATTTCACTCTCATCGATGTGCTTTATCAGACCAACCGCGCGATCGTGCGGGTCTTCCCAAGCGACCGCTTTGGCAACGTGATCCTATTCGATCCGGCCTTCAATCCGCGCATCGTGCTGCAGACAAGCAACGGCGAATTCACGGGACCGATGACCTTCAACGGCGATGGAAGCTACACGCGCACATTGGCCTACTCCGCATCGATAGCCAACCCGGTGATTCGAGTGCTAATCGACGGCGCGGTCGTGGTCCCGAGTTTCCCGCTGGCACCCGTCGCCCATCTGGTTTGGGTGAACGAGGTGTCCAATTTTACTCCGGGCAATGAAGCCAAGCCGGGCATTAATACCCATAACAAGCCGGACGCCGCTCTGGGCGACCCAAGCCCGAAGGGCGCGGATGTCTTTGTCTCGTTAGGCGGTCGCGGCAGTCTTACGGTCGATGTAAAAGGGAGCATGATCGTGAATCAGGGACCGGCCGACGTTACCGTGTTCGTAGCTCCAGACGAGTCGCTCCGCTCCTATCTGGTCGAAGCTTCTCCGGACGGGACCAGCTGGACGGCGCTCGGCACTTCCCTTGGAGTCACCCAATCTTTCGGCCTGGGCAAGCTCGCGACGGCAAAAGCGATCCGCATTACCGACCAGAGTGGCCGGATTCGAGACAAACCAGAATGCGTTGACCACTCCCGGCGTCAGTATTCGCGGAGTGGGTGTGCAGAAAGTTAGCGGCGGCGGCGGTACGGGCGGGGATGGGCTCGACGATGAAGTCGGAGGAGTTGTGGGGGTGTTGACGGACGGCACCGAATACCGGCAAGCCTTAAAGAATCCTAGCGAAGGACAGCAGCATACGACTCCTGATCAACGAAAGTGGATCGCAGTTCACGAAGGAGTTGTGAACGGCCAAGTCGTCGTGACCCCGTTCACGATCCATTGGAA
>JBBRRB010000078.1:0-23692 GCA_038225555.1 Bryobacterales bacterium
CCAAGGGGTTGTGTTATGGAGCTAAATTCAATGTGCCAACCAGCAATGGGAGGAGCCGATGAGTGAGGCAAAACCGTTCTGTATTTCCAAGTGGGAGGTCTGGGAGACGTACAAACGAGTAAAAGTGAACCAGGGAGCGGCAGGGGTCGACGAGCAGTCGATTGCAGACTTCGAAAGGAACCTGAAAGGGAACCTGTATAAGATCTGGAATCGGATGTCGTCGGGCAGTTATTCCGCCGCCGGTGCGGACGGTGAAGACACCGAAAGCAAATGGTGGGGAAAGGAAGCTGGGCATGCCGACTGTATCGGATCGGATCGCACAGCAGGTGGTGAAGTCGAGACTGGAGCCGGCGGTGGACCCGCTGTTCCATCCGGATTCTTACGGGTATAGGCCGGGGAAGTCGGCGCTGGATGCAGTGGGGCAGGCGCGGCAGCGATGCTGGCGCTATGACTGGATTTTGGATCTGGACATCAAGGGCTTTTTCGACAACATTCCGCAAGATCTGCTGATACGGGCGGTAAAGAAACACGCTAAGGAACAGTGGATGGTTCTCTAAATCGAGCGCTGTGTGAAAGCGCCAGTGCAAGAAGAGGATGGCCAGTTGGTCCCGCGTGAAAAGGGCTCGCCGCAAGGCGGAGTCATCAGCCCTCTGTTGGCCAATCTGTTTCTGCACTATGCTTTTGATCGATGGATGGCGAAGCGGTATCCGCAGTTGCCGTTTGAACGTTTCGCCGATGATGCCATCGTGCATTGCACCGCGAAGGACTTATCCGAACGAGAAGTTCGATTTTCTAGGCTACACGTTTCGGCCGCGGAGATCGAAGAATCGCAATGGCAAGCACTTCATCAACTTCAGTCCGGCAGTTTCCGACAAGGCGGTGAAAGCGATTCGGGCGGAAATTCGAGGATGGAACCTGCATCTACGCAGTGACAAGTCCATCGAGGATCTGTCGCGGATGTTCAACCCGATCATTCGAGGCTGGCTGCAGTACTATGGACGCTATTACCGGTCGCGCTCTATCCGCCGATGCGGCAACTGGATCGATCGCTGGCCCGCTGGGCCGATCGGAAATACAAGAAGCTGCGCAGGCATTTGCGCAGGGCGACGCATTGGGTCGCGCGTATCTCGAGACGCGATCCGAAGTTGTGGGCGCACTGGCAGATGGGTGTGCGGAGGGGTTCCATGGCGGGAGCCGTATGAGCTGAGAGGTTCAAGTACGGTTCTGAGAGAGCTCGGGGGTGAGATTCCCCGGCCTACTCACCCGATCTGTCATTGCCAAAGCGAGGCGAAGGCGCTTGAGTTACGTCAGGCGCTGGAAAAGAGGTTTGCGGAATGCAGGCTACAACTGTACCCGCAGAAGACCAAGGTCGTCTACTGCAAGGACGCCAATCGCCCCGGGGAAGTATCCGGAGCGATCGTTCGACTTTCTTGGGTATACATTCCGTCCAAAAGGGGCTGTCAATCGTCAGGGTGAACGCTTCATGGCATTCGTTCCAGCGGTCAGTACCAAGGCCGCCAAGAAAATGCGATGCCGAGTGCGCCGGTGGCGATTGCATCGCCGTAACGATCTGGAACTGACAGAAATCGCCACAATGGTTCGCCCGGTCCTTACGGGCTGGGTGCGCTACTATGGCCGGTTTTACCCCTCGAAGCTTCAGGAGGAACTGCGCACGGTCGATGCGTTTATTGTGATGGGCAACTCGCAAATACAAGCGGTTCCAAGGACACACCATGGCGACATGGGACTGGCTGCGTTCGGTGAAACGCCGCAATCCAGGATTCTTCTCTCACTAGATCCTGTGAGCAACGGCCCGATGGGAGCCGGATGAATCGAGAGGTTCACGTCCGGTTCTGGGAGAGCGCGGGGCTGAGATGCTCCGCGCCACCAACTATTTAAAGGACCACCCGCGGGTGCCTGACGCGCGAGCCGGCATTGGGAGCTATCTTCGCTTTTACAACGGCAAGCGCTTGCATCAAAGCCTGGACTATCGGACGCCAGCTTCGGTTCATCTAAGGGGCCGTCACGGAATAACTGAGTCAACTACGGTGCGGACTTGGGTAGGATCTTGTAGTTCCATTCTCCGTGGAACGAATCCCTTTCGATATTGAGGCCGGCGATCTGTTGGTCAGAGACCTGGATGCCTAGAGGATAGAGATTCGCATCAATCTGCGCGCACCTTGAGGCCCGTTTTGGTGGTGGTAGCCGCGATGAGATCGACGATGACTTGATGGCTGACCAGAGGCTTGCCTCGCCAGTTCTGACTGATGAGCGAGAACAACCGGTGTTCGATCTTGTTCCATTTACTGGTGCCGGGCGGCAAATGGCAAACCAGAAATTGGAGGCCCGTTTCGTTGGCCAACCTTTGCAATTCCTTCGCGCAACCGCCGGGCGCGCCTCTTCCATGAAATTTACAAGAGCGGATCGGGGAACATAGATTTCGGTAACCATCTCCGATGCTTTCGTCTTGGCGTGCATTTTGCGATCTAGCTCAAGGTGATAATCGGGCTGGTAGGCGGCGGACAGTTGCCAATCGTGATAGTAGACTTGTCCAGAGGTTGCCAGATATCGCTTGGTGTAGAAGCTGAAAGCCAGGCGCTTGTGTGTATGAGAGTAGTAAGTCAGGCGCGCCCAATCATCGGGGTGAAAGCGTGCGGGATTTTGGGTGAGGGGCGTGGCGGGGTCAACGGGCTGATAACAGGAGAACACGCCGCGCCGCATGAAGCTGTCGAGGCCGCTATCGGTGGCGAACTGAAAATCGCCAGAGAGGTACCCGTCGCGTATCCGGTCGGCGAAGTTGCCTGGGATGTCCGGGAGGTCCGCCAGGACGACTACGCGGCGAACCTCTACGCGGGGGGTGAGGCGAAGGCATACCGACGTGACCACGCCGAAGAGCCCGTAACCTCCGATGACGAGGCGAAAAAGTTCAGGATTGCTCGAACGGTCACAATGGGTTACTTCCCCGGTGGCGTTGATCAACTGAAACGATTCGACGTCATTGATGAAAGGCTTAAGTTTCAGGCCGCGGCCGTGGACGTTGGAGGCGAGCGCGCCACCGATGGAGAGGCGATCGGCGCCAGTCTGTTTTTGAAAGATACCTAGTTGAGGGGCAGCGTCCGTTTGGCGGGCGGCCAGGTCTTTAAAAGCTCGGGCATTCGATACACGCCTCAATTTCGAGGATGCGGCTTGAAGGGTTGGAGGCAAGCACGCGGTTTATGGCGCGCATATCCAGTAGAATGGTTCCGGCAGCAAACTGCTGCCCACCCATGGCATGGCGGCTGCCGGGAATGCTGAGAGCATAACCGTCGCGGCGGGCTTGCAGGATGGCGCTTCTGAGATCTTCGATGGATTCCGGGCGCACGATACGAATGACGCTGGTGGGATTCAGTTGGGAATGGACATCGTTGACCAAGGTTGGTTGTTCGCTGGCTCTGGACGGATGGTTCGTCCGCGAAGCGGAATGCACCGAACCGCATAAGATCGCGTCTGCTTAGGCCCGTGGAGTAAGTATGCGGGTTGGGGTGGGCCGGGCGGATTGCTAAAGCAGCCCGGTGACAATAATGGCCATAATGGCGACAGTGACGCGGCGCCGTGATTTATTTCCGATAAGTGTAGCCGGAGCGTTCGGCTTGCTGGCTCTAGGATCGCGACTGTATGCGGAAGAAGCGATCCGGTGGAGCTCTGCCGTTAACGGTCTGAGCATTGGTCTCCACTTGGAACCAGGTCTATCCCACGGCCATCTGCTGATATTTCTGAAGAATGTAGCATCAACTCCGAAAGCCTTATTCGTTTCGGTTGGCGACGTTCCGAGAATTGAGTTCACGGCAACGATCCCTGATCGGAAAGAGTTTGCAATCAGGGACCGCAGGATCTACCGCCCTTGCGCGGGTCTGTGCGACCTGCCTCTTACCGAACACCTCAATCCTGGGGTGGCCCGTAAGTCCACGTTTGCGGTGGAGGATCTGCTGTACGTCCCCCCTCAAGGCCAATACATCAACCTTGGTATTCTGCTGCGCCAAGGCTCTTCTGTTCGAGCGGCTTTTGAGGTAACGGAACAGCAACTTAAAGACAGCGGGGTGTTACCCGAAGATCTTTGGCTTGGACGCGTCGTTTCAGGCGAGACCTCGCTTAACCGCACATATCCGGGGCCCGGGGCAAGGAAGGAGTAGTAGCCACATCCAACCGAAAACCTCGTTAAGAGAGGCTGCTCTAAACCGAGCGTCGGCAGTTCTCCACATCCTGTAGAATCGGATGGCATGCGCGTCCTAGCGATGTTCTTATGCGGGGTGTCGGCTGTGATGTGCGCAGACCCGGGATCATCCCTTGCAGCCGGAACCCGTCGGTAAACTCGTAGACATTGGTAACCGGAAGCTGCATCTGGACTGTATTGGACGGGGCAGTCCGACATTCATCCTGGTCTATGGAGCAGGGGCTTTCTCGTTTGATTGGAGTCTAGGTTCAGCCGGAAGTGGGCAGGTTCGGCAGAGTTTGCAGCTATGACCCTGCCGGCAATGCCTGGAGTGATCCGGTTTCCGCTCCGCAAATACTCCGCGAAATGTCCGACGACCTACACACATTGATGCACCATGCGGGGGAAACCGGGCGATTTGTCCTCGTCGGCCATTCACTCGGCGCAGAACTGGTGAGGGTCTTCGCGGCAGCGTGGCCCGACGATATTGCGGGGGCCGTTCTCGTCGACACAGGTCACCTGGACGCCCTTGAGCATCATCTGCAACGCAGCCTACGCCCGTGCCGGCGCGAGTTGAAAAGATTGAGCCGCCTTTTAATAAGCTTCCTATAGAAGATCAGCGATTTCGGCTATGGGCACAGTCGAACGGAAAAGTAACGGCCTCCGGCACGAAGGCCGAAGTGGAAAGCATTCGACAGTTGCGCTCGGCCCATGAGCGCGGCGATACCCTGTTCGGCGACAAGCCGCTCGTCGTGATTTCTCGAGCCACGGGAGGTTAAATACGGGGTATTGTTACGCAAGAACAAGCCGAGCTGTTGGAACGCGAACGCATAGAACACAATCAGGATCTCCTGAGACTTTCCCGCAATAGCAAGGCAATCGTTGCAGATAACAGTGGTTACGACGTTCATCTCCATCAACCTGAGTTGGTGATCGAATCGATACGCGCTGTTCGGGATGTGATCCGCAGCCACTCCCAGTTGAAGTAAGATCAGGAACTGCGCAGAATATAGTTGCAGCGCAGGCCTCTCGCCCACCCCGGCCCCGGCGCGGACGAGTAAGAAATGTGCAGCAAGCTAATTTCAGCTCCGTGATATTCAAGCAGCACATAGTCTCAAAGCTGGTGAGTTTCGGGACGGGTCCCTTTAACGACAGGTATTGCGCAGTCCCAGTTTTTGTCCCGGCAGTTCTCTGTCCTTCTCGACTTCCGATAATCCGACACTGCGTAAAATCAGCGGCTGCGTTGCCCCCTTCCGCCGCGTCGCACGACCCTGACCAACAATCTCAACTGATAAAATCGCAGCCAGGCGAACCGCGTGTTTCGTTTTGCCATCCTCGGTCTTTCCTTTGCGATTCCCCATCTGCTCAGTGCCTGCAGTTGCGTCAACATCGCCGGCTCATGTGATCGAGGATGGAATTCCGGAGACACCATTTTCCTCGGCAAAACCATAGTCCTGGACAAACTGCCGCCACCGGAATCAGGCGCGTTCCCCTCCTCCTATTCCGTGCGATTCACCGTCCAGGAAAGCTTCCGCGGCTCCGCTCCGCCGAACGGTGAGGTCGTGGTTTACACGGGCGCCGGAGGCGGCGACTGCGGTTATCCCTTGTTCCTGGGACCAGCTACCTGGTATATGCTTCGCACACCGCCGCCGACCCCCGCCTGCACACCGGCACTTGTTCGCAAACCACGCCCGCAGTGATGGCCGGCGGGGTGCTGCGTGAACTGCGTGCCGTACGTGACCACCAACAGCCCGACCTGATTTTTGGAACCATCGGCATGGCACCCCGCGGGACAGGTTATGACGACCTCGTAGACAGCCGGCCTTTGAACCGCATCCCCGTGCGTGCCTTGAACACTCAAGGCAATTCGTTCTCAACGAAAACCGACGATCAGGGCGTATACGCTTTCGCTCAACTGCCAACAGGCTCCTACACGATCGAACCAGATCTGCCGCCTGGGTTCGGAAAGCTGGCCAGGTCGCAGGCAGCCAAGGTGAGTCCAAGTGAATTCGGTTGTCAGGTAGATCAATTCGCCCGACCCGATGGGCAAATTGAAGGCACGGTCGTCGACGCTTCCGGCCTGACGCTCGCCGGCTTCGTAACCATTCAGCCCGCTGACCCGTCGGAAGCCGCATTAGCCTAGCGTCACGGCGGCTTGCCCGGCTTCGACGCTCGCTCAGACGGAAAGTTCTCGCTTCCTCAACTATTTCCGGACGTTACCGCCTGGTTTTCCATCCCCGCATCGGAACGGCAATAAATTTTCGCACCACCTCCTACTGACCGCCGGAGCCTGACGCCGCCATCGACCTAGCCTTCGGGCAGCATATTGATAAGGTCCAGTTCAAGGTGTCCCCGCAATGAACCCGAGATGCGGGCAAATCGACCCGGCAAGTGCTGCCAATCAACCCAAACCATCCGAAAAAACCGCCTTGCCAGAGACCGTTCTCGATGGTTTCAAACATCAATTAAGAACGGAATCTTGCGATGGCGTCCTGATCGGAGGTGCCGTAGCAGGGCGATCCTGCAATGAATTACTTCATGGCGCAAATCATCGACACGACTCATGAAGTGGTCCCTCCAAATCCCGAAGTAAGCGTTCGGTGGGGTTGTAGTTTTGGGAGCGGTCCGGTGCTACGAAAAACATGAAATGGCGCTAAGCCTTCGGCGTCGAAAGCCTACCGAGACCGAAACCGTGCTTTGGTTCACCAATCCGCTATATTGGAAGGCTGTTATGAAAAAGACTCTGTGGGCGATTCAGATCCTGCTCGCACTGCTGTTCTTGTTCGCAGGCGGCGCGAAGTTTTTCATGCCGGTGGACCAAATGACCAAGGGCCTGCCGGCGGCACTCGCCAGCGGCTCATTTATACACTTTATTGGCGTCTGCGAAGTACTTGGTGGACTCGGTCTCGTCCTTCCCGGGCTCCTGCGGATCAAACCCGGCCTCACGCCTTTGGCTGCCGCCGGACTGGCGATTATCATGATCGGAGCGACCGCGCTTTCGGTACCGCAAGGCGCCGCGGCCGCTTTTCCGCTGCTGACTGGTATCCTTGCGTTGTTCGTCGCTTACGGTCGCTGGCGGGTAGCACGCCTTTAGAGGCATCCTGCCGATAGCACCCGAAGAACTGCGGGCTTGGCCGGGCAGGCGGTTCAACTCCCGCCGAACCGCGTCATGTAGAGGAGTCATTGCGGCAGGCCCCGAGCATTGGTTACTGCGCGCCGAGATTCTTGGCGCGGCCCAAACCGATTAGCCGATTCGTCCCGTCCGCAAAAGGGTCGCCCTGCGTTATCTACTCTTATCGGTAGCTATCCCGCGGGGACAGACCGCCTCGCATGGAACGCCAATGTAGCGCCTCCATTGCCGATTTCCGGCTCATGGGTGCAGGTCCGTCAGCAAGAACCTGGAGTGGTAGTGTGATTCCCGGGAGCGTTCGTGCGAATAACAGACTGAACAAGAAAACGCGAGCGGGAACAGCTCCGGAGAGATGGAATCGATGACCACCCCAGCACGCCAGGAGCGGTTCCAAACCCTGCTGGACGAACACAAGAAGATTCTCTACAAGGTCTGCAACTCGTATTGCAGAAGCCGGGGCGATCGCGAAGACCTTGCTCAGGAGATCATCGTCCAGCTCTGGCGTTCGTTCGAGTCGTTCGATGCACGTTGCCGTTTCTCCACCTGGATGTATCGGATCGCTTTGAACGTCGCCATCTCTTTCTATCGCCGGGAGAGCACACGAACGCGACTTGTTCTCTCCGAGACCGAGCAGATTCTCAACGTGGCAGACGAGAGGGCGACTACATCTCCTGAGGTCGATGCTCTGTACGAGTTCATTGGAGGCTTGGATGTTCTGAGCAAAGCACTAATGCTGCTCTATCTGGACGGTCACAGCTACCTGGAGATCGCCGACGTGCTGGGCATCAGCGAGAGCAACGTCGCTACCAAAATCAGCAGAATGAAACAAACGATGCGGCGAGAAGTAAACCCGCCCGCACAGGTTTGAGGAAGGAACACATGATGATCGATCTCGATGAAATGAAGCAGACCTGGGCGCACCAGGATCGCAAGCTCGACGAAAGCCTCCGCATGAACAGGCAACTGTTGAACGGGACGGTATTGAACAAGACACGGACGGCTATGCAGCGCATGACCCTATGGCTGGGGATTGAGGGATTTGTATGGTTCATGATCGTCGTCTGGATCGGCAGCTTTGTCTACGAACACATTGGGGTACGGTTGCTTGCCGTCTCTGCGATTGCGCTCGACCTGTATGCCATCGCCATGCTGGCCGCGACTCTGCGACAGATTGTGGCTGCGCGGCAGATCGACTATGCCGATATTGTTTCCGGAATCCAGAGGCAGCTTGAGAACCTGCGTATCCTGCGCATTCGCATTACTTTGGGTGCGTTGCTCGGAGGAACCGTCGTTTGGGCTCCGGCGATGATCGTCGCCTGCAAAGCCTTCCTGGGGCTCGACGTCAACAACACTACTTGGTTGTGGGCAAATAACCTCTTTGGTCTGGCGCTGATTCCACTGGGGCTCTGGTTGTCCAAAAAGTATGGCGATCATACGGGCGGATCGCCCTATCTCCGCCGGTTAATGAAGGACATCAGCGGCCACAATCTCAATGTGGCTTTCGCCTCTCTGACCAAGCTCGCCGACTTCGAAAAGGAAGAGCGCCGCTAAGAGTCGCACCCAAGCCCTTGAACCCTTGCAGTCTGGCGCGGCAACTGGCTGCGGAAGAACTCGGATCCCAGCATCGAAGTACATTTAGGCGAGATGAGTTGGGAGGAGATGATGGCTGGGGTCATGCAGGTGGCGATGGATGCTCGCCTGACTCCGCAGGAGTGGTTTGCAGGTAAACGGTTATCTGTTATCAATGCCGTTCAGGCCGAGAAGCGTTTAGCCAAACTGCAGCCACGCTGTCATCTTCTGACGAAACAAACATGCGCGCTTGCCAACGTTGATAATCGCGAGTTTCTATTCGTTCCGCAGCGCGATCATTGGATCTATGCGCGATGCTCTGCGCGCGGGAATCAGGCATGCGAGTGCCGCGGAAACGCTCAGCACGACGATCACGCCGCCGATCGCTACTGGATCCGTTACCGGCACAGAGAACACCTTACTGCGAATCGCAACTCCCAGCGCAAAACTGCCCCCTAGCCCGACCGCAAGTCCGATCGCAACGAGCACTGCGCCAGATCTTATCGTCAGCCGGACAACGTCGCTCGGCTGCGCCCCGAGCGCCATCCGGACGCCGATTTCATGCGTCCGCCGGGCTACCATATAAGAAAGGACGCTGAAGATTCCCACCGTCGCGAGCGTCAGACCCAGCATCCCGAAAAAAGTGAACAGAGCCATGTTGAACTTGGGCTGCACCGTCTCGAATCCCAGCAACTGTTCCTGAGTGTACGGCTTGCCGAGCGGCTGCTCCCTGTCGATCGCCAACACCTGCTGACGGACAGCATTCAACAACAACAGCGGATCGCCCTGTGCCCGGTATAACAAGAGCCGTCCCGACGGAGCCGCGAGCGTATACGGAAAATAGGCTGCGGGCGTGGTTGGCTCGCGCAGTCCTGCATTGCGCGTGTCCGCCAAGACCCCGACAACGGTGATGTACGGATCAAGCGTGCCCGGCGCAGGCGGCGACGCGGGAATTGGCTTGCCGAGCGCATCCACGCGCACTCTGCGTCCGATCGGATTCTCGCCGGCGGGCCACATCTTGGCCAGCGTTTCATTGATCATGCCGACGTGATCACCGTGCGCGATCTCCTGCTCGGTGATTTCGCGCCCAGCCCGCACGGCGACACCCAAGGTCTTGGGGTAGCCATCGCTAACCATCGATCCGAGCAGGAACTGCGAATCGTCCGCGGGCTTGCCGTCGATCGCGAAGGTCGAGCCACCCGCCAAACGGGAATCCGCCGTTGCCGATCGCCGCTGCCGTTACTCCCGGCAGCGTCTTCACCCGTGCCAAAACCTCCCGCATCAGATGGACTCTCTGGTCGTAAGTCGCGTATTTCTTCGGATTCACTTGAACACTGACCATCACCGTGTGGTCCGGATTAAACCCCACCTCGACTCGCTGCAGATCGACGAATCCGCGAATCGTTAAGCTCGCCCCGACCAGCAGGACCACCGACAGCGCCACTTCGACGACGACCAGCGCTCCGCGCGTTTTCCCACCTGCGCTCGAATCGCTTGTGCCCTTGCCCGTAGCCTTCAGATCCTCCACCAGGTCCGGCCGCGAGCATTGCAGCGCGGGAACCAGCCCGAACAAAATACCAGTCGCGATCGAAACCGCGGCCGAGAATGCCAGTGCGTATGCGTTCACCGTAATGCGCGCCTCGTTGGGCACGTAAAAATCCGGCATGATCGCAACTACGAGCTTGGTCAAAGCGATCGCTACTGCCACCCCTAACAAGCCTCCGGTGACCGAAAGCAGCATACTTTCCGTCAGCAGCTGCCGCAACACTCTTCTGCGCGATGCTCCGATGGACATGCGCAGCGCGATCTCGCGCGATCGCGAGGTGGCCCGTGCCATTTGCAAATTCGCTACATTCGCGCAGGCGATGAGCAGGAGAAATCCCACCGCGCCGAACAGCAGCATCAAACTGTTGCTCATATCGCCGGACGCCACCGTGATGTCCATGTAGTTGTTCAAGTGAATCAGCACGCTGGAATTTTTCGGAAAATCGCTCGGATGGTCGGCTTGCAAACGGCTTTCGACCGCTTGGAGCTGTTCCGTCACCACTGCACTGGTGCTCCCTGGCCTGAGCCGCACAATCGGGAGCACCCAGCGCTCCGGCGTCGGATTTTTGGTGAACGGCATCCAGCCGCCATCGCCGGTGAACCAGCCGAACCGCGGCGGCATGACACCGATCACCGTTACCTTGCGATCGTTGATGACCAGCGTCTTCCCCAGCGCCTCCGGACTTCCGTCAAAATAGCGGAACCACGCCTTGTACGAGAGCACGATCACGTCTTCCGCATCTCCGTTGGGCCGCCAATCGCCCGAGCCGATCGTCCGCCCCAGCACCGGCTTCACACCCAGGAAATCGAACGCGCCCGGCGTCACCAGCGGAGTCAAAATGGTCTCCGGAGCCCGGTCTCCCGTCAGCAGCGCTCCTTCCGGACGTGTTCCCATCGCCAACGAAACTCCCGGCAGCTTCTCCAGTTCCTTGAATTCGTAAGGCAGAAATACGCCGCGCCTGTTCTTTGGATTCTTAGCATCGCGAATTTCCGGAGCCCAAATCTCATTTGTCTTCGCGTACGGATAGGGCGCGATCAGCACCCCGTAGATCACGCTAAACATGCACGTGGTCGCGCCGATACCGAGCGCGAGCGAGAGCAGCGCTACCGCTGTGATCCCCGGGTTCTTCCACAGCAGGCGCCAGCCGTACCGCACGTCCTGCCATAGAGCCTCGAAAGTATTCAAGCTGTTCATCTGGTAGATGTCCTCCTGGACCAAGGTCCGATTGCCAAATTTTCGATGCGCCGCCTCGCGCGCCGATTTTGGATGCATTCCCCGCACGATGTTTTCGTCGGTCTCAAGATCCAGATACTCAAGGATCTCGCGCTGCCGTTCCTCATGCCATCTTCGGCGCCGAACGAATCGCAACCAGGACACTATTCCTCCGCCGGACGCAGTACGCGATTGACTGCTTCCACCAGCCTCGCCCAGCGATCCGTTTTCGCCGCGAGTTGCTTACGTCCCAGCGGCGTAAGCCTGTAATACTTGGCTTTTCGATTGTTTTCCGAAGTTCCCTGAAACGATGCGATCCACCGGCGATCCTCCAAACGATGTAGCGCCGGATAGAGCGATCCGTGCTCGACTTGCAGCACTTCGTCAGATCTCTTTTCGATCACATGCGCAATCGTATGTCCGTGAGCCGCGCCTACGGCGAGAGTCTGCAGGATCAACAGATCGAGAGTACCCTGCAGCATTTCGCCGTCTAGTGAATGCTTCGGCATTCCCATAATGCTCCCATAGATGCTCGACCGGAGCAAGTGTTCCCCGAACGTCGAAAAATATGAGTTCGCCCGCTACCGCGCCCGGCAGGGATGGCTCAATAGACTTATATTGCGAATCATTTCAGACCCGCCGGTGGCCTTATATCACATTGACGGTAGCTATCAGGACCTTACCTCGCTGGGTTCTAGGTCCTTTTCAGAGGCTTGACAAGATAAGATTATGAAGATAAGACTATGGATTGACATTCGCGGTAGATGTCAATATCGTTCCACCTTGTGCCTAGAAATGGAGATTGTCATGCGTGCATTCACTCAAGTTTTGTTTAGGGGATCTTTGCTAGTCGCCCTGATCGCCGGCGTGGCCCTCGCGCAGTCAGATACGGGCTCCCTCGCCGGCCGTGTTACCGACCCGTCGGAAGGCGTTGTTTTAGGCGCGAAGGTGCTGCTGATCAACAATGCCACGCAAGTATCGCTGCCCGCCACGACCAATAAGGACGGGCTCTACGAGTATCCCAGCCTTCCGATCGGCTCCTACACACTCGAGGTGGAACAGCGCGGGTTCAAACGCACGCGCCAATCCGGAATCAACATCGCTGTAGCAACCCGCTCCACCGCCAATATCATGTTGACGGTGGGCGAAACCCAGCAAACGGTGGAGGTGACTGCCCAAACTCCATTAATCTCCACGGAAACCAGCGACACCGGTACTGTATTCCAGCCCAAATTCATGAAAGATGCGCCGCTGTTCGTAAGCGGCGGCTTCCGCAACCCCGAGAACTTCATCAACTACGTACCGGGCGTCAACAACGGTCAGCAGGACTCTAGCATCAACGGGGGCGCGCGGCGTAGCAAGGAGATCCTGATCGATGGAGCCAGCCACACAAACCCCGAAAGCGGCGGAGTCGCCTTTGTCTCGAATGGCGGTATTGGATCGGTTGAAATGTACGGCGAGTTCAAGGTGTTGACGAGCAATTTTTCCGCCGAGTATGGCCACTCAGGCGGCGGCATCGAAGTCTTCGTGACGCGTTCGGGCTCGAACACCTTGCATGGGAACGTCTTCGACTTCCTCCGAAATGACAAATTCGATGCGGCGGGATGGACGGTGAACCAACGTCGACCGTTCCTCGGCAAATCTAAAGTGCGCCAGAACGAATACGGCGTCTCCGCAGGAGGTCCGGTGTTCATTCCCAAACTCTACAACGGGAAAAACCGCACATTCTGGTACTTCACCTGGAACGGCTATAAGCAGAACAACGGCGGAGGCACTGCAATTCTAAGCGTGCCGACGGCGAAAATGAAGCAAGGGGACTTCTCGGAGCTGGGCTCACGCCTCATCTACGACCCTGCTACCACCCGAACGGTCAATGGCCAGCTCGTTCGCGATCCTTTCCCCAACAATATTATCCCCAAGAACCGTTGGAGTTCGGTGTCGAGCAATATGCTTTCGCTCATCCCGGATCCTACCGCCCCCGGCATCTCCGGCAATTACGCGGGCACCACCCTGAGCACCGTGGATCGTAATATCTACAGCATCAAGGGCGATCATTCCTTTTCGGATCGCCACCGCATTAGTGGCCTGTATAGCTGGCAGCGGCTAAACCAGTTAGCTACCGCCAATCTTCCCGGACCGCTCGCGAGCGGATCGGTCACGCACGATGTTCCCGACATCACGCGTTTAAATCACGACTTCATCTTCACGCCAACTCTGTTCAATCACGTAACCTTTGGCCTCAGCCGATACCAGAGCATATTCAGCCAGTTGCCCGCTCAGTTGCAGGACTGGGCTAACAAGCTCGGACTCAAGGGCGTCGCCACCAACGGCTCTCAATCGTTCCCAATCGTCACGTTCACCGACAGCTTGACTCCGTTTGGCACAAATCCAAAGAATCGCGGCGCTCAGCAAAATTGGACTTACGACGCCATGGACGGTCTTACTTGGGTGAGGGGCCGCCACGAATTTAAATTTGGCTTCGAGTATCGCCGCGGCCGCACGTTCCAGGATCCGTTTGACGATTCCTACGCGCAAGGGCTGTTCAACTTCAACAGCCTGCAGACCGCTAACCCGTCATCTCGAGGCAACACGGGCTACTCGTTCGCCAGTTTCCTCCTGGGCGGCCCGAACGACGCGCGCCGGGACTTCAACACCAAGGGTGTCAACATCATTTATGGCTACCGCTCCGGCTATGTGAACGACAATTGGAAAATCACCTCCCGGCTCACGCTAAACCTTGGCCTGAGGTACGAGATATTCATTCCCCGTACAGATACAAATCTGACGTTGTCCGCCTTTGATCCGACCATTCCGAATCCCGGGGCGGGAAATCGCCTGGGGGCGTTGTCCTTCGCCGGAACTGGAACGGGGCGCAATGGCCATGTGCGATTTGGGGACATCTATTGGAACAACTTGGGACCTCGCATTGGCGGCGCATACCAACTTACGCCGAAGACGGTTATACGCGCCGGGTATGGGATGTACTTCTCTGCGGCAAACGGAAATACCGGCGGCGGGTGCTTCCCTTGCGGATGGGGCGTCAGCGCCTCACCGACCCCTACTTCTCCCGACGGTATCGCGCCTGCCTTCAACTGGGATAGCGGGTTTCTCGTGCCTCCCGGATTCCTGCCGCCACCGATAATCAATCCAAGTTATGCCAACGGCCAGACCGTACTGGTGCTATCCAAGGAAGACGGTCTCGCGGGCCGCATCCAGAACTGGCAGGTGAACGTGCAGCGGGAGTTACCCATGGCTTTCCTGCTGGATGTTGCCTATTTGGGCAGCAAAGGCAGCAGGCTGAACAGCTACGTACCGTATAACCAAGTGGATCCGAAGTATCTCAGCTTAGGTTCTCTACTTTCCGCAAACATCACCGATCCGAGGGTAGTCGCCGCCGGCTTCCAGCTGCCCTACCCAGGTTTTGCCGGAACCTTGGCACAGTCGCTTCGCCCTTACCCGCAGTACAACAACATTATCCACACCTATCTAGGTGTCGGCGGTCTCACATATAACGCACTCCAGACTAAGCTTGAAAAGCGATTCAGTTCGCTCACTTTGCTGGCTGCGTATACTTGGGAAAAGAACATTGAAATCAACGGCGCCTTCACCCAAACAGGCAACGGAACCGCACCGCAGGACCAGTACAATCTTGGCGCGGAAAAGGCTCTGTCAATTCATGACATCCCGCACACGCTGAACTTGGTCTACGCGTACGATCTTCCTTTTGGACATGGCCGGAAATACCTCGCCTCGGCCCACCCCGTTGTGAGCGCGGTTGTGGGGGGCTGGACCATCGCTGGAATTCACCAGTACCGGTCAGGCTCACTCATCCAGATTGGCGCGCCGGTGAACACGCTTGGCACCGGTGTCTTGTTCACCCCAGCCTTGAGGGCGAACACCACTGGCTCGGCCATTCAAACCGGAGTGGACCGAACCTCTCTCGACCCTAATAATCCGGGTGTCCGCTGGCTCAATCGGACGGCGTTTTCGATTCCGGGCGCATATCAGTTCGGCTCGGCGGCACCCTTTTTGAATGACGTTCGCAACCCTCCCTTCTTCACGGAGGCGCTGTCGCTGGTGAAGCGCTTCAAGATCAGAGAGAGGGCGGATGTCGAGTATCGCGCCGACATCTCGAACGTGCTGAACCGCACTTCGTTCGGCGGCATTAATGTTAACTTGAGCGATCCAAACTTCGGACGCGCGACGGGCGTTCAACAAGGGCCACGCATCATCCAGATGGCTCTGAAGCTGAACTTCTAAACGGGGATGGATCCTTTTTGCGCGATTCTTATTTGACGTCAGCGAAGGTATCGATCTCTTCCGTCCGGGAAAGCGAGCGTGAATCGGGATTGGGGGCAGCCTCGCGACTCCTCCCGTCCCACACCAGCGTACATGCGGGTCCGCATACGGCGGTTCCGTGACTTGAGCCCGTGAGGGCCGGAGGTTCGTTGCACCTTTCGCCGATGGAGGCTTCGCCGCTCCCAGGTTGCTTTTGGGCTTCACCCTATCCGTTCCTGGCAAGCCCCGCCGAAGCGGATTGGCTGGCGCATGGCATCCATCAGAGCCGCGTACTACTGTGTGAGTGGCAGACTCTTAACGCTGCTGAAGCGGCGGATGCGGTATCGTTGAGTTCATGCTCATCCTTGTCATCTTGTTGCTGCTGCTCTTCGGCGGCGGATTTTTCGGTTTCAATCGCTATGGCTCACGCGGCGGTTTAGGAATTGGGGGTATTATTTTGATAATCCTGCTTCTGTGGTTGTTCCTGGGCGGCGGTCTCGGCAGTCTTCGCATGTAGTTCTTGTAAGCCCGCGCGTCGCTTGCGGCCCGGTCGCATCGAAGATTCTCGCGCGACCGGCGTCTCATAATCGAAGCGCTGAAAAGGCTGGAGCCGCCTTGCTGGTGGACAACCATCGATGATGGTGAAGCCGCGCTCAGGTTGTTTGGGAAGCCCGACGCACCTTCGCCAGACCTTATGAGCTAAACCTTGGATTCCCCCAAGGTGAACGGGCTAGGCGTCCTGCAAAATATCAGATCTAACAAAAACGTCGGGGGATGGGAACGCTGGCGGGCGGTGGGTAGGCCGTCATCCGGAGGCGCGGCACGAACCTGGCGGCAACTGGCGGCAGCACCTCCGGCCGCACATTCTCCCTTGTCGGGTGTCCCTCCCGTCTTACACTTGCGACAGTGCCTGTCGGCGGACTCAAAAACTTTCACCAGGACCGGATGTTCCGGCTGCGGCAGCTGCAGAAGGAACTCACCCTGCAAAAGCGGCTGTTCGGGCTCTGCCTGCGCCAACCGGAAGACCCGGCCTGTCTCAACAAATGGCGCGCGCAACAGGCTCTCGTGGAGCAGGCGCAGCAGCGCCTTTCAGAGGCGCAGGCAACGTACCTTGCAGCGGTCTTCAAGGCCCATGCCGGCTTGCGGGTTCCAGCCGTTCAAGCCGCGCAGCTAAAGCGCTTGTGTCGTCTTTCAATGCGCGGTTTTCCCGTCACAATGATTCCGGGCCGGGATGCGGGCCGGAGGAGAGTGTCACGGCGTGCGGGAAACTCTCGCACAAGATCGATAAGGGATCGATCTCACCGGTGAAATCCGGGCTGTGCTTGCGCAGCACACCGGCGACGTCGTGTTGACATACACGCGCGATGTTCTCGATGCGTTCGCTGTATGCCTGAATGGATCTGGATCCGAGGGTGGCGAGAAGACGTGCTACATAAAGTTCGGCGTGGCCCGTGGCAGTGCGGGCTCGGGTGAACGTTTTGACAAATTGCTGGATGCTTGCGAGGCCTTTGCAGCCTCGCGAGGGGTGATCAA
This sequence comes from Bryobacterales bacterium, assembly GCA_038225555.1. Taxonomy (GTDB): domain Bacteria; phylum Acidobacteriota; class Terriglobia; order Bryobacterales; family Bryobacteraceae; genus JANXQZ01. The sequence goes on from JBBRRB010000078.1 coordinate 17,458, forward strand.
AGAGGCTGGCGTGAATATGGCTCGTGAAGATGCCTATCGGCGCATGCGCTCCCACGGATATCGAGTGACCATGCAGGGTGTTGCCATGCAATGTCCGCATGCGGACGGATTCAATCGGGCTGACGCCTACGTGATCGACGACTGGCGCTAAGACCTGCCGAGAAGGTCGCCCAATCGCTCAGCCTTCCGACTGTGGGCGTGTGGTCGGCAACCCGGACGTAATCCGGGCCGCTCGTGTTGTTTCCGGTTTGCCCGTAATCCGGGAGCAACCCGAAAGAATGTCCGAGTGCCAAGTAAATACTGGGCGACTACTCGCGGGTGTTTGTCGATAAGCGACGGCGGCACCCTGAATCCGGGGCTACTCATGCTGCAGCGCTTCGCTGGGGTTGATACGAATGGCGCGGCGTCCCGGCGCGAGGATCGACAGCGCTACGACCGCCGCGAGAAATGCCATGGCCGCCAGGTAGGCTAGCGGGTCGAACACATTGATCCCGGCCATGGCGGGGATTCCACTCCGCAGGATTTTGGCCACTGCCGCCCCGCCAACGGCACCGCAAACGAAACCGATGACGATGGCATGGCTCATCGGGGCCAGGATCGCGCGCACGACCTGCGCGCCGCGAGCGCCAAGCGCGATCCGCAGGCCGATCTCACGCGTTCGTTGTGCCACCGTGTAGCCGGCCAGGCCTGCCAAGCCAATGGCCGAGAGCAGAATGGCAACGGAACCCAGGATCGCGACCCCCGCCAGTGCCCGGGAAGTATTCTTCATTTCGCCATCGTATGCGTCCAATATTACCGGCACCGCCGGTTGGAGACGCCCATCGAGAGCGCGGGCGCTATCCTGAAGACGCCGGATGAACTCGTGCGGATTGCCTGAGACGCGCAGCAGCAGGACCGAGTTGAGCGCATCGCTGCGCGATTGCGGCAGGTAATACTCCAGCGGTTCGGGATTGCCGATGATGGTGGTGGAAGCATTGGCAACCACGCCGACGACCGTGGGGCCGTGAGTCCCGCTTTGGGAGTTGCCCTGCACATCCCAAGGGAGAGACTTGCCGAGAGCGTCTTCGTCGCGCCACAGAACCCTTGCCGCGGCCTCGGTGATCAGGGCCACACCTTCTTCGCCGGGTAGGAAGTTTCGCCCGCGCACAAGGTGCATGCGCATGGTCTCGATGAATTGCGAATCCACACGATTGCCCGCAAACTGGCGGCCCATCCACGCGGATCCCATGTGCGCGTTGCCCCACGGACCCAAGGAGACCTGCGACACCGCCTGGACGTCCGGCCAAGCGGCGGTGCGCGCGCGGAGGGCGTCGAGATACGCCTTCGCGGCAGCGTCGCCATAGCCGTGGGCTTTCAGACCGGGCGAGACCCAGAGGAGATGGCGATAGTCGAAGCCCGGCTCGGTACGTCCGAGTTGTTTGAGGCCGCCGACGAGGACGCCGGAGACGACCAGCAGGAGGCAACTCACCGCTACCTGAGCCGCAAGGAAGATGCTGCGGGCGCGGCCGGCGCGGGGCACGAGGCTGGTGAGCCGGAGGGCGGGAGGCAACCCAAAGACCAACGCCGCCAGGAGGGAGACGCCGAACGTGACGACGATCGTCCGCCAATCCGGCAGAAGGGTGGAGGCCGGATTGTGCTCCAACTGAATCCATTTCAATATGCCGCTGCTCAGCACGAGGCCGCACAGGCCGCAGAGCGCTGCAAGCATGAGCGATTCAGTAAACAACTGGCGGATTACCCGAGCGCGCCCGGCTCCCAGGGCCATGCGGGTGCGAATTTCGCGTTCGCGCGTCACGCCGCGAGCCAATACCAGCGTACCCAGATTGGCGCAAGCGGCCACCAGCAGCAGCAACACCAGGCTGATAGTGACCAGAACAATCTGGAACTCCGGGCTGTTGGTCTCGAATTGGAGAACCGGATGGGCTTCGAGATACTCGCCCGGTCGCACGCGGTCTGGCTGCAGTTGATGCAGGCTGGCGGCCAGCGCGAGCGTTTCCTGCTGCGACGCTTTCACCGATACGCCGGGGCGCAGGCGCGCGTACACATCGAGCGCGGAATTCCAGTCGGTGAAGAGAGTGCTGCCGTCAATCACGAACGGCTGCCGGACCAGAGGCATCCAAAGCTCGGAGCGAGCCTTGGCGGTACGGGGCATGACACCGACTACGCGCACCAGTTTGCCGTTGACGCGGATGCTTTGACCGATGACCGCGGGGTCGCCACCGAGGCGCTGCTGCCAGAACAGTTCACCAATCAGTGCCACCAACTCGGAATCGCGGCGCTCATCGTTAGGAGTCAAAAGGCGTCCGTATGCGGGGACGATGCCGAATTCGGGGAAGTAATTAGAGGTGGCGAAGGCGATCTGGATTTGCTCCGGCGCGACGCCGGCCGCGGTTTCGCCGAAAGTCGCCTGATTGCGTTCGGTGACGCCGATGACGCTGCGGAAACACTTGGTATTGGCGGCGTAGAAGGCGAGTTCGGGATAGGGCAGGGTGGTGATGAACACACCGGGCGCACGGCGCCTCAAGTGGACCAGAGTATCGGGGTCGGGGAGCGGCCCTCCCTGAAGATCGGACAGAGCGGCACGAAAGACGGTGAGGGGCACGCCAATTCCCGATGCCAGCACGAGCACGGCGGTAAGGGTGAAGCCCGGTGAGTTGCGGAGCACGCGGGCGCCGTACGCGAGGTCCTGTCGCAGGCGGTCGAGCCAGGCCCAGCCCCAGACTTCGCGAGCGTCTTCGCGCAGGCGCAGGTCGCTCCCGAATTCGGTGCGACGCTCCGGTGACAGCAGTTCGCGATGGTAGGCCATCTCCTCCGCCATTTCGCGTTCCAGACGGCGGTGGTTCCACAAGTATGCAATGCGTCGCAGCACTTCTCTCATGATCGGCTCCTTTATGCAAGTTTTAGAACGGATTGGATGGCGCGGTTGACGTGGTCATAACCGGCCAGCTCGGCCGCCAGTTGCTTCCGTCCGGCGGCGGTGAGGCGATAGGAGCGAACCCGACGTTTCGTGTCCGACAGTTCCCATTCGGACTGCACCCAACCTTTCATGAGCATCTTCTGGAGGGCAGGGTACAGGGAACCTTCTTCGACGCGCAGGACGTCGCTAGAGAGCTGGCTGATGCGCTGGGCGATGGCGTATCCATGGAGCGGGCCAGCTTGCAGGACGCGTAGCACGAGAAGAATCAAGGTTCCAGGCACGAGTTCGGTTTTGGACATAGGTTTAGGTGGACTAGGTGTAGTGTATCTATGCCTATTGCACTCGTCAAGCGGATACGCAGATCTCTCGCTAAGGGTTCCGTAATTTTTTGCGTCTGACATGACTTGGCAGTTTATCGGGGCCACCCTGCTTCGAACAATGAAGACGCTTTCCGCCAGACCGTGTTCGATCGGCGGTCACTAGATGATCATTCTGTTGAAGGCTAGTCAATTGGAACATTTCTGTGGCAGAATGGTTTATGCCATTTGTCACCACCCGACAATCGTTGAATCTGTCCGCGGCAGACCGGGAGAAGCTGGAGTCCCTGCGCCGGTCTCGTACCGAAGAGAAGCGGCAAGTGCTGCATGCCGCAATTCTCTTGGATTGCGCCAATGGAATGAATGACAGCGCGATTGCTGTTGCCCACGGCGTAAATCGTCACTCAGTCGCGCTTTGCGCCCACAAGTTTCTGAAGTTCGGACTGGAGGCGGCGCTGGGGGAATTGCCTCGCCCTGGCAAACCCCGCCGCACCCCCGATGATGCAATTGCCTGGGTGTTGCACTGCGCCTGTCAAAAGCCGAAGGAAGTGGGATACTCCTACGAACTCTGGACGTACGCTCTACTGCAGCGTCACGTGCGACTGCATTGCGTCCAAGCCGGCCACCCCGGTCTGATCGAGTTGAGCCGGTCGAAGTTGCATCGGATATTGACACAAGGCGAGATCCGGCCCCACAAGATCCGTTATTGCGTGGAGCGCCGGGATCCCGAGTTTCAGCCGAAGATGGTCACCGTCTTGCACGTTTACAAAGAAGTGGAGATCGTCAACGCTGCCTTGGCAGAAGGTACGCTGAAAGAGTATTTTCCAATCCAGAAGTGAGCCTGAAAGTGACGAATGATTCCAAAGCGAAGTGAGCCTGAAAATGAGTTGTGATTCCAACCGGGGATGAGCCTGAAGGAGAAAGGCTGTGAGCTTCAGAATCGTTCCTCCTAATGGATGTGGTTGGTGAAGCCAGGGATGGGTCGAGAGGGAAGGGGGCGGCGCTTGAGGCCCCTTCCCCGGCTAGCACTGGAGCGACCTATCGGAGTGCTGACCATCACACACGAAGCCGAACCCGCAGCAGGATGCCGAGCTTCGCTTTCTGCATAAGTTTGGCCGCATCGGTGTCGCTGAGTTGCATCGCACGGGCGCGAAGTGAATCCTCGGTGGTTCCAGGCTTGAGGTACTGCTGCCAGTTCTTCAGTGAGCAGAGTTTTTCGAACGGCGTGCGATAGCCATCGGCCGGATACTGCCGCCTGAGGCGGCCACGCGAACCTTGGACCAACACTGCAAACCCGCACGGACGATGAAAGTTCAAGTAGGGGTTGAACAGCGCGGTGAAGAAGCGCTGGAGTTGTTCGGCATGGTCGGCGGCAATGAATCCGCAGCCGATATGCTTGCGCAGGACCGATCCGTTCTTGCCTTCCACCAGGGCGTCGTCGGTGGTCCGGTAGGCACGCGACTTGGTGAACTCGATCAAAAGCTTGTTCAGCATGTCCGAGACGCGGTGATTGAGAAACTCGCTTCCGTTGTCGCAATGAAATCCAATGATGCGGAAGGGGAGCTGGTGCAGAATCGCTTCCAACACGGGAATCATGTGCCGTTCGCTGATGGTTTCCACACATCCGACGTTCTGCCACTGGGTCACCGTGTCGACTGAGTTGATGTAATAGACACCCTCCTTGCCGTCTTTCTGGCCTTGATGCACGGTGTCCACGCGCAGGAATCCCGGCTTGCCCTTCGGGTCGGGTTTGCGGCGCTCGCCGATGGAGATCTGTCGGCTTTGCGTGTGACTGACTCGGACGCGCTGGTTGCAATACACAACGCTGTGGCGCAGGTTGTAGAGATGGGACACCGAGATCCCAGCCAATCGGTTGTACTCCGGCTTGCCGAAGATCTCGAACTGGCGGCCCAGGATGTGGCGCAGTGCCGATCCGGATAGATCCTCGTGGGCAGCATCGGTGGCCGCCAACGGCACGATGTCCTCTCTCTGGTGTAGCGGACCGCAAATTCGGGCCGAGGGGCGGTACGCCGTACGATCGTGCGGTCCTCCATCCATTGGCCGATCAGCCGGGTCAGTTGGGCGCGGCTCGTGGCTGTCACTTTCTGCAGGAAGCGGCGCACGACACCCTTTTCCCGCTTGCCGAGTCTGGCGTATCGCTGTGCCTTTAACACCGCCGCGATCCACGCGTACTTCGCCTCGTTGTCCTCGGTTTGCCATGTCAATTTCCGGCTGCTGGAGAGCAGCTCTTCCATCTCGCTCAAGCTGAGCTGATCCAGATTCTTCATACTGAATTGCATTCATCTGAAGCTTCCCTGTTTCAGGCTCATCCCGCATTGGAATCATTTCACTTTTTCGGGCTCGTTCCCCATTGGAATCACATGCTCCTTTCAGGCTCATCACGCGTTGGACAATTCTGAAAGAACCGGTGACGGTGACGATCTCCTATGATGAGAAGCCCGGCATTCAGGCGCTGGCAAGCAACTACGCCGGACCGACCGCCAAAGCCCAATGAGTTCTCCAGCTATCTACGGGATTACGAGTATAAAAGGCTGGGAACGGTATCGCTGCTCGCCGGCCTAGATCTGCATACCGGCCGCGTGATCGAGCTGGTCAGAGACCATCACGCCAGCGCGGACTTGATCGCCCTGTTGGGAAAACTAGACGAGTCCTATCCCGCGCACGTCAGGATTCGACTCTTGCTCGACAACCACTCGGCGCACATCTCCAAAGAGACGCAGAACTGGCTGAACCTTCATCCTCACATTGATCGATCGCATTCATCAGTACTTCGAGGAGATCTGCGCGGACCCTATCATCTTTCGCTGGAAGTACAAAATGGACGAAATCGGTATTGGCTAAATATTTAGAGAACGACCATCTAGTGTCCTGAGTTAGAAATAGATTGACGAATGAGCCCGAGGTAGTTGATCCTGGGTCATGCGTACTGGTCGACCGACGAAAGCTCTGGAAATTACCGACGAGGAGCGACAGAAGCTGG
>JBBRRB010000079.1:0-21956 GCA_038225555.1 Bryobacterales bacterium
CTGATCATCTACCCGGTCATCGCCCGCCGGTCGCTCTTGGCTGATGGCATAACCGGCGCTGATGTTCGACGTGCCCGCGAATCGCGTTGTGCCAGTTCGGGGCAGTTAACCGGAAGTGCATGGCCTGCTGGAGAACCTGAGACGTCCAGGCTGAAACCCCTGCCAACTTCCGAGTCGAGCAGCATTCTGATTATCCTGATTTTGCTGTTGTTGTTCGGCGGGGGCGGGGGCTATTATTACGGTGGTCCGATGATCGGCGGTGGAATAGGAGGGGTTCTCCTCCTGGTTCTGATCGTTTGGCTCCTCGTAGGAAGGAGGGGCTAAGACGGAAAGGGTCGGCCCCTACTCGTTAGGAGTGAAAAAGACCAGCGGGCAGGTGAGCTTTTTGCCGCCAAGCTTTGTGCGCGATGTGGCGCGGATTTCTCAGGCCCAGCCGGGGGCAGAAGTCGGATAGCCCTGAGCGGGCGGCCGTTGCTTCACCGGCATTGTTCCGAGCATTAAGGCCGCATCTCAAATCGGGTTCCATATCTATGTCGCGCACCCACTATCCCTTCGCAGTGTCCGCAAATCCGAGAAAGGCGTTATCATCAGGGGGACTATAAGCAAAAGCCTGGCCTTTGAAATTGTCTGTCCGAACGACCACAACCAGACCGTCACATTCAGCCGGGAAGAGTTCGAAGAGGCTTTGAAGTCAGGCGCGCTCGTGTTCCACTGCAACACCTGCGATACCAACTGGCCGCCATCCCATGAAGAGATCGCGACGTTTCGCAAGGCGTTATCGAAGGACACGCTACACCATCGGCAAGCACCCTGGCGCAATCCGGACGCTTGGCTTTTTACACCACACCGATTCCGGTGACCTGAACCCCTGAATCCGCCCGAAGTGGAATACTAAATCGGACGAAGAAAGGGAGAAAAGATGGCACAGAAGAGGAAGCTGACGGACGAGCAGATCGTTGGCGTCGTGAAGCAGTTGGAGGCGGGCCGGACAGCGGCCGAGGTGGCCCGCGAGATCGGCGTGAGCACATACACGATCTACTCCTGGAAGGCAAAGTTCGGGGGCCTGGAACTAAACGAGGCGACGAAGCTTCGCCATTTGGAAGATGAGAACGGGCGTCTGAAGAAGCTGGTCGCCGAACTGGCGCTCGACAAAGAAATGCTGAAAACCCTTCTAATAAAAAACGGCCTGAGCTCGTAGATCGGCGCGCTGACGCGGCATACCTGGTGGAGACACTTGCCGCGACTCAGCGCAAAGCCTGCGAGCTGGCTCATATAGCCCGGTCGAGTTATCGTTACCGGCCGGATCTAGAGGAGGACCACAAGCTGACGGAGAAACTGCGGAAGCTGGCTGACGACAAGCCACGGTACGGTTACCGGCGGCTGGGTGTGCTGCTAGAGAGAGAAGGAGAAACAGTGAATCACAAACGTCTGTTTCGCGTTTATCGGGCCGCGGGCCTGAGCGTGAAACGCCGGAAACGCAAGCGTCTGGTGCGTGTTGGACAACCCGCTTATCTGGCCACCGCACCCAATCAACAGTGGTCGCTCGATTTCGTTCACGACCGTCTCGCCAACGGCAGGAGTATTCGGGTGCTGACGGTGGTGGACACATTCACCCGGGAATGTCTGGCGCTCGAGGTGGACACCTGCCTGCCGAGCCGTCGCGTGACACGCGCGCTGGATCAGGTGATCGCAGAGCGTGGCAGACCGGAGCGTCTACGCATGGACAACGGCAGCGAACTCACCAGCCGACACTTTCTCTCCTGGGGGATCGACCGTCGCATCGATCTCAACCACATCCAACCGGGCAAGCCGGTTCAGAACGCTTTCATCGAAAGCTTCAACGGACGGCTGCGCGATGAATGCCTGAATACGAGCTGGTTTCGGAATCTGTGGGAAGCACGGCGCCGCATTACCGCGTGGCGAACCGAATACAACCATGAAAGGCCGCACAGCAGCCTGAATTACAGCACGCCCCATGAGTTTGCTCAGGCTTGTCTTGCCAACCAAACCGTGACCGTCTATCCTGAGGTCACTTAGTGGGCGGAAAAAGGGGGCAGGTCACCGGGACGTACAGCCAGGCGCTTCGCCTGAGCGATCAAACCGGCCAACTCCCGGACGTCGCCGCTACCCACCGGGCCGGAACGCTAAAATACGGCGGGGAAATCAACGTCGAGCAGGAGCTAACGAAAGACATCGGAGTTTTTGGAAGACTCGGCTGGAACGACGGAAAAACCGAGAGCTTTGCTTTTACGGCAATTGACCGGCTGCTGAATGCCGGCGTGTCGATCACCGGGGCCAAATGGAAGCGTAAGTATGACGTCGCAGCGAGTGCAATCACTATTAGCGGTCTTTCCGGGGTGCACGCGCTGTATCTGGCGCGAGGGGGCTTGGATTTCATCATCGGGGACGGAAAGCTGCGCTACGGAACAGAAAACATCTGGGAGAGTTACTACAGCGCGAGATTGTTTCCTGGCTTCTTTGCTACGTATGATCTTCAGCACGTGGCAAATCCGGCCTTCAATCGAGACCGTGGGCCTGTGTGGGTCTCCTCCCTGCGGCTTCACGTAGAACTCGGAAAAGAGACCTTTTCTAAAGGCACGCACTAGAGAGGAAAGCGGCGCTCGGAAATTATGAACTGGCAAGACTTTGCTCCAAACGATGTGGGCTTTGATGAATTTGCGCGAGAGCGCGGGCTTCATCCGCTCCACGTCGAGGACTGCCGTTCCGATGAACAACAAGCGAAGGTCGAATACGGTGAGGGCTACCTCTTCGTGGTTCTCAAGCTCATCGTTCTAAAAGCGAACGATGAACTGAGCCTCGCGGATCTCGACCTGTTTCTCGGGCCGGATTACCTGGTCACCGTGCATAAAACCCCCGTTCCAATTCTCGCCAAGTCGGCCGGCGCGGCTGAAACGCTACCCACAGATGAGCTTCTCTACCGGGTCCTCGATGCGGTTGTTGACTCTTACTTGCCCGTTCTAGACGAGGTGGAAGATAGGGTCGATTTGCTGGAGGACTTGGTGATTCGACAGCCCGCCCAAGAGATCCTTGAGCGCATAGCCGACCTAATGACGACACTCTTAGAACTGCGCCGCGTACTTGCAAATACCAGGCGCGTTGCGTTCGCCCTAAAGCGATCGAGCACACCCCTGATTCGAAGCGAACTTCAGCCGTTCCTCCGAGATGTTCACGATCACCTGGAACGCGATTTGGGTTCCGCGGCAAGTGAAAGGGAGCGGCTCAAGGGCCTTCTCGATATCTACCATTCGAGTCTCGCGAGCAAAAACAATGAGGCAACTCGAATCCTGACGGTCATGGGGACGGTCAGCTTACCTGCTGTGGTGATCGCGACGTTTTTTGGCATGAGCCTCAAGTACCCGAGCTGGATGAGTGGTCCCGGAGCGCTAGTAGGGGTTACACTCCTGATCGTCGCAGTCACACTGGGACTGCTCTGGTATTTAAGACGACGACACTACATCTAGCGATCCTTTTCTCGGTCACAGGGCTGCCCAAGCAGTTTTATAAGGTGATGGAATCCTTCTTAGGCGGCGTGCCTTCTGACCAAGCATGAAGGCCCTACTTGAAACCGTAGGCAACAATTACGAACCCAGCCACGGGGTCCGCCCACCACCAGCCTATTGCGGTGTTCAATACCAGTCCGACTAGCACCGCGCCTGCGAGGTAAGCATCGACGAGAGTTACCCGCCCTTCCGTAAGGAGGACCTCGTTCTCTAGTTTGGTTCCCACACGGCGCTTTCCGATTGCCAAGGCGACCATTACTGCGAAGGTGAGAAACAGCCACACAATGCCAAGCTCGGATGTATCCGGGTGCGCTTGAATCAAAATAGTCCTGATGGACTGCACGAAAACATAAGCTGCAAGCAAAAAGAACGCTCCTCCAATTAGGCGCAATGCTTTTTTCTCTCGCTGCTCATAGATTCCCTTGAGCTGCCAGACCACGACAACTGAAGCAAAGATTTCAATCAGTGAATCGAGGCCGAATCCGGCAAGCGCCACCGAATACGCCCTGAAGGCAGCAACGAAAACAACGGCTGAGCCAAGAATATTCCAGCCGAGGGTGGCGTACTCAAGCCACAACCCCCGCGAAATTAGGTCTTTCCGCTGATCCACTGCCATCACCTCCTAGAATGAGACTTGCCACTTCAGCTTCACAAACGAGACTGGTCGTTTGGAGCACCGAACTGGATGACCCCAAGCTTACCGATAAGCCTGTCGATCTTATTGACGCTGAGAAGGTGCTCAGTGAAAGCGGACTCGTTCTGTTCGCGCTCGCAGCCTGGTTTCGGCTGCTCTACGAACGAAAGAAGCGCTGGAGCGAGACGTTTTCAATTCTTTTCGTTTCGAAGGTGATCCCTGAGACCGCGGACGCGGGTTCGTATGTCCTGGACATTCCCAAGGAGCATCAGAGACGATTCGTATACCGGCCCGGTCAATTTCTGACGTTGCGGCTTCAAGGCGGAGAAGGACTCCTGAAGCGGTCGTATTCGATATCGAGCTCACCGGATGCAGATTCTTTGCTGCAAATCACCATCAAGCGGATTTCAGGCGGGAAGATTTCGAATTTCCTCGCTGACACCGTTCGGGAGGGGGACAAGCTCGCAGTGCTTCCGCCTGAAGGAAGCTTCTTCAGCACTTCACTTCGAAAACCCCATCACTACATCTGCTTTGCTGCTGGCAGCGGCATTACACCTCTCTTTTCGATTTTGAAGACGGTTCTGATAAAAAGTCCTGATAGCAGGCTCTCGCTCGTGTATGCCAATCGAGATGAGGAATCCCCCCGAAGGTTTGTGGCCCAACCAAACTATCACGCGTGAAACGCTGGTGGTCTCGCCGGTAGGAGGCCGTATCGCGATGATCCTGAACAATGACAAGGAGCCCATGATTTGGGTTCAACGCCTGGACTCGGCAGCCCCCGCGCCGCTTCCCGGCACCGAAGGCGCTGAGATCGTGTTCTGGTCGCCGGACGGCAAAAACATTGGATTCTGGGCAGACGGAAAGATGAAGAAGATCTCCACCGATGGGGGGACCCCTCTGCCGATCTGTGACCTGCCTGCGCCGTGGTCGGCGACATGGAACACGGCGGGAGTGATTCTGGCTTCGACACCGAGGCTGAAATCCTGGATCGTCACGGTCAGCTCGGGAGCGGTGAAGGAATGGAAGGCCGTCTTCTGGCCCAGATTTCTGTCGGACGGGAAGCACGTGGTGTATGTGAACGAGGACCGCAAGTTAGGCGGCTTTCGCGGTTATGTGGAAGATTATTTGTCGGGGCGGATTACAGAGCTGATGCCTACGCATACTCACGTGCTCTTCGCTCCAGACCCGGAGGGGGGCGCCGAGGGCTATCTTTTGTTTTCCCGAGCCGGAACTCTCCTGGCGCAGCGCTTCGATGCCGGCCGGTTGGTGTTGTCGGGCGAGCCTGCGCCGGTGGCACAGCAGGTAGGTTTTTTCCGGCCCACGGGAGGGTCTACCTTCGACGCATCTGCTGACGGCATTCTGGTTTATACCCGGCTGCGATGGATCTGGTATCAACGTAACGACGCTGCCCTGGCTCGATTGCTCCTGATCCGTTTGTATCGTGCCATCGATCTGCAGTTCCGTTCAACCAACCGGCGCCACGACTAGCAGCAATAACACTCAAGTGGCTACGTCCAGTGCTCAACCCAGAGATCGGGTTATCCAGTGGAATCGCATCCTCTTGGAAATCGTCCGTACTCCTCCCGCCGCCGGAGCCAAACCTTCGACTGTTCATCCGACACGCAGCTTTGCGATCATGCACGCGGCAATTTATGACGCCGTGAATGCCATCGAGCGAACGCATAGCGACTATCTGATTCACGTCAGAACATCGCCACAGGCTTCACTCGAAGCGGCGGTTGCGACAGCGGCGCACGGCGCCTTGACCGGATTGTATCCGAAACAAAAGGAGACGCTCGCGTACGGCTGAATGAATCGCTGGCGCAAATCCCTGACGGGCCGCGTAAGGATCAGGGCACCCGTGTAGGGTTGGAGGCCGCGCAACGGATTCTCGCCTTACGCAGCAACGACGGCTCCGATGCTCAACCGCCGCCTTATGTCGCAGGCACAAATCCCGGCGATTATCAAAAGACGCCGCCCAATTTCCCGGAGCCTGTGTTCACGCACTGGTCTCACGTCACGCCTTTTACGTTGACCGGCGCGAACCAATTTCGCCCCGGCCCGCGCCCGGAATTGACTAGCGCAGAGTACACCGCTGCTTTCAAGGAAGTTAAAGAATTAGGAATCAAGGCTAGCACCACGCGAACGGCGGATCAGACGGAGAGCGCCAAGTTCTGGAGCGGCAAGATTCAGAACTACTGGAATGAAATAGCGCAGACGGCGGCGCTATCGCACAACAACACGCTGGCGCAGAACGCGCGCTTGTTCGCCTTGCTCAATCTGGCATTCGCCGACGACGTGATTGCCTTCTACGACGCGAAATACACCTACAACTTTTGGCGGCCCGTGACAGCGATTCGTGCCGCCGGCGCGGATAATAATCCCGACACGACTGCCGATCCGAATTGGCTGCCGGTGGCCGACTCGCCGCCCGACCCTGCCTATCCGGGCGCGCACAGCGTCATCAGTGCTTCCGGCGCGAGCATTCTCAGTGCCTTTTTCGGCAGCGATGATCTTAACTTGGTAGCCACCAGCCCCGGCCCGGAAATAACCCAAGGAGACGTGGATATCCTCAGGTTCCTGGCCGCAGCCGAGTTCCTGGAGACCGATCTTTGGGACCAGTACTGGGAGTTGGCCGCCGGCAATGTGGCGTATGGAAACGCCCTGAACAAGATCGAGGATGAGCTGGTCACTTACACCTGCGACGTGGCCGCCGCCGAGCGAAGCCACGCGCAATTTATCAATGCCTTTCTGGTCGCAAACGGCAAGACTCCGGTCGAGGTGGATATTTTCCGAACGCTTCCGAGCAGCCCGGCATTCGGGGCCCAACTGTTGGGCCGGTTAACCAACCTCATGCAACTAACAGTCGATACGAGCTGGTATCTGCGGTATCGCGATCCCGGGAATCCGGACTTCGGGGATAAGTATCCCCAGTTCGTCGACATTATTGACCAGCCTGTTATTCCACTCTCGAACGACGTCTCGGAGTTTGACATGCAGCTCATTGCCAACGCCGCGGCGTTCCATTTCGCCAATTCCGAGGAGCTCGGAGCGAGTATCTATCCGACCTTGTCCCAGAAGGTCACAAACATTGATGTTCTTCGGATTCTTCTCGCCATCGGACCCACCGAGGCGTACTTCTACTGCTCGTTCCACCAGTCGCTCGAAGGGCTGCCCGCAATCTCGGGCAGAGGGATGGTCTTCCCGGACGTGAAAGCCAACCACCTGGGGGGGCATCACATCCCACGCGCCTGCAAGTTCCTTCAACCCGGACTCCCTCAAGCCTGCGTAATGCGCCCGTTCACCACCCCACTTGCCGGCGCGGTGAATCAGATCGTGTCTGGTACCGAGGCAGGCCTATTCAAAGGGCAGAGTCAGCAATTCTTCGATTTTTATATGGGCCTCGCGGTAAAAGCCGACGCGGCCACGCGTGGTGTTTGATATTGCGCGGGCCGACTTCATGGAGGATGGCAAATGATGACTTTTCGCGCGCGTACATGGCGAGGTTCATGCCTCGCCATCTTGGTTTTGCTCGGCCTCTCGGCGGTCAACTCCTGGTCTCAGGTTGAACCCAAGGCGGGCCAGTGGAAGACTTGGGTTCTTTCTTCCAGGAATCAACTGCGCTTGCCTGCTCCTCCTACCGCGACCGCGGATAAGTTCCGCTCCATACACGATTATCTCGCGACCCCCAACTCCGTCGCACTCGAGCAAATCGCCTTCTGGGATGCCGGATCGCCAACCTTTCGCTGGATTCAGATCGCCGCTCAGGAGCTAAGCCGCCGCAACATAGCGGCCCCACTCGCCACGCGCGCGCTGGCGCTGATAAGCGTCGCTATGTACGACGCTACTATCGCAGCGTGGGACAGTAAATACGCCTACAACCGGCCCCGGCCCAGCCAAGTGGACCCCACCATACATCCACTAGTCTCTAACGGAGGCAGCCCTTCGTATCCCTCCGAACACGCGGTGGTGGCCGGAGCTGCTTCGGCAGTGCTTGCCTCGCTCTTCCCGGACGGCGCCGACAGCTTTAACGACTTGGCTGAAGAAGCGGCGCGCTCCAGGCTTTTCGCAGGTACGCAACAAGCGATACCGCCGCTGGTTTGCAGCTCGGGCGCGCGGTGGGCGGGCTGGTGGTCAAATATGGGCAGTCCGATGGTTCCAGCGCGCCGTTCTCCGGATCATTTCCCCCCACGCCCGGCAAATGGAGCGGAGCTAATCCGGTGAGTCCTCTGGCTGGTACGTGGAAGCCCTGGGCGCTTTCGTCGGGAAACCAGTTCCGGCTTGACGCCCCGCCCCCGTTCGATTCCGCACAGGAAGCGGCCTTAGTAAATGAAGTGAAGAATTTCGACCGCACGCTGGCAACCAATCGCATCGCCTATTTTTGGCAGGCGTCCTTTACCAATCCGTGGATTGATACGCTCACCCAGCAAATTTCGAATTTCCATCTGGATGCGAATGCACCGCGTGCCGCGCGCGCGTATGCACTGTTGGCCATCGCGCAGCATGATGCCACCATCGCTTGTTGGGACACCAAATATACCTATCTCGCGCCACGGCCCCCTCAGGTCGATCCTTCCGTTACCACGCTATTCCCGCTTCCGATGCATCCATCCTATCCTTCCGGCCATGCTTGCGCTTCTGGCGGCATGAGTCCGGTACTCGATTATCTATTCCCGGCTCAGAAGCAGTTTTTCACGGAGCAGTCCTTCAGCGACAGGGCAACCGAGGCGGGCTTTTCTACATTCTATTCGGGGATTCACTTCCGCAATGATGTGGAATCCGGCTTGGCGCAGGGGCGGTCCGTGGCGCAGGTTGTGATCGACCGAGCGCGCACAGATAGATCGCAGTAACCGGTTTACGCGATCTGCCGAGTTTTGTCGGGATATAAAAAGGAACCGACGCGCCAGATGTGATCTTTTCCTGGAATAGCAATCGAGGGCGGCACCGCAACGGATATTTGCGGAACGACACCTCTGGAGTGATGGCGCGGCCGGTGAATAAAACGATCAGCGGCTTGCTGAAGTTGCTATTCCCGAAGCCGGAGATGGCGGTGCCGGATGAGGATTTGGAATGGGTAGTTCGGCTGGCGTTGGAATCGCGCCGTCGCATCAAAGAGCAACAGAAACGCTGTTTCAAGAGCGAGTTCCGGAATACGCATTTCAGTTACACGTTGGGGCTGGATGGCGTTGAGCAGTTTGTTTCGACACCTGAGTTGCACAGCGACGAGGCTATTGAATCGGACCCGCTGCCTCCGGGCCAGGTATGGGCGGCAAGCACGGGATCGCCTGAAACGGGCGAAGGACTGTACCGTTTAGAGGTGACGTCCGGGCCGGGGAGCGGAGTGAAGATCTTGAATCAGCCTCCATCCGCTGCATTTCGGGAGAATGTTCGGGTTGGGGAACAGAATCCGTACAGTCGAGCAAAAGAACTCGTTGGCGACCGCGATCCTCGCGAGCATGAGTTCTCCATTCAGATGCGTGCGATGGATGCCGATAAGACGGGTTCGGGCCTCGGGCTTCCGGCGCTGGTCGCCTTGTGTGGCTCGCTGCTCGGCAAGAACACCCGTGGCGGCACCATCATAGTCGGCTCGCTAAATCTCGGCGGTTCGATCGAGTTGATCCCGAACGCGGTCCGAATTGCCGAACTCGCCATAGATAAACAGGCGCAGACATTGCTTATGCCGGTAGCTGCGCGGCGACAACTGAACGACTTGCCAGATGAACTATGGACTCGGATCAGGTAAGCTATACGATTCAGAACTCGCCAGCCTGACATTAACATACGACTGGGCTCTAAAAGCTGACATTACGATACTGCTCACCGCTCTTCGGCGTGCATCGACACTGCCATTGATTGCCATTGGCTCAGGCGGTTCGTTTACAACGTCAGCGTTCACGGCAGACTGCCATCAGTATTTTTGTCGACGCCTGGCCAAAGCGATCACACCATTGGAGTTAATGGCCGACGTCCCAGAACTTGCGGGGCGCACGGAAACGTACATCGGACGCCGAGGTCTTCTACCTTCCGGCTTTCATTTTATTTGCGGCATCGAATGAAATCATTTACCATCGAACGATAACCATTCTCCTAACAGTTATCTTTCGGCCGAGCGGGAACTGGAGCGAAATCTTCGATGTATAGCTGACAACAACAAATCGAGATGCTACCCGAACACACACTTCGGTTCAAAACCATCACCCCGATTTGGACTGGTGACGCGGACGAGAAGAGCTTCTCGCGTTTAGGACACCCCGGCCTGGCAAACTGGTTATAATCGTTCGGCGATGCATTTCGCTTACTTGCTGATCGCGGCGCTCTCGTTCGCGGTGGGCGGCCTTTTCATGAAGTATTCGCAGGGACTCACCAAGCTATGGCCTACCGCCACCGTCTTCGCGCTGTTTTCCATAGGGGCGGCATCCCAAACCCTCGCGATGAGGCAGGCTGGCATGGGCGTCGTTTACATCCTTGTCTTAGGCTTCGAAGCGCTCATCGCCTTGCTACTGAGTACATTCGTGTTGGGCGAGAGCGCAACCGCGGCTAAGATGATTGCGGTGGTTCTGATCGTGACCGGGATCGCCCTGCTACGCCGATCTTGACCCGCCCTGAATCCAATCTCACTCGCGCAATTTCTCGCCTTCGCCCTTCAGCGGATTCAGCGTTCGATCCCGATTGAGATTGAGTTCCTGCTGCTCCGCGGGTGACGATCCTTCGGGCGGCAGGCCCACCCGCATACTCGCATCTCGCCAGGCAAGCTTCGCGTCTTTCAAGAGATGTCCGGGCGCCTTGTATCCATAAGCCCGATACTTTCCCGGCTGCACCTTCCCCTTAGCGCGCGCAAAGTCCGCGATTCGCGACACCCAGTTGTCGAAATCGTGCAGCACTGCCGAGTCGCGCACCATATCCTCCGCCTGATTGTCGCTGTACTTCTTTCCTTGACCGAACTCGACGTAAGTCCATAGCGAGTCCGGAACCTCAATTCCACCGTAGCGGCATTGCCAAACCAGCGGCGCGTAGGCGTCGCGCATGTTAGCGAAGGGCTCTTCGTTGGCGGGAAAGTATTCTTTGTGAGCGAGGATTTTGGGACGTCCCGAGCTATCCAACTCGTCGCCGCCGCCATCGCCGTAGCAAAAAAATGCGGCGGTGCGCCCTTCCAGGTGGTTGAGACTGAGTTCCTCCCATTCGGGCGTGTGCTCTAGCGCCATCGCCTTTTCGGGGTCTTTATGTTCGATCAGATCTTCTCTGGGATTGCCGCCGTTCATACAAACCAGACGGTCGAACATCAGTTTGAGATTGCTGGAGGGAGCGTACCAGTTCACGGGCCCGACGATTGCCCAGGCATCCGCGAGGTCCAGGCGCGCATACAGATCCAGATTCCACATCAGATCCGGCTCCAGTTTGCTGTCATGCTCGTAACAATTGCACGGCCACACACACAGGGCCATGGATGTCGAGACACACGCGTTGCAACTTTGAATGCGCGCGCGGGCGTAGACATTGCCGAGATCCTCCATGTCGATTTCCCACTCCTGTGGAAGCCGGTCGGCCATGCGCAACATCAATGTTCGGGATTTGGAATCCACCCCCGGACAATTGTATTGCCGCCGCTCCGATCCGGAAATGATCAGAACACGGAAGGGGCGTCGATCCGTGGGCAGTGAGCCGTTTGCGTCTTTTGGCTTCATCGGTATCGCGGGTTAGACGCCATCGGGTAGGATAAGTCGTGCATATGACTTCTGTTCAAGATTACCTTAACGTGATCGAGATTCGCTGGAATCGCCCCGGTTTAGCGATTGTTCTGGCCCTGACCATGGGGATCGCTTTCGCGCAAACGGCGACAGTGCAAGGCCGTGTGACCAATTCGAGCGGCGCCGTTATTCCGGGTGCTTCTGTGACTGTCGCTGATCACTAACGCTATAACCGGGTCCGACCTCACCAAAGAACATTTTGATAATCAAATACGCACACTGCTCCAGACGGTGGCAACGAAAACCGCCACCTTCGCGAGCTTTACAAAGATCAACGGGATTCTAGCAAGGACAAGGGTCGTTCCGAAACTGAGCCCGATTACACTGATCGCTCTGCTGTTTACTATCGTCGTTATGTGCCCCCCAAGGCGGGATGATTGTACGGTTGACCTTTCGATGTCGTTCGCGTCGCCACTCCGCGTAATCGAAGGTTGGGCCGCGACCATAGTATAAAATACAGTAAAATGAGAATCCTGCTTGCCTTCTGTCTTGGCGCGTGCCTTCAGGCGCAGCCCACCCCCGACCCGATTAAGCCCCCTTCCAGCTATATGCCCGTGAAGATCGATGAGAGCTTTTCCTCGGTCATGACGCGAATGAAAGCGGCGAAGCCGGAGATCATGAAGCGGCAACTGGCTCTGCTTGAGCAGCGATACGACTTGCGCAATCACGCGACTCAGGGGGTAACGATGTCGCGCGGCAAAGCCATTCAAGATGGCGTTCGCGTCAAGGTTCCCAACGGCGCGACCTGGCAGAGTCTTGCCCAAATGACCCCGGATGAGATTCGCTCGAAAGACCTGTTTCCGATCGGATTCATGCCCCTTCCGCACGCCAATCATCCGGAAGGCGGCATGATATTTCCGAAGTTTCACATCGATGAGATCAAGAAACAGGAGGACCGCGATCTCACCCGGTTCGATCTGGATTTCGATCTTCCCGACCATTTGCTGCCGGAGTTTCCCGCGCCCATCTATCTAACGACGCGCCCGGATCTGGGCGACGTTTCGAAGGGCAAAGAAATTACCATCGAGAATTTCTACGAGACATTCAACGGGATCTTGAATCCCAAGCAGATCGAAGGCCTGCGCCTACTGCTGACGCCGTTTCCGCAACAGCAGTTCAACCAGACCGAGGACAGGCGTTCAGAGCGTGCCAGCCGCGGCGTCGCCTGTTTCGATTGCCATACGAACGGCCACACCAACGGAGCCGCGCACCTGGTCGGCGACATTCGTCCGCAGGAGTTCCGGCACAGGATCGAGACGCCGTCTCTCCGGGGCGTGAATATTCAGCGGCTGTTCGGATCGCAACGAGCGCTCAAAACCGTCGAGGACTTCACTGAGTTCGAACAACGCGCCGCGTATTTCGACGGGGATCCGGTGATTGCCACGAAAAAAGGCGTAAATGTTCTGGAGCGGGCCACCCAGGTCCACTTCATGGCCGAGTTCCAGGAGCTGCTAGATTTTCCGCCCGCGCCAAAGCTTGGCATCGACGGAAGACTCGATCCGGCAAGGGCGACCGACGCGGAGAAGCGGGGAGAGGCATTGTTCTCCGGAAAAGCCAAGTGTGCTGGGTGCCATCCGGCACCTTATTACACGGACAATCTCATGCACAACCTGCGCGCGGAACGGTTTTTCACGGCGCGCATGATCAATAACTCAATGGCATCGGCGGACGGGCCGATCAAGACGTTTCCGCTGCGAGGCGTCAAGGATTCTCCCCCGTATCTCCACGACGGGCGGCTGCTGACGCTGGAGGATACGGTCGAGTTCTTCAACCTAATTTCGGGCACGAAGCTGACGCAGCCGGAGAAAGTGGACCTAGTGGCGTTTCTGAGAGCCCTGTAAGGGTTGGCCCACGCCCGGCAGAACGGCCCCCCCGTTCTCTGATATCCGGGAAGCTGATCTCTCCGACCCGGCGCGAATATCCCTGACGACGTTCGACGTTACGAGGCGTCTTGGTGGGCACAACGTTTTCACGTTTCGCCTTCATGAAGGAACCCATGGCGAAGATCTCGCACAATTCTTTGCCGCTCATCTGAAGCGGGCGGTTGTGGCGCTTACCCACTGCCTGAGGAGGGTGCTTTCCAGATTCCGGCCTATCATCACGGATTGCTCGGTGGTTCGCACGGGACGCTAATCATTGGAAAGGAGGGGATTCGGTTCGTCAGCAAAAAGCTGAATGAGTCGAGAACCTGGCTTTACCGAGACGTTCAGACTATCGGCACGAGCGATCCCTTTCGGTTCCGGGTATCGGGCTACGCAGAGACTTTTACGTTTGACTTGAAAGAGCGCTTGCCGGAGCAGGCGTACCGGCTCGCGTGGCGGAGCGTGTACAGCGACAGTCCTGTCGATGAGCCAGCGTCGAGGCGGAAGGAGACGCGGGACGAATCTTTGCGACCCTGATCAACACCCTTTAAGTAGCTAATGACAGCACCCGCCGTCACAGCCGCAATTCTTTCCCTGGAACGCCTCATATCCTTCTTTCGCGATGATCGGGACCATGACAAGGCCGGCAAGGGGGTCTGCCCACCACCAGCCGAAAAGGGCATTGAGGGCCAGTCCTCCCAAGAAATCGTGAACGCGAAAGGAAAGGTCAAGCGAGTGTACCGATGGTATGCGACCCCGTGGGAAAACCTGCGGCGATTGCCGGGCTTGGCTGGACATCTCAAATCTGATGTAACGGTTGAGGCTTTGGACTGCTTGGCAGGCGCCCAGACCGACCTGGCTGCGGCAACGCAGATGCAGATCGCCAAGCGAAAGCTGTTCGACAGCTTTTCGCAAAGGCTGAGCGCATGAGCAAGATAGCGAGGGTGCCAGGCGGACGAAACCAACATCAACATCAACATCGCTCATATAAAAAGAAAGGCAAAACCGGACTTCGGTTGAAGTCGTGTGCGGGCTCCCGTTGGTCGCCGACGAAAGGTTCGCACGCAGGCAAAATGCAGTACCTGTTACCACTAATTCAAATCAGAAAGGACGCCGGCGCCGGACTGTGCTCCAGGCTCATCCTTCGATGAGAAAATGCTGTGACTCCATGCCGGTGAGATGGGATCGCGTGCTTGCTGAGGCTTTGGCTCACGTGCTAAGGGGGCCAGTTTGGGAACATAGGGACGAACGATATCTGTCCAACAAACCCAAGCCTGGCTTGCTTTTCTCTTCCACGGAGAGCGATGAAGCACTCGTACTGCAACCTGATAAATGGCGGCGGTGGCAGAACGGCCCGGCCAGGCGATGGGATTAAACGTCTTCTGTCTTTACTGGATTCGGCATGTTATGCTCACCATGGAAGAACTTTGGTGGTCGGGACGGGCGGAAATGGCATTGCCTAGACCATTACGAGGTTGATTGCCTGGATGCCGCTGAACGAGGACCAAATCATAGAAGGTCTGGAGCGCCGTGATCCTGCGAGCGTGGCAGCTCTATATGACCGCTATGGACAAATCGTGTATTCAGCCGTTTACCGCATTCTTGAGGACAAGCTCGAAGCTGAAGACATCGTCCAGGAGATGTTTCTTCAAGTTTGGACACGGGGGCGGTTGATCAAGGACCGCTGCGAAGATGGACTCGGGCCGTGGCTTTTGAAGCTCGCCTGCAGGCTCGCTATCGACCACCTCAAAGCGGTTCGCAAAGGACACTTCTTTTACCGAACCTCCTCCCAATTAGCTCCAGCTCCGGTCCACAAGTCTTGGCACAACGATGGCTTTCGGGCAGCATTCAAAGACCTGACTCATGAGCAGGTCATAGCAATTGAGTTGGTCTACCTGGAAGCTGTATATCAGACCCAGATTTTGGGCCAGGAAGAGGAGGAGCGGCCTTTAGCTGGAAAGACCTGGGCGCGAGCAGCTTCAAGTATTTTTCCCTTGGATTTCAGTCGAGACCCCGCTCACCGTCTCGGCACGCTCTATCGGGGTGCCCTGGCAACGGCCTTGATAGCGATCGTGTCCATCGCAGGTCTTACATTCAAGTTACACAATAGAGGTGTCGAATTACGAGCGAGTTCTCGTTCGCCCGCCTTGGGACTGAACGCCTCATTCCAACCGAACGGCGCTCTGCATTTGAATTGGCTTCCAAATAATCCTGATCTCCACGGGCAGATTCGCGCCGTCCTTCAGATTTCCGACGGGCTGAAACGTATTCCCATAGCCCTGGACGGAACGGCTTGGCGGGCCGGAAGCTTCGATTACCAGGGGCAAACAAATGATGTTGACGTCCGTCTTACCGTATCCACTGGTGATAGAAACGTTTGGGTCGAGTCAGTTCGCGTCGCCAGTTCATCGCTACCTTCGACGGTTCTCCAGGCGGCAAGAGCGGGCGCGGACCCAATCCCCCCGATCGATCCCATTCACCACAGCAAGGATCGGCTGCCCACTAGAGATCCAAAAATGATACGCATACCGGATTTTGTTCTTGCGGCCAAGCCGCTCCAGCAGCTAGCGCCGCCTCCAGTTGTGGTCACCTGGGAGCTTCCGCCTGTAGAAGAACTCGCTCCTCCCGTTCGCAGCGATATGATTGCTTCTAGCGGCGCGAAGTTGGGCATCCCGACTTTTCCGGAAAGTGCTCCTTAACTCTGTCAAATCTCGAGTTGGACAGAGTCACCGTTCGTGATCGCAAGCAAGTAATGCCGCGGCGCCCCTTGTCGGCGGGAACGGCGCTGTCTCGGCCTGCCGATATAGTTTTGCCAGTCCTTGCTCGTCACGGTAGCATTGCGAGTACGAATGTTCCAAGGCGCTTCGTACCTGCCCACGAGCCTTCTCGGACAATGCTCCGGCACCGCTGACAACCAATGAGCGCGCATAGTGATATATCGCAGCTGGAACGCGCGCAGGTTGCCGCTGGCCGACAATGCTTATTCCCAGCCAGTACGAGGCTTCGGCGTCCCTTGGGTCATAACCGAGTACCTGGACAAGTTGCTGTTCAGCTACCCGCCACTGCTCACGGCTAATCGCCACCCAGCCGAGCGCCCGATGCGCCAGGGCCGTGCTCTGTTGCCGCTGTTGTTCCCACCTGGTTGTGCTCACCGCTTCCGGCTTGTTGACCAGCATGAACATAGTATCCCTGTTGCGCAAAAGCGAGAGCGCGGAATGTTCTACGCGGCGTAGCGCGTCTGATGAGTTTTTCCTTAACTGAACAGTGATCAAGCAAACCCAATAATTACCTAAACCTAAGGGATCATCATCGGCCATTGCGATCGCCGTTCGAAGCATCTCATGCGGGCGACCCAAAACCTGTTGAGTGGTAAGGAGAACATAAAAGCGCTCCTGCCGAAAGGCACTTTGTGGATAGCGCTCTTGCCACTCATTTAAGAGTACGATTCGGTGCACCGGATTTGAGTCAGATTGGATCTTATTAAGAAGGTTATACTCCACGCGGTCTCGAAACTGCTTAGTAACAGCCGTGGAGGCGCTGGCCTGCGCAAGAAGGGAAGCCCCACTAACCAGCACAATTAACGCGCATTGAATCAACTCGGTCATCATGCTCATCGTATGACGCCGCATGCACCCGCGTCGCTCCCATATTCTCACGTTCTGCTGAAGCTGCGGCCGAGGGAGATGTTTCTGCGCTTCTGTACCCATTGGCCAAAGTCTTCACACACCTTTCCAACTCTGCGTAAACGGCGCTGGTGACCGGTACCTTATTACGAGGACTGACTGAATACTTCTTAAATGGTGTGACCTCCACGTAACGGGTCGCAATAGTATGGGGATGACCCTAGCTTGCGCCTGTTCATGCAGCTCCAAAGTCGGCGAGCTTCAATTTTCCAACAGTAGTTAGAACTGAAATAGCTATAACTAACCAGGATGTCGGTGCAAGCCGGTCGCGCTCTCGGGCGAGTGCGCCCTCAGAAAGATGGCGCGCTTGCGAGAGCTCTCGCAATTGAACCTGGCGCAATCGAAGCGAGGATACCTGCTGTGATAAGAGCGACTCTCGCTGGCGGAGTTCGGCAAGCCGAGGCGCAGCCTGGAAGGAAACCACGTCGTCCACCGGGCGTGCTCCTTGAGTCCACGCGCGGGCAAGATCCCTCAGCCGCTCAAGCAGAACGTTGATTTCCGCGTTATCGATCAACCCAACATCCGCCTGGAGAAGCCCCAAACCGACGGCGCTTAGATAACGACCCCTTACTTCACCTGCGTAATCCTGTATAGAACCTCTCAATGCTTCAAGTTGTCGCCGCTTTCGGTCAAGCAGCCGCCGAAGATCTGCGAGACGGTGCAGCATGACCAGAATGTTTGCGTCGATCGCCCCGAGGACAAGAGGGAAGATCTCGCGGAGCTTAGGAGCGTGATCGGGGTCGTCTGCCTCAAAGAAGAGGACCCGGTCATTCGCGACGATAGGCTGCGGCTGAAACATAAATGAAGTCATGTCGCCGAACGACGCACGGTCCCTAAAGCCGCTCCCAGTCTCATTGAAGTCCGCATCAGCCTGGGGAAGCCGAGCCAGGCGGGCGAGCAGTCCTTTTACAGCGGCACGGTTTGTGTTCCTGACAGGACGCGCCGGAAACGTCGGCGTGGCGCTCTCGACCAGCATGCATTCGTCTGTGGACTCCTGGGCATCCGGGTCCCGACGGGCGAACAGTTTGTAGCCCTCCTCGGTCCGAATTACAATGCCATACCGTCCCGCGCTCCGCCTGATCGGACCAAGCTTCGGGATGCTACACGTTCTCGAACCCAGACCAATAGTCAACAATTTTGATGATCGCTGACTTCCCGGTTCGGCTAGACCCTGTAATCAGGTTAATCCCGGTTTCCGCAAACGATACAACACGCGCGTCTTTGGACGTGTCGCGCGGCCACACGATCAGCTTTACAAGAGAGAACTTCATCGGCGGAATTCCACCCCCAGTACCGTAAAATATTCAAACGCGGTCAAGCTGCCCGACCAGGTGCCAAGCTTCTTTGCAGCCGAGATGATGTTGCTGGCTTCCCCACCGGGAGAAGGGCGCCGCCGTACAGGACGAGTCAGAATTGCTCCGTCCCGGACGTCGCGCAGGCCCCAGGCGATTGCGCAATTAAGCGACCGCATCGTACGCGGAAATATTGCGCGCAGCCGCTGATTCAGGTTGAAGATCGCTTCGTTCTGCGCAATATCGTTTTCTGGATTACGCGTCAGGATAGACCGGAGCCCCGAGCGGGTCTGGTGCTTCGAAATCGCCCTTCTTGAAACCTCACGGAAAACGAGCGGAAGAACGGTCGAGAGATGCCAGAGCGTAACCGATTGTTCCTGCCGCTCTTTCACGGCGAGAAAAGCAGCGGTATAGGCAGCCAGTGCTTCGGCCCCCAGTCCCACGTTCAGCATCACCTCATATTCATTCAGCAGGCCTCCGCTCATGATTTGCCCCTCGTGCCCTTCGCTAGCTTTTCGAACTCTGGATGCCATCCGATCTCAGGTTCGTTGGCTGCATCGAAGCCGGCTAAGGCGTGGAAACTGCCGCACGTAATCGCCTTAGGACCTGGCCGTCGAGAACGCTGTCTTCCGATAGCGTTTCGGTGAGCCGCTCCTGTCCCTGGGCGACCGTCGAAGGGGGTTGCCTTTGAGATTGCCTTCGAACCTGCAATTTCCAGCGCGTCTTGAGGTCTTCCTCATACGCGCGAAGCGACGCTTCGGAGACAGCATCGGCATCGGCATCGGTCCAGTTTGACGCGCGCCACACGTGCCTGAACGTAATGGATGACGCAATCTCGCACAAAACCGGAGTCGGTATCAATCCAATCGAGTTGCTGAAAGAATCCGTGAGACCGGTAGTTTCCGGGGTCAGCCGCAGAATCGTCGGTTTCGAACACGATTGCCAGGGGTGCAACAGCGACACGCCTGAACAGCGCCTTTATCTCCCGGTCGAAAGCCGCTCGATCAATCAGCGTGGGCTGACCTTGTCTAGCCTGTTCGAGTACGGTCCGCCGGACCCATCCCGCCGCGTTATCGAAAACAGCCGCGCGCTGAAGCTTGCCAAGGAGGCGCAGCGACGGGAATTGATCGAGATTGCCACCGAAAGAAGCTGAAACCCTATCCAGTATGAAGACCTTACCAACAAAGGTCCCGAGAAGCAAAGGCGGGACAGCCCGAATCTTCTCGGCGAATGGCTGAAGATCCTGTCGCAGATTCGCGCCATGGTTAACAACTCAGTTGCGACGACTTCCGTCTCGATTGCGGACTTCGCGGCGTGAATGCGCGCAGCCAAACTGTCTGGAGCGACCTCGCCGTTTGTAACAAGGTGGAATTCAGTCGAACCCAGCAACCCAGGATCAGCGAGAACGGCCTCAGCCCAGATGGCGAGTGTCTTCCAGACCGCGACGCTTCGGTCGGTTAGTGGCCGGCCGTCGTCGTTGGTTGTTGCCTTGTTTTGTTCGCGAATGCTGGTCGAATCCGCACGGTGAACGCTCACATCGTCGATATGCTCCAATCCGACACTGACGACAGCGTTATCGGCTTCAAGCAGACGGTAGGTCGCTCGGTCGAACTGATACGCGTAACCCAAAGCCTGGCCAACGGCAGTGTGCTCGGAATCGGACATGGACGCTTACCCTCCGGACTGGACCCGGCTGCCTGGCCCGACTTTCAGGATATTCGGAAGATCGATCCTCCGTCCGGACGCCGGGGAGCGCAGCGGCGACGCCGTCCACTGGTGAGTTATAACACGCTTCAATGAAAATGGAGCGCAGGCAGCAGTCGCGGCAGATCCATCCTCACGGTTTTCAGGTTTCGCCCGGAGGTCTCGAGGATCGTCGAAGGGCCTGTTGCCTGAAGCCAACCGGACACCCTGAACGGCGCACCAATCCGACCTGATTTCCATAGAAACCCCGCAGACTCAGTCATGGGGTTCGAGCGGAACCAACACCGCTTCGAATCGCACCGGATCGAACGAGACTTGAGAGGTCCGCTCCAAATCGGTTCCGTGTGCTCCGTTTGTGCTCCGTTAAGAACCGCGCCAAAGCACAGAGTGAAAACTGGGTATTCTCAATCGCCAGAAAGAGGTGCAGGAAACGCAATATTCTTTGTTTCCAATTTACTGTCGTCTTCCCAAGCTGGACGTCGCCGGTTCGACCCCGGTCTCCCGCTCCAACTTTTCAATGAGTTAGCGTGTTCTAGTTCATTTGGTCTTACCTCGTTTACCTTGAAAACCCTGTTTGTTCGCCGGATGGGCCATTGCGGCCGCCTTCGCTGGCATGTGTTTCCCAAAGGCAACCTCCAGCTTCGTGACTGCTTCTCGCCGACTTTCTTGATCGCTTTCTGTGTACGTGTCAATCGCTACACCGATTGCGTGGCCGCGTTGGTCTGCTGCCACCTTCGGATCGACTCCCTCCTTGTGGCCGAGACTTGCTTGCGTTCTCCGTAGAACCTGAAAGTTCACCCAGCCAAGCCCGACGTTATCGAGCTTCTTCTGGATGTTGCGGCGGAGAAAGTTGTCCCGGGAGAGAAAGGTGCCACGCTCGGACGGAAACACCAAGGCATCTTGACTGGTGTCTGCCGAGAGCTCCCGCCAGCCGCTGATGCTGGTCGAAAGATCTGGCGGAAGTGCGGCTAGCCGCTTGCCTCGATCCGTTTTCGGATCGTCCGACAGGCCGCGGTAGACTCGTTCAGCAACGTCAATCATTTCCGAATCAACCTTGCCCCAGCGAAGAGCGAAAATTTCGCCGGGCCGCATTCCAACCAGAACCGCGAGCAGGAACACGATCCGATCTCGGAGATCCAACACCGATAGCGCCAACCGAACATCGTCCAAGCTCATCGAAAGCTTGGCCAGAGTTTTGGCGCCCTTTGGAGTAACGAGCGAACCGGCCGGATTGCCTTGCACAATCGTGTCCTCGCTGGCCATCTTGAAGACAGCGTTCAAGTCCCATCGGAGGTGGCTCACAACGCTTCTTGATAATCCATCCCGCACCTTGTCGTCGAGAAATCGCTGGAGGCGATCCCGAGTGAGATCGCTGAGGTCGAAGTCCTCGAATGCAGGAAATAAATGTGTTTCGATTCGTTCTGTTGTGGTCGTGTCTGTTGAGTCCTTCCATTTTTTCCGCCGCTGCGGGAGGAATACCGTTGAGACGTACGCTCTGAAATTCGTCGGCAGAGC
>JBBRRB010000080.1:0-21808 GCA_038225555.1 Bryobacterales bacterium
CCTCCAACAGGACCGTCGCCATTCCAACGCAGACGGCCAACCGGTTGCGTGAATGGATGGAGATGGCCCCTACCCCACTGCACGCTTGGGTATTCGCTTCGGAGAACCCTCTGAAGCCCATGTGGCGCGATAACGTTTGGTACCGGCATATGGAGCCGAAGCTGCAACCGCTTGGGCTTGCATGGGCGACGTTTCAGGTTTTGCGCAGAACCCACGCGAGTCTCGGCCATGACGCCGGGATTGATCCGAAAGTGGCAGCCGATCAGCGCGGCCACGGTATCGGCGTGGCGATTGATGTTTATACCAAGGCCGCCCTGTCCAGGCGCGCCGAAGCGGCAGAACAGCTCGAAAAAGCCGTTCTTAGCGCTTAACTGAGTGAAATGGAGTGACGGAAGTTGCTGGATTCGCCCAAGTTGTTGAAAAGATGGAGCGGGAGACGGGGGTCGAACCCGCGACGTCCAGCTTGGGAAGCTGGCATTCTACCACTGAATTACTCCCGCTTACCTGCTTTTTCTTCTACTTAGCTGTTTTCAAAGCACTTAGGCCGCTCTACTGCGAGTCTATTCCGTCTATTACGTCCATCCAAAACCATGGGTTTTGACCGCAAAATGGACAGTAAAGTGGACAGTAAACCAGTCTGGGAAGCCTCGCCTCCGCCGTTCTCGTTTACTGTCCACTTTACTGTCCATCCCACGACAGATTCAACATATCACACTGGACGTGCAACCCGGTAGAACGCGGATGTCTCCGGAAAACTGAAGGTCCCGGAGCGGACGGTCAGACACTGGGCCCGCAGTCACGTGCTCCCGGGTTTGTCGGTGAATTGATGGCGATCGAGCAGGTGAAGAGCCTGAAGAAGAAATGGAAAGCGGGACTAAGGGCGGCTTCGAGTCAAAGCAGCGGTGCTCGCCGATAATATGAGAACGCCCATACAGAAGCTCGATCCCGAATCGTACGATGCCATGGCCCAGCTTTTCATTCCGCTGGGAAAACGGGCCTGCCCGATTTACGCCCGCGTGAACGGGCGGGGCTATGACGTGATCGGAACAGCAGTGCCGGTGCGGGGGCAGAAATATGCGGCGCTGCTGACAGCATCGCATGTTATCGACGAGCTCGAAGACGGAAATGTCGTGATCGCTGGAAGCCGCAGCTTCCTGCGTTTCCCCGCCATCACGGTCAGATTCTCGCACAGCCGACCGCCGCCGGCCGTGGATGTCGATGTCGCTGCTATCGCGCTACCCGCCGCCGCAGTTTCTGAACTGGACGCGTATTACGACTTCACCGGAGCCGGGGAAACCGGCGACTTCGACGACTACAGCAAGCTCACGCTCTACGGGTTCGTCGGCTGTCCGCATACCAAGAACAAAAGTGCGCCGCTCAGATCTATGCCGCGCTTCCAGGCGAGGGCGGTAAGCGCTCAGCCGTGCACGTCGCACTCCAGGCCCCGCTGCGAACAGTTAGCGGTCCGGAGGGCCGGATCGTATCCGCGCCCGACCCGCACGGAATTAGTGGCTGTGGCGTCTGGAAGGTGAAACTGGACCGCGAAACCGGGAACTCTTCCCGGCCACAGCTCGTCGGCATTGGTATCGAGCACCACGGGCGGCAAGGCGTCTTCGTGGCGACCCGCATGGGCGCCGGCGCGATTGCCATCGCTGAGCTCTGGAAGCATCTCGACGAAGGTCGGGCCCAGACGACCAGACTTGAGCTGCGGGAAAACTAGAGCCGCTTCCTGTTGATTCTTGATATGGCGCCCCACCATTTTCACTAGGGATACGGCGAACCCCTGCTTGACTCGGGATTCTCGGAATGACTGCAAGTCAATGATCGAACACGATCCAGGCGGGAGCGTGGTCACTGGCGTTTTCTTCGCCGCGAACCCATCGGTCGACTCCCCCGTTCCCGAGTCGATCGCACGCTGTGGGAGAGAGAAGGAAATGATCCAGCCGCATGCCCTTGTCTAGCGCCCACCGGTTACGCTAGTAATCCCAGAACGTCCAGAGCGGCCCCTCCGGTTGCAGTGTTCGTCCGTCCAGCCCTGCGCCAGCAGTCGGGCATATGCCTGGCGACTCTGCGGTTGAATCAATGCGTTGTTATCGAGAGAGCGGGTTGGATAGATGTCTTGGACAGTCGGCACAACATTGTAATCGCCGGCCAGCACGACAGGCACGCCTGCCTTCACGAGTTCCGCGCCGTGCGCGATCAAACGCTCGAACCAGGCTAATTTGTAATCGAACTTCGGGCCGGGTTGAGGATTTCCGTTCGGCAGGTAAATGGACGTGATCAGCGCACCATTGACCGCCGCCTCGATATAGCGTGCCTGGCGATCCTCGGGATTCCCGGGCAAGCTCGATCGCGTCAACACCGGATCGCAGTCCCGCGCCAGGATCGCTACGCCGTTCCAGGAACGCTCGCCCAGCCAGACTCCGCGATAGCCGAGGTCGCGAAGGGCACTCGCCGGAAATGCCTGCTGCTCTGCCTTGAGCTCCTGGAGGCAAACGACATCGGGCTGCTCCTTTGCGAGCCACGCCGTGAGGTTATGCAGACGCTTATTGATGTTGTTGATGTTAAGAGTGGCGATCTTCATAGGCGACCATGCGGCCGGGTCCGCCTGGACGTCACGGCTTGCCGGGCTTCTTGTTTAACATGCCGCGCCGCGCCGCCGGAGGTTTGCTCTTCTGGCGTCTATTCGCGTTCTTCTCGACCCGCAGCTTCCACGCCGTGCGCAGCGCACCAATGAGTACATCCTCGCTGGCCGCAGCGAGGCGAATATGGGTATGTCCCATTCCTCCAAACCCGCCGGGGATGGCCAGGAAGATTTCGGGCGCGTCCTCCACGAATGCCGCCTGCTGCTCCAGCGTCAGCGTCAGGTCTCCGTAGCCAGCCGCTTGCGAGGCGAGCGATGCAAATCGTGCGCCTCCGACGCGGAAGGCGGGCAATCCGGCGTGGGCCACCTCTTCGGCGCCGTCCAGGCTCAGCTCGATTCTTCGGAAATCTGCTGCGGTCATCACGCGACTGCATACCTCGGCGAGTATTTCACCTCATGGGAGGCCGCGCTGGCAAGTTCCCGGCGGAGTGCGCGCCCACTTCTCGACTCTTTCATGTCGCAAATTGCGGTATCAAACACGGGACGCGGGGGTGCAGCGATGCCGCTTTCCTACTTGACAGGGCCACCGAACCGGGCAGAATGCCGCCATGGCCCGGACACCCGCACTCATTCCGATTGAGCGCATCGCCAGCCGGATTCACCTGATCCGCGGCGAGAAGGTCATGCTCGACAGTGATCTCGCCGCGTTGTATGGGGTTGAGACCCGCGTTCTCGTGCAAGCCGTGAAGCGCAACCGCGAGCGGTTCCCGGACGACTTCATGTTCCCGTTTTCAGACGAAGAGCTTGAAAATTGGAGATCACAAATTGTGATATCCAATCCGGCCGCGAAAATGGGCCTGCGCCGCCGACCCTACGCATTTACTGAACTCGGCGTAGCAATGCTATCGAGCGTTTTGCGCGGAAAGACGGCGATCCAGGTCAACGTCGCTATCATGCGGACGTTCGTAAAACTGCGGGAGATCCTCGCCACTCACAAGGACCTGGCGCGCAAGGTCGCGGAACATGATCAACAGATCGCGGCGTTGTTCAGCGCCGTCCAGAAGCTGCTCGTGCC
This sequence comes from Bryobacterales bacterium, assembly GCA_038225555.1. GTDB lineage: Bacteria > Acidobacteriota > Terriglobia > Bryobacterales > Bryobacteraceae > JANXQZ01. The sequence goes on from JBBRRB010000080.1 coordinate 3,660, forward strand.
GCCGGACCCGCCGAAAAAGCGGCCCATCGGCTACATCCATCCGAAAGATTGAGCGCGGTGCTGCCGGGGACGGCCCAACAACCAGGTGCCGAATCCGCATAAATGCAGACGGACAGTCGCCGTGTCATTCATGCTGAAGATAGAACCTTTCGAGCATGTCCAATATAAGATCTGAAGGATCTTCACCCCGTTCCTTGATGAATAGCATCTCGACCAGCCGTTCCCGTGTAACGAACAGAATGACCTTACCGTCCTGGCTGAAAATTGAGTTGCGCTTCAAATGTGCTGCCCGATTTGGCTCACGGTTACAACAGATTACTGCCAGCCTGCCCATCGGATCCGTGAGATAGTTCCGTGTTTGGTTTGTCTCGTCCTTGCCGACCTCATCGGCTTCATAGTTCTTGAATTCAAACAGTACAAGGCGTGCACCCAATTCGTGATAGAGGTGGCCCCAATTGTTCGATGGTTGCAGATTACGGTTGGGGAAGACGGCGTCGCGACGATCGACCCCAGAGTATGTTCTGGGCTGGATTATTGGTTCAGTGAGGGGCGGCACGAACAGATAACGCAAGACGTCGATACAAACCTCCTCGAACTGGACCCACCCGGCATGCCCTGGCGGACACCCCTCCAGCCGCAGCCGCAAGGCATCAGCCTTACTCATGGCCACTTCCCGATGAGAAGTAGCGTTGGACCAGGTTGGGGTATCGAATCAAGAGGCCGCTGAGTTCCGTGCCGTCTATGATTCGCAATTCGCGGCCCGAGCTTTCTATTGAATCGGAAAGAAACTCGCGAGCCACGGATGTCAGTCGACTGTTCGTTACAACTAAACCGCGCGTAGCCCCAGGGGACTTTCGCAGGGTTTCGAAAATCTGACCTAGAGCTGAAACACTGACGCGCTCGTCCTGATATACCTTGGCTTCCACAAGCCATGTGTCTGTGCGTTCGGCTCCAAATGGGTCCGTGTAGCGATAGGACGCCAGGAAGTCGAACGCGCCACTGTGCGTAGCCTTCTGTCCCAGTACCGAAAAGCCCAAGCTGACGAGCAACTCCGAGACAAGTTTTTCAAAAGTGAAGGAATCGAGTCGCGAGAAATCAAGTTCAGGAGCTGATGCCAGTTGCGCGACGAGGCGTTGAACACCTTCGGTGAAATCATGGCGCAGATCGACGTACAGCCGGTCCGATAAGTTTGGGGGGATTGTGCAGTCCGCGATTAGCACAGGCATTAGCAGAACTGCTCGGTCTTTGAGCTCATTTGCTAAGGCGCCGCCTAACTCGCTCTGAACCCAACTGGACGTGGTTGAGTTCGGTGATAACAGCACTAAGAGTAAATCGCTTGAACGCACGAAGCCTCGTACTCGTTCGACAATGGAATCGCCGGGGGTCAATTCCCATGCGGGGCCCTGCGCGTGAATACCGGCATTCCTGAGTGCATCGGAAAGCCGCTGCGCCATTTCCCGGTCCGCAGTGGCGTAACTTAAGAACACCCGGCGTTCTCGAAACTCATCGGTCGCGCTGGCCTCATTGTGGGAGAAGACCGGATGGTACCCCCACTTGGAAATCTCGATTCTTATCTCTTCATGCGAACCAGTGGTGCGATAAAACTCAGCAAGTCGGCGACGTAGATTCGCTGCCGTGGTTCGAACCACGGAGGAAGTCGCAGGGTCGAATTTGACGTGCTTGAAGACCTCTTCAGCAATCACGGATTCAGTTAGATTTCCCTGAGTGTGGGTTAAGGCAGACTCGACAATATACCGAAGAAGCTGGGCAGCTTTTGGAGCCTTGGCGAACTCTTGACTGGCGAGCACCCGACCTAGCTGATCCCGAATCTCGATCTCGTTCGGTGTGCGGTTTTCCATATGCTTCTTGGAGATTATAACGACCAGGGGTCGTCGGCTGCGCGCCTTACGGTTTGACCGCAGTTTGCTGAGCTAATGCTTTCCGCCAATGGTGAAGGATGAGGCGTTATAGAGAGCCAAGTCCTGAGTCCACACAAGGAGATCGTAACGGGCGGTCGCGAATTTGCATGGTGCGCGGTGCAGTTGCGAGGGCGCGGATTTGCAGGGTGGTGGGACAAATCGTTTAGCCGCAAACAGGAACTTTGCGGGTCTGGCTCCCAAGCCGGCGGACAAGTTGTTGCATACCCCCGTTGTGTATCCCCCGGGGTGCCGCTGTGAGCGTTGTGAGCCGGCGACGATGCCGCTCCTAGGCGTTCGCGATCAGCAGGCCGACACGGAGGCAAAGGCACAGGACCAGGGCGGCGCCAGCGCCGGGCGTGTTTTGCGGGGGCGCGGACGGAGGCGGTGCCTGAAGCGTCGGCCGGTACAAGCTCTCGACATAAAGCGGGTCGTTTTCGCGCTTCCAGTTGCGAACAGCGGCGAACAGATCGGGCAGCGCTTCGCCGGGGCGAAACGTCGGCTCGCACCACAAGCGATTACCGCCGATATTGATCTGGGTGTTCAGGGTCAGAATGCCGTTGCGGCCGCCTCGGTCGGGATCGGCGGACCAGTGATGGATCTCGTCCCACGCCAGAAGCGTGCCGTGGTCGGTGTGGTTGTTCGAAATCCGCACACCGGTATCATCAACACCTGTAATCATCCAGCCGTCATCGACCGGCGGCAATTGCGGGCCGTCGGCACCCCAGAAGCGTTTGGCGACCGGCCTGAGCCGGACATGGCTCCATTCGTTCTTCTTCATCTTGGTTGTGTTCATGGCAGGCCTCCCCGCGAGATTCTAATTGAATTTTACCAGCGGAGGTCGCGAGCGGCCGCGCGGAATCGACTGCGGCGTGTCAGAATTCATTCGAAAGGAAAGCCGCGCGGATGAGACCGAGTTACGAGCAGCGGATCGTCGCCTTCGTCGATATGCTCGGCATATCAGACCGTCTGCTGGCGAAGGACTCGGAGCGGTTCGCCCGGACTGTGCAGACCGTGACGTCCGCCCTGACGAACCGGCGCCCAACCGTGTTTTTTGCCTTGCCGCATGTCCGGACCGGTCAGGAGATCGAGGTTCAGTTCGATAAGCCCATCGGGTCTGGCGACCGCATGACGACGGTGTCGGACGCGATCGTCATGTCGTTTCCATCCACGGAGCGGAACAACCAGTTTGCCCTCGGCAGCCGGTCGCTGCCGATATTAGGGTGCCTCGATGCCGTGTTCTGGCTGCAAAGGAGCCTCCTGACTTTGGGCATCCGGTCGCGGGGCGGCATTTGCCGGGGACATATTTTCCACAGCCGCGATTTCGTGTTCGGAGAGGCGATGGTCCGAGCGTACCGGCTGGAGAGCAGGGTTGCCGTCTTTCCACGGACCGTTATCGACGAGGAGATCATCGAGACGCTGCTATCCGAGCCGATCCCCGACGGGATTGCGGTATTCCGAAATCGCATCGCGCACATGATCCGGATCGACCGGGACAACCAGCATTTTGTCGACTACCTGGGATACGACCCGATCGGGGGCGATTTCCGCATGAGAGACAGAATCGCAGACATCTACCGGGAAACCGCAAGTGACCTGAGCGTGGCAACCGACGCCCGGCTCGTCGCAAAACTCGAATGGCTGAAGGACTATGTGTGGCGTTCGATGGAGGCGCTGGCGGACTTCCAGATTCGCATCGGCGTTAACGCCGGGACGAGATTTGCCTCCGTGTTCCCGCGGGGCGAGGAGAATCTGATGTCGTACGTGGCTCAAATGAAAAGGGAGCGCAAGAGAGGAACGACAAGGGCCGAGATGAAAGGTCGAGGGAATTGAGCCGAGCCAATACGCCGGGCTGGAGCGTTACAGGAAAGGTACAACAGAAGCGATGCTTTCATGCCATGCACTGAAAATCTCCTGTTCAGCAGCGAGTCCGCCGGCGAGCGTGTAACCCAGACTGTGATGGAGGGTAAGGAAATGAGCGCTGCCCGGTTCAAATCCCGGAGCCGTTGCCGTGAAAACAATACCAATCACCTTCCGGGAGAGTCGGGACCACGCCTTACGGCATTCTTCAGCGATGGCCTGAACCTTTTCTTCAAAGACCCGCTGCCCCTGGGCGGGGTCGGTCATAGCGAAAATCAAGCTTGCCGGATTGAGCACTCTCGACAGCGAAATCGCAACGACGCCTCTGCTCTGCGGTAATGCGAGACGAAGATGGTGCAGTATCTGCCCCTCCGCCTCGCTGATCCGACGCGCAACCTTTGTTGCCGAATGCGGGCGCTTGCATTCGATGAATAGCTGCCGGCCGCCGAATTCACACAGGATGTCGGAGAGGGGACCGAGGTGCGTTGTGACTGACGCCCGTGCTGCCTGGGCGGCAAGGTGGATCTCAAACAGCGTGTTCCTCGCCTGGTTTGAGCGTGCCCTTTCCTCCTTCAGGAGTACGGGGCCACTGAGAACAAGCTTGAGTTTCTCGGCGACCCGCTCCGGGCCCTGGGTCATCAGGTACGGCACGGCGAAACAGAGTTCCATAGTTTCCGTGAGGGCTATTGAATCGTCGATGTGCGACCGGAGCTGGCCAGGCGAAACGCCCGCGATCATACCCTTTTCGTCCGGCTCCATGGAGGTGACAAGCGACGCAATTCTCTTGCGGTGTTCGGCGAACCTCCCCGATTCCGCCAAACCTCCGAGTCCGAGATGGCGGGCGAAGGAAAAGACATCATCAAGCTGAGTAACGAGTTGCCTGGCGTGGATGGGATGGACGGTGCCCCAATCCATAAGAAGAGTCTCCAACCCAGAAAAGTTTATGCTGTGCTGGTGCCACTATAAGGGGTCTCAAAGCCGAAGCGAGTAAACCTATCGCGGTTTTATAGAAACAGTCGCCTGGCTGGAACTGCCGCCAACGGTTATCAGAACGGGCACAGTCGAGCCGGCCGGAGTACTGGGCGGGATCTGAACGTTGAATTGCATTAAACCTGAAGGGCCCAAGTTTCCGATTCCGTTGGGCAGCGAATTAACCGGCGTTGTCTGATCACCGATACTGACGCTGACCGGACCGGCGCCCATTCCCGTTGCGAATACTGATATGTTATCGCCCGCTCTCGCCGGATTCGAACTGCTGTTGATCGTACCGTCCTGATTGAGCGCAATGGTGAAAATCGTTCCTGTCGGGCCAACCGTATATACCGTGGGCACGGACACGCTAAAGTTTCCCACTGCGGACGCAAAGCCGGTGCTGGGAGCGGAATTTATAAAATAAATCGCCGGCAAGGAGCCGGATGCGATCTGCGAGGATGCGTGCTCAAGATCCTTCTTCGCCTGGCTCAAGGCGGCCTGTGCGGTCGTAAGCTGCGTAACGGCGCGGTCGCGTTCGCTTGCGATGTCGTCACGTTGCTTGGCGATAGAAGCATTCGTCAGCCGAAGTTCGCGCAACTGACGGTCGGCGTCCGCTCTTGCCGATGCCGCGGTATTCAGTTCCTCGCGCGTTAAGGATAGATTCCGCGCAGCCTCGTCCCTGGCTCCAGTCACTCCGGCTAGCTCGGAACGGGTCTTGAGAAGTTCGATCTGCAAAGCGTCCCTGAAGCTACTTGCCGTGAACAGCTTGCTCTGCGCCACGCGACGATATGTCGCGGCTTCATCGGCTGTGTGGGCAAGCTCGCGAACCAGCCGATCGTTGGTGCGCTTCGTTGATTCTATTTCCGCACGAGCTTTGCCGAGGGCCTCTGAATCCCGATGATGAGCGAGGTACAGCGGGATCGCAAGGGCAGACAACGTGAGGGCCGAGGCGACCAAAGCCTGACGCCATGCGATCCATATTCTCGGCTCGCGTCGAAGCTTGTCTTCGGCCGCCGCGACGGAATTCATGAGAAGACAGCGCGTACGTTCAGCAAGGTCGACGGGATCTTCACCGAGCTCCTGGCAGAGGTTGATCACCGCGCTCTCCGAAGCCTTGGCCAGGTTCAGAGCGCTGGTGGACTTCTGCGAAAACTTCTGAAAATCGGGAATGTTCATATCGTTGGCTTCTCCACCACCTGCTTGGCCGCGCGCCGTAATCTCTGGGAGGCGGCCAAAAACGCGTCATCGTCCAGGTTTAGCGCCACTTGTGTTTCGGAACGCGTCTCGCCGATGAGCCTGCGATTCACGATAGCCAGCACAACGACATCCAGGCGGAATCTTTCAAGGATGCGCCTGAGAACGTTTCGTGCGGCAGCCTGCCGCTCCGGGCCCGGAGCGTCAGTGGCGAAGGCTGTAAGACAATCTGACGCACCATTATCGTGGCTGACTTGTGACGCAGGGATGGCATCCTTCGCGGTTTTCTTGGCCCAACTACTGGCGATACTCCGCATGGTGCCGTGTAGATGCCAGAAGAGGGAAATCTCCTTCTTCCACTTCCTCTTGCCTGAGAGGGTCCCGAAGATGGCTTCCTGGATAAGGTCTTCGTGATGCTGCGGGTCCAACACGCGTGCGGCCAACTGCAGGCGCAAGAGTTCGTCGGCAGTCATGCTGGCGATGGCATCACGAAGATCGCTTTCTGCCGGATTGCCGGACATCGCTTTCATATGCTCCCAAACTCGTCGACCCGTTACAAACTGGCGAAGAAAGTTTTCTTGTTACCGACGTGGCCGTCCGGGAGCATTTCTCCAAGGGGACGCAAGATGGGGAAGCGACTGGTAAGCCGTGCGGGGCATCACGCCGGCGATTCTCTTCTGACGGCGCTGGAGCGAGCTGAAAAGCGGGTATTTGCGATCTCGTTCCTGGTCGTGAAGGTCACAAGCGTGAGCGCGCTGCTCGCTGCTCTTATCCTGATTGAGTTTGGGGTCATCAGGCGGATCTGGGAGACTGAATTCCGGGCGGAGGTTCGAAACAGCTTCGTGCCCGCCCTGTTCCAGGATGCGGCCAGGGTTGAAAGGACCCTCGATTGTTCCGAGGGGTCGCGTTCGCAGCCGTTGAGGTCAGATCAATAAAAACTTTCAGTTCGGCATTGACGCTGCAGATGGAGAGGGAATCCAGTGCCTTCAGCTGCTCTCACAATCGCGGCAAGCGGGGCTGAAAGCCAAATCGATCCGGGTGATACAGGTTAAGTCATGGTCTGCACACCCAGCAGGATTATTGGGTTGGGACGGGAAAAATTGGCAGCGTTTTAATGGGAAGACGCCTCGCGGGCGTCTTTTGATAGTGTGGAAGCAACCACGGAAAGGGCTCACGCGATGGTCGAGTACTTCATGTGGCAACAACTTGAGGGGATGCGCCAGTTCGGCGCGGTCTTCGGTCCCCTCGTCGAGGCGGCGACGCCGTACTGGTGGCGTTACGCCCTTGAGCGGAGTGTGGATCCGCGGGGGGCGCTGCATCTTATTCCCCGCGACCCGGTGTGGCTGCGCATCGAACTCCCTGTCCACGTGGCACGGGGCCAGCGGATCGCCAATGCCATTCTGCTCGACCCTTTTGAGGCGGACGAAGCCGTCGCCAACGCTCTGAAACAGACGGAGCGCGTGCCCTACGTACCGGAAAATTTCGGCGCCTATTTCGACCAGGCGGTCCGGCACGCCGCCTACGATATCCAGAGGCGGCAGCGGCGGCACCCCCGGATGGCTTCGATCGATGACATTGCGCTGCATTTTGACCTCTATTACGACTCGCCCTCGCCGGAAGAGGAGGCTATCGGGCGCGAGACCGGACAGATGATTCGCTACGCACTCGCTGAACTCAGTCCGGTCGAACAAAACGCACTCATTCTTCACCACGTCGAAGGCCTGTCAATCCCCGAGACAGCCCGGGCGCTCGGACTGACCGTCTATCGCACCCAGAACATCCTGGTGCGGGCGCGCCGGAAGCTCCGCGTGATTCTAGCTCCCCGGCTTGCCCGCGGCGGTCCGGTTCGCGAAACGCATTGTGGGCGGAGCTGCCGAGCGTCCGCCTGACCATTGCCGTACCGGCAAGAAGAAAACATATGCCCACCATGCCAGAAGTGTGCACTGCGGTCGCACTTGCCGTGATCGCCGCCATCATCGTCGAGAAACTCCGGGCGCGGAGGGGTCGCCGCGTAAGAATTACGATCAGGATCGACGATTAAGTCACGTCACGGCCGATCGGTGCGAGTCCGTGAAGAAAGGCAAAAAAGCACCGGGCACGGAAACTAGCGGACGCCTTTGGGGAGTACGATTTCCTTGATACGCTGACGCGCATCACGCTTTTCTTCGGGTGGCATCGCCGCCCGTAGTAGGCTGAGGCCCTGCCGGACGCGATCGGCCATGGACGAGCCGGTCTTCCGCGACAACTCCTCCAGCTGCCGATGCGCCTCCTTCGAAAGATTCAGGGTGAGGCGCCTGACCGGCCGGTCCGCGGCCGGCCTTTCTGTCGGCAGGGCAACGGGGCGGAGCGGCTCCTGCAAGATCGGCAGGATAACTTGCTCCGTCACGATCAGGCGTCGTTCCATCGACAGATCCCGCACTTCGTCAAAGGTTACTGGCGCACATTTCGGGGCAAGTGTCTTTCGAGTCGACGGCGCTCGCCACGCGGAAGGTCCCGATCCCGTCCTATCAGCAGCCATGCCTGGGGCTGTTCGAGCAAAATGCCGGATTCACGAAACCAGTCGTTGACTGACGGGCTGGCGAGTTCATCCAGATAGGTCTGCACTTGCGCTACGGCATCCTGGACCGGCACGGAAAAGCGCAGCCGCTGCGGCAGTCCGACAATGGGATCGGCAGGCAGCCAAGGTTTCTTAAGCTCGACGACATCCCACGCGCCACGGCGGTCCTTGAGCAAAAAATCAAGTCGAAGCCGCGGAGGAAGCCCCATGGAGCCGCCATTCGTCGGAAAGACTAGTTCGGAGCGGAAATCTTCGTAAGCGCCGAGCGCAAAAAGGAATTTGGGATGGTCTTTCAGAAACGCGTGAATTTCATTCTCGCTAACATCGGCGCGCTCATACTGCGCGACAAAATTGTCAATCTCGGAATTGGTGAACAGCTTTGTGGTGTCGAGCCGGTAATGCACGCCGACCACCGAGGGCAAGATGAGCGATGAATGCTGGTCCGTCGTGTCGGCAGGCATTTGAGTTCCTGCGCGCCATCATAGCCTCAATTTCGACCCGGCGGCGCGACTGGTAGCGTCAGCCGAGGCGCTCGTGACGCCGACATCGTTTGGAAACTGTCACGGAAATGCAAGATCGCCCCGGGCAGAAAACCGCCGCAAAGACGCCATGCGCCCAAAACTGACTATCTTGAATCGATGGCCGTCGACAAGTATCCCCGCATCCTGCCGATGTACTACGATCCGGCGCACGATCTCCAGGCGAAGAGGCCACGCGCGACCGCACGGCGGGCCTGCGGCGATGTTGCCGGGCTGGCCGCTGATTTCGAGCTAATTGCCGACCGGTTCAGTTCCGACCTGCGGTATCGATATCTGGACGATGTCGCGCGGCGCCTCGCGTTCGACTATGAAGATTATCTCCACCGCGTGCATTCCGTCCGGGAGCGATCCTGGGATGTCCTTACCGGACTGTCAACGCATGGACAGATACTCCTGCGGGACTGCGACCCCCGGCGCCTCGGGACACCGCGCTCTAGCCGTGACCGGGAGACCTTAGTCTCCGAAATCCGCACCGTCCACCCGGACCTTCACGACGCCTTCACCCGCCCGCAAGCGCAGATCGAGAACAATACCGGAATGCGAAACGTGGCCACGCACCAGACCTTCATCTGGATAGCGCTGATGCCCGATGAGAACGACGCGCGCGAGATTAATGATTACGATTTCCCCGCCGACGGCAACGAAGCCGAGCGGGGCGCGCGCAAGGTTGTGCGAAAGCTGTTGCGGGGCTTCGTGGCCGAAAGGAAGAGCGAGATTGCCGCCCTGATCGGGGTCGCTCGGCCGTTCGCTGAAACCGCACAGGCGGCGTGCGCCTGACAGACTGCGAGAGGGATGCAGACGCAGAGGTTGCCGTGATTTCGAGTCGGCTTTGAGATCGTGCCTCGTCTCCTGCGACGTGGGATCTGGTTGAGACTGGATACGAAACGACTAGCGGCGGCATAATCGTTCAGATGGCCAAGTTGCGGGCTCTTTTCCCGATTGATCTGTTCCGGAATGCCGCCAGTATCGATATATATTGCGGAAATACCGACGCCGCGAACTGGCTCGCGCGTGGCCTTGGCGAGGATTTCATACGCGATTCCCTGATGAGGCGGCAGCGGGTGCGCATCCTACTATCGGATTCGGTGCGACGAGTCCTTGAGGGAAAAGTCGCCCGAAAGCTTCCCGTCCAGGACATCCGCGGCTTTCAGGACGACTGGAAGCAATTTCTCTCGTGTGTGAAAGAATGGCGCGGGTGCGCGCTGCGGCGGGCGTCCTTCGACCAGGAGGCAAGCTGGATCGTGCTTGATCGGGAAACAGCATTCATGGGAGCGGACACGCTCTCGCTGACCGATCCTTCCTTCATTCAACTGGCGGCACCTGCGGGTCTCGTCCTGGCAGACTTCTTCGATCGCATCTGGAATCCTGACGTGTCAGTCCTCTATCAGGATTTGTCGGCGACGATGCTGGCGCCGGCGGCGGCGCGGCTTCTGGCCGCGCGGAGCTCCTATTGGGAGGAGTTGATCGAGAAGCTCGCGACCGATCCGCAGCGCCTGCACGAGATGCCGCCGCGAGAGTTCGAACACCTCGTCTTTGAACTCCTGATCCGCGACGGCTTTGAGTGTCTTCTGACGCCGGCAACGCGGGATGGCGGATACGATATTCTGGCACGCTATCAAACACCGGTCGGTCCGGTCATTTATCTCGTCGAATGCAAGCGGTTCGGTCCGCAGAAGAAGGTGGACGTCAGCATCGTCCGCGGACTTTATGGCGTCGTTGAGAGTCAGCGGGCCAATGCCGGTCTCATCGTGACGACGTCACACTTGTCTCCGGACGCAAGTTCGCTCAGAGAGGAGCTTCGTTACCGCATGGAAGCGCGGGACTATGACGAGCTGGTGACATGGCTCAAGAAACACAGCGGGACGAAGGCCAAGGCGGAATCGCAGCCGTAAGCGAGATCGAGCAGAGCGGGGCTTGAATCAACCGGCGGGGCCACGCGCAGACGGTGCGCATGGCGTTGACACGCGTTACGCTGTTGAGAACATGGCGCGCAAACAACCCGAATTGCCCATCGTACTGATCCTCGGGGCGGGCGCTTCCGTGCCGCTCGGCATGCCGACGACGGTCAGCGTGCGGAACAAGCTTTGCGACGATTCGCCGGAAGGACGGGCGGCGGCTGAGATCCACCGCTCGGCCGCGTACCGGTTCCGGATCGGCGCGGATGACATCAACATCGAAGACTTCCTCGAACATCTCTACGAGCTCCAGCTGATGCTGTGGCTGTCGTGTCACAGCGAACTCCCGCAGCTCCTGCCGGGATTCACGGCGAACGAAGGTGTGCCCGCGGCAGCCGGTGACATGCTGGCGCGGGTTCACCGGCGGGTCTACGGCCTGCTGCATGAAACCTGCGGCGACTGCTCCGGGCGGATGGCGGACCGGATGTGGCGGCGGATTCTGGATGCCGCCGCGGGCCGACAGAGGATTGTCCCGATCTTCACGCTGAACTATGACTGGACGTTTGAGAAGCTCGCGATCGAATCGGGCGGCCATTATCGCCTGGCCGACGGGTTCGAGCTGCTCGGCGGGTCGTGGGACGCGGCACGGCTGTCCGACATTAAATCGGTTCGCGGCAAGACCAACATCGCGCTCTACAAACTGCACGGGTCGACCAACTGGCTGCCCGGCGGGCCGGTTAAGTCGATGGGTTCGTTCGCGCCCGACGACGAAGCTGACGAGAACGGCTACCCGCCACACCAGTTCGAGATGATCTATCCTGGACACGCGCACGAGCAGTGGTTCGGCGAGGAATACTGGGGACGGCTCAACGATGCGAGCGGCATCTACCAGCCCTGGGCCGAGCGCGAGCCTTACAAGACCCTGCACGCGCATTTGCATCAGATGCTACCGCGCGCGCATCGCATCGTCGTCATCGGCTACGCTTTTCACGACAAGATCGTCAATGCCGAACTGGCCGTCGCGTTAGCTGCGAATAAGGACGCTCAGGTGCTGGTCGTCGATCCGGGCATCACGCGCTACGTGAAGCGTACGGATGTCACTCACCAGGACCCGCCCTTCGAATTCCTCAAGCTGGGCGGCGAGCCTGAATTCCCCTGGTCGCGTTTCACCTGGCTGGAGGGGCGGTTCGGCGAGAAGGCAGTCGCGGGCGCCATCGTCAGGTGGATCGCAGCGGCGTGACGCAGCGGGCCCGGACATTGTTGTTGTTGTGCGGGCGAAGATGAATTGAGGTTACTGTTTGAGTCAGCGTCGACGCTTGTGAAGGCGCACTAAACGCCCAAAAAGGGTTCGCCGCGAAGGTTCAGATGCGCGAGCTTGCGGAGAAGCAATTCCGGTAGCGTGAACCTGCCTTCCAGGACAGCACGCAAGTCCCGACCGTCCATCAGCAGAATGGACTTTTCACGGTTTTGCTTCAAGAGCCGCAGAACGTTGTCCGACCAGCCCTCGATCGAGAGGAACAAGCCCATACATTGCTTTCCGGAGCGACCGACCTGTCCCAGCAAGCCATCGATCTGCCTTATGTCAGCAAGACGCGTGCGCCACCGGCACTCGACAATGTAAAACCAGCCCTCAAGGGAAAAGGCTCCGTCTATCTGTTCTCCGCCGCCGTTGCGGGTAAAACTCTTGTGCCACGGAATCTCCGCGCCGGAAAAGACCTCTTCCAGCAGCTTCTGTAGGCCGTATCCCCTCAATTGATGGTCAGGTTCTCGCGACAGGCGGTCGAGCGCGTCGGAGGGCGCTTGAGATCGAGGCAACTCCGTCGTGCTGCCGCAAGGCACGGATTCCGCGCCTTGATGCGTCTCGTCGTTCTCCTTCTCCGGGCGATAGAAGACAGATGGCGCGCGGTGAGGCGGAGCCAGTGCATCAGCCGCTTCGAGAGAGGGAAGTTCCAGCGTACAACGCAACAACCGGACGAGCTTGTCGGGCGAGGCGGTCAGGGATGACGCAAGAAGCTGTTTGTGATCGGCAAGTCGCCGCTCAATGCGCTGGACGAGGCGGCCGCGCAGGATCCGGGCATCGCAAAGCCGCTCGCGCAGCATGCGAATATCAAAATCGGAGATTGGACCGATGCGCGATTCCCTGAAAAGATGCTTCAGGAGATGCGAAGGAGGGACATGCGACTCCTTCACCTTGCGAAACGAATCCAAAATGCCCCGGCGCGCATTTTCTAACGACGGGCTGCCGCGAGACCGGTCCAGGGCGGAATCAACCGCCACATAGGCATCCGGAAGTCTGTCAAGTTTTTCCTGGTGCCGGAACCAGACATTGGCATCAAAACGAACCACGCAGTTCCAAAGTGCAGGCGGAAGGCCCTCCCCGAGATTTTCGACCTCAACGGTCAGGTCGGGCAGCGGAAGAATCCGGATTTCGAGCAGGTCGCCACCGCGGTGCCGGGCGTGCACGCGGGAAAGGCTGTACAACCGGGACCGCTTGTCCGGGTTCTGGGTGACGAGGTGAAACTCCAGTCCGGCGAAGACTGCACCAGGCTGGTCCCGGAGTTGCTGGTACGCACGCTCGAAAACGCACTCATGTTCTCGCAGGGCGAGTATGGAGGATATGACTTCGCAATAGCACGTTACTTCCGCCAACTGTCCGGCTGGTTCCGCAACGAACTTTTCGTAGCGCTGCCTGCGAGAGTCCCACCCCTGCCGGTCGAAGTAGTGATCGTGAGCAGGATTCGCTACAAGGGGAGTGCAGCCCGGCATGCGCAGAAGCATAGCGGGATCTGCCGCATCAAAAAAGCCCTTGGCGGCGTCGCTCAGCGATCCAGAGAGCATCGAAAACCTCTGTTTGAGACGGGCGAACATCATAAGTATATAGCGACCTTGATGCCGCATGCGCGAACGACGGCAACAGCCGTAGACGGCTCCGTCCTCCTGGTTTCGTCCAAATGTGAGGCAGGCAAGATGTTAGGCTATGTCAACGAAGGACTTTTCTTGAAGCAGTCAGGAAGACCGGCAAATGGCGAGCTTTCTCGAAGACGGGCTGCCGAACGACCGTGATCTAAAGATTGCGAGAGACCGCTATGCGGACCTGCTGGCAAGCCAGAACAGCAAGGAGCGCGATTGGCAGGCCCTGTTTACCGAGCATCCGTATGTCCTTTCCCTTGGGCTGCCGCTGAAACTGAGCCCGCGCGATATTCATCCTTGCGCTCGACCCGGGGTCTCTGAAGCTGACTTCCATATTTATCCCGATGACGAGACACAAGGCAACACCTCGTATGGTGTGATCGAGTTGAAACGCCCCGACTCGCGAATCGTGACCGTTCCAAGGAAAGACGTGATTCTGCTAAGCCGGGATGCCCAGACCGCTGCGCAGCAAGCCGCCAAAGATGCCGATCATGTGCGCGCGAAACTTCTCCACCGCCCGGATCATTCCCTCATCATCGGCAACCAGATTCATCTGTTCGTAATCATGGGGCTATCGGTGGCATGGCGCCGTGAGCTGGAGCTTGAGTTCGTGCACCGACAGCTGGAAACCCAGCTGCCAGCAGGACTGCAGATAATCCCGTATGACGTGCTGTACAAGAGATTCTCACGATCAGTTCCTCCCGACACGCATCTGCTGGTTCCGGCCATACCGGTGACCGAGGCTGATCTCCAGCTCGATCCCAAAGTCGTACCACCGGAGTCGGTGACCGTGCCGGTTGAGATCAGCCGCTTCGCGTTGAACGGAGACCACGCGCTAAAAATTGCCGCGAAGCTCGGAGCCGAAATCAGAAGTGGCCGCACACACGATATGGCGATCTTCAGGGACCAGGGCAAAGAAATCGCACGATTCGGTATTCGCAGGGGCCGGAAGGACCTCGGCCATGACTTCATTCCCCGGCAACTGCACATGACGGCGCGGCAGGCACAAACCTTTGTCAGCTGCCAGCTTTCAAAAGATGAATACTTGCGGATTCTGAACGATAAAGATCTCCTGCGATAGAGCAGAATCCCCCTAAGCCATTAGGCCAAAGCTCCGCGCAGTGCCCGAAGCTTAGAGCAGCGGCGAATGAGCCGTTCGCAATCAGCCGGTCGAACGCCCGACACAACCCAAGGAAGAGCGCACCCTAAGCGGAATCGTGTATTGTGGCGCTGCCGTGCCCGGAAAATGGGGCAGCGGACCCGTAGCTCCTACGGTTCCGGATCAATAACGCTATAAGTCAGATTTGGACAGCTTGACGCTGAATGCCAGCCTCACTCGCTGATCAAGGACAAAAGCGTTGTCGGCAAGAACATCGGCGACAAACGCCTTTGCGGAAGGATACGTGAACTCGACGCGATGTTCAATCCGCTCGAAGCCATAGCTCACCTCAAGATTGTCGATCTTGACAGGTCCGATACCGGGAAAATCAAGATAAGCGTCGACGTAAGTGAGGAGAATGTTCCCCACCGGTATCTCGTTAGACGTTGGACGAGGTATCAGAGAGCGAAGGGTAGTTCTCATGGCGTTCTGCCGATCATCGACCGTCGAGTCGCCCGTGACCGTGAGGGGTTTCGCGACGAGCCGCTCTCGCATTCCCCGGTTGGCATCCAGCCATTCATCGTTTATTTCAAACTCAATCTCACGGACACATGGAAACGTGAGGACCGCCAATGTCTCCTTGATGCGGGGTCCATAATCTCCATCGGTCGGCGGCCGGACGATATGGAGACCGATGTTGTGGGCTTTTGCGTACTTCTTTGCTCCGCGCCCGAACCCCCTTCCCGTGACAACGATGCCACGCAATCCGGGAATGTCGGTGAGCACACTGCCAAAGTTCCGGACGTCGCCAAGTTCGACGCTGCGGTTCAGGTTCTTGCATTCGATCGCTACCCGGTGGAGGATGCCGCCCAGAGAGTATTCCCAGTAGACGTCGACGACGTGGGGCTGTCGGCTGAGACCTTCAAGAGCCTTGTGATGTTCTGCCGCGACTGACAAGCCGTCGAGGCGCAGCAATTCGTTGGTAACGTCGCGAACGAAGAGCTCATAATCCAGGCCCGATCGAATGCCCGTGACGGGGAGCGTCGAGTGCAACTCCATACAGCAGAATCTAACAGGTTGGAAAACGTGCGGCTCGCCCGCCAAAGATGACAAACGGACGCCGCAGGAAACAAACGAACGCAGCACGTCGGCTTCGTCGTCGTCGATATCGAGAGGCTGTCCGGCGTCGGTCGATTCGCTCCCATTACGCCAAACGCTCAACGCCGTCGCGGGACGCTCAGGCGTTGGCGATCAGCAGGCCGACGCCGAGGCACAGACAAAGGAGCAGGCCAGCGCCGGGACCGGAAGAGGCCTGTTGCGGTGGCACGGGTGTGGGCGCTGAAGGAAGCTGCTGGGCGTAGAGACTCTGGATATAGAGCGGATCGTTTTCGCGTTTCCAGTTGCGGACGTTCGCGAAGGCGTCTGGCAGCGCTTCGCCGGGGCGGAAGGTTGGCTCGCACCACAAGCTATTACCGCCGATATTGACCTGCGTGTTCAGGGTTAGAATGCCGTTGCGTCCGCCCTTATCCGGATCGGTGGACCAGTGATGGATCTGATCCCACGCCAAAAGCGTGCCGTGGTCGGTGTGGTTATTGGAAATCCTGACGCCATCGTCGTTGACGCCCGTGATAATCCAGTCGTCATCGACCGGCGGCAATTGCGGGCCGTCGGCACCCCAGAAGCGCTTTGCTACCGGCCTGAGCCGGACATGGCTCCATTCGTTCTTCTTCATCTTCGTCTTGTTCATTGCAGGCCCCCCCGCGAGACTCTATTTGGATTTTACCAGGGAGGTCCACGACGGGAGGCGCCCCCGTTTGACTTCTAAAGTAACGAAATGATCCAATCAAGTAGAACGTTCTCAAGAACGTTCTCAAGTATGTTCTCAAAGCATCGCGTGAACGAAACGAATCGAGAGGGACGGGTGCATGGCTCTGACCGCTGAACAGGCCAAGCGCCTTTACCTGGTCGTACGGGCGTCGCAGTGCCAGGGCTTTCTAATACCCAGTGGCCCGGCACTGGCGGCGATCTTCTACCCCGGCCGGGAAATTGGCTTGAGCCAGGTGCGCGCTGCGAACGCCATCGTCGATCGCCTGAGGAAGCTGGGCTGCGTACGCCTGCAGGGAGGACGCCGTTGCATTGATGCCAGCCGGCTCGTCACGGAGGGAGGTTCAGCGCTTTACCTCCTTAAGTTCAGGGAGATGTGCCTCACCAATCGAGAACTCGCAGTCGACGGCGAGAAGTTTCATAACAAACTGCTGCGTGACTTTCGGAATGTATTTAGTCCGGAGCTGCTCGCTGAATTGAAAAGCCATGCCATCAAGAGCGGCTACCTTGTGAGTGTCGAAACGAAGCCCGGCGCCTTGCGAATCGGTCGTAACCTCTCCGAACACCTTCCCTACCTGGAAATGCTGGCGCGTGATCGGAAAGTGAGCCCCGCGCGTGAAAGGAGGGACTGATCCATGAGCCGCCGCCGTCCGCCGCGCGTCTTTATCAGCTACAGCCACGATTCCCGGTCGCATAAGCGGCGGGTGCTGAACCTCGCCAACCGCCTACGCAGCGAAGGTATCGATGCGGTGCTGGACCAGTATGAATCGAACCCTCGGGAAGGCTGGACTCTCTGGATGGAGAAACAGATACGCGACGCCGATTTCGTGATTGTCGTGTGCTCGCCCGCATACCACCGCCGCGTGATGAAGGAGGAGCTTCCCGGCAAAGGCCTCGGGGCCTGCTGGGAATCCCATATCATTTATCAATATCTCTTTGACGATGGATCGGCGAACTGGAAGTTCTTGCCAGCAGTATTCACCGGCGCAGGAGTCGAGGACATTCCTCGCCCGCTACGCGCCTTCGCCCGATATGATCTGAGCGCGGAAAACGGATACACGGCGCTCTACTGCCAGATCACCGGGCAGCGCGCGATCCCGAAGCCGCCGCTCGGGGCGATTCGCGCCGTATCTGCAATTCGGACGGTCAAGACCGCTAAATAGGCGACACCGATTTCTAAAGCGTGCCGTGCTTTCCCTGCCGGGCGGAATCGTCAAACAGGAGGCGGCGACGAGGCTCTGCCGCTAGTGTCCTGAGTTAGAAATAGATTGACGAATGAGCCCGAGGTAGTTGATCCTGGGTCATGCGTACTGGTCGACCGACGAAAGCTCTGGAAATTACCGACGAGGAGCGACAGAAGCTGGAGTTGCTGGCGCGACGGCC
>JBBRRB010000081.1:0-21215 GCA_038225555.1 Bryobacterales bacterium
GCGCCGCGTTCTGGTCGCCGACGGCGCGATGGGAACGGTGCTCTACTCAAAGGGCGTTTTCATCAATCGCTGCTATGACGAATTGAACCTGTCGGCGGCGGCGCTGGTGCGCGAGACTCATCAGGAATACGTCAAAGCCGGTGCCGAGATCCTCGAATCCAATACATTCGGTGCGAACCGCATCCGGCTGTCCGCTTTCGGGCTGGCTGAAAAGCTGAAAGCGATCAATTTCGCGGGAGTTCGCTTGGCTCGCGAGGCGGCGTCCCTCAAGGACGGAGTATACGTTGCGGGAGCCATGGGACCGCTGGGCGTTCGCATCGAACCGCTCGGCCCTACGTCCTTTCTCGAAGCTCGCGCGGTGTTCCGCGAGCAAGCCGAAGCGCTGGTGGAAGCAGGCGTCGATCTCATCGTTCTCGAGACCTTCGGCGATTTGAATGAATTGCGCGAAGCTATCTTCGCCGTGCGCGAGGCCGCCGGCGACCAGATCGTAGTGGTGGCGCAAGTCACCATCGATGATTTCGGAAATCTGCGGGATGGCACGGATCCCGCGACGTTCACTCGCAAGCTGGACGAGTGGCCAGCCGACGTGATCGGCTTGAATTGTTCGGTGGGTCCCAAGGCCACGCTCGAAACCCTGGAAGAGATGATGAAGCATTCGCGCAAACCGATGAGCGTGATGCCCAATGCGGGGTTGCCCACTGTGGTGGAAGGCCGCAACATTTATCTCTGTTCTCCCGAGTACATGGCTCAGTATGCCCGACGCTTCATGTGGGCCGGCGCTAAAATCGTGGGCGGCTGCTGCGGTACCACGCCCGAACACATCAAGCTGATTCGCTCAGAGGCAAAGTCGCTGAATCCGGGCCATTCAACTTTGCAGGTCGAGGTCGTGGAGCCCACCGCGAAATCGAAGGCGCTGCCGAAAGTGCCGATCGCAAACAAGAGCAAATTGGGCGCGAAGCTGGCAGCGGGCAAGTTCGCCGCTTTCGTCGAAATTCTTCCGCCGCGCGGAGTGGACGCTTCCAAAGAGATCGAAGGCGCTCGCCTGTGCGCAGCGGCCGGGATCGATTGCATCAACGTGCCGGACGGTCCCCGGGCCAGCACGCGGATGAGCGCCCAAGTGACGTGCCAGTTGATTCAGCAGCACGCGGGCATCGAAGCCGTGCTCCACTTCTGCTGCCGCGATCGCAATATTTTAGGAATTCAGTCGGAGTTGCTGGGGGCGCACGCGGTGGGAGTTCGCAATCTCATCTGCATCACCGGAGATCCGCCCAGAATGGGCACCTACCCGGACGCGACGGCCGTTTTCGATGTGGATGCCATCGGCCTGACGAACATCGTCAACAATTTGAATCAGGGAATGGACATCGGCTGCAACCCGATGGGCTCGCAGACGGCCTTGCTGCTCGGCGTTGGAGCGAATCCGGGCGCGTTGAACATGGATGAAGAGCTGCGCCGCTTCGAGTGGAAGGTCAAGGGCGGCGCGGAGTACGTCGTCACCCAGCCTGTGTTCGATTTAAACCTGCTGGAACTGTTCCTCAAGAGAACCGAGCAGTTCGGACTGCCCTTTATCTGCGGCATCTGGCCGCTGACCAGTTATCGCAATGCCGAGTTCATGGTCAACGAACTGCGCGTGCCCGTTCCCGAATATTACATGGATCGGATGCGCCGCGTCGACAATGCCGAGAAGGCTCGGCAGGAAGGCGTTGCCATTGCCAAAGAGATGGTGGAAGGCGTGCGCCAAATGGTCCAAGGGGTGCAGTTGAGCGCTCCTTTCGGACGTTACGCGATGGCCATTGAAGTTGCCGAAGCCATCGGACCGCGAGACTGATTCCAGTGGCCACAGATCTAATCGAAATCGATGCCGACCATCCCTCCCCTCAAGCTGTCGAGCGCGCGGCCGCGGTGATTCGTCAGGGCGGCGTGGTGGCCATTCCCACGGATGCGCTCTATACGCTGGTGGCGGATCCGCTGAATTTGCATGCTGTCGGTCGGGTGTTCGCCGCCAAGGGTCGCGAGACGCAGCGCTCGCTCCCCATGCTCGTGAGCGGCAAGCTGATGGCTGAAGAACTCGCCACCGATCTGTCGGGCCGCTTCTATTTGCTCGCCCGCCATTTTTGGCCCGGGCCCCTCACTCTCATCGTCACCGCATCGGCCAATGTTCCTCTCAAAGTCACGGGCAATACCGGGCGCCTGGCCATGCGCCAGTCTCGCTCTCGAGTTGCGCACGCGCTACTGGACTGGCTCGAGCAGCCGCTGATCTCAACCAGCGCCAATATCTCCGGACAGCCTACCAGCAAGAGCGGGATCGACGTCTTCGGACAGATGGACGGCCGCCTTGATCTGGTTCTCGATGGCGGCATGTGTACGGGCCAGGGCAGCACGACTGTGGATATTACCGAACCTTATTGGCGAGTAATCAAGGAAGGGGCGATCTCCGAAAAAGAGATCGGCGACTGTTTGAAGGGCCTTTAGCACCCCGACTCAGAGCCGCATGCGGCACACGATCCCCACATCGTCGCAGTACCACAAATTACCTTGCCAGATCGTCATGCCA
This sequence comes from Bryobacterales bacterium, assembly GCA_038225555.1. Classification (GTDB taxonomy): domain Bacteria; phylum Acidobacteriota; class Terriglobia; order Bryobacterales; family Bryobacteraceae; genus JANXQZ01. Next base: position 2,555 of record JBBRRB010000081.1, read on the forward strand.
TGCGGCAACGGGTCGGAATCCGCCAATTGGATCCGCTCCAGCATCTCGCCTGTTTTCGGATCGTGTTTGAAAAACGCGTTCAGATTGGAGTCCGTTACCCACAGGTAGGGACCTTCCCAACCAATCCCGTGGGGACGATTTCCCGCCGTCGGAAACTTCGCCTGCACCACCCAGGTCTTGGGATCGATGCAGTACACTTCACGCGCTGGAGGCACCGCAAACCAAAGCTTGCCAGCACTCCACTCCTGCCCATGAGCCCCAGTCCCATTAGCCCCGGACCCGCTCCTTCCTGGCGCAGCGGACGCAGACTTGGGCCGACTTGCCGCCAGTGGGCTGGACCGCGCTGGAGGATCTCCCGCCATCTGATAAATTACCCCGGCTCCCGGAGTGAAGTGACGCTCGATGGTCCTACCCGTCATCGCATCCACTCGCACAATCTCCCGGCTATACGTCGATCCGATCCACAGCGTCCCAGACTCGTACGTGATGCCGCTCGATTTGTCCGTTTCGGTTTCGAACTGGCGCAAGACCTTTCCATCGGCATAGCTCACCAGGTAGGCTTTATTTCCGGTGCCTTGGTCCATGATCCACAAGCCTTCCGCCGTGGCCTGCAAGCCGTTCGGCTGAGGGCCAGGCGATTTGAACATGACCTCAACTTTGCGCGTCTTGCGAATCGGGAGGATTGCGGTGGCCAGCCCGAGGAAGTTCCTGCGCTTCATACGTCCAGTCCCAGGGGCCGTTTTGGGACGTCGTCTCGCGGACGCCTCGTCGTCCGTCGGCCCGCAATCTCCATTGCCACAATAAGCAACAACGCGATCGTTAGACCGATGCCGCCAAAGAGCCAGGAGCCCGACCAGCGCTGGCCATTGAGAGCCCTCAGCCACAGCGCCGCGATGATGCCAAGACACACAAAAATTCGCAACACTTGCCGGACAGACATGCTCTATTATGGGCCCGTTTGGAAAATCGGTGACTACCTCTTGGCGCGCTTCGCCGCCCAATACCGGCGCATAGCCTCGATCTGGCGCTGTCGGCCATCCGCGGATTTGACGCGTTTTGAACCCTTTGGTCGGCCGGGACGTTTGCTTGTGGTTTGTCTTGTGATACCCCGCAGCGCTTCCAGGGCATTGTCGATTGCGGCACGTTGGCGTTCTAGCTCGGTAATGATGTTTTCGATGTCGGACACAAGTTGCCTCCGATAGCTAGTGTAGGACAACTCCGGGTGGGAATGTTTCGCGCCCCCTTTGAGATGCTAGGATGCGACTAGTCTGATTTAGCGATGAGCCCCAGCCACTGGACCCCCGAGCAGATCGATCTATACCGTGACATTTTTGAGAACGTTCCTACTGGGATTTATCGCACCACTCCGGACGGCCATGTCCTTTTAGCCAATCCGGCATTGATTCAGATGCTCGGATCCTCCTTCGACGAGTTGGCCTCACGCAACCTCGAACTGGAATTTGAGCCGCGGTATAGGCGCGAGCAATTCAAAGAACGGCTGGAGCAAGAAGGAACCATCCAAGGGCTGGAGTGGGAATGGATCAGGCGTGACGGATCGACGATCCATGTGCGCGAGAACGCAAAGGCGATCCGAGGACCCGATGGGAAAGTGCTCTATTACGAAGGCACGCTGGAGGACATCAGCAACCGGGTTCGCGCGGAACTGCTGCTCAGTGATACCCAGGCCCTCAAGGAAACAATTCTGGAAACGGCTCTCGATGCCATTATTGCCATGGACCAAAGGGGCCGCCTTGTCGAATTCAATCCGGCGGCGGAGCGCATGTTTGGTTATCAGCGCTGTGACGTGATCGGGCAAGAGATGGCGCAGCTGATTATTCCCCCGCGCTTGCGCGAGTCTCATCGCGCAGGATTGTCGCGATTTCTCGCGACTGGAGAAGAAACTGTCCTGGGACGGCGGGTCCAAATCTCCGCGATTCGTTCGGACGGCAGCGAATTTCCTGTTGAGCTTGACGTCGCTCGCGTGGCGAATGGCTCGTCGGTTCTGTTTACCGGCCATATCCGCGACATCACCGAGCACAGAACAGCGCAATCCGCACTCGATGCAAAGAACCGGGAACTGGCCGCAGCCCTCGCCACCGCCTGCGAAGCGACCGAGTTGAAAAGCCAGTTCACCGCCAATATGAGCCACGAGATCCGCACCCCGATGAACGGCGTGATTGGGATGATCGAGCTGCTCCTGGAAACGCCTCTCACGCTCGAACAGAAAGACTTCGCCGAAACGGCTCGGGATTCCGCCGATGCTCTGCTCACCATCATCAACGATATTCTTGACCTGTCGAAGATCGAAGCTGGAAAGCTGGCGATCGAGGCCGTCGACTTCGACTTGCAAGGCTTAGTTCGCGGGGTCTGTTCCCTGTTGGTCGATAGCGCCAGAAAGAAAGGTTTGGAATTGGTCCAGCGATTTCCAAACACGTTTCCCGTCTCGGTGCAAGGAGACCCAGGGAGGCTCCGACAGGTACTCGTCAATCTCGTTGCCAACGGGATAAAGTTCACCCAGGAGGGAAGGATTGAGGTGCAGGTGGAAGTCGAGGCGGAGCTGGAACGTGTCACTCTGATTCGCATCGCGGTGAGCGACACGGGGATAGGAATTGCGGAGGACGCCCAAAGCCGCATATTTGAGCTGTTCGCGCAAGCCGACGGTTCCACCACGCGCGAATATGGAGGCACTGGCTTAGGCTTGTCGATCTCTGAGCAACTCGTCGCCCTGATGGGCGGTACACTGCACGTCAAGAGCGCACCGGGCCAGGGGTCGGTCTTCTGGTTTGTCTTGCCATTTGAACGAACCAGCTTCCCGAACGCATAGGGAGTGGCAGAGTAGTTCCCGAACATTGCGTTTGCACTGCCCCGCCGACCGACGCTACCATAAAGGTATAGCTGAGGTGAGCACGCTCGATTCTAATCAACCGGCGCCCATCCTCGACGAAGAGGATGAAGCGACGCTTGCGGCAATCGATCGCGGTTTAAAAGCCGCCGACGAAGGCCGCGTCGTTCCCATGGAAGAAGTCCACCGGCGTATGCACGAGTGGCTTACAAAATCCTCTTCACTGACGACGCGCTAGCTGATCTAGAGTTCATTCTCGATTACATCCGCGCGGACAACCCTAGCGCCGCTGAGCGGTTCGGTACATCCCTTCTTAATTGCGTTGAGATGCTGGAACGCTTTCCGCGGATCGGATCCCAGTCCCTAGGCGTCCGCGCATTCGCAAAATTCTTCACACGCCGGTGCGGATCTACTACCGGCTGCATGAAGATCGCAGCTTGATCGAGATTTTACGCCAGAGACGTGAGTTGGTCCCCCACCTGAATATGTGACCGTGTCAGGCAGTGCTCTATGCCTCCATGCCCATCTGAGTCAGCCGATACCTCAACGCATTCCGCGTCAATCCCAACAACCTTGCCGCCTGGCTCTTATTCCCGCTAGCCCGCTTCAGCGCTTCCTTAATAATTGATTTCTCATACTCATCCAACGTCATGCCCTCCGGCAAAAAATGCTCCGACGCAGTCTGCACCTTGGATCGCAACTGCATGTCCAGCCGTATATCCTCAGGCTGCAGCACCGGGTTGGACGCGAGCACCATGCTACGCTCGAGCACATTCTCCAACTCCCGCACATTGCCCGGCCAGTAATACTGCACCAGCCGCTCGATCGCTCCATCGGAAATACCAGTCACCGGACTCCCCAGATCCTTGGCCAACTTCTTAATAAAATGTTCCGCCAAATACGGAATGTCTTCCTTTCTCTCGCGCAATGACGGAATGCTGATCGGCATCACGTTCAACCGGTAATACAAATCCTCGCGAAAGGTCCCCTGCTCAAGCGCGGCGCGCAGGTCCACATTGGTCGCGGCCAGAACGCGCACGTCGATATGCCGGGTCTTATTGCTGCCCAGGCGTTCGAACTCCCGCTCCTGCAGTACCCGCAGCAGCTTCACCTGTATCGAATTCGGCACGTCGCCGATCTCGTCCAGGAACACAGTCCCGGTATCGGCCTGTTCGAACTTGCCCGGCTTGCTGATATTCGCGCCCGTGAACGCGCCCTTCTCGTAACCGAACAGCTCGCTCTCCATCAGATTCTCTGGAATGGAAGTGCAGTTGATCTTCACGAACGGCTTCTCCGCGCGCGGCGAGTGATGATGAATCGCCCGCGCGATCATGTCTTTGCCAACGCCGCTCTCCCCGGCCAGCAGCACAGTCGCCCGCGTCGGCGCGACGCGAATAACGGTCGAGAAAACTTCGCGCATCGCCGGACTCCGGCCCACGATGTTATCGAACTGATAGCGTGCGCCCAGTTCTTCGCGCAGTTGCTGGTTCTCGTCGCGCAGCGTCCGAAGCTCCAGCGCCTTGTTGACCACGGTCATCATGTGATCGAGCGAGAACGGCTTGGGCAGGAAATCGGTCGCCCCCGACTTCATAGCCTGCACTGCATTCTCGATAGTCCCGAATGCCGTCATCACGATCACGGGAGTGCGCGAACTCTGCCCCCGCAACCGCGTCAGCAACTCGAGTCCGTCCATGCCAGGCAGCTTGAGATCCGTCAAGATTAAATCGGCCTGGTCGCAGAAACGCAGCGCGTCTTCGGCTGTGCCGGCCTGCAGCACGTCGAACCCCGCGGACTTCAACTGCAGTTCCAGCACGCGCCTCAATTTGTCTTCGTCTTCCACAACGAGAATGGTCGCTTTCACTCTTCCCCTTCGCGGGCAGGCAAGTACACGCGAAAAACGGTCCCGCTGCCCGCTTCGCTTTCGACGGCGATCTTACCCCCGTGCTGGTCCACGATCTTGGACACGATTGCCAGACCTAAACCGACGCCTGTCTGTTTCGTGGTGAAGAACGGATTGAAAATGTTCTCCATGTGTCTAGCGTCGATCCCCGAACCGCGATCGATGATCGCTACTTCCACCATCCCATCAATGCGCCTGGTCTTAACGGTAAGCGAACTCTTGGGAGGACTCGCCTGCGCCCCGTTAAGCAGCAAGTTATAGAACACGCGCTGCATCAGCTCCGGGTCCAGCAGGAACGGTCGCACGTCCGGAGAATAATTCTTGTAGATGGCAATGTCGAGCGGCGGACGATGGTGTTCGATCTCAACCACCGAGCGGTCGATCACTTGTCCCACATCAGCCTTCTCCAGGCGCACCGCGAGAGGTCTGGCGAAATCGAGAAAACGCGTGATGAGGGAATCGGTGCGGTCCACTTCGCTGGAGATGAACTCCGCCATTTCACGCGCTACCTCGCTGTCGGCAGGCACGTTTTTTAGAAGCAATTCCGCCGACGTCTTCATGGTGCCGAGCGGGTTGCGAAGCTCATGCGCGAGTCCCGCCGAAAGCTGTCCAAGAGCGGCCAGCCGTGCGGAACGAGTCGCCGCGGCTTCGGCCTTTTGCAGGTTTTGGTTGGCCTCCGATAGCTGCTCGGCGACCGATTGATACCGGAGCGCCTCGGCTCTCTTCGCCTCAGCGAGCTGATGAGTCAAATAGCCCACCATTGGCAGTCCGATTAATCGCAGCGTCAATTGCTGTATGTCGTCTTGAGTGAGAAATTGAGTGGGCGTGAGGTATCGCAGGAACCAAAGGTAGGCACCGCCCGCGACCAGCGTGCAGGCGATCGTTGCCAACAACGGCAGCGATGCGGAAGCCGAGAGCACAGGCAGCAGCAACAGCCAATAGTAGCCGCTGGCTATTCCGTCGGTCCATCCGATCTGAAAAAAACAGAGCGAAATCTTCACAGCGAACGAAATCAGCGCTCCCCTGGTGGAAGACAGAACATCCACGTTCGCTTCCAAAATCTGGAGCAGCCCCAGCAAGATCAAAACGATCACGGTGATGGTGGATTGATCAGGTCCGAAAACCGCGAGGGCGGCAAACAGAACCACCCAGATCAAGTCTTGCGGCCGCAGTCTGCGGACCCAGGCGCGTGAACTGGATTCAGTTTGCTCCAAGCTGCCATCTTAGCCGGGTTTGTGACAAAATGGATTTACACGCGGTCTCATGGAAAATTCTAAATCTCTCGTTTCGCCTTCTGCAGGTCCAGCTACGCCCGTTGAGGACGAAACTTCGTTTGCCAACATCCTTTCCGAATTCGAACAACACCACGGGAACGGGCATGACCAATCGGTGCAGGGCACCGTGGTTTCAGTCGGCCCCGAATCGGTGTTTGTGGATATCGGACGCAAGATGGATGGCGTAATTCCCGTCGAACAGTTCCGAACCGATTCAGGAGAGCTGACGATTCGGGTTGGCGACTTGATGCTCGTGTCCATTACAGGACGCGATAGCGAAGGCTCCTACCTCCTTTCCACCATTAAGGTGGAGCGCCCCAAGGATTGGAGCGCCTTCGAACAGGCATTCGCGGACAAGCGGACGATAGGCGGCACCGTTACCGAGCTGGTGAAGGGCGGCCTGCGCGTGGATGTCGGCGTTCCGGCGTTTCTGCCGGCTTCTCGCAGCGGCGCCCGCGATCAGGCGGAGATGGAAAAGCTGGTCGGGCAGCCGATCGAAGTCAAGATCATCAAGCTCGATATCGCCGATGAAGACGTAGTGGTGGATCGCCGCGCGATCCTTGAAGAGCGTTCGGCGCAGGCCAAGCAAGAGGCTTTTGGTCAATTGCAGGAAGGCTCGGTAGTGCGCGGCACGGTGCGCAGCCTTACCGATTTTGGCGCTTTCGTGGAACTCTCGCCAGGCGTGGACGGGCTGCTGCATATCGCCGACATGTCTTGGGTGCGAGTGGCCAAGCCCGGCGATGTGGTCAACGTCAACGATTCGCTCGAAGTAAAGATTCTAAAGATCAATCGAGACACGCACCGGATTTCTCTTGGCTTGAAGCAACTGATTCCCGATCCGTGGACCATGGCTGGCGATCGTTTTCAGGTGGGCGAGCGCGTTCAGGGCAAGGTTTCCCGGCTTACCGATTTCGGCGCTTTCATCGAACTCGCCCCGGGCGTGGACGGCTTGATTCACGTTTCCGAGATGTCTTGGTCCAAGAAAATCCGCAAGCCGGCCGATCTTCTCAAGCCAGGGGAGTTTGTCGAGGCGGTCGTGCTGGGCGTCAACGCTCCGGAGCATCGCATCTCGCTGGGTCTGAAGCAGGCGCTGGGCGATCCCTGGGAAGAGGCGGAAAAGAAGTACGCGCCTGGCACGGTGGTAGAGGGTGCGATCACCAGCATCCAGCCGTTTGGCGCTTTCGTGGATTTGGGAAGCGGCGTGGAAGGCATGATTCATATTGGCGACATCAGCCGTGAAAAGCGCCTGAATCACCCGCGCGAAATGCTGTCGATGGGACAGACTGTAAAAGCCATCGTGTTGGAACAGGACCGCGAGCGCCGCCGGATTCGCCTGGGGATGAAGCAGTTGGAACCGACCAGCGTCGACCAGTTTATTGCCGAGCACACGGTCGGCGAGACGGTAACGGGCCGGATCGTAGATGTGTCGGGTTCGCGCGTCAAAGCGGAACTAGGTGAAGGCGTGTTTGGAGTCTGCCGCATCCAGTCTGTCGAACCACCGGCTAAGGCTGAAGCGAAGCCGGAAGCCAAGCCCCAGTCCCCCAAAGCCGATCTGTCCTCTATGTCCGCGATGCTCACCGCTCGCTGGAAGCAGGGCGTTGGAGGCGCACCCACCGAAGCGGGTGCTGCGCCCGTTCGTGATCAACTGAAGGCGGGCCAGCTTCGGAGCTTTAAGATCACGAGTCTCGATCCTGCCAAGAAGACCATCGACGTGGAACTGTTGGCTTAGGCGCGGCGAGTGCCTCGCACGGCACGCGGCTGGGAGATCACACCAGCTGAGCTGAAAGCCTGGACATTGTTCGAGGACGAGCGAGTGCTGGTTCTCGATAAGCCAGGACTGGTCGTTTGTCACCCATCCAAGTTTGGACCTTGGTCGAGCCTCGCGGGCGCGTGCCGCGAGTATTTGGGTCTTGACCGGGTGCATCTTCCCGTGCGCCTGGATCGTGAAACGAGCGGCGTCGTGGTGGTCTGCAAGGATCAAGCGACTGGTGTGCAGCTTCACACAGCTATGTCCAATCGTGCCGTGCGCAAGTCCTATCTAGCGATCCTCAAGGGAACGCTTTCAGACCCGCTTGTCGTGAATGCGCCGCTCGGGCGCGAGGCGGGCGGCGTGTATACGACTCGCCAATGGGTGCTTGAGCAGGGCGGTCGCGAGGCTGTGACGGAATACGCGCCCATCTCTTGGGGCGGCGGGTTTACTCTTGTCCGGGTCCCGCCTCACACCGGCCGCATGCACCAGATTCGCGTTCATGCGGCCTATGCCGGTTATCCTGTCTTGGGAGACAAGCTGTATAGCTGCGATCCGGCGCTGATGCTGAAGTTTATCGAGTCGGGCTTTACTGCCGAGTTGAAGCGCGAGCTGCTCGTGGAGCGGCAGGCGCTGCATGCCGCTGAGCTGGTCTTCTGCCTCGCGGGCGGGGAAGTTGGGTATCGCGCTCCGTTGCCTCTCGATATGGTTGAGTTTTGCGACGCAATGAACCTTCAGCACGGGACTTAAATTGCAAGTTGCTCGAGACTCCTGTGGATGAAAAGCCGATGACGCCAGGAACGTAAAAATTTGAAGAGCTTGTCGCGCAAGCTAAGGAAATGAGGCAAGATGGAATCCGTGGAAGATTGGCGGTTAGGACAATTACGGCAGATCTGTCTTGCGCTTCCGGGTGCAGCTTGCGATTGCGTGGGAACGCATGCGCGGTTTTCGGTAAAGAAGAAAACGTTCGCCTACTTCTTGAACGACCATCACGGGGATGGGATCGTAGCGGTCACCTGCAAGGTTCTGCCTGGTGACAATGCTCGGCTCGTGACGGCGAGCCCGGCGAAGTTCTACTTGCCCGCCTATTTGGCCGCCAAGGGTTGGGTGGCGTTGCGGCTGGATGGGGCGGAGGTGGATTGGGAGGAGGTCGGCGAATTGCTGGCCGGGAGCTATCGGCAGGTGGCGGGATCCCCCCGCAAGGCCCACACCCGTTTTGGCAAATCGACTGCACCTGCTAACCTATAAGCCAGCGTGAAAATCGCCTCTGTCACCTCGTATCTTCTTTCTTATCCACTGCCTGAACCCCTCAAGCTGGCCTACCACGGCGGCGAGCGGACCATCCTCAAGCGGGATGCCATGCTGATCCGCATCGAAACCGAGAACGGGCTGGTCGGCTACGGACCGGGGGAGGGCAGCGAGAACGCCCAAATTGGAATCAACGCCGCAATCCGCCCTTTTCTGGAGGGACGTCTACTAGCCGACCCGGACGCCCTCCGCATTCAGTTCATCGACGGTCCAGGCAAGGACGCCCCCAATCTCGTGCGGCTGTACTGCATGGTGGAGATCGCGCTCTACGATCTGCTCGGCAAAGCTAGAGGCGTGCCAGTCTCCGAGTTGATCGGCGGTCGCATGCGTGACCGCATTCGGCTGTATGGCAGCGCCGGCATGTACATGCCGCCGGAAAAATACGCCGAAGAGGCGCATGCAATCTCCGACCTTGGCTTCCGCGCTTACAAGATGCGTGCGGGCTTAGGGCCTGAGAAAGATCTGGAGACCGTCCGTCTGATGCGCGAAGCCGTCGGCCCCGATTTCGATCTCATGATCGACGCGCATACCTGGTGGCGCATGGGCGATCTCAACTACCTGTCCGCCACGGTGGACCGCTTGGCCCGCGACCTCGCCCAATACAACATCGCCTGGCTGGAGGAGCCGCTACCGCCCGACGATCACGAATCTTACCACCGTCTCAAGCAGCTCGATCTGGTCCCCATCGCCAGCGGTGAACACGAGCCCAGCGAGGCCCGCTTCCTCGACCTGATCCTCACCGAAAGCGTCGATTACGTGCAGACCGATGTCATTTGTCAAGGCGGATACGCCCTCGCGCGTCGCGTTTTCCCCCAGATTGGTCGCGCCGGCTTGAAGTTTGCTTTTCACAGTTGGGGCACTTCGCTCGAAGTGATCGCCGCTGCTCAGCTCGGAATCTGCTGGCCCGAGAGCTTGGTGGAGTGGCTCGAGTTCCCCTGCTACTCGTCCCCTTCGCGCGCAGGAATGTACCCGTTTCCGCTCGCGTCCGAGATGCTGAAGGAGCCGCTCGAGATCGATCACGGGGACTTAATTGTGCCCCGAAATCCGGGACTCGGCATCGAAATCGACGAGCGCGTCATCGAGCGCTACCCCTGGCTGCCAGGTCCTTGGTCTTCGTTTAAGATCGATTCGCCGGCCGAGACGCGATCCGTGACGTCCGATCACAGCGAGCAATGGAATGCGAGGTAGTCCGTTCATCCTTGGCGCGCTTGCTTCCACGACGGCAATGGCAGCTTACGCCGTCAGAGGCCGGTCGTCGTCGCTGCTCGGCCCCTCGGTGTATCGCGGGGTCTCCAGCCGCCGCGCCGTCGCGCTTACCTTTGATGACGGGCCGTCCGAGTCCACTCCTGAACTGCTTGACCTGCTAGCCCGTCACCACGCTAAGGCCACTTTCTTTCTGTGCGGGGCCAATGTGCGGCGCCTCCCCTCCGTGGCTCGGCAAGTCGCGGAAGCGGGCCATGAAATCGGAAACCATTCGGATACTCACCCCCGCTTCGATTTCAAATCCGCGGAGTTTATTTATCGGGAACTCGCCGCGGCGCAGCAGTCCATCCGCGCCACGGTACACATCGAGCCGCGATTCTTTCGAGCCCCATTCGGAGTACGATGGTTCGGTCTGCGTGAAGCCCAGAGACGGCTTGGCTTGATGGGAGTCATGTGGACCAGGATTGGCGTAGACTGGAAGTGGTCCGAACATCGAATTGTATCGCATCTTTCTAAAGGAGCCAGAAACGGGGCGATCTTTTGCCTGCACGACGGGCGGGAATTAATGCCCGAGCCGGACGTCCGAACCACGCTTGCAGCGGTTCGGCGGATAATACCAATACTCATGAACCAGGGATTCCATTTCGAAAAGGTGAGCGAAATTCTATGCCCGACGACCTAGAGCGCCGAGTGATGTCCGTGATTGCCGCAACTCAGCACATACCGGCCGACACGGTCACGATCGACAGCACGTTTGAAGAGCTGAAAATCGACTCGCTGGACGGCATTAATATCCTCTTTGCCGTGGAGAACGAATTCGACATCAGCATCCCGGACGAGTCCGCGCAAACCATCCGGACAGTCCGCCAAATGACCGAAGGCATTCGGAAATTGATCGACGAGAGAGGCGGAGAAGCGGGAGTTCCGGTCAGCGTTTAGATGGGCATGCGTCGAGTTGTAATTACGGGAGTCGGAGTAATCTCGGCTCTCGGCTGCAAGCGTCAGAGCTTTTGGGAAGCTTTGATCGCCGGACGCCCCGGGATTCATCCCATTCAAGGCGTTGACCGCAGTCTGATTCGATTCCAATATGGTGCCGAGGTTCGGAACTACGACCCCCTACTGCACTTCGACGAACGGGAAGCGAGCCTGCTGGATCGCTTCGCTCAGTTCGGCGTGGTCGCCGCCCGCGAAGCTATTGCCGACTCGGGAATCGAGTTCACCCCCGAGTTGAAAGAGCGCACCGCCATTGTGACCGGTTCCTGCGCGGGAGGCCAAGCAACCGAGGATGAAGGCTTCGTCAACTTGTATAAGAACAGCGTTCCGCGCGTGAATCCGTTCACCATTCCCAGGATCATGGCGAACGGCGCAGCCAGCCGCATCTCTCTCGAACAGGGGATTACGGGGCCCACGTATACCGTGGCCACCGCTTGTTCCTCCTCCAACCACGCCATCGGGCAGGCTTTCTGGATGATCCGAAATGGACTCGTAGACGCTGCAGTCACCGGCGGCAGCGAAGCGATCTTCAGCCTTGGGTTTCTAAAAGCCTGGGAGGCAATGCGAGTCGTTTCCCCCGATACCTGCCGCCCCTTTTCGAAGGATCGGCGCGGGCTCATCCTGGGCGAGGGTGGAGCCATGCTGATCCTTGAAACGCTGGAATTGGCGCGCGGTCGTGGTGCGAAAATCTATGCGGAAGTGGCTGGATTCGGCATGTCGTCGGACGCTTACCACATCACGCAGCCCTCGGCGGAAGGAGCGGCCCGGGCCATTCGCTTAGCCATGTCGGATGGTGGAATCAGTCCCGAGCAGATCGGCTACATCAATGCCCACGGAACCGCCACTCCTGCCAACGATTCCACTGAGACCCAGGCGATCCGCAAGTCTCTCGGCTCGCAAGCCGAGCATGTAGCCGTCAGCTCCACGAAGTCGATGCACGGTCACGCGTTGGGTGCCGCCGGTGCCATCGAAGCAGTAGCGACGGTGCTGGCCATGCACTGCGGCGTGTTGCCGCCCACCGCTAACTACACGATCCCCGATCCGGCCTGCGATCTGGACATCATCCCGAATATCGCGCGCCCTTGCGAAGTGGAGTGCGCCCTGTCCAATTCTTTCGCTTTCGGAGGCCTGAACGCAGTGCTGGCATTCCGAAAACTTTCCTAGACAGGCATGCAGAATCGAGAGATCGCCCGCCTTCTCGCCGAAGTCGCCGACCTCATGGAGATCGGCGCGGAGGACGGCTTCCGCATTCGCAGCTACCGCAACGCCGCCTCCGTAATCGAAGGCTACCCGGAAAGCATCGCCGACATCGTTCGCAATCCCGAGCGCAAAGTCACCGATGTTCCCGGCATAGGCAAGGGTATTGCGGCCATCCTCAAAGATGTAGTCGAACGCGGCACCTTCGACAAGCGCGATCAAATGCTGGAAAAGTATCCCCCGAGCGCCCTCGAACTGCTCAAAATCCAAGGGCTCGGACCCAAGAGCATCGCCCTCCTGTTCGAGCACCATCAAGTCGGCAGCATCGACGATCTGGAGCGCATCTGCAAGGAGCAAAAACTCCGCGATATGCCGCGCATGGGAGTAAAACTCGAGGAGAAGGTGCTCCGCTCCATCGCGCAGTACCGGCAGCGAGCTGGACGCTTCCTGCTGACTTTCGGACAACGCACCGCCGCCGAACTAATCGACTACCTCAAGCAGACCCCCGGACTCGAAAAGGTCGAAGCTGCCGGAAGCTTGCGCCGCGGCCGCGACACGGTAGGCGACCTGGATCTGCTCGCCACCGGGCCGGGTGCCGACACCGCGCTCGATCGCTTCACCACCCATCCCCGTGTCCACGAAATCCTGGGCAGAGGCGTGAATAAAGCCAGCGTGCGTTTTGGCTTGGAAGGCCTGCAAGTGGATCTGCGCGCTCTGCCGAACGAGAATTACGGTGCGGCCCTGCAGTACTTCACCGGCAGCAAAGAGCACAACGTAAACCTGCGCGGCCGCGCGCTGAAGTTGGGCCTGACTCTCAACGAATACGGCCTGGTTCGTTTGGACGACGGTGTGCGGGTTGCAGGCGAGACAGAGGAGGGAATCTATGAGGCCCTGGGCCTGCCCTGGATCCCTCCCGAATTGCGCGAGAACTGTGGCGAGATCGAAGCGGCGCTCGAAGGCCGCCTACCCAAGCTGATTCAGCTTTCGGATATGCGTGGCGATCTGCACATGCACACCACCGCGACTGACGGCCGAGGCACGCTGGAAGAGATGATCGAGGCCGCGCGCGCGCTTGGCTACGAGTACATCGCGATCACCGATCACTCCAAGGCGATGGCCATGTCTAACGGGCTTGATGAAGCGCGAGCAGTTGCCTTCGCGAAACATGTCCGGGAGCTGAACCGGAACGACCTGGGCATTCGCATTCTTTCCGGGCTCGAATGCGACATCAAGCGCGATGGCACCATGGACCTCGCCGAAGACGCGCTCGGGGAGTTGGATATCGTCGTCGGCAGCGTCCACAGCCTCATGAATCTCGAACCGGCCGAGATGACGGACCGTTTACTAAAAGCCGTCGAGTCTCCCAATCTGCGCATCCTCGGCCACCCGACTGGCCGCATTCTGCTGAACCGAGAAGGCTACCCGTTCGATTTTGAAAAGGTTGCCACTGCAGCCGTCCAGCGCGGTGTTTGCCTGGAGATCAACGCCAGCCCGGAGCGCCTGGATTTGAGCGCCGCGATGGTCCGCACGGCCAAGGCTCTGGGCGCAAGATTCGCGATCTCGACCGACTCGCACCATCCCAGGAGCCTGAAGGTCAACATGCCTTACGGCGTGCTGACTGCTCGGCGAGGATGGCTGCAAGCCAGCGACGTCTTGAATACGCTCCCTGTAAATGAACTCATGCAAGCGATTCGAAAACAATGAAACTCATCTCATCCGAAGAAAAATTTAAGAGCAAGATTTTCACCGTGACCGAAGATCACGCCACGGACCCGAGCGGCTTTGATATTAAGCGCGCCATCGTTCAGCACCCAGGCTCGGCCGTGATGATGGCGGTCGACGACAAGAAGCGCATCCTGCTGGTGCGCCAGTACCGGCTTCCCGCGCGCCAGTATTTGTGGGAGCTTCCGGCAGGCAAGCTGGATGAAGGCGAGAAGCCCCTGCAAGCCGCGAAGCGGGAGCTGATCGAAGAGACCGGCTACCGCGCGAAGAAATGGAAGAAGCTGATCTCGTACTATCCCAGCCCTGGCTTCCTCTCGGAAAAGATGACCATCTTTCTGGCAACCGATCTGAAGGAAGGCGAAGCCCAGCCCATGGAAGACGAACGGATCGAGAAGCAATGGTACGCTCACAAAGAAGTAGCTGCGATGATCGACGACGGAAAGATCATCGACTCAAAAACAATCATCGGCTATCACCGCTGGAAGGCTCAACGCTAACGTAGCGCGGCCGCTCGGGTTTCGGCGGCTCCTCGCCCTCCCGCCTCCGCGCTCGCTTCCCTACTCCACAATCCTCCCCGCGAGAGCAGTTCCGGCAACCCCCGCCCAGGCAGTCGGCTCGAAGTCTCGGCCCGCCGCAAGCAGCGGAAGCCCTCGGCGTCACGCGCAAACCTTGTCCGAACTGGTAAACGAGAAGTGCGTTTCGCCTGAAATGGCCGTGCGGCTGTGCAAAGTTTTCGGCGGCAGCGATGAAGGATGGCTTCTGCAACAGGCGCAATACCACCTTGCCCACGTTCGCCGCGACAGGCTCAAACTCAAACGGCTGGAACTTTAGCAACCGTTTCGTTTATTCCGTGAAAGCTGAAGCCGTCGAAATACTGCACATCCATCACGGTGCACAGGACTGGCGCTAACTCCGATTTTTCAGCCGCCCCTTCTCTGCCTCACGGTTGCCATTATCATTGCCCCCCATCAAGCAAACGGAGCGAGCCGCCATGCCCGTCAAAAATCATTCTTGAACTCACCCCCATGGAAGCCGATGCACTTTGGACAGCGGCCAACAATGGCCGGAATGACTTCCTCTGTGACAGGGAGACAGCAAAGCTTTATTTTGGGAGTCCTCGCGGTATCGGCAACGCAAATCGGGCTCAGCTTCGACAAAAGTTTCCGCCGACGCCCCGCAGGTACCGCACCGGAAATAACTCCCCCCAGAAAACAGACTAAGGGCGCGCCTGCCCTCGCGCGCTGCAAGACTATTCGCCCTTCGGGTTTTGGCTCAGGCACAGGTAGTCCAAGTCGAACTTTCCTTGCACCAAAAACTCATCACCGCAGCAATGATTCCTGATGCTGCCATTCAGGATTCATCTTGCGCGGAGGAGCAATCACCGAGACTTTTTCAAACAGCATCGGTAAGTTTTGGCACGGTAAGTTTTGCAACACGACAACAGCGCATGATTGTGTTTTACTTCAGCCGCTCCGCCAGCTCGATGATGATTCCCTCCGGGCCGCGGACGTAGCAGAGCCGGTAGCTGTCCTCGTAGCGCTCCAGATCGCCGACGAGTTCAGCGCCTCGGGCACGCAGGCCGGCAACGACGGCGTCGATGTTCTCGACGGCGAACGCGACGTGGCGGATACCGGGCGTGTTCGCCGGTGCGTGCCGGCTGTTGCCCTGGTTTGACGGCGAGTGGAACTTCGTCAGCTCGAGTCGTCCGTGGCCGTCCGGAGTCTGCATCATCGCAATGTCCGCCCGTACGCCCTCGAGCCCCACGACGCGGTCCACCCAGCGACCTTCGACGGGCCCCTCGCCCTGCAGCACGAGTCCGAGCTCGACGAAGAACTCAGTCGCGGCTGCGAGGTCGTCAACCACGATGCCGACGTGCTCCATCCGTTGGATAGTCATGTGTTCGATGGTAAACCGATTCGGAAGAGACTTGAAGGAGTCCCCTATAGAGCCAAAGCATTTGTTTCATGACGGGTCCTTTGCGCAACGTTCCGTAATGCAAAACGCCCGACTTGAGCGCCGAGCGTTTCCAAATAGCTTGCGGCGCGTGTGAAGATTCCTAGCGCAGAGCTTCGCGCAATACGTTCTCTTCGACGCCCCGGCCCGCACAGCAACCCGCCAGCTTGCCGTTAATCACGACCGCAGGCATGCTGCGGACGCCATGTTGCGCGGCGCGTGTGGCAATCTCTTCGTGTTGCATGTCATGCACGATTACCTCGTGTTCGGAGCCAGCAAGCTTCTTGACCGTTGCAATGGTGTCCTTGCAGGTTTTGCAGCCGGCGCTGAAAATTTCAATTTTGTGCTTCATGTTGTATCTCTCCTGGTGGGTTCCTTTCGGTAAAGCCCCCTCCTGCCGGAACGCAGCAGGAAGGGACGGCAACCGCACGGCGCGGCCAACTATTCCAGACAGACGCTGCGACGAGAAGCGCGACCCCGGTATAAGTCGCTCGTGTCGCATCGATATAAAACTTGCCGGTGACAATCACCGCCGCCGCGACAAGGCCCAACCACAAAGGGCCGTAACCGTGACGCCGCGAAGCGTGATAACCGAGAGCTAAAGCGGTGATGGCGAGGAAACCGACCGTCAACGGCAGCAGGTACTTTGCCGAGATCAGAAAGCCAAGACCGAGTGCCGACACGAGGCCCGCATACGCAGGCCAACAGGCCGGACACATCAATTTCGGAAGCAGAGAAACGCCTATACCGGGCAGCGCCGCGACGGTTTGCTTGAATGTCGAATTCGTCATTTGGAACTCTCCAGGCTTGCGAGGATTGGACATTCAGCGGACCTGCACTGCTCGCATTGATCGACGAGGCCGCGAAGCGTTCTCTTCATCGCGGCGAGGGTTTCCATTTTGCCTTCGATTTCGGCAATCTTGGCTTCGGCGCGAGCGCGAACGTTTGCCCGGTTTTTCCCCTGCTCCATTCGTAGAGCCAGAAGTTCGCCCACCTCTTCAAGCGAAAAGCCTAGCTCCTGAGCACGTTTGATGAAGCGCAGCCGTTCCGCCGTGTCAGGTGGAAACTGTCGGTAGCCCGCTTGCGTTCGTGGCGGTTTTGGCAGGAGGCTCCGGCGCTCGTAATAGCGGATAGTTTCGAGATTTACCCCGCCGAGTTGCGCCAAGCGACTGATTGTCAATTGCTGCATCACGTACCTTTTCGTCTGTCTAATAACAGTCTAAACCCTGTACCTAAGTACGGAGTCAAGCGGAGAATGAAAAAAGATTGGGAATGCAAAAAGCATGGTGTTTTCAGAAAAAGGTAAGTTTCGGGACGGATTTCGGCCCCTTTAAAATCAACGCTTGCGCCGTCCCGTTTTGTTGTCCCGTTACCGTAGGCCACGACTTTATAACTTCCTGTCCTTCGGGGCGCCAGAGTCGCCGGTCTGCCGAGCGATTGAGTGCTGCCAGCTCAATCTCCACGCGGGGCGTATAGATGAAAAACCGGGAACATCGGTGTCCCGTTTCCTTGTTCCTTGGGAGACTCACCTGGGCGTGTTGTCGCGTGTCGTACTGTGGTCCGTCCGAATTGCTCCTGGACCACGGGCTACTCGGAAGTTGAGCCGCTGGCGCGTACCGTTCCGACCGTTCTGCTTGTAAAATCCCTTTACCGGAAAGTGGCAACCGAAGTTCCGGTTCAGTCCGCAGCGCAAACTAGCCCCTGCGCAATCGCCCAGCGTTTACCGGCATCGGTCGGATCACGGGTCACCCGAAGCTCGGGGGCGGACGTCCTTTTCAATGGAAAAAAGCAAAAGTAAATGTCATCTTGTTCGGTCACGGCCGTTTTCGATCGACGCCCGGCCCTTGTGAAAGCGCAGCGACAATCGTTCACCGATTTCTACTTCGCGATCAAGAGACGCTGCTTCCACAACGAAAAAGCTGTTGGCTCCGGTCGCAACCGCGATATGGGCTTCGTCCTTGGCAGCGGCCTTACCGGTAACTTGACCAGTCTGAGGCGCTGTGCGCTCCACGATAGGCATTTCTCGAATAGCTGTTCCCGACGCGCGCATGTGATCCTCGGCCATTTTCGCTACGCGATCACGACTCGCTGTTGCCGCTGACACAGACCGCCCGATCTCAGGTTCATCCTTATCAGGGACTGAGTCGGCTCCTTGTTGATCGCCTTTGTCGAGGTCCAGGAGGGAATCGAGCTCAGCCTGGCGGGCGAGCAACTGCTTCAGCCGCTCCTCGTGTTCGAAGGGGCGGTCAGCCTGAGCTTGGTAGTCTGCAAGTTCTTTCTCGATGCGCGTTACCCGGTTGCGCTGTTCAGCCGCGAGTTTATCCAGATTCCTCAACGTATGTTCGATGCTCTGTACGGTCCCAATGGGGTTCGTCGCATTAAGATTTGCCGGATACATGGCGCGTCCGCGAACGTATAGCTCCGGGACACGCTCTTCGTCCTGCATCAGCCCGAATGCGCTGCTCTTGCCCCTGCTCAATACTTCGAACCCACGGAAGGAACCGCGCGGCTGCATCGTTTGA
>JBBRRB010000082.1:0-21007 GCA_038225555.1 Bryobacterales bacterium
GCACCGTTTCCGCCCGCCGCCCTCGACACGCAAGCGCGACGGTAATGGCATGTCTGGGGTTTCTTCCCGCTGGGCCAATTCCGCTAGACCCTTTTGGATGGTGTTGGGCGACATGCCAATCACGCTGCTCACCGCCCGCAACCCGCCCCATCCATAAGCCCGAGCTTCTGCCGCAGCCCACTGACGACGCATGCGCTCATCCATCAACGGCGCAAGTGAAAGATACTTCGTGGCGATTGCCGCCAGTTCGGCCGCATCCTGCATATCCCTTTAGAACATACTCTGGGAATATCGTCAAGTTGTTCTGACGCGACGCCTTAGTAACTTGCGGAAGCTTCTGTACTCGGGCTCGCAGGATTCCTGCATCGATATGAATCCGGTTGGCGGTTGCGGACTATGCCCACATTGATGACATCGTTGAGGCATTCTGGACCTTGTTGTGGTATGCAGCGCGGCGCGACGGGCTGAAAATGCCGTACCCATGCTACGGCAGATTATCCTGCAGGAAACGCCGGAGCTCGGAAGCGTGCATGACAGTCTGGCCGATGGACGCGCTCAAGGCGTTTCCTCATATGGGACTGGCGGGGCGCGGGAGGATCAAAGGCCATCTCCGGAGGAATTCTGCAACGCTACGCCTGCGGCGAACAGGTGATGGCCGAAGGGCAAAGGATGTCCGGCGTGTTCCTGACTATCGAGGGATGCGTTCGTTTGAGCGCACGCGGCAACGGGCGGGGAAATCGAGATCGCCCGAGTGCAGCGCGGCAAGTTCTTCGGAGAGAAATTATTGCTGCTCTCGAATGCACCGAGCGAGGCAACCGTGACGGCTCGCAACGGCGTTGTTTTATCATCGGGGCTTTTGTTTCTCCACGAGCTCCCTCCCTATTGGAAACGAGCAGGTGCTTCAGGCTCATTCCGCATTGGACAATTCTCCGGCTTGACCGTTGGGACACAATCCAGCTAGGATAGATGTTCCACTGGAGGCACCAAGCATTTTGACCGCGGCAACCGATCTCACGGATGCGTCCGTGCCCGTCATCCCAGCCGGCGATAGCGCCAAAGGGGGCGGGTTTTGAGCACCGTCCACGCCACCAACGGCCGCAGCGCCGAGGCCACGGTCCGGAAAGAATTTGCCGATGCGGCCGATAATGAACAGAACGCGCTTAAGAAGATCGAAAGACGTGCCCGTTGGCGCGGACGCTGGCGGATCGTCAAACTGATCTTGATTCTGGTCCTGATCGGGATCTTTGTCTGGATCTTCCGCGATAAGGTATTGGTCACCGTCGATTCGGGCGAGGCGCTCGTCGTTTATTATCGTTTTTTCGGCGGCACCCGCCATGACCAGATCGGGCACGAAGGTTTGCACATCATCGCTCCCTGGGACAAGGCGTATAAATATGTAATTCGTACGCAGAGCCTGGTGGTGCCCATGACGGTTCTGTCCAAGAACGGCCTGGAAGTTCATCTGGACGCCCAGATCCGGTTCCGTCCGTATCCGGAAAACCTCCCTTACATGCACCGCCGGTATGGCCCCGATTATGTGAAAACGATCGTCGTCCCACAGCTCATCGAGTCGGTCCAGAAGGTCATAGGGCAATTCATGCCGGAGGAGCTTTACAGCTCGGAAACCGGCGCGTCCGTAGGCCGGATCTTCGGCAATGCGAAGCGCTTGATTGGCGGCGTGTTTCTGGACGTCGAGGATATCGCTCTCTTCAACATCAAGCTGCCGGTAAAGGTGCAAGATGCGATCCAGACCAAGGCCGTAGCCGAGCAAAACGCGCTGGCGGCCGCTTTCCGTGTTCAACAGGAACAGCGGGAAACGGAACGCAAGCTGATTGAGGCCAAGGGTCTTCAGCAATATGCGAATACGGTGAGCGGAATCCCGCGAAGCGTGCTCGTTTGGAAAGGGATCGAGGCCACCTTGGAGTTATCCAAGTCCCCGAATGCCAAAGTGATCGTAATGGGGTCGAGAGACAATCTTCCCTTGATGCTTGGCAACGTTCCCGACTTGGCCACGGAGAAGTGATTCGCGTGTTGCGCCGTTCCGCTCCAGCGATAGTCCGGCTAGGCCGCTTATCAGCCCTGCTTTTGCCCGCCCTGCTTTTGAGCGGCTGCATCAACCTGGTGCCTGTTCCCATCATGGGCGAACTCGAAGAGGCGAAAGCGCTTGCCCGGACGTTCCGGTCCCAGCTTCCCCAGGTACGGGAGCAACTACAAAAGGAACGCGACGTTGCGCAGAACCTCACGATCACGTTGGAAGAATCTGCCCAACTCCAGCCTGCGGTGTTTCGGGACAAATTCAACGGGTATATCGACCAGCTTGTCGCGATTCGGACCAAGCGCCGGGAGATCGAAGCGGTGGTACGTCAACAACTTTGGCAGAGTTCGTTTGTCTACGCGGTTCAGCAAGATGCGCTGAAAGACACGGGGAGCGAACTGGCCCGCACGCAATCCTGGATCGAACTGGCCCAGGAGATCCGCTTGCGCGCCGACCTTGGAAGAACGAAGGATTTTCCGGAATTTGCGACTTTGAGCCATGAGCTGAACACGTTTCTTGCCGATACGGGCGAGGACCCGTTGGGAAATCAGCTACGGGCGCTGTTTGAGGAATACCGCTTCGGCGAGAACGAGATCGGTAATTAGATGAACCGGGGAGGATAGCGATGACAGGATCATTCGACGACGCGGCGGGATCGATCCATAGCGCCACCGGATCGGCCGGTAATGCGGCATCGACCGGCGGTGTTGGATCGTTCGGGAACGCAGGGTCCTTCGGCGATACCAGCTCGTTCGGGAATGCGGGGGTGGTCGGTAATGCGGGATCGCCGGCAAATGCGGCGGGCGCCACTGGCACTTCGGCATCGGCTGCGAATACGGCGGGATCCACTGGCAATACGGCAGCGGTCGGTAAAGGGGCACCGGCCGGAAAAGTAGCATCGGCCGGGAAAGCGGGCGCCTTTGGGAAGGCGGGGTTATTCGGTAAAGTCTCGAGCGGTCACTTCGGTAATTTGGCGTTTGGGCCGCCAGGCAATGCGGCGTTTGGTTCAGCCGGGAAATTCGGAGCCGCGGCATTCGGCGCGGGAAAGATGGCCGCCACCGGGATCGGAGCGAAGTTGTTCACCGTCTTTCTCGCGCTGCTGATCCTGCCCGTCGGCGCCGTTCTATTTTTAGGAGCCACTATGTTTTCACGGAAAAAAGAGCCGGCCCGGCCGGCGGTTCGGCCGTATCGTAGAAACCTGAACAGGCTGATCGCCCAAAGATTCGTCGCGATACTGCTGTTAGTGGCGACTGCGGGCCTGCTGGGCTTTGCGGGTTCATTAATTTACGACCGCGTAAGAACTCATAACCTGACAATCGCCGCCGGCTGGTCTCAAGCGGAGAGCTTCATCTTCATGCAGGCTCTCAAGACCGTAACCGCGCATTACCACCCCAGGATTCACATCACTGTTCTTGAAACCAGCGGGTCCATTGAAAGCTTGCAGCGGCTCGAAAAAGGAGACGCGCAGCTCGCTGCGGCCCAGGCCGATGTTCCGCCGGGATCGAACGCCAGAACGGTGGCGATGCTATACAATGACACCTTCCAACTCTTGATACATAAGAACTCGCCCATCGCTCACGTTGTGGATTTGAAAGGAAAGCGCATTGCGCTGCCGAAAAGTACCGCGCAATATACATCCTTTCTCTCCCTGGCCAATCACTTTGGAATGAAGGATGGCGACTTTACTTTCGTGGGGGGCGACGATGAGGCCGCCAACGTGGCCTTCGCGCGAAACGAAGCGGACGCGCTCTTTAAAGTTCGGCCGCTTCATAATGCCGAAATTAAGAACCTCGTGAGCAGCGGGACGTCCAACCTGATCGCCATCGACGACACCGCCGCATTGCATGTCGAAGCGCCCGCCGACAATCCCTCCACGATTCCCAAGGGAGCCTACTCGGGCGATCCGGCCATACCGCTGGTGGATATCGCGACGCTTTCCACCGAACGTCTGCTGCTGGCCAACCGGAACGTCGACAAGTATGCCATCCAGGAGCTGACTCAGGTACTGATCGAGAGAAGGGAAGAAATCGCAGCCGCCATTCCTGCATCGCATATCTCGATGCGGCCTTTGGCGGCGCTGATTTCCGAACCGGCCGTTCAAGCCGGTCTGTCCGCTCCGATGCATCCGGGCGCGCTGGCCTTCTACAACCACGATCAAGGCGCCTTCGTAACCGGTAATCTCGACCTGATCGCATTGGGGCTAGTCGCCTTCGTCCTGATCGCATTGTGGGTTTCCGAACTGAGGCGTCTCGGCTTACAAGGTCTGAAACACCACTCGGATCTGTACAACAGACAGTTAGTGGAAATTCTGGAAGAGGCTTCCCTGGAAAGCGCCGACCATGCGATACTGCGGGCCAAGTTGAACGCGATGCTGATCCGCGCAATTCGGGATCTCGACGAAGATAAGATGTCGGAAGAGTCTTTCCGCTCTTTCCATATCGTCTGGCAGACCGCCATGGATACCGTTCGCGAGAGGCCCCACATGGGCGGTTCCCATCCAGCTTCCGCGACCCAGGGGACGAGTTCCGTTCCGACGGCCGGAACGCAGAAGTGGAGTTTCTCGAAGCTCCTGCAACGGGCAAACTGAACACGTTCTTGCCGACGCAGGCGTCGGTTATATCGTGCGGCAGGCATTTAGCCTGCCGTGTCTCAAATTTATTCGGCAGGCTAAATGCCTGCCGCACAAGGGTATGTTTTCGCTAAAGAAAGACAAGGCGCCAGACCGAACGGCTGTAAGGCCAGACAAGCCTAGCCTCGCTCAACTGATCGCGCGAAGATTCATAGCCGTACTTTTGGCGCTGGCTACCGCGGGTCTGTTGGGAATCGTCGGTTCGATGGCCTACTACCGACTGAAAGAGCGTAACATCACGATCGCCGCCGGCTCCTCCGACGCTGAAAGTTTTGTTATGATGCAGGCTCTGCAGACGGTGGCGGCGCGTTACTATCCCAGAATCAAGGTCGCCGTCCTTGAAACGGGTGGGACCGGCGACAGTTTGAAACGGCTCGACAAGGGAGAAGCTCAGCTTTGCGCGGCACAGGCCGATGTTCCGCCAGGGTCCAATGCCAGGACTGTCGCGATTCTGTTCAACGACATCTCCCAACTTCTCGTCCACACAGGCTCGCCGATCGCGCGCTTTGCCGATTTGAAAGGAAAAAAGATTGCCCTGCCTCGTTTCGGAGGGCAATATGTCACCTTTCTCTTCCTGGCCAATCACTTCGGACTGAAGGTTTCGGATTTCACCTTTCTGGGCGGCGACGAAGGATCCGCGAATTTGGCTTTCGCGAGAGACGAAGCGGATGCGCTCTTCCGAGTGAGGGCTCTTAATAACGCCGAAATCAAGAATCTCGTGGGCAGCGGCAACGGCAACCTGATTGCGATAGACGACGGTGCCGCCCTGCACGCCGAGGTGTCCGCATATATGCCGTCGGTCATTCCCAAGGGCGCGTACCTGGGCGACCCCGCAATCCCCCCGACCGATATCGCCTCCATTTCCACGCAGCGCCTGTTGCTGGCCCACCGGAACGCCGACAAACACGTCATCCAGGCGCTGACTCAGGTATTGATCGAGAAAAGGGAGGAAATCGCAGCCGCGATTCCGGCAGCGCATATCTCGATGCGGCCTTTGGCGGCGTTGATTGCCGAACCGCCGTCTCAAGCCGATTTCCCGGCCCCGATGCATCCGGGCGCGCTGGCCTTCTACAACCACAATCAAGCCTCGTTCGTAACCGGTAACGTCGATCTGATCGCACTAGGATTAGTCGGCTTCGTCCTGATCGCATTGTGGGTTTCTGAACTGAGGCGTCTCGGCTTACAAGGCCTGAAACACCACTCGGACCTCTACAATAGACAGCTAGTGGAAATCCTCCAAGAGGCTTCCCTGGACGGCGCCGACCATTCGATGCTGCGGGCCAAGTTGAACGCGATGCTGATCCGCGCAATTCAGGATCTCGATGAAGATAAGATGTCGGAAAAATCGTTCCGATCTTTCCATATCGTCTGGAAGGACGCCATGGATGCGGTTCGCGAGAGGCCCGCTACAGATGGCTCGAGCGCTGTTCCCGCTCCAGCAATTCCGGCGGCCGGAACTACGGGAAGGTCAGGGCTCCGCCGACAGTTAACTGAAAGGAGTTCTTCTTGAAATTTGGCGGCGGGTCATTCGCGTAAGAATCGAAGCTATTCACGCTCAGGCTAAACCGGCGATAGACGGGAACGTTGATGCCAACCGTGAATCCCGTGAAGTAATCTTTCATGCTGTTCCAGGCCGGCCGGATCCCGGCCATTTCGTTCAGGGTAATTCCGTGAGCGAAGGTCCGCGTGTACGACTCATTAAATCGCGAGCCGACCAATTTTCGGCTGAATCCAGGCACGGAATACAGCTGATCCATGAAGCCGATTCCGGCTCTTACGTCCAGCTCGCTTTTTTCGTTTTTGATTACCACTCTTCCGATTCCGCCCCCATAGGCCTGAAGCAGGTCTAGCCCTTGATTGAAGTTGTGGTCGAATGTGGTCCCTACGAAGGCGAACCAGCGCGGCTTGAAGTAGATGTCGTCCACGATGTCCGAGTGATAGAGCGAGATCACCGTGTCCGGCACGCCGGTTATCGTGGTCTTGCCGTAGATGGAGTTGAAATCGAAGCTGATTCGATTCCTGAGCCGAAGCCAATTCTCAGGAGGGTCCGTTCGCGAGAAATCGACGCCGGTCGAATACGTTTGGTTGTTGACCGTCGATCGAGTCAGCGACAGGCCGAAGGTTGCCTGTCCCTTCCACCCTTCCGTAAGCTTTTGGCGAGTAATGGCGCGCTCGTAAGCTTTCTCTTGCACTACGTGCCCGATCTGATCGACTGGAATCGTCTGGGGCGGCGACTGGGGCGCGGACGTTACCGCAAGCTTCTGGTCCGTCATATCCAGCGTGCCCTGCGGAACCTTGGCTTCTTCCGCGCGGTCTTCGAGGGTCAAGTCCTTGTGTATTGCGGCGAATTTATTGTCCGAATGCAGTTCCTGGATTTTCGCCCATGGGACCGTGACTTCAAACCCCACATCGCTTTTGAATGTGACCTTTTCGCCCGTCGCGCTCTTAAGTTCGCCGATGAGCTTTTCCCCGTCCTTGAAAATGAGGACGTCGGTGCCGGGCTTGTCCTGCGCAAACAAGCCAGCCGCTAAGCCCAGGGTCAAAAGGGGCAGGGCGCTGAATCTACTCAAAAACATGGATAACTCTCTCCTGAAGTAAACCATGACGGGCGAGCGCCGATGCGCCGCGCGCACTTCTATGGGGACTTTGTCTCGAATTCTATTAGTCTAAAGCAAACCGCCTTGATTTGTATAGCTGCTGCTGGATGCATTAAACTTCATTGCGGAAAAATATGCACCAGGGATGCTATCCGATCATCGAATCGACACTAGACTTCTGGTATCATGATCGAATTGCCGAAAGCACTGGTCGTTGGATTTCTAGGCTCCATCGTGGGCATTGCAATCGGAATGACCGGCGTTGGCGGCGGCACGCTCAGCGTCCCGCTGCTGACGATTGTGGCCGGCCAACCGATCTGGGAAAGCGTGGGAACGGCTCTATTGTTTTCAACGCTGGTAAAGAGCTATGCCGCATGGCGATATTATCTGGATCGTAACATCGATTTTCGTGTGTTACACAGTCTTCTGATAGGAGGCCTTCCAGGCGTAATCGGCGGTTCCTTTCTGATGCAGAGGTTGTCCGGCGAACATAACAAGAAGACGATGATCGCGGCAGTCGGCGGGATTGTCGCCATTACCGCCGGAGTGAGCCTTTACCGCACGTTTCGAACGTTTGCGCGGACGTCGTCCCGTGCCGGCACGATCAGCGTGGCAGCTTGCCTGATCGGGATCGAGATTGGATTTTCTTCGGCGGGCGCGGGCGCATTAGGCTCGGTTCTTCTGTTCAATACAACTACTCTTTCGGCAACTAGCGTCGTGGGTACGGATCTGGCGTTCGGGCTGGCTCTGTCGCTCACCGGAGGACTGATTCATCTCTCCACGGGCAACTGGCACCCTCAGCTTCTGATCCCGTTCGTGACCGGCGGATTCGTTGGCGTGTTTCTAGGGACGCGTCTTTCGCGGCGTGTCTCACCCGCACGCTTGCGTCAGGTCGTTCTGGGGTCCGCAACAATTCTCGGGTTGGCGCTGTTGAAACAAGGCTTGTAGACCTACTAATACCAAATGACGCCGAGTGTTCAGACGGAAGTTGATTTCGAGGCCGAAGCGCAACTCGGTCCTGAGTTTCAGTTTTCGCACCCTATTTCGCCGCACGCTCTTGCTCCGCGAACTGTTTTCTTAACCGGCGCGACCGGATTCCTGGGCGCTTACCTGCTTGACGAACTCTTGCGAAAAACGCAAGCGGAAATCTATTGTCTCGTACGGGCGGATAGTGAAACCCAAGCCGCGGAGCGTTTGGAGACTCATCTCAGGTCCTTTGACCTTTGGCGGAAGGCGGACGCGCCCCGCATTCATCCGATCGTCGGCGATGTGACGCAGACGCGTTTCGGTCTGCCTGAAGATTTCTATCGCCGACTCGCGGCAACGATCGATGTGATCTATCACGGCGCGGGCCGTCTCAACATGGCTTTCCCGTACGCTCGCTTGAAGCCGGTCAACGTGGACGGCGTGAAAGAGATTCTGCGGTTCGCCGGGCTGGAGCGAACCAAGCCCGTACACTTCCTATCGAGCATGGTGGTGTTCTTCTCGGACGCGCACACGAACGACGAGTTATTGAAAGAAAGCGACACGCCTATTTTCGATCCCGGCTTGAAGGGCGGATACAGCAAGAGTAAGTGGGTAGCCGACCGCCTCGTTGCCGCCGCCCAGCAGCGGGGTCTGCCCGCCTGCATCTACCGCCCGGTTCGTATCATGGGACATAGCCGGACCGGCGCGATCAACGATCTCAATGACGTTTTGCCCCTGCTATTGAAAGGCTGCATCCTGCTAGGCAAATATCCTGCCTTGGATATCCGGGTCACGATGGTGCCGGTGGATGTTATTAGCCGCGCCATGGTTCATCTCGCCGGCGATGCGAGCTCCTGGGGCAAGGCTTTTCACTTCTTTCATCCATCGCCCATCCCGTGGATCGACCTGATGGCGATTTTGCGGGATCGGGGGTTTGCTTTGGAGGAGACGTCCTACGAGCAATGGTGGAAGGAGCTCAAGAGCCGCATGCAGGATCCGGCCGCGCCGCAGGAACAGCGAAGCGTTTTTTCGAGCGTCATGATGGCGATGACCGCGCCTCACTTTCTCTTCTTCAAACGGCCGCCGCTCGATTCCACTCAGGTCCGGGAAAGATTGAAGGGAAGCGGGATCGAGTACCCCCCGATCGACGATAAGTTAGTGGGCACGTACGTGGACTACTGGCGTTCAATAAGATTTCTTCCGTAAGCTTTTATGTTGGTCTCTTACAGCCATCGATTTATTTTTATCCACGTGGGCAAGACGGGCGGGATGAGCATGCGCGAAGTTCTGAAGCCTCTGGCGGCCGAACCGGATAAGTTCAAAATGCGCCGGCCTCCAATGCTCATCGACGGTCGGCCCAATCCGATGTATGCCGTCTGGGAGACCATGCTGCTGCACGCCAAGGCTCGCGATGTACAAAAAGAGTTGCCTTCGGAAATCTTCGGCGAGTTCTATAAGTTCGCCATCGTTCGCAATCCCTGGGACCTGCAGGTTTCGATGTACCACTTCATCTTGCGCGAACCCGAAGCCGCGAAACATGCCCAAGTGAGGGCCCTGGGGAGCTTCGACGCTTTCGTGGACTGGGTGCTAACAACGCCCGATCCTTACCCCAAGGGAATTACGAAGCTGCAGAGCGAAATGGTGACGGACGCTCGAGGCATATTACTGGTGGATTTTGTCGGACATTATGAGACCCTCGCCGAGGATTACGCGCACGTTTGCGGCGTGCTGGGGATCGATGCGCCCCTTCCTCATCTGAACCGGAGCGAACATCGCGATTATAGGACTTACTATAATGACCGCACCCGGAACTTGGTGGCCGAACACTTTCGAAAGGACATCGAATTGTTCGACTATGAATTCGATGGGATCGTAGAATGAGCGCGAACGAGGTATTCGAGGCTCGCAACGAAGCGGAGCTAGCTGCCCGTTATGACGAGTGGGCGGCTTCCTACGAATCCGACATGGGGGATCATGGGGGTCCGGCGGAGGCGGTCCAAGCTCTGGCTCGATATGTTGCGCCGGTCGCGCGCATTCTGGACGCGGGTTGCGGCACAGGATTGGCCGGTCAACTCCTGGCCTCGCGCGGTTACCGCAACATAGAAGGCCTGGATCTCTCGGAAGGTATGTTACGAGAGGCCGGTAAGAAGAACTGTTATACCGCCCTTCATCGACAGCGGCTTGGCGAACCGCTCGATTTCGAAACGGGTGTCTTCGAAGCGGTTTTGGCGGTCGGCGTTTTTGCGCGGGCTCACGCTCCTAGTAGGTCTTTGATCGAGCTCACCCGGATCGTCAAGCCCGGCGGGTACGTTATCTTCACGCTTCGTCCCGAGTTCTATGTAGCCACTGATTTCAAACAGACGATGGCTGACTTGACGGACTCGGGAGGTTGGCGGCTTGTCGAAACCACGGAGCCATTCGATGGCCGTTTCAAAGAGTTTCCTGGCATCAATTTGCAGGTTTGGATTTTTCAGGTTCTCGGAAAACCTTTCCGCCGGGAGTGCATCCATCACTTAGTCGAAGAGCAGGTCGCGCGCACCCCTCAAGCAATCGCGCTGATCGCGGACGACCAGCGCTTGACTTATGCCGAATTGAATAGCCGATCGAATCGAGTGGCTCACCATTTGATAGGGCTTGGCGCCGGACCTGAAACACTCGTAGGCATCTGCGCCAACCGATCGGCGGCAATGCTCGTCGGCATGCTCGGGATTCTAAAAGCGGGCGCGGCTTATGTTGCGCTCGATCCCAAGTATCCGCGGGTCCGGCAGGCTTTCATGATTGAGGACGCGGCCATGCCCATCGTTCTCACGCAGCAGGATCTTGTGGACAGCTTGCCCGTCACTCCGGCAAAGCTGATCTGCCTCGATAGCGACTGGAGCGCGATCGCACGGGAGTCGGATACGAATCCCGGCGTTCCGGTCCGACGGAACAATCTCGCTTATATCCTATACACCTCCGGCTCCACGGGCCGCCCGAAGGGCGTCGCCATTGAACACCGGAGCGTGGTCGTATTTCTGATTTGGGCGTATTCGGTCTTTTCGCTTGAAGAGTTGCAAGGTACTTTGGCTGCTACATCGATCTGCTTCGATTTATCGGTATTTGAAATCTTCGTGCCTTTGACCCGCGGCGGCACAGTGATTCTTGCGGAGAACGCTCTGGCTTTGCCGGCATTCCCCGCCCGGAATGAAGTCACTCTCATCAACACCGTGCCGTCCGCCATGACTGCGCTGATTCATGTCGGCGGGGTGCCCGCCGGCGTGCAAGTCGTAAATCTGGCGGGCGAGCCGCTGCCCAACAAGCTGGTCCAGGACATCTACGCAGTAGGCGTTCAGAAGGTGTTCAACCTTTACGGGCCATCGGAAGATACGACTTATTCGACCTATGTCCTGTGCGAGAAAGACGCAACAAAGAATCCTAGCATTGGGCGGCCTATTCTTAACACGCAGGCGTATATTGTCGACGAGCACCTACAGCGGTGCGGGATCGGAATCACCGGAGAACTGTGTCTGGGAGGAGAAGGACTCGCCCGTGGCTATTTGAACCGGCCGGAGTTGACCGAAGCGAAGTTCCTTCCCAATCCCTTCGGCCCGGGCCGCATTTATCGTACCGGCGATCTCGCCGCGTATCTTCCGGACGGCAATATCGAATTCCAGGGGCGCAAGGACTACCAGGTAAAGGTGCGCGGCTTCCGGATCGAGCTGGGCGAAATAGAAACGGCTTTGGAAACCCACCCGGCGGTGGAGCGCGCCATTGTCCTGGCGCTTCCGGACGCGCGCGGCGAACTGCATTTATCCGCCTACCTCGCGGCCAACGCATCCGAAGTCGAGAAAATCGCCCGGACCCAAGATAGCGATGAGCACGTCTCGCTATGGCGGAACGTTTACGAAGACATCTACCGTCAAGGGACCAACTCCGACGAATTGGATTTCAATACGACCGGTTGGCAGAGCAGTTACACGGGCAGGCCCATCCCATCCGAAGAGATGCACGAGTGGCTGGACCGAACCGTTGAGCGAATTCTGGCCTTCGAGCCGCGGGATGTTCTCGAACTGGGTTGCGGCACTGGGATGATTCTCGCCAGGGTCGCTCCGCATTGCAATCGCTATGTAGGACTCGATATTGCGCCCGCCGCGCTCGATCATATCCGCGAGATGCAGCGCAGCAGGGCAAGCTTGGATCGAGTCACGCTGCTGGAACGCTCGGCCGACGAACTATCTGATTTCAGCGACGAGAGCTTCGACCTGATCGTCATTAACTCGGTCGTTCAGCATTTTCCCGATGTCGACTATCTGGTCCGATTATTGACTGATGCAACCAGGCTGCTAAAACCGGGCGGCGCGATTTTCATCGGGGATGTCATCAACTTCAATCTACTCGAGACCTTTCACGCCTCGGTCGAGCTGCATCGGGCGTCTGACTCCAGTTCGGCTGCGACTCTGAAACAGCGAATCCGCCAACAGATCGATCAGGAGAGGGATCTTGCACTCGCTCCCGGCCTGTTCACCGCGTTGGCTCAAGAGCAACCCGCGATCACTCACGTGGAAGCACTGCCGAGACGCGGCCGCTTCAATAATCAATTGAACCGCTTCCGCTACGACGTCATCCTGCGTGTCGGGAAGGAAGTTGAAGCCCTCGCAGACCCCGAGTGGATCGACTGGCAGCGCCCGAGACTCAATCTCACGGAGATGCGGCACCGCTTGGAATCCCGGCCGGAGACACTGGCCATTCGCAACATCCCGAACGCGCGTCTCGAACAGGACATTACCACGCTGGCCTGGTTACGCGAGGCGGGCGACGCGGAGACTATCGACCAACTTCGAGAACATCTGACGCAACAGCCGAAAAAAGCGATCGACCCCGAGGACTTGACGGCCCTGAAGGAGCTTGGCTACCGCGTCGCCCTGAGCTGGTTGAACACCGATTCGAGCGGCGCATTCGATGCCTTCTTCGAGCGCAACGATCTCCCTCATCACGATGCGCGTTTTTATGTCCGCGACAAGCAGGCGAACCACCGATCGTGGCAGGACTTCGCGAATCATCCTTATCGCGCGAAATTGAATCGGCAATTAATTCCGCGCATACGCGAGTTCCTCGAAGATAAACTTCCTCATTACATGATGCCGTCCGCCTTTACGGTTCTGGACACGATGCCTTTGTCTCCTTCCGGTAAGGTCGACCGCCGCGCGCTGGCTCAATTGCCAAGCTCGCTTCCAGCGGAGCCGGAACAGAGCTCGGCGGTTCCGCTCAAGCCTCTGGAAGAATTGCTGGTGCGAGCTTGGGCCGAAGCGCTGAATTTGGATCGGGTTGGCGTGAACGACGACTTCTTCGCGCTGGGAGGAAGCTCTCTCACGGCGATGGCCTTAACTCATAGTCTGCAGAAGTCGCTTCACCGGCCGTTGCGTCCGGCTACTCTCATGCAAGCGCCGACACCCGCGCAATTCGCGGCGTACCTCTCGACTCTGCCAGCCTGTCCGGCAAACGTAGTAGCCTCTGGGTCCGCCGGCGAACTACATGAGGGAGAAATCTAAGAACGGATTCGACGGCTTAAAACGCGCCGTGATCCGAGCCAATTCTTCCACTGAGACAAGGATACGTCAAAACATCTTCCCTTATGAAAATGTTATTGATAGACAGTTCCTAACCGTCGCATCAAGTCAGGTCTGCACGCGTCGCGGGAGCGGCTTTCGAATCGGTCGCCGTCGAGCAGTGCCATAAGAGATGAAAATCTTCCGGCTGCCGTCGTGTGGGGTCACTGCTGCGCGAGATTTCGGGGCAGACCAACATGTAACGATGCAAGTCGGCCACGGATCAACCATTCTTTGATGAGCAGACCGGCCATGATTGTCTTACCGGTGCCGGGATCGTCGGCAAGGAGGAACGCCGCGGTTGGCGCGGTAGCATTCGGTAACGTTGGTAATCTGATCGGCAACGGATCGAACATTGGATGGAGAGGTAAAAGGTCAAAAAGATCGGGCCAAGTTGACCTGGTGTGCTTCGGAGACCAGCCGAAATAGCCTACCGTCTCCGTCGAAACTCCATGGTCGCCCGGTTCGCTCGCCTTCGAGGGTGGGCTCACGATCCCAGTAAATTAGTACGAAGCTCGGCTTTCCAGAGGTCGGTTCGAGTGCACAGCCATACATTTCACGTAATTTCACGTCAATCACCGTCACCAGGCCATCGGGAAAGGTGCTTCTGACACTTGCGCCGCGATGAAGATCCTCAACAAGTTCGTCATGGTGTCTCTGTAATTGTCGACCCAGTTCCGGAGCGTTCCGTCAGACAAGCCGATCAGACGCGCCCGCTTCCTTGATCCGAAGATAATCCCGGACCGTCTCCGTCAAACGTGCGCTCGTAGCTAAGTTACAAGAGGCTTATCAAACTCTGTAACCATCGAAATGCTCGATTCGGGATGTAAATTTCCGCGTCCCGGATGGCCTCTGCCGTTCCCTTAATGGGTGACGGTACTCGCATTCGCGTGCGGGCGAGGAGGCAAAATGCAGAATTCACACAATTTTCAATACGACCTGACAGCGGTGGTGATTGAGGCAATCGGCGGCGAACCGTTGGCCGGATCAGGTTTTGAAAACGAGGAGCCCGAGCCGGGCTTCTCTGCCGCCGAATTGGAAGGGGAGGAGTAACGAGCATGGCGGCTACCACTCTTCCGTTCGCCGAACATCAGCGCGCGGACAAACCGGCCCTTCGGGACTTCCGCCAGGAGGTGACCGACAACATCGTGCGTATGCTGGAGCGCGGTGTCGCGCCGTGGCAAAAGCCTTGGGAGCCCGGAGAGGGTTCGTTCAGCATCCCGTTTAATCCCACCAGCGAGAGGGCATATAGGGGCGGGAACGCGATTCATTTGATGGCCACCGGTCTCCAGCGCGGCTACGAAGACCCAAGTGGATGACCT
Source organism: Bryobacterales bacterium (assembly GCA_038225555.1). Lineage (GTDB taxonomy): Bacteria > Acidobacteriota > Terriglobia > Bryobacterales > Bryobacteraceae > JANXQZ01. The sequence continues at coordinate 15,135 of JBBRRB010000082.1, forward strand.
ACAAGCAGGCCTCCGATAACGGATGGCAAGTTCGCCGGGGCGAGAAAGGCACCCAGATCGAATATTGGGAGGTCAAATCCGCTTCCGACAAAACGCCGGCCGGCACCGAACAGGGGAACACGGATACGGAGAAATCGCGGTTCATCCACTGCGTCTACACGGTCTTCAACGCCCAGCAGATCGACCGCATCCCACCGCACACTCCCAAACTATCGACAGCGTTCGAAGCTATCCAGGCGGGGGAGCAGATCCTAAAGAACTCCGGGGCCAACATAGCGCATGACCAAGCGGACCAGGCGTTCTCCAGTCGATCCCAAGACAGCATCCATTTGCCACCGAGGGACGCCTTCAAGGACGCAGGCGGATACTACGGCACCGCTCTTCATGAGCTGGCCCATTGGACGGGTCATCCGTCACGCCTCGACCGGTCCACGCTGACCGAATCGTATCGTTTTGGCGACAACAACTATGCGAGGGAGGAGCTTCGCGCCGAGCTCGCCAGTGTCTTTCTCGCTGCGCAGCGGGGCATCCCGCACAACCCAGAACAGCACGCTGCTTACGTCGGCTCCTGGGTCGCAGCCCTCAAACGCGATAAGAATGAGATTTTCCGCGCGGCCCACGACGCTTCCGCCGCGACCGATTTCCTTCTCACGCTGGAGCACGACAGATCCATCGGAGATGAGGAACTTGCCGGCGGACCCGTTATCGACTCCCCAGCCTCCGGCAGCTCGCCCGCCGCTGTGATGGAGCAAAAGGCAGAAGAAGTGCGCCGTGATCGCGAACGGCTGGACGAGCAGGAACCTGATGCCGCCTTGAACCGCGTCGATCCCGCGATTCTGGAATCAGCTGCCAAGGCGAACGAACGTTCTGCGCCCGCGCGAGAATCCACTCAGTATGCCGCTCGCTACGAACCAGGTAGCGGCACAGTCAACGTGTACGCCAAACAGACTGCGACGGACCGCCGCAGCACCTTTGATGCGCCGAGCGTCGATTCGCTCGCAGACGCCAAAACCATCACCGCGAAGGTGCTAGGGAACTCTGCGAAGACAGTCCCGGCGCAGATCGAGAGTGGCAGTTATCGTGGTCCCATCATTGGCCAGACGGAACATCACGTCATCCAGCGCCAATCGGCCCGCACCGGCATTGCTCATCCCAAGGGCCTGCTCGACGGGCAGCCGGAAGTCGGCGAGACCGTGCGCATTAACTACTCCAATTCCAAGGGCTCGGTCCGCGAATTCCGAGAGCGCGCCAAGGGGCAGGATCGCGACCGATGAGGAGCTACGACGATGGCGAAGAGACAACCCGAACTTTACCGTACTCCTCGCAAGCCTGGATATCTCGGCGGCTATAACTGGCGCGCGACGGCACTCGGATGCCTTCTGCTCGTCGTCGTGAATTTCGTCGCCACGCAGTACATCGCCGCCAAGTTCCAATATCAACCGGCACTTGGCGCGCCACTCTTGCGGGCAAAATCCGACGGCATTTATCAGCCCTTCTCCTGGATCATCTGGGGCTGGCGTTACTGCACTTCCCGCGATGAGCGAATTCGCCAGCCCTTCTTCGAGGGCGAAATGATCGTTTTCGCAGGCAGTTTGTTATGCGTCGGCATCTTCTTCGTCCTCGCCAGCCGTCGCGCCCGCCAGCTGACGGAGAATGCGGAGGATCTCCACGGCTCCGCCCGATGGGCCGACGAAGGCAACATCCGTGATACCGGACTGCTCACCACGAAGCATGGCGTTTACGTCGGCGGTTGGCGTGCCGAGGGCGAGCGCCGATTGAATTATCTCCGGCACAACGGCCCCGAACACATTCTCGCGTTCGCGCCCACCCGGAGCGGCAAAGGCGTTGGCTTAGTGATCCCATCACTGTTGGCTTGGGAAGAGAGCGCAATGGTCTATGACATCAAGGGTGAGAACTGGGCCAAGACGGCTGGCTTCCGCAGCCAGCAGGGTCACCTCTGCTTCAAGTTTTCGCCGGTTGAAGAGCAGGCCAGTTCGCGGTTCAACCCTCTGAGCGAGGTGCCCCTGTTCACGCCACGCGATGTGAGCGATGCCCAAAACATCGCCAACATGATCGTCCGCACGGGCGAGGATAGCCCGCAGGAACGCTACTGGCAGGATGCCGCGTCTTCGATTACCACCGGAATGATTCTGCATGTCTGCTATGAGGCGGCGCTCGAAGCCCGTGTGGCTTGTCTCGCCGATCTGGCTCATGCGTTCACTCGGCCTGGCTCCAGCTTCCGCGACACCCTCGACGAGCTGTTGAACTTCGAGCACGACCCTGGATATGCGCACGACTGGCGAATGCCGACCGGCGCGAAGACGTTAACTCATCCTGTGGTTCGCGAGAAGGTACAGGAGATGCTCGACAAGGAGGACCGTGACTTCGGCGGCGTGCTGTCCACCGCGAAGACGGCGCTCACGCTGTACAGCGATCCCCTGGTTGCGAAGAATACTTCGGCAAGCGATTTCTCGATCGACGATCTGGTGAACCACGAGCGTCCGATGTCGCTGTATCTGGTGGTTCCTCCTTCGGACAAGATCCGCCTCCGCCCTCTAATCCGTTTGATGTTCACCATGACGGTGAACCGGCTCACGGAAAAGATGGTGTTTCAAGGCGCGGAACAGAAGCGCAACAAGTACCGCCTACTGTTGTTGATCGACGAATTCCCGTCGCTGAATCGTATGGAGGTATTCGCCGACGCGCTGTCCTATATGGCCGGGTATGGATTGAAAGCATACCTGATCACGCAGGACATCCGGCAAATCGTCGATGCGTATGGGAACAACGAAAGCATCGTTTCCAACTGCCATGTGAGGATCGCGTTCGCCCCCAACCAATTCGAAACCGCCGAATTGCTGAGCAAAATGACCGGCACGACTACGGTACAGAAGGCCAGCTACAACTTCAGCGGCTCGCGGCTATCTCCGGTCATGGCGCACATCAACGCTAGCGTGGACCACATCGAGCGGCCTCTGATGACACCTGACGAAGTGCTTCGTTTGAAGCCTCCGCAAAAGCGGGGCGACGGCGCACAAGAGCGGATTGTCGCGCCTGGGCAAATGCTCATTTTCGTTAGCGGCCACCATCCCATTCTCGGCACGCAGATGCTGTACTTCTTGGACCCGGTGTTGAATTCCCGCGCCGAACTGCCTCCGCCGAGCGAGTTCATTACCATGGACGACGGCCAGCCCGTTCCACAACTCCCGCTGAATCGGACGAGGCACGTTATCAGCAAACCCGAGTTTGTATCACCCCCCGAGTTTTCATTAAGCGATGAACCGCTCTCTGGCGTAGAGCACAGCCTCGTGGAAGAACTTCAATTTGAAAAGGAGCGTGAATAATCATCATGCAGAGAAACCGCCTGGAAGTAATCGGCTATTTGGCGGCTAAGCCCGCCGCCAGGTACCTTCCTTCCGGTACGCCCGTCGCCAATGCCCGTCTCGGCGAGAGCTACCGATACCAGGACACTGATGGCAAACCACAGCAGCACACTAACTGGCACAACCTGTCGTTTTACGGTGACCTGTCCCGTGTCGCCATGACCTTCGACAAAGGCGACAACATTTTTGTTGAGGGCACGATTGAACAGCGCCAATTCACTCCGAAAGCTGACGGAGTCCTGCGGATTGTCCACGAAGTTGTCGTGCGCAGCTGTCACCTTGTAGCCGCGCCGCGAGGGAGCGCGGCCAAGGGCACCGCTGCTGCAATCCCCGAAGAGCCTGCGATCCCAGATCTTCAGAAAGGAGCAGTCGATCATGACGGTTGGCCTGTTGGATAGGCTCAGGAAGACTCGCTTCTTGGTGATCCGCCGCCTTGCCCTGGTTGCGGCCGGAGTCTTCGTCGGAATGTTCCAACTCTGCGGTTTCCTCGGATTGCGCATCAACACGTCGCCGTCACTGCCCATCGGTTTGTACAAAGCAACCGCCGACACGCGCGCGAATTTGGTTGAGTTCTGTCCGGCCGAGCCATTCGCAACGCTTGCCATTGTCCGCGGCTATCGCGATCCGGGCACCTGCCACGATGGCGCGGCTCCTCTGTTAAAGCCGGTTGTCGCCACGTCCGGCGATGTGGTCGAGCTGTCCGCGCGCGGAGTCTCCGTGAACGGAGTGTTTTTGCCCAACACTGCCCCATTATCGAAGGACACCAAAGGCCGGCCTCTCGAAGCGTGGCCCTTCGGGCGCTATGTCCTGGCTCCCGAGACGGTCTGGGTTGCCTCTTCTTATCATCCGCGCAGCTTTGACAGCCGTTACTTTGGTCCGCTTTCGACCGCAGCCATCCGATCTAGGCTGAAGCCATTCCTAACACTATGAACACCAACTTTAGAGATCGGCTCTCGTTGTGTTCCGCGATCGCGATGGGTTTGGGAGTGTCGACCGGCCATCCCCTGGGCATCGTCGCGGCGGCGGGAATGCCACTCGTATGCCTAACGCCGGGAACACGCAGTGCTGCGTTCCGAAGCACATTTGCCTACTACGTTGCCAGCCTTTGGCCGATGGTGCCCGGCCTGGAACGCTACATGTGGCACTCCGCGACTATTCTCATCCCGATTGCGATTTGGGTCTTCGGCGCAATCCTACTCTCGGCGCCATGGACGATTGCCTGGACATCCGATTGTGGGGTGAATTGCTTGTGGCGTGTGCCGCTCGCGCTCGTGGCAACAGTCATCCCTCCGCTCGGGATTATCGGCCTGGCTTCGCCGCTCACCGCCGCGGGCTACCTTTATCCGGGTGCGCGTTGGGTCGGCCTTGCGGCGGTTGCGCTCCTGCCAGCGATTCTTCTTTCAACGCGAGCTTTGCGCTTACACCGGCGTCTTGTTATTCAGCGCTTCACTATCGGGTTCTGCATCGGACTGGCCATCGGCGGTCGCATCTTCCCTTCACGCGATCCCGCGCCTACTCCCGGATGGATCGCCGTGAATACTCATTTCGGAGATGTCTCGCAGCCTTTTCACGACTACGTCGCGGCGCAGTTTATCCAGCAAGAAGCAGCTAAGACTTCGGCGCGAGTCGTCATCTTTCCGGAGTCCGTTGTTCCCCGATGGTCCGAGGCAACGGAAGTGTTCTGGCGCCAATCGCTCGACCGTTGCCACTCTCGCGGCCAAATACTCGCCATCGGCGCCGGGGTGCCAGCCAGGACCGGAATCGAAAAGGACGACCGGGAAAAACTGAGCGATCTGAGGTCATACGACTTCGGTGCCGCGATCAATGCCCTGAATAACATTGATACGCGGTCGCCTCGTGCTCCGATTAAACCGAGCGCAGAACCAATTGACAACGCGCTGCTCATTGTTGGCGCGGAATCAGCTACGTTTTACCAACGGGTGCCCGTGCCGGTTGGAATGTGGCAACCCTTCAGCAGAGTCAGCGTGCCCCTCCGTCTCGGCGGTCCCGGCGTTCTCACAATCGACCACCAGCGCGCCGCGGTGCTGATCTGTTATGAACAACTGCTCACCTTCCCGATTCTGGCGTCGATGTTGCAGCATCCGACCGTCATAGTCGGAATCAGCAACACCTTTTGGGTTGACGGCACCACTATTCCCAGGTATCAAGCCACTGCTCTCCGAGGTTGGGCAAAGCTTTTTCGCCTCCCGTTTTTCTTGGCGGTCAACTCCTGAGTGCGAACGCGATGGCCACAAAGTCACGAACGGGCAGCCAATTCACCGCTACCCGCCAACTTAGTTTATTCTTAGACACGACCGACGCCGAACTGGTCGATAATTTAGTAGAGGAGTCCATTGATGCTCGAAACGACTACACTCACACCTCTGGGACACAAGATCCTGGTACACTGGAAACCGCTATCGTCCGACAATGGTCGAGAAACTGGACAAGGGAAATCAGCTTCAGCAAGCGGTCTTCGCAGCGCAGGAA
>JBBRRB010000083.1:0-20989 GCA_038225555.1 Bryobacterales bacterium
CCGGGCTGCGTTGATGACGTTGATTGGCCCGCCGCCGTTGCTCGCGTCTGGCGCGTTCGCTGCATCCCGCGCTGCAATAGCGATGTCCACGGTCGCAGTGCGAGCAGAGAAAGAAGGTCGCCAGGCAATCTGCGCGAAGACAAGTCCGCTGCACCAGTGCCGTTTCGTGCGCCGCCATGCGTCAAGCAGGCGGGCCGAATCACGCTGGACAACGGCACCCTTTTCGTGTCAGTTTAGACCTGTCAGTTCGGTCTCACCTTCCATGAGGGTGACGACATCGGGGCCTCCACCGTTGACGCGGTAGGGACCCTTTTCTTGCCGCAAATCCTGTTGCCTCCGGCACAACGCTCAAAAAACTACGCTTTTAGATGATTGATGACGTAAATAGACTAGGCGTAAAATGCAACGCGCGGCTGGACAGGCGCTAGCTCGCACATCCGCGCGTTGGATCCTCTTCCAAACTTCCTTACTGCCGCTCGGCGCCCAGACCGCCCAAGCGGCAGGCTCGGCAAACGCCGAATCCGCTACCGGTGATCTGGATAAATCCGCACAGAGTGGTGATGCGGGTCAATTCGGCCGGGCTCAGCGTCGAACGAGTGAAGGGAGTCTCTGTCACGCCCAGGGTTCCTGCGGGAGTGCCAACAGTCACTGGAGTTGGGTGTATCGTGGTGCCAAAGGCTACTAGACCGCCTGCGGCGGCGATCGAGGCTGGAGTCACCGTGGAGGCGTTGCAAGTCGCTTGCGAGGATGCCAGCAGCTTGATCACGACCGACGTCGGACGCCCGGGCGTTAGAGTGTTGTTGACCAAGTCATTGTTAGCCGAAAGCGAAGCCAGTCCGTTCGGAGTCACCAGGCAAGTGCAGCAAGATACTAACTGCTCATCCGGCGAAAACACATAGGCGTTAACGCAGAGGTTCCCATTCTGGGTCGGGAGAGCGATGGTGGAGCCCGAACCGGCATTGGTGATATTGACTACGCTATCGCCCAAGGCCAGATTGGCGGCGTAACGCACCTGGAAGGCGTCGGTTGGGATGATCGTGATCGGCGCGGTGGCGACACCTCCGGTTAATCCGTTCGTCGAGGTTACCGTGCTAGTAGTGTTCGTCAGCACGCCCGCCGTATTGCCGGTAACGTTCACGGTGATGCTGCAGGAGGCATTCCCGGCCAAAGTGGTACCGGTTAACGTAATCAGGTTCGGAGCGGTCGCGTTTACAACGCCGCCGCAGGTGGTCGCCAGCAGGTTGGGTACGGCCAGGGTCACGCCGACCGGCAGAGTATCCGTGAAAGCTAAGCCGGTGAGTGCCGCCGCGTTCGGGTTGGTGAGGGTCAAGGTCAAAACGGATGTGCCGCCAACCGGAATAAACCCACCAACTCCGGTGGAAAAGGACTTCGTCAGCATCGGTGCGGGCAGGGCTGTTACGGTGATCGCGGCGGTTGCACCCGCGGTCGTTACAGGCGTATTTCCCGCGGTGGCGGTCAGCGTACCCGTCAAGTTAGTCAGAAGCCCGGGAGCAGTCGTAGTCGGAGCAACCACGTTCACTACGAACGAGCAGAAATTAAATGGACCCGGTGCCGCGGCGAGAGATCCGCCCGTCAGGGTGATCAAATTGGACCCGGCGACTGCCGAGGCAGTTACCGCGCCGCCGCAAGTGCCTAGAACACCATTCGGCGTGGCTACTAGCAAGCCAGCGGGTAGTGTGTCCGTGAACGCAATATTGGTCAACGGCGTCCCTACGTTTGTGTTGGTAATCGTGAACCTCAGGGTGGCGGTAGTAGTTCCGTCCGCCGCTATGGTCAACTGCGGGGTCGCCCCCAAGCCTTGAAAGAAACCCTTTGTAAAGGTTGGACCCACGGGGGCTACCTGGGGCCACAGCGTTCAGGGTTAGAATGAAGCCGGCCGATACGGCTGAAAGAAATTGGCGATGCTGCAATGAGATGTATCCTCCGAACGGGATGATATCACCGAGAGGTAGATTACAGATATAGTCTAAATAGACTAGGCGTAAACGCAACGCACTGACGGATAGGCGCTAAACTACCCTTACTGCCGCTCGGCTCCCTGACCGCCCAAGCGGCAGGACCTGCAGACACCGAATCCGGTCACAGTGGTGCGCTTTAAGATACTGGATGCAATTTGAGGAACCCTGGAGGCGTTCTCACGTGAACGCCCATGCTGATAGACTGAAATTGACCATGAACCAGCCCGTGGATCGAGTTCCCACAGCCGTCGCAGACAAGCCCTCCGCAGTCGAGGAGTCCCCCAAGCACGACGAGCCGCGCGGCACCATCGCCGAGTGGACCATCACTATCCTCCTGCTGCTCTTCGGCACCACTACGCTCGTTCAAGCTTTCGTCATTCCCACCGGCTCCATGGAAGACACGCTGCTCATCGGCGATCACCTCCTGGTCGATAAGCTGGCCTACGCACCGTCAGGTCCGATCAGCAGATTCATTCTGCCCTACGAAGCCGTCAAGCACGGCGATATCATCGTCTTCCGCTATCCGATCGACATCAGCCAAACGTTCGTCAAGCGAGCGATCGGCATTCCCGGCGATCGGCTCAAGATCATCAACCAGCAGATCTATCGCAATGGGATAAAGCTGAATGAGCCGTACGTGTACCACAAGAATCCCTATCCGGACACCTACCGCGACAACTTTCCCGGCACTGAACCCAATGCGATGCTGTATGAGCCCGCCAAAGACATGCTGCAGAATCATGTGACCAACGGCGAAGTGGTCATCCCGCCCAACTGTTATTTCGCGATGGGCGACAACCGCGACAACTCGCTCGACAGCCGCTACTGGGGCTTCGTCCCGCGTGAAAACATCATCGGCAAGCCGCTCATCATTTATTGGTCGTACAACGCCAGCACCGAAAACCTCGCCAGCTCGTCTGTAAATGCGATGTCGCGGCACTTCGTCGATCTCGCACAGCATTTCTTCGTGAAGACGCGCTGGAGCCGCACTCTGATGCTCATCCATGGCTACCACAGCAACGACTAGACCGCCCTCGTCCAGCGCGGAAATCAAGCCAGAACCCAGGAACGGCATCGCGGAATGGGTGGTCACGTTCATCATTCTTCTCTTTGGAACGTCCACCATCGCCCAGCCCTTCGTAATTCCCACGTCCTCGATGCACAACACTCTGATGACCGGCGATCATCTCATCGTCGACAAGCTCGCCTATGCGCCTCCAGGCAAATTGAGCAGTCATCTGCTGCCCTACACTGAGGTCAAAAGGGGCGACATCATCGTCTTCCGCCACCCGGTTCTGCTCCAGGAAGATTATGTAAAGCGGGTAATCGGCATTCCCGGAGATCGCCTCAAGCTTGTGAATCAAGTCGTGTACTTGAACGGCAGGCCGCTGACCGAGCCTTACATTATTCACTCCGTCGGCGATAGCAGTCCTTACCGGGACAATTTTCCCGAGGGCTCTCCAGAGTACGCAGCCAACCCGCAGATGGTGGATCGAGTGTTCACCATGCTGCGCGAACATGTGGACAAGGGCGAGCTTGTAGTTCCCGCCGGAAGCTACTTCGCCATGGGCGACAATCGCGACAACTCGCTGGACAGCCGGTATTGGGGACTCGTTCCGCGGGAAAACATCATGGGCAAGCCAACCATCATCTTCTGGTCGTACGACGCCCCAACCGAGGATCTGAAAGACTACAGCATCCACCACATGCTCGATCTGGCCCAGCATTTCTTCACAAAAACCCGTTGGGACCGTACCCTACGATTGGTCCACGGTTACCCGATCAACTAGAACCGAAATGCCCAAATCGAATCATTACGGCTTGATTCTTGCCGGCGGTCGAGGTACGCGCTTCTGGCCCAGAAGCCGCCGGAAACACGCCAAGCAAGTCCTCAGTTTCATGGGTGACCGGACTCTGATCCAGCAGACGGTAGATCGCCTGAAACCTGTACTGCCGTCCGAGCGCATTTGGATTCTCACCAATCACGACCTTCAGGCCGAGATCGTCAGGCAGTTGCCGGAAGTCCCTAAGGAGCAGATACTAGCCGAACCGGCACAGCGCAACACGGCGCCCGCGATCGGACTCATGGCTCACATACTCCGCTCCGTTGACCCGGAAGCCGTATTCGGAGTATTTCCGGCCGACCACATGATTTCCAAACCGGCGCGATATCTGCGGCTGATTCGTCCGGCATTCAAAGCGGCGGAGCAGGGGCGCATTGCGGTGCTTGGCATCGAACCGCGCTGGGCCGAGACGGGCTACGGGTACATTGAGTTTCCCAAAGGAGTGGAGCCCGGGTCTCTCTCGCCCTACCCGGTGCGAAGATTTTGCGAGAAGCCCGACCTCAAGACGGCCACGAAATTCGTCAAGGCCCGCGATTTCTATTGGAACGCCGGAATGTTCTTCTGGAAGACGTCGACTCTGCTAGACGCTTTGAGGCAGCACTTGCCAAAAACTGCAACACTCCTCGAATCGCTTCCGCCCTTCGGAAATTCCCGTTTTCAAACTGCGCTGAAGAAAGTATTTCCGCTTTGTGAAAATGTCTCCATCGATTTCGGAGTGATTGAGAAAGCTGCGGGCGCAGTAGTGGGACTAGCGGCAGACGATATCGGCTGGAACGACGTGGGCAGTTGGAACGCGGTTTATGAGTTGCTTCCGAAAGATGGCAATGGGAATGTCACTCGCACGGAGCTGCTGGTGCGCGGTGCCACCGGGAACTATATTGAGGCGAGGGGAAAACTAGTCGCGCTGCTCGGAGTGCAGGACCTTGTGATCGTGGACACTCCAGACGCTCTGCTGATCGCCAATCGCTCCCGAGCGCAGGAGGTAGGCGACTTGGTGAAAATGCTGGAATCGAATGGTCGGCAGGACTTGCTCTGAGTATTCGGCGGGCGTGATTTAAACGCCCGCCCTAACTCGTATTAACTCTGATAAGCCTTCTCGGCACCTTGCGCTGCGCCTTGTGCCGCATTGGTGAGCTTGTCTTTTTGATCGGCAAGAATGTTGCGCCCTTTGTCGACCAATCCCGAGGCGGACTCCTTCAATTGCTGAGCCTGATTGGCCAGGTAGTCACTACCTTCAGATGCTCGAGCACCCAGGTATTCGCGCGTTTCACCTCCAGATTTCGGCGCAAACAGCACGCCTACTGTCAAACCAATTCCAAAGCCAAGTAAGAAGTTTGTCATCACACTTCTCGCTTTGCAAGTTTCTTGCCAATCACAAAATCAACAACTTACAAAGGTCATTCAAGAACTTCTTACCATTCCGCCATCTACAAGGATCGATGAACCCGTAATGTAACTCGCCCGCTCGGAGGCGAGGAACACGACGACATCGGCGAACTCTTCAGGCCGTGCTACCCGACCAAGCGGAATGAGGTGCTCTGGTTTTGCTCCCAACGCTTTCAGTCTTTCCGTGGCCGTATAACCGGGACAAACATTGTTGACCAGCACGTTGAAGGGAGCATACTCATTCGACAGTGTCTTCACAAGCCCGGTCACAGCCGACCGCACCGAGTTGGATAAGATCAGACCATCTATAGGCTGCTTCACCGCGACCGAAGTGATGGTCAGAAAACGGCCCCATCCAGCTCGCTTCATCAGCGGCAGGGTTTCGCGAGCGAAATAGAGCGTGCTCATGAAATTCAAATCGATCGCCGCTCGCCAATCGCTCACCGACGCAGTCTCGAACTGCCGCGCTGGCGGTCCGCCTGCGTTGGCCACGCAGATATCGATTCGGCCAAAACGGTCGAAGGCTGCGCGGACAAATTGGCTGACCTGCGATTCGACGGTGACGTCCACTGCGAGAGCCAGACATTCGCTCGGAATCTCGGCCGCCGTTGCTTGCAACTCGGCCTCGCCCCGCGCGCACAATGCGATCTTCGCCCCCTCTCGCGCCAATCCGAGAGCGACCGCCTTGCCCAGCCCCTTGCTCGCCGCCGCCACGATAGCCACCCGGTCCTTCAACCCCAAATCCATTGCGCCTAACTCCAGTCCAGAATCGCCTTCTCCACGTTCTTCCACTCCGCCGCGCGCGGATCGATCAATTCGAAATGTCCCGCTCCTTCCAGCGGAATCAGCTGCGCGTTGTGCGAGGCTTTGGCGAATCGCTCGCTGAGTTCGAACGGCACCACATCGTCCCCCGTTCCATGCACCAACCGCTGTTTCACGGGGATCGGAAGCAGTTCCATGGGGTCGGCTGCCGCATATCGATCCGGCACGTCTTGAGGCGAGCCGCCCAGCAGCTTGCCGACAATCCCGTCGCTGAGCCGCAACTCCCAAGCGCGTTTCAAGTCCGACACTCCCGCGAGCGATACGATGCCGCGCAGCTCACTTGTCTTCTGCGCTCCCAGCCAGAGTGCGAGGTGGCCGCCCGCCGAATGTCCCGCGACTACCACGCGGGCCAGGTCCAGCTTGTACTGAGACGCCAGCGCGCCGATGTGGGCTGCGCCCATTTTGACATCCTCGAACGTGCCCGGCCACCCTCCACCAGGGTTGCCAATTCGCCGATACTCCAAACTCCACGTCGCCGCGCTCGCTTTGGTCAGCGCCGCGCACAGGTGTCCGGCATGCTCTAAATTGTAAGCCGCTTTCCAGAACCCCCCGTGAATGAAGATCACCACTGGATGAGGACCATTACCTGTCGGCACGCGAAGATCGCCGAACTGGAGCGGATCGCTGCCATAGTGGAGGCGCACATCAGCTTTGGGAGCGGGCAGATCGAGAATATCCAGGCTTCGCTTGGCGGCTGCGAGCGCGGCTCCCGCTAAGAGAACGCGCCGAGTCATGGCTTCCGGGGTGCGGCCAGGATGCGCTCGAGAAAGAGATCGATGGCCGCCGCAGAACTGACTTCCTGTGCGACTTGCACTTGCCCCGATCCGTCTTTGTGGAACACAGTCATACCGTAAGTCTCCTCCGGAGTGCCGTGCGTTTCCACAGTAACCCGGCCAGCCACGGTGCTCACCAGATCCGGCCTGACGGCAACGGCGACGGCCAGGGGATCGTGCAACACAGGTCGCTGGCTTTCATTGCCGTTTTGCCAGATGCCGATTAACTGGTACAGGAACTTTACGGACGGCAGCTTCGACTCGGAGATTCGGCGCAGGTGGTCTGCGCTGAGTCGGCACTGAAGCGTGACGTCGAGACCTACTGTAGTGATAGGCACGCCGGAATTGTAAACGATTTGCGAGGCTTCCGGGTCCATCTTGGTGTTGTATTCCAGTCCCGCTCGAAAAAATACGCCGTTCATGAGAACGATGCGCGCAATCTTGTCTTTCAGCCGCGGCTCGGCCCGCAGCGCGAGCGCAATGTTCGTCAGCGGACCATACGCGAGAATCGTTATTTTTTGCGGCGATTGCAGACAAGTATCGATCAGCAGTTCGAGGCCGTTGCGTCGCTTCTCGCGAGGCATGTGGTAATCGGCCGCGAGCGCCTGAGTCTGGCGAACCACTCCCGCGCTGGATTTCGCGAGCAGTGGTTCTTCGGCGCCGATTCCAACCGGAATATCCGTGCGGCCATACAGCTCCAAAATTTTCCAGACCAAATCGGCGCGCCGTTCGCCTTGCTGCAGAACGGTAACGATTCCCGCAACTTTGAGCTCGGGCGACTGCAATGCGAGGGACAACGCCAGCGCGTCGTCGATGTCGTCGCCGATGTCGGTGTCCAGAATTACTGGAATGGGGTTAGCCCCGCGTGCCACCGTGGCGGCGAGTCCCGCCGCGGCGGCCAAGCACAGGAGAATGCGCATACTGTCCAGGATACCGGACCAAGCGCGGACTTATGACTGAACCCCGGGGCTTGTCGGCAATGGAGCCGGACCCGTTCGACTCCGCAGGCGTGCCGCCGCTGGTCGCGGAGTCTGTCAACTCTTCTCCTGACCCGACCGGCGGTAGGGTCGTCGGCAGCGTGGCCATCGACATCCAGAATTCTTCAATGCCGCGAATTGCTTGGGTGAACTGCTCCAGATCCACCGGTTTGACGATGTAGCAGTTCGCGTTCAGATCGTAGGCCGCATTGATGTCGACATACGCCTGGGAGGTCGTCAGCACCACCACGGTAATTGCGCGCAGTCCTGGATCCTGTTTCATCTGCATCAGGACTTCGAGGCCGTTCAGGCGTGGAAGATTAAGATCGAGAAGCATCAAATCGGGTCGGCGCGCGCTGGCGAATTTGCCGCGTTGAAACAGGTAATCGAGTGCCTGCTCTCCATCAGTCACAACCGTGATGTTCTTGGGCGTCGCGCCTTGCAGCAGGATCTCGCGCGTCAGCCAGATGTCGCCAGGGCTGTCTTCGACCAATAAAATTTCAAAAGGACGGGATGGCATGGATCCTCAGGGCTATTCTCTTGGCAAACGCACCAGCGTGAGCCAGAATTGCAGAGTGGTGCGCAGCACTCTCACGAGTTCGGTCCGGTCGGTTGGTTTGCATATGTAGGCGTTGGCATGCAGATCGTACGCTTGGAACACATCTTCGTATCGTTCTGAAGAGGCGATCACCACGACGGGAATGCGTTTAAACTCGGGGCTCTTCTTGATCTCGGTAAGGACTTCGCATTCTTCTGTTTTCGACAAGTCCATGTCCAGCAGGATCAAGTCCGGGCGGCTTGCGTTTGCGTACCTGCCTTGCTGGCGCAGAAAGCTGACCACATCGGGGCATTCGGCAACCACGTTGATGCGGTGGCAATTCGTCGCTTCCCGAATCAGGGCAATCTCTTCCTCCCTTCTCGCCAAAAGCAAAATCTCACTGGAGGCAACGGCGGCTTCAATGGGCATCGGATTTCACAAATAGTTAGCTTACACCGCCGGGAGGGCCACGCACTCCAACCAATACTCCTCTAGCTGGCGGACCAAGTCGAAAAACTTCTCCAGAGTGGCGGGCTTACTAAGATAACAGTTCGCGTGATGCTCATACGCGGACACCACGTCTCGCTCCGAAGTCGACGTGCTAAGTACCACGATCGGGATGTGCCGCAAATTTCGGGTGTCTTTCACGATCTCGAGAACCTGGCGTCCGTCGATCTTGGGCAGATTAAGATCGAGCAGGATGAGATCCGGCATGCTTGCGTCGCGAAACTTACCCTGGTTGGAAAGGTAGCGCAGCGCTTCTTCCCCATCTTCCACGACGTGAACGCGCTTGGGAACACTCCCCATGGCCAGCGCTTCACGAATCAGAAAAATGTCACCGGGATTATCTTCCACCAGCAGTATATCGATTGCGGGGTGAGGCATATCGTATTCCGCTCCACTGAATTAATGCTTGGCGCCGAGCGCCTCCTGAAAGATCTGCGCGAAAAATTCGCGCGATGAAGGGGAACAGCCTATGTGCATGGTGCCGCTATTGGTGGTCTCGTCGATGAACCCCAGGTAACCCTCATAGCCCATGTCGTCCAAAACGAAATTCAGTGCTTCTTTCTCGCCTGCAGGCAATGAATCGTATCGAACATCGAAAACCTGGCCCGAACAGTGCGCCGCCGCTTCAGTGGGACCGGTGGAAGCGGAAGCATGGCCCATCGAATCCATCGGGCGCACCAGCGAGGTAACTTCCAAAGGCACGAACTTTTCGTTCTTCAGTTTCATCGCGTCATGCAAGCGCCGAGTCTCGAACGCGATATACGTCAAGGTGCCAAGGGCGGCGGGCGTAGCTTGCAGATAGTAATCCCGGTTCGCAAAATCAATAGCGCCAATAGCATCCTTATTGATGCGGAACCCGAAATATTCGGGATCGTCTAGCACTCGGACAAGGCGCTTGCCGTCGTTTCGCTTGAGATCGTCGCAACTTTGGTAAAGCATATCGTCCGACTTCAGCCAGACCGCCAAGCGATGTTGCGCCCGTTGCGCCGTGTCTGGTTCGTATCGGTAGTAATTGGCGAGTTCCACGAAGGTCGGACGATCTTCCCGGTACATCTTCAAGAGTTGCTCCGCCCGCATGACCCGAAACCAATAAGTAGGGGACCAGTCCCGCTCCATCTCCCGCTTGGTTTCGTCATATAGCTCTTTGTTCAAGACCGGGCTCGACCCGAAAAACATTTTTGCAACAGTCATCGGCTTGCTCATGCCGTGGGCCCTTTCCGTAATCGCCTGCATGTTCCCCACACACCCAACTCCGCAGTGGTATGCGAACACCGCCCAGTCCAGGCCTCCCAGATTCCGCTGCAGACGCGCCAAGTAGTTAGCAGCCGCTGGTATGGCCCGCTCCGGGATCAAACGTTCGTCGCGCAGAAGAACCTGATACGCAGTCCTCTGACGCACAGATTTGTAGACGATCTTCCCGCGTTTCCCTTTCACGCTTTTTCGTTCGATACTGGTCCGGTACCGAGTCGTATAAATCATGCGAAGTCCCATGTCCCGAGCGGTGGCTCCCGCAACCTGCATGATGCCCTTTGGGCCTGCGGGGCTTTGGGCGAGAGGGTCGCCGAAGCTTTCCAAAAAGGCGATCGCCTTGAGGAGCGATGACGGGAGACCGCTTGACCGGGCCGCGTCGTCGAAGATCTTGCTGAGCTTCTCAATGCGCTCGGCCCCAACTACGGCTCGCTGGTCCCTCAGGAAATAAAAGGTCTGAGAGTCCATCATGAGCTTCGCGCGTTCGTTCACCAGCTCGTTCGACATCTCGCTCCGGCTAAGGCCCAGGCCGCTGATGCGGTGTGCGGGAGCGAAGTAGTCTGAATGGCCGACCGTGCTGGTGGAAGCTGCGAGAAATAAGAACAGTGCTCGAAACATGTTAGATGAAAAAACCGGAGGATGCGCCCACCCACTCCATCTCGCGGTTCTGGTCCACGCCCATCATCTTCCCCCGACCCATGCGTATGATCGTCGTTACCGCTTTTAACTCGTCCAGCCAAATGTACATCACTCGTACTTCGGCTTTCGTGGAGCCAAAAGGAGTGTCGATGACAGGAGCGAAATCCACC
Source organism: Bryobacterales bacterium (assembly GCA_038225555.1). Taxonomy (GTDB): domain Bacteria; phylum Acidobacteriota; class Terriglobia; order Bryobacterales; family Bryobacteraceae; genus JANXQZ01. Next base: position 10,884 of record JBBRRB010000083.1, read on the forward strand.
CTCTCTTGCAATATGTAATGAGCGGGCTCTACCGCGCTCACTTGTTCCCGCGACGGACCGATAATCACTCCCAGGCCCGCGAACGAATACAGCGGCTTTAACACGTAGTTCGCCAGGTTATCCGGAATGGCCGGAATCTGATTTAGGAACCACGCCTTCGGTACGCTAATGTGCTTCAAATACGGCAAGGAAAACTTGCTAATCCTATAGAACCAGTTCGGATGCCCAGCCCATTCCACTTCCAGGTCATCACGGAAATCGAAGCCCGGCTGAATCCCCTTGCGCTCAATCTCGTCCACGATCGCCCGGTTGTAGATGCGGCGAATCGGCGTGTTTCCATGATACAGCCGATTCCCTCGCTTTACAACATCCGTAATTGAAACTGTTTTAATACCGCAGAGTTTCTCGGTGAGAAGGAAATCCGGGAGAGTTTTCTGTTCCAGTGGATCGATCTCCATGAGGATGACGTTTTCCGGGTCGTGGCCGCCCAGGACTGCGCGTCGGAACAGGGAAGCGTAATCGTCGATGAATTCGAGACGCAACGACGGATCGAGTCCATACACGTCGCGATAAATGGCCCCAAGCACCGGCTGGTAGGCGTAGAGGGAAGGAAAGCCCTGAATTTCCACCAGCTTTGGCTCGCCGCCGGAATCAATCCCGAAATCGGCTTGGAGGAACAGCGGATGGGGCGCTTCGTTCGGGACTCGAAACTTGGCCGGTACCTCGCCAGCGGAAGCAGCCATGTAGTCCGGGTTGGCCAGAAGCTGATCCACCAGCTCCTTGCCATAGAGAATCATCTTGTCGAGAAGTTCGCGATGGAAGAAGCAAGGCGTTTCGCAGTTGCGAAATTTGACGTGCGCACCCGACCGGCGATCCAGTTCGAGGAGAAACCTCTGATACTTCTCGGGAGAGTAATTCCGATTAAACTCCTCCCGAAATCGCCGGATCATGTGGGGCAGCCAATCCTGGCTGCAGCCGGCTTTGCAGCCGGCCGAAGTTCTTCCATATACCCCCGCTAAATCAAAAACTTCCCGCGCGTCATGATCTGTCGGTCGTCCGCCCAAATATCAAAATCCCGGCCCACCACATCAATATGAGTTGACGAATACCACTGCGCCCCGGTATGCGCGCCGTATGGATTTCCAAACGCCATATGGATCCCAGGCAGCTTCTCATCCTGGAGAATGTTCCCAATCACGCTCTTCAATCCGATGTTGGTTCCGATAGCGAACTCGCCCACCCGATCGCTATTTTCGTCGGTGTGAGTGTACTTCCAAAACTCGTCCTCGAGTTCCTTATTCGTGGACTGCGCTTCTATTACCCGATTACCCTTCACCAGAACCGTGAGAGGCGTCTCTTTCAAATCGCCATACTTGGCGCACAAATAATCGCCAACCACGCCATCAATAACGAAAGTCCCGTTCACCTCTCCGGGCGTGGTGAACACTTCGCCACCCGGAAGATTCCCCCATTTCTGGGTGCTGATGATGCCGCTCGTTTTCACCCATTTATAGTCTTTATTCAGGTCTGCCGTGATGTCGGTGCCAGCCGCCGTGCGCGCGCGGATGGCTTTGGCGGCGGTCCCGATCTCCCACACTTTCACGCTCAGTTCATCCACTTTATGGAAGTCCGCCCGCATGCCTTCCAGCATGATCTTCTTCTCGATATTCACCATATGCGCATGGCGAATCTTGCGGCGATTCACGACATCCGTCATCTGCATGCGCGTGCCAAGTTCGCCCATCTGCGCCTGCACCGTGTAGATGCTCACTTGGCTCGATTCCATGTCGTCGAGGATGGCAGCGGGCATGTCGAGCATGGGACGCGCAGTCAGCTCCTCAAGAATGAACGCGTTGTAGGACAGGCTGAGTCGTTCTAATTCGGCTACGATGCTGGCCGCAATCTCCTGACAAGCCCGATCCGTGATGACGGTAACCTTCTCGTCCGGCTGGATGCGCAGGCAGACCGTCACTGCGTTCCTGGCCCCCTGCGACAGTTCAGGATCGAATGGAGTGCGCGCCAACTCTTCTTTCATCGCGCTGTGCTCGTTTGAACTTGTTCGGTCCCCAGTCCCGCTTCAGTTTCGGAGATGATAAAATCCACCACCTTGCTCAGATCCCCTGTCTCCCGGAACACGCGCAGTTGGCGGTCCGCGCCCGATCCCTGCTCCAGGATTTTGTGTACGTGATTAATCTCCTCACGCGATCCGAGTTCGTCCACCACATCATCGATGAGGTGGAGATATTCATACATCAAATCCTTCAGCGGAACCTCGGTGCCCTTTCCGAAATCGATCAGCTTGCCTTCGATTCCATAGCGCAGGGCCCTCCATTTGTTTTCCATGATCAGCGCGCGCCGGTACAATCGAAAGCCAGTGTTCGCGGCATGCAGCTTGTAAAGTTTCGCCACCGTGGCCTGTATCAGGGCTGCGATCGCGATCGTTTCCTCGGCCCGCATGGGAATGTCGCACACTCGGAATTCCAGCGTTGGAAAGTGCGGATGAGGCCGAATATCCCACCAGATTTTCTTTGCGTTGTCGATGCAATTCGTCTGCACTAGCAGATTCACGAAACTCTCGTATTCGCCATAGCTGGGGAAATAATCCGGAATATTCGTGCGCGGAAATTTGTCGAACACTTTGCATCGGTACGACTTCAACCCCGTATCCATTCCGAGCCAAAAAGGAGAATTGGTGGACAGCGCCAGGATGTGGGGCAGAAAGTACCGCGCGGCATTCATCAAGTGAATTGCCGTTTCGCGATCTTCCACTCCGACATGCACGTGCAGGCCGAAGATCAAGTTCGCGCGCGCCACCATCTTCATGTCCTCTACGATCTCGGCATAGCGCTGGTCGGGATAGATCTGCTGGTTCCGCCAGTCCGCAAACGGGTGCGTGCCGGAAGCAGCCAGCCGCAGCCCATTCTGTTTTGCCAGTGCGCACAGCTCTCTGCGAAAGCCATAGATCTGCTCCTTGGCTTCCTTAATGTCCTTGCAGATGCCGGTCCCCACTTCGATTACCGACTGATGCATCTCGGGCTTTACCGCCTCGAGAAGAATCGTTTTGCCTTTCGCGATAATCTCCATGTCGATATGCGAACGGAGATCCCGCGTCTCGGGGTCGATGGTCTGAAACTCTTCTTCGATTCCTATCGTGAAGCTAGGTTTCATTGGATTCTCCGGCATCGAGGAACCTCGACCAGCGCAATTCGCTCGTCGGCCTTGGATTTTTTTGAGCTTCTTCGATGGCCAAATCGGCCACGGCTTTTACGATCCAGCTGAAGTTTTGCTCGCCGACCGAATGATAGTCGGCATCCGGCGCGGGATTCAGAAAATCAATCGCGTAGGGGACTCCGTCTTGAACCGCGAACTCTACGGTGTTCATGTCGTACCCAAGCGCCCGGCAAAGAGTGATGCAATCTCGCGTTACCCGGGCATACATTTCGGGCGAGGAAGGCGCGGCGTTCTGGACGTAACGCTCCGCATGCGGCCGGCGCGGGTCGTAGTGCATGATATGAACCTTCTTCTGGCCGATCACGTAGCAGCGGAAATACTCGTCAAACTCGATGCCTTGCTGCAACGTCATGCACAGCGTGCCTGTACGGTTGTATGCCTCGAAAAACTCGTCGGGCGAATACACCTTATACACGTGCTTCCAACCACCGCCGCTAAAGGGTTTCAGGAAGGCCGGAAACCCGATGTAGCCAAAGATGTCATCCCAATTCAGCGGGTATGTGAGATTGCGCATCGACTGGTCGGTGGTTCCGGGAGGATGCTCCTTATGAGGAAGGACGACGGTGCGCGGTGTTGCAACGCCCAGCTTCGAGGAGAGCGCGTAGTTGAAGAATTTGTCGTCGGCCGACCACCAGAAAGGGTTGTTGATCACGGTGGCACCGCCGAGCACGGCGTTTTTTAGAAAGGCCCGATAGAATTCGATGTCCTGAGAAATCCGGTCGATGATCACGCGATACGCTGAAGGCTCGGCCATTTTGACTCCGCCGATGAGAACGCTTTCAGCCTGAATGCCGTCGATCTTTCGACCGTTGATCTCGGCAATCAGCGCACCCGGGAAACTGTTCTCCATCCCGTACAGAATTCCGATCTTCTTCATGCTTTCCTCAGGTTAGCAGACGGGTGAAATGATCCCCCCAAGCAACTGCCGAAAGGCGAGCGGCCGCGCTCCGGATCCCCGTCCCGGCACTGCTCAGGCATTTGTGGGGCAGCCAATCCTGGCTGCAGCCGCTTTTCCAGGCGGCTCGACACGCTGGAAAGCGTGTCGGCAGGCAAGATTGCCTGCCCCAAAGTGATACATTTCTTTCTAGACAGTCCCTAACGAGCGTAACGCGGCCGCTCGATTTTTTTGCGGCTGCTCTTACGCAATGGCGCGGGCCAGTCTCGCGGTCGAAATAGCTTGGCCAACATGTCGCTGCGTATGCTCGGCGATATGAACCAGCAGCCCGATCACAGTGGTAGGGAGCCTCTTCCTTCCTACCGTCCGAGGCTCGGCCAACAGGTTTCGATCCAGGGAACGGATCACATCTTCGGCCTGGGCAAAAACGTTGCGCAGTTCGCCAAGCAGGTCTTCGCGACCTGCGCCTGGGTCCATCTCGCGCGCAAGCGTCGCCAACTGGTCCGGATTTAACTGGCGGCTCTGGAGATAGGTGATCAGGCGGTCGACACTGCCAGCGATATGGCGGATATGAAACCCGACCGGTGCCAAGCCGTGCGGGCGCGCCCACATTTGCGTGGTCGTTAGACCCCCCGTATACCGCTCCAAATCTTCGCGGGCCTGTAGAAAGGAACACAACACGGGTGCCAAGAGCGGATCCACTTTCTCAAGCGGGCCGCGCATCCATGCTTCAGGAGGTGCTTCTGGCAAGGGTTCGGGAAATTTGGCGGACATGCTAGACTGGGTTTTTACCACACTAGATGTCCGCTCATCAAGCCGATCTTTCAAAACTGAGCGTCGGACAGTTCGCGGAACGGTTCCGCAGCGAGATGATCCCGCTCAGCAACAATTTCTCTTACTTCTGCGCTTCGGCGCCGCTGAGTGAAGAGGACCTGAGAGAATATCTCGAAGAACCGATCTCGGCCTTGCCTCCGACCATTGCCGCCGTACTGCCGAAAATCTCGATCATGCTCGTTCCTTACCTGGAACGTGTAAATGAAAAGGGCAGAGGCAAACTGGCCGGGGAATTCGTCTGTACGGAGAAACCTCCGGAAAGCCGTCTTTCGTGGGCTTCGCAGGTCCGTTTGACCAAGGCGAAAGAAGAAGTGTTGCTATTCGCGCTCAAGGATCAGGAGGTGGCGGAGTATCACTATCGCTTCTTCCAGATGCTGGCTGCTTTCATGAGCGACCGCTGGTCTCCCGAAGCGCGAAGCTCGTACTCAGGCTTGCTGCGGGAAGAGGTGGGCGCTGCGGTCCATGGCGAAGTTGACGAAGATGGCTGGCGCTTGAAGCAAGCCTTGGTTCGCCGACAGACCAACGTGCGCGGAGACACTAAGCTATTTCGAGACTACGCGCGCCAGTCATTTATAGATACCCTCACTCTCTATCTTCACGGCATCTGCTGTGACATTGACGTAGAAACTGGTCCTCGCCAATTGCCGAGCCGTCATTTGCGCAAACGGCTCGACCTCCTGTTTACGCTGTACGCGCCGCCTGAAGGGTACGCCGTTTTCCCCGAGCATCTTAAGAAATCGTAACGGTTTGTAAAGCTGCTTTAACGAATCTTTACAAGTCAACAGTAACGGTGACGGCTGAGTCAACGTTTCTTAATCAATGACGGTCGATTTTGCTTTAGCGGATCCGGATTCCCTGCTCATGCTAAGGGTTCGCGAAGGCGACGCGCCCAGCTTCGAGACTCTGCTCAGAAAGCATCGCTTATCCGTGGTGAATCACCTTTTTCGGATGATTCATAATCGCGCCATCGCCGAAGAGCTTGCTCAGGATGTATTCATCCGCGTGTACCGCTCGCGCGAGCGCTATGAGCCTAGCGCGAAGTTTACAACTTGGCTGTTCCGCATTACCGCGAATGTCGCTCTGAATTGGCGTCGCGATACGCGGCGGCAGACCGCTGAACTGCACGTCGATCAGTTGTCAACCCTGGTGCGAACGTTCGAGTTCCGAGACGATAGTCCGCGCATGGATGAAATGATGATCCGGCAGATTCAGACGAACGAGGTGCGGGCTGCTGTCGAACTGCTTCCTGGCAAACAGGCCACGGCCGTTCTTTTGCATAAATACGAAGCCATGGATTACGCGCAGATCGCCGCTGTTCTGAACTGTTCGGTTCCAGCGCTCAAGTCGCTGCTGTTCCGTGCGTATGAGAGCCTGCGGCGTCAACTGGCGCATCTGGATCCCTTCAGAACTGCCTGACCTTTGCTTCAATGCTCGCCTTCTAAATCCCATCCGATGATAGGATGGACTTCTTCATGCTCACTCGCCGTAAATTCCTTGAAACCGCCGCAGGAGCCGCATGCATCTTCGCGACTCCCTACCAGCGCCTCGCCGCCGCGCTCAAGAACAAAGTGAAGATTACCGACGTCAAGTGCATGATCGTGCGCGGCACGTGGGATTGGAACCTGATCAAGATCGAAACCGATTCGGGCCTGTATGGGATCGGGGAAGCGTATTGGGGCTGGGGCGTGAAGGACCTGGTCGTCAATAAAATGAAGGGCATCATCGTTGGTGAAGATCCGCTCAATGTGGACAAGCTCTACACCAAGATGCTGATGCAGAGCGCCGGAGCGGGCGCAATCGGCGGCGTCACCATGACCGCGGTCAGTGGCATAGAGATCGCCCTCTGGGATCTTTGCGGCCGCATGCTCCAGACGCCCGTGTGCAATTTACTCGGCGGCCGATTCCGCGACCGCGTCCGCTTCTACCGGACCATGCAGATGGTGGACAATGTGGACGATCCGGCCTCGTGGCGCGCCAAAGTAGATGAGGCTCGCGCCGAAAAAGCTGGTTGGACCGCGTTCAAATTTCAGGGCGATGGCGTGCCGCCCAAAGCCGATCCGGAGTTTAAAGAGCCCGGCCACGATCCATATGCCCGCAACCTGACGCACAAAGATGTTCGCCGCATCGTCAAGGGCATGGAGACCGTGCGTGAGCACCTCGGGCTCGACGCGGATTTCGCCGTGGAGGCGCATTGGCGCTACGATACCCAGGACGTCATACGGCTGGCGCGTGCGCTGGAACCGCTGAATCCGATGTGGCTGGAAGATCCGGTGCCGCCCGACAACCCCGAGGTGATGGCGCGCGTCACGCAGGCGGTGAACATTCCGATTTGCACAGGGGAGAATCTATATGGCAGGCATGGCTTCCGCAAGCTGATCGAACTGCAGGCCTGCTCCGGCGTGCACATTGACATCCCTAAATCCGGCGGCCTCCTGGAATCGAAACGCATCTCGGACTTTGCGGATATGTACTCTATTTGGACGGCTTGCCACAATCCGGCGAGCCCTGTGGGGACGATAGCTTCGGTCCACGCGGCTGCTTCGATGCGCGAGTTTCGGATTCATGAGCTGGCGAAATACATCGACTGGTGGCAGGATTTGGTGATCCGGGACGGCCCGTTTTGGCAGAACGGATATTTCACCATTCAAGACAAGCCGGGATATGGCGTGGAGTTGAATCCGGACGTAGCGAAAGCTCACCTCGCGCCCGGGGAAACCTGGTGGGGCTAAACCGATCCGCCGTGCTCCCCAAGATCGCGGCTTTCCTTGAGGGTGAAGACTATGACCGTCACTATCTAACTCTCAGATCAGCTCGAAACCTTATTACAGACTCCATTGCCGGGTATGCTCGCCGGGTACTGGAACAGGCCCTAGCCTCCGCCGGTGAATTGCCAAGTACGGCCCGGTCGCGTCTGCAGAAGAAATCGAGGCGAACAGAGCCGACATGTTTCTCGGATTCGCGGAGAGTTTGGATGGTCGTCAGTGGTGCCGACACACATGCTGCCATTTGGCACTTGTTCGATGATGCCCGGCTCGGCCTTGTCCGATCCGAATTACGTACTCGAAGAAGCTCCGTTACGCTTGAGATTGTCGAGGCGATGCGGCTCGTGACGGCGGAAGCGTGCCCGACATGCCGGTTCCAAACGTGGCCGCCACAGCCGTTCATTTCAGAGTTTCAGTGATCAACCATGCCCGACGCTAGCGAACGCTTGTAGCAACACCCGCTTTAACTCAATACTGTTAACTTAATACATTTTTGTGGTATTCTGTTTTGGGGCGAAGGCCTCCACAAAGAGGTCATCGCATGCGCATCACCACCGTGGTATCCACCACGCTGGCGACAATCGCCTATGACGACGCCCGGCATGTGTTGCAACTGGAGTTTCGCAGTCGGACGATCTCATTACCTCGGTGTTCCCGCGACCCTGCACGAAGCCCTGCTATGCGCGCCGTCCAAGGGGAGCTACTTCAACCAGGCCATTCGAGGACGGTTTCGGTTCACTCGACTTTTCGAGCCACGGGCAGAGGTGCCGAGTGCGGAAGTTCAGTCCGGGCACCAGGGCTCTGGAGAAGCACCATGTCACGCACGGTAGCGGCCTTACCGGCTGGCAGCCGACAAGGGGAGTTGCCGGCCCATGTTGTTGTCTACTATGTAATTGCCTTGGCTTTGTACATGCAGTCGTCCTATCGCGAAGTTTTGCGTTGCCTGTTTAGATCCGCACCCATCACATCATAGTGAGGGCTGGGAGCGGGGCGGTTGCGGCGAGCGGGTATTCGACGTTGGCCACGACGAAATCGTTGTCGAGCAGCGGAGCGCAGAGGAAGAACATTTCGGATTTTGTGCCGGTGATCCAACCGCCGCCGTGAATCAGGATTGCGCCTGGCCGATTGCGGAGGGCGGGATGAGCGGGTTGGAGAATGTCGAGTACGGTTTCAGGGTCAGCCGCGTAATGGAGATTGCCCAGCATGGAGTAATTGGCCGCGAATACAAGGCAAAGGAAGAGTGCGGTACCCATTGTCGGAATCAGAACGAATTTGGCGTAGTACCGTCTCGGGTCGGACGATGAACCAAGCATTCGGGTTCAGCTTCCAATGAATAACCGGCCCATCCAGTGCTGCACAGCAGAGGCGGGAGGTCTCAAGAACCGCGCTGGGTTGAAGAGCCGGCTTCTATAAATTGGCTTCATGTGGCTGAACGTCTCGAATCCTTCCCGGCCATGGTACCGTCCCATGCCGCTCGGACCAATGCCGCCGAACGGCAGATCGTCCACTGCCAACTGCGTCAGAGCATCGTTGATGCAGACGCCGCCCGAGATCGTCTGGTCCACCACGCGCCTCCGTGACTCGCCATCACGGCTGAAGAGATACAGCGCCAGCGGTCGCGGCCGTTCGTTTATATAGCGGATCGCCTCGTCAAGTGTGTCATACCCAACCACTGGCAGCAGCGGGCCGAAGATCTCATCCTGCATCAGCCGCAGATCATCCGGCGGATTCAACAGGATTGCAGGCGGCATCTTCCGCCCGGAAACGGTTTCGCCAAATGGGAGAATTATTTCAACGTCCCGCTTCCGCGCCTCTTCTAAATGCCCCATTAGCCTCTGGTGATGACGATCGCTAATGATAGCCGTATAGTCCGGCCCTTCCAGTCCGCCCGGATATTGCTTCCTGGCCGCGGCCGCGAATTGCTCGACAAACTCGCGAATCCGTTCGCGCGGGACCAATGCATAGTCCGGTGCAACGCAAATTTGTCCGGCATTCGTCAGCTTGCCGTACGCGATGGAGGCGGCCGCGGTTCGCAAGTCCGCGCTGGACGCAACCAGAGCTGGCGATTTTCCGCCCAACTCAAGCGTCACCGGAGTCAAGTTTACGCTGGCTGCCTTCATCACCTCGCGCCCAACTGCGGTGGATCCGGTAAAAAGCAGATGATCGAACGGCAGTCCAGCGAATTCGCGTCCGACCTCGGAATCGCCGGTGATCACCGCAACTTGATCCGCAGGGAACACTCGGCTTAGCCTGCATTTCTCACAGGGATTGTGCTGAGGGCCGTGCCAAGGTCGGAAGCACTAAAATTGGCAAGTTGGCCCAAACGTTTGGTCGAGAGCACGAGCCCAGGAGGTAATCCGGCCTGGATCGGCGGTCCATTTGTC
>JBBRRB010000084.1:0-20977 GCA_038225555.1 Bryobacterales bacterium
GATTTCCCCGGAGCGGCTGGCCGAGCTGCGAGGGATGAGCATCGTGGAGATTCTAATTTCCGGCAGACGGCGGGCAGCGGCGGAGCGCACGCCATCCCCATGACGGCTGCTTGGTTGGCTACCGTGCCTGCGGCTCAGGCCGAAACGCCGCCTCTTTCCAAATAGAGGTCCGTGATGGTCTGAAACATGCGCCGCTGCTCGTCCCAGTCGATCCGGCTGACGATGGACCGCAGGTTTCTCTCGTGGAGCCCCTGGTCGGTCGGCAGAAACAGGATCCGCTCCTGGATGTCCGGAGCGAGATGCAGCAGCTGCATGATCTGGGTGATGCGCGCTCGTGTCACCCGGCCCAGGCGGGCCAGCTCCGCATAATCCCGAATCGTTTCATCTCGCAGCAGCCCCTCGAACCGGATCGCGAGCGCCATGAGCCGGGCGACTCGCGGGATGGGGTGTTCAGCCTCTTGCCCGCCCAGCGGGGCTTTCTTCTTCCTCCTGTTCTTTTTTCCAGCCCCAACATCCAGCCCGTAGGTCACTTCCTGTCTGCCGCTCACGCCCCCACCTCCTCTCCCGCCGCGCTCGCGGCCCCGTGGAACAGAATGAAAACTTGCCGGGCAGCCCCGTTGTAGCCTACGTTCTGCGTGAGTTAGACCAGCGTGTCTGCCTCCGAAGAGAGGGGGCTTCTCGGGTTGTTGGCCAATTTGGAGCATGTGAGTTGTCCTCTGTTAACCAGAAGTGGGAGCAAACTCGAAGCAGGCGAGAAGTGGCTCCTCAGACAGAATTCGAACTTACAATCTTATGGTTGACAGGGGGGTTGAAGCAGCGCTGCTGCGATTCATACATAGTGCATTCCTCAACCCGTTTCGATCGGTTCCAGCGCGTCCGGCTTTATTCTCCTTTGCTCCCGAGGATGATCGCCCATTCCGGTAAAGCGATCTGGGGTTATGCTGTCGGTTCGGCATGACGGCGTCTTCCGGGCCACTCAGACTGTGCGTCGACCGCATCGTGACACATGAGCCCAGACGATATTTCCACTTCTACAGCACCACGCGCTGGACAGCCAACTAGACCATAGGTCAGTTCGCAGCGCCACACGGTGCGCCGGTCCGCGAACGTGAGCCAATACGGAAGGGAAAGGGGGCAGCGCCAAACGCTAAATCTGTTTCGCTTTGCGGACGCGTTGTCACTCGTTGTCACTCGTCGCCCGTAAGTCTATGAAAACATGGTAGCGCTAACGGGAATCGCACCCGTTTGCCGCCAGTTCAGTTCGGTTCAGTTCAGTCTAAGTAGTTGTGTTTTCAGTCTAGTTCGTACGCCAGCGATGCGAAATAACCCGTTCTGGACGCCCGACGTTGTCACTCGGGAGCACTCGCGGGGTCAAAGCCTTAGGCCAAGATTGTTGGGAGGTTCCAACTTCACCTTGGCGGGAACGATGGCGGCGCGTGGTTTCGGGTTCCGCAGCAGACCTCTTCTGCCCTCAGCCGCAAGCAAAGAAGTAGCGCGCGCATTCAACAGGGCACAACTGAGAACGAGTAGTTGTAAAAGTCGAGGATCTAAATCATTCTTCTGAGCCAAGCAGAAAGCCGCTTGGGTCGAATACACGTTCCGTGGATTCTTACAATTTTCATCCTGCGGTGCTAACGCGCACACAGCAGGGGTTAGCGATGGGGACGTGAGCGTTGCGCTTTACTGGGATAGGCGCAGCAGGCGCCAAGAGGCGCTTATTGAGCATTAATCTTAGTCCAGGGAGGGCTACCGTTACAAGCGATGGCTGACCAAGCTCGATTCCTGTTTGGTGAGCCAAATATTTTCGCAACTCCCTCGCCTTCCTTTGGTTAACCGGGCAACGGTGTGAACATGCCGGAAATGGCCAATACTGCGGGACTACGCCTCTCTCCGGCGAGGTGAAACCGCCGGCGACCTGCTCGACTCGGAGGTTGGCAGGGGTTTCAGCCTGGACGTCTCAAGTTCTCAGCAGGCCATGCTTCCGGTTAACTGCCCCGAACTTGCACAACGCGATTCGCCCCACTCAAACGTGGGCGCCGACGGCTCTAGCAGTCCTTTGGCGGAACGTGTCCGGACGCACGACGAGAAGCATCTGAAGCTTTCATCGCCAGTCAGAGCACGAAGGTTGGCCGGTGATTACCGATCATTTCGACGACGGCGGGTTCACCGGCGGAAATATGGAACGTCCCGCATTGAAGCGGCTCTTGGCGGCCGTGGGGGCTCGGACCATTGACTGCATCGTCGTTTACAAGGTTGATCGGCTTAGTCGGTCCCTTCTGGACTTCGAGAGAATCATCGAGGTCTTCGACCGGCATGGCGTCGGCTTCGTGGCGGTGACTCAGCAGTTCAACACGACAAGTTCCCTCGGTCGGCTGACTCTAAACATCCTTTTGTCGTTCGCCCAGTTCGAACGCGAGATCATTTCGGAGCGCACGCGATAAGATGTCGGCGGCACCAGGGCGACCGGATCATCGTCAATTCTGTCGACGCGGAGCGGGTCCGAACGCGGGCGGCATACCGCCGCCTCAGCCCTTCTCTCGCCTGCCCAGGCTCGCATACTGCTGCCGCACCAGCGTCCCCTCGGTCCAGGCATAACCTCGTCGCGGCGCTGCCCTGTAAAATGCGCTTCGCCGCTCCCGGCCAGGAACGCCCGAATCTGCTCCAGGCTCGTCGCTTCTGAATCGTCCATGCTGATGACAATCTCCAGCATCCCGTTCCCGCCCTTCAGGCTCATCTTGTATGAGAATCCAATGCCAGTTTGAGACTCATCTTTGTGTGAGACAAGAGTGTCGCACACAGGTGGCGAAATTTGAAGTATACTCAATGGGTTCCAAAAACCATTAGTAAAGCCGGAGGGACATGACCTTAGCGGTAGCCCAGGACTCACTCACAGGGGTGTGGAATATTCGCCCTCCCGCGCCTCATCCGCCGCCGGCTCCTCTAGTTCTACCGCTTGATTCGGCCACCTTTCTTCGACAGCCACGGGTGATCGTGAATGGCCCGGTCGGCGATCACTCCATTGAGCCGGCCGTTCCCAATAATGAATTGTTCAAGCTGGATTCGGTTCAGGGTCTCCCGCAGAAGCTCACCATCGCTGCAGGAGTTGCGAAATTCAATGATCGAACCACGGTCCGCGACCGTTTCGACAATTTCATGCAGCTCCTCGAAGCCGCCGAGGGAACCGCCGTGCAACCTGGCGCGACCAGGGTGCTGCATCGTATCGTGGCGGATCAAATGCCTGCCACATTCGACGACAGTCTGTATTTCCACTACGGGTTCGTTAAAGGGGATAGTACCAATCTACGCACGTTTATCGACCTTCATCCAGGCATGCGTCTGCGCGTCGATTCTCAGTTGGGTCAGCTCTCGCCAACACCTCCGACGGCGAGCACGGATGGTGGTTTCGCTTTCGGCTATGTTCCGGGGGGTTCCATCTACTGCGACATCGTGGAGGGCGACCCGCTGCGGGGCATCGCGCCGTTGGCCTTCGACGCGTTTCTTGCCTCCACGGCACTTCCGCAAGTGGATAACCGTGGGGCGATCGCATCCGGGGTCGTCGATCTTCAAAGCGCGCTCCGGCAGAAGCGTTGGTTCAGACTGTGCTACCCGCCGAATTTCCTTGCCGCCGATTCGGCCGTCATCGGAGACTCTTCGCAGACCATCGCCATTCTCGGCTCCGACACGCTCGCCAACCTCGCGAAGGCGACGGATGACTACTATCGTAAATCGAGTTCGCCTGTTCCGACCAATGTCTCGATTGTGTTTCGCGGGCGAGTCACGGTGATTCCGGAGATTGCGGTATTCGCCAACGGTGCACCGGTCTTCGTTCCCGTGGGAACCACCGTGCGCCAGTTGGTCAGCCGATTCATTCCAGTGCCGCGATTTGCGGATGTGCAGTTCAAAGGAATGAAGCTGAAACGGTTCGTTCTGGGTCCCACGCTTACGTCTCCAGACTCGTCGCCATTCCGCAATTTCGTGGACGTGAGCTTCACTGCCGGTGACCCCTTGGTGGCCGGCCCAGCGAATGCCTTCGACCTTCCGCTGCTCGCCGGCGATCAGTGCATCTTCGACTTGGATTGATCGCTGATGCCCGCATCATCCACTGTCGCAGTGCAGTTTGGAGTAAAGCCTGGAGGCGGTCGCCTGTTTTACGCGCGGACGGCTCCCGCACCAGAGATACTGGCGCTTGGGCTGGCGAACCCAAGCATGCTGAACCTGAGGGCCGGCTGGCTGGCCCCGGCGGATTTCACAGCGCCGAAAGATCCCGTGCCGTTCTCTCGAACGTGGACCCTGGGCGGGATTTACCTCTTCCTCGGCGGCGCGGTGAATGATGAATCCGGGTTCGTATCCTCGCTGCGCCATATAGCGGCCACTCCGCAGTTTCAAGCCGTTCGCCTCCTCTGGATTGCGAACCCGAATGCGCGGCAGGATCAGTGGCGGGTGTGGTCCATTCGGCTCAACCCGGCGGCCAGCAGCCAAGCGACTATTGCGGCCCAGGCCCGGTTCGATTTTCGGAACCACGCGTTAACGATCAACGAGGGGTGCTCGTTAAAGATCGTCGACGCGGCGGATCAGTCCGGTTTTCAAATCGACCCACCGGCCGCGTCCACGGGCGCGCTGTTGTTTTCGGGTGTCGAGTCAGCGTCGGTCTTCATTCCGATGTGGGATTCGACCGGGTGTCTCCACTTTCCAATCCATTTGACATCCCCGGAACTTTTTGATGTAGGGTTGCGTTACTCGTTTCCGGGCCGGCTGCTGCTTGGGAAGAAGCGGCTCACCTCGTTCCGTTATCCGGTGTTCTCGACCGACGCAGCCCTCAACCTAGCAGCCACGGTGGACCCCATCCAGCCGCTCGATTCCAATCGCACCTTCTTCGACTTCACAACTGCGCCGCCGCAAGTTCTGGGTTCGTTTTTTCGAACGAATGCAGGCCACCCAATGACGCTCACGCCCGTCGCGGGAGCGCGGTTGTTATTTGGGGAGAGGCCTACTTATCTGACCGCAGGCACAGAAGAACCGCTCTATCTTGTGCCGGATGGGCCGTTTGCGATTCAGCCCGCAACGCCTCCCCTCACCGCGCCGGCGCGGCTGCTTTGCGGAATCTTCGGCGCGGAATTCGTTGAACTTGATTCCGGTGCGCACATCACGTTCACCGCGGGCCAACCGGCGCATCTGCGCACATTCCAACCAGGTACTGGGTTTACAGACGGGCTCGGTAACGCGGGTGCGCACCTTTCAAGCTACATGCAAACCTCGGGCGCCTTCGTCCACTCCGGCAACTCGACATTGAAGTTCTCCGCAGTCCCGGAAGGTGCCGGGTTCTACAACACGGCGGGCGCCGGAATGCTCGATTATTTTCCGGCGGTCTCGGCGTTCCTGCCGCTGATGAAGGCAGGAGACCCGCGGGCCTCGGCTTCACCGCACCCACTGGTTCCTTGCGCCGGCGTGCAGGCTCCGGATTCCGACTCTCTGCGTATACTCGAAAGCCAGATCTTCGCTCCGCTGCGGCGCATTATCATCCAGCAGAACCAGGCTGCGCAAATCACGCTTCCGGCACCGCGATCCAACGACGATTTGGTAACGCTGACCCCGCAAGGCCTAAACGCAACTTTCGACGCCCAAGGCAATCAATGGAAGCGCCTGCAAATCGCTCAGACCGGCTCCGGCAACGCTCCCGTACCGCTGACTTTCGATCAGATCACCGATCCGCTCCGGTCGGCCCTTCTCACGAATCAGCAGTTCCTGGTCATCACAGACGCTGCGCGCTTCGCTCCGTTCTTCTCGGCCAACACGGTGGTTAAGCTACCATCCGGAGGGAGCGGCTTCTGGACTTTCAAGCTCGATCCCCTGGAGTGGTCCAAGTTCGGGACGATCCTGGTGATCAAGAATTCGGCCCGTGCGCTAGCGGGTTTGATCGAAGACCTCAACGCCTGGACGTTGGGTTCGTTTTTCAACGCTTCACTCAGCGGCGCGCAGAATCAGCTTCGCAGCGCGGTCCAAGTTGGCTCGGGCGACGAGTTTAACTTCTTCAACCAAAAAGTGTTGAATTCCCCCGATTGGAATGGCATTCTGTTTCTGCGCTGCCCCGTCGATTCGGGCGGCTTGCCGGATGATCTCCAAGGTTTGGCCGGTGGCATCGATCCAGGGCAGTTCTTCGCGCACCATCTCGGCGTGAACCAGACGCCCGTCAAAGTGGATGCGCAAGGCGCGCCCGTAGTAGGCCAGACCTCTGTCTTTGGACTGATCGATTACCAGGACAACTCAGTGCCGCCCGGCTTTAGCGAGTTCAGCTTTCGCGCCAAATCGATTTCGGTGCTGTTCCGGAATTCGGTGGTTGAGAAGTTTTCGTCCGCGGCGGAATTCGGCATCGCGCGACTGTTCGGAGCGCCGGCTGGGCCCGTGCCGCCGCTTTTGTTACAGGGAACGTACGAGCAGCACGGCGACCGACAAGTGTTTGCGATGTCCGGTCAAAGCGAGGGGACGCCGGTTCCGTTGACCGACGCCGTTCTAACCAGCGTCAATATTGTGAAGACACACCTTTCGACTAGCGTTACCAATTCGGGCGAGATTTCATCCCGTCTCGATTTGTGGGGCACGATGCGCCTGGCATCCCTCAAGGATTCGAGCAACGCGGATTTCGATTTGTTCTCTTACGACGCTCTGCGCTTCTCGAACCTCGGCGTCACCATGACATTCCCCAAGACCAACCCGCAGGCGAAGATCTTTGCCTTCGATGCTTCGCGGTTGAACCTGGACGATTCACAGAGTGCTGCACGGGACGGGAGTCTGGCGAAGAAATTCCCGGTGACGCTGAAAAGCTTCGTGATCTCGAAGGACCAATCGGACCCTACGAGCGCGGGCTTCCTCGAAGTGGGGTTGCCTTTTGCGGGAATCGGAGGTCCGTGGTACGGAATCCTCTACGCGCTCGATTTGGGAACCGTAGGCGCACTGGCCGCCAACGCGGGCATTGTCGCCGATTTCGGCGTCTTCTGGTCGCCGGGCGCTACCAGCCCGGCAGTGTTCGCGGGTTTGAAGCTGCCGCTGCTGTCGGGCGGGCACAACAAGCTCTCGCTGTTGGGCATTCTGACGCTGAGTATGTCGAGCGTGGATCTGCTGCGTGATCGGCTTGGAGGATTTCAGTTGGCGCTGAATGGAATGACGCTGAAGTTCTTGAGCAAGTCGCTGCCGCCCGGAGCGTCATTCGATTTCTATCTGGCCGGTAATGAGGCGTCTAAAAAGATCGGCTGGTACGGAGCTTATGTGAGGCAACAGAGTTAAGACTAAAGCACGGAAAGGATATCTATGGCGAATACTTTGGACGGATTTGTAGTGGTTGAGGTGGGTGGCCAGCCCTTTACGCTTACACCTAAAGATGTCGGAAGCGCGCTCCAGCGCAGGAGTGCTCTTACTAATCTGCGGGTGGAATACATTGCGGACAGCTTTGAGACAGCATTCGGAATTGGCACCATCGGAGAAGCCGAGCATGCGCTAACGTCGGCCTTGAACCTCGCGGCGTCAGCCGCGGGTACCGATCCGCTTTCGCACATTAGTACTGCGATTCAGGAAATCTCAAAGCTCGTTCCGTCCGGCGTGCTCTTGGACCTCCAGGCCGTCAAAACCGCAGTTCAAAACATCCAGGTTAAGCTCACGCGACTCACAATGGATTTCAGCGGCGGTCAGAAGAACTTCTCCATTGGAATGGCGCTTGACTTGGAAGGTCTTTTTCCGGCCAACTTTCCTTTCAAGATCAAGGTGCTCGCCGTCACATTTGAGCGCACTGGGGCGTAACGCCGGTGCCAACGGACGTAACTCTCACCGCGACATTCGAGATCCTTGGACAAACCTTCACCGCAACTAAGGACTCGCAGGTCTATTCGGCGACCTTTGATAGCGACTTCACTCTCGGCCAGATCGTAACAGACCTTCTGCGGCTGGTGGATCGCAACCGCGCGCTCACACTCGACGCGCCATGGGACGTGCTCAACAACATCGATATCGGCAAACCCACAATCAAGCTCGATGTGGGACCCCAAAAACGAATCGGTTTATCGATGTCTCTCGCTACCGGGACCAAGGCCGGCGATCTCCTGAAGCTCGACCAGATCGATGTCTGGTACTGGAGAGATACAAAGCGGCACCTGAGCTTCGAGTTTCAGGGTGAATTCCTCGGCGTCCATTTTGACCAGGACCATCCGCTCACTTGGGACGTCCTGAATCAACCTCCGCCCGCCGCACCCGCAAAAGGCCCTTCCAAGTTCCAGCTCGACTACCTTGCGCTCGGCCAGCACTTTCAGGTGGATCCGAATGCCGCTACCACTTTGCACGGCGTGCTCGGCAAACTAGAGCACTTGGCGTCGCCCACAGCGGACCAGTCGAGACCGGACCCTACTCTTCTCACGTTCGCCCCGGACTCCAACTGGCTCATCGGCGCACGCTTTACCGTCCTCGACACGGTCACGCTCGGCCTTATATTCAACGATCCATCGCTGTACGGCGTTTCGGTGGCGCTGAACGGCAAGCGTGCCAAGAGCCTTGCGGGCCTGCGCTTCGAGATCCTGTACCGCCGCATCTCCGATGGTCTCGGCGTCTATCACACCGAACTTAAGCTGCCGGATCAATACCGCCACATTGACGTCGGCGAGGCGGCCGTCACATTACCGATCATTGATCTCGATGTCTACACCAACGGCAACTTCTTGATCGATTTCGGCTTTCCGTGGAACCACGATTTCTCCCGTGCCGCCACGTTTTCCGTCATCGTTCTCGGCATCCCGGTGCAGGGCGCTTTCGGATTCTATTTTGGCGTGCTCGATTCACAGACGGCGCCCTCGTCCGTGCCCGCGATCACCAATGGCGTTTTCGATCCGGTCATTGTGTTTGGCGTGGGGGTGCAGGTTGGCATTGGCAAGGAGTTTGATAAAGGTCCGCTTCACGCCGGGTTCTTCATCGGCATCGAAGCAATCCTCGAAGGCGTGCTGGCGTTCTTCCATCCAAACGATTCGCGCGCGGAGCAAGCAACCTATTTCAAGGTGAAAGGAACGGTCATCATCATCGGGCATATCTTTGGCTCCATTGATTTCTCGGTGATCAAGGCGCGAGTGGACGTGCTGTTCCAGATCACCGCGTCGGTGGAGTTCGAAATCTACAAGCAGGTCACGCTGCACATTGACGCCGAAGTGTCAATATCGCTCAGCCTCACCGTGCTTGGGTTCGAAGTCGATCTTTCCTTCCACGCGGAAGTTTCGGAAACTGCCGTGTTCGGCTCCGATCAACCGACCCCGTGGCTCCTGGCGGCATAGAATTCGAAAATGCCCGACCCGATCGTTCTTCATTTCGTGCCGATGGTGAGTTTGAGCTGCGACCCGGACTTTGTGCGCAGTTTTCGGAACCGGCCGCCGGGCGGACCAGTGCCAAGCACTGCCAGCCGGGTTACTCCAGTTCCGCAGGTCATCGCCATGTTGTTTGCCGACTTGGGCGCACCCGCGCAGATTGCGAAGAAGCTCAAGTCTACCGATCTGGCCGACCCCAACCGTCTCATGCAAGCGCTGGCTGCACAGTTTACGTTCACTGTCGATTCGGTAACGCCCACCGTCAGGGCGACTCCGTTTCCGATGCTCCCCTCCTTCAAGGTGACACCGGATCCGAATGACACAAGCGCCCTCGAAACCGCGCTCGTCCCTTTCAACTTCGATCAGATAAGCGTCCCGTGCAATGAAGCGTATCTCGATTTACTGGAAGACCCGCTGGCGCCACCGTCCAGGCGAACCTCGAATGCGGGCGCTTCGTTTTCCATGTCTGCGGGTGTGCTGCTCGACTACTTTCGGATTGTGTTCAAGCACCTCCTTGACAACCCGGACCCCACGGCCTCCGCCGCGGCCGGAGCGATGTTCCTTCTGCATGGACTCCGGCTCAGTCCCCCCGATTCGTTCCCGAAGGCGAAGTTCCCCTTTTACTCGCTGCTCGGCCAGCAATGGAGCGTTGCGCCGAACACCGCGCTCTATTCGGTGAAGCTCGAGAACGCCTCGGCCTCGGCCGACGTCGGCACCCTCACTGCGCTTCAGCCCGGTTGGAATCCATTCAGTCGGGTCCTCGGTCTATCACAGAGCCCGCCCTACGTGATCATGCCGCGCAGCTTCGCGCTCGCTCGTCCGATCACCTGGAGTTCAAAGAATCAACGGATCTACGCCCTCCCCGCGAGCCTGCGGCAGCAACTTGCCAGCAATCCAATTCCCAACCAAGCCACTGATCTCATCGTTTCCGCCGGTGAAGCCACCGATAAACCCAGCGCCCGCCAACCTGTGACAAACGTGTCGTGGGCCACACGAATCCAGTTCACGGTGCATCGCGTGCCGGACACGTCGGGCACCAAGCAGTTTCTCGCTCAGGTGTACGAAGTAGCTGGCATGGAGCCCGCCAATCAAACCGATCTGCAAAACCTGATCGGCGAGTTGACAGCGAATCCGCCGCCTGCGCCGTCGATCAGCCTGCTGTTCCCGGACGCCAGCAACGCCGATTCCGTGACGTCGAACACAATCTCCGCCAACAGCGTGTGGCTAGTAAAATCCAACCTGTCGACCACCACCGATCACGCCGCGACTTCCTTAGACACCTCCGCGAGCGCCGATTTCGCCGCTCAGCCGGCTGACTTCCTGCGCCTTCTCTGGGAGAGCGCAACCGTCCAGAGTGGTGGATTCTTTCTCGTCTACACGCCCGGCAACGGCCTTCCGGACACTCTGTTCGGGCTTAACGGAATCGCAGCGCTCACTTTGCTGATTCAACTAGCCCCTACAGGGAAGGCTCGAGAGGTCTACAACTGCATGGTCTGCGATCCGCCGAGCGGTAGTCTGGTCGCAATCGACCCGCCCCAGATCGCCGCGGGCACAGCGCTGCCGGACAATCCGCCCGCGCTCGAAATCCTAAACGCAACGCTGCCAGGCCTGCTACGCCCCGGCTCCGTTTTTGAGATTCCGATCCCCGCCCAAATGACCCTTGGGCAGTTGAAAGACAGTTTTCTCGTCTCAAAGCTCTCGGTGCGGGTGGTCCGGCCCGGTGGTCCGGGAATCCAAACAGTTCAGAATCTGGCCAAAGCAGCCGGCCGCAACCCCGCGGACTTCGCCGCAGCCAATCCCGACTTGCCGGTAGCTTCGACCTCTGTCCCGTATACGATCCAGTCTGACGATACGCTACTCAGCCTGTCGCTGCTGCTGAGCCGAACAATCACCGATGCCGCGACCATCTGCAGCCAGAAGAGCCTGTATCAGGCGGGAACCCCGCTACAGGTCAGCGAAGGCTGGATTGTACGCCGTCCCGCTCTACGCACCGGAACTGTCGGCGTCCGCATGGTGATGGGCCCGCGCGATGTGCCCGCGCTCGATCAACTGTTTAGCTACGTGGGTGCCAAGCTCGAAGAGAATGAAGCATTTCGAAGCCCCGAGGAAGGCTTCCCGGCCGGACCCCGGTCCGACGCATCGGGTGCGGCCGTATTCCAGCAGGTGCTGTTTACCGCGGCTCACGCGAAAATGCCGTTGGCGCCGGGCGATCCGTATGGAGGGCTGGGGCACAACGCACATCTCAGCTTTCAGTTCCAGGATCTGTTCGGCAACCGCTACCTGTCCGACTCGGGCCGCAAGCTGCTGGATGTTCCGGTACTCTATCGCGATTCGCTAATGGGCCTTGCCCAGTGGCCCGGCACCACGGCAGTGTATGAGCTGACGTCGGCGAGCTCACTTCAGATCACGTTGCGCTTTGAGCCGTCGCGCTATATGCCGGGCTCGGGATCCTCACTCGATACCGTACTCGCCCGCGCGACTGCCGATCTCGATCTCTACAACCAGATTGCCTTCCAAATCGGGCAGAATGACGTAAAGTTTTTCGTGTCCGGCACACTGCAGGCAGCACCGTTCGATTCGCCGGACTTGAAGAGCAAGGCGCCGCAATTCGTCGATTCGGTGCGGTCCTACCTGTTCAGCGTGGTGAATCAGTTTCACCAGACGGAAGCGACTCCAGTTGCGGGCAACCTGAGCCTGAAGGCGCTCGCCGACGTCAGGCTAGTGGTTGTGTCCGACCTTGCGCAGGCCAACCAGAACCGCGAAATCCTGGTGCCCGGCGCCAGCCTCACGGTGCCTGTGCTGGGCAACGCGATTCAGGGAGAAACGGTGGCGACAGCAGCAGCCGCCGCAGGTTTATCCGTGGATGGCTTCATCGCTGCGAATCCGGGCGCGAACGTGCAGCCTGTTACGGTCAGCACAGGCGCGACACTTTCAAGCTTCAGCCTGTCGGATTCACGTCTGCCGTTTGTCGCGATCGCGCAGGGAGAAGTGCTGACCATCGGGGTGTTCAGCATTCCCGCGACCCCGCCGTTGCTTCTCGGCGATCTCACGCCGGCCGGCAACCTGCAACAGATCGCCACGGCCAATCAGGGTGTGAGGCTGACGCCCACCCCCGCCACACAAAACCTCGCGGGATTCGTAGCTCAGCATCCAGGTTTTCCGCAAGGGCAAATCCTATTCGCCGCAAGCACGGTCTTGAACGTGGGCGCGACGACCGTTAGGCTCAGAAAGGATCAAACGATCCAGGCGATTCTGGCTACACCGAAGCTCGCTGACTTCGTTACAGCGAATCCGACGGCTCAAATTCAGTTCCTCTCGATTAGCGAGGATTCCACGTTATCGAGCATCGCGCAAAACAACCGCTTGGCGTTTGCGCAGATCGCCGCCGGGGAGCGGATTACCATCGGCTCCGCCAGAGTGAATGTGACATTACCGAAACTGCTCGGTGAACTGGCCGCGTCCGCCGACAGCGGCCCGGGTGCCGCGTCCCTTTCCAAGCTTCAGCAGATTGCTTTGTCCAATCCGGGCGTGAAGTTAACTCCGACCACGGCCGCCCAGGATCTTGCAGGATTTATCGCTCAACATCCTGGCTTCCCGCAAGCGCAAATCGTATTCGCCGCCGGGACGATCTTGAACGCCGCCACAGTCACGCTCACGCAGGATCAGACTATCCAGGCGATTCTCACCACACCGGCCGTCGCCGATTTCGTGAAAGCGAACCCTGCGGCGCAGATTCAGCTTCTGTCGATTGCCCCGAATTCGACCCTTTCGAGCATTCTACAAACTGATCCCAGGCTCGCGTTCGCGCAGATTACCGCTGGAGAGCGGATCGCCATCAGTTCGAACATCGCAATGGTGAATTCATCGATGCTATTGGGCGAACTCATTACGGCCGCGGACAGCAGCCAAGTCGCGGCCGCCAATCAGAGCGCCAAGTTGGAAGCCAGCAGCGGCGCGGCCCCGCAGGATCTTCAAAGCTTCGTCGCGCAGCACCCGAATTTCCCCCGCAGTGAGATTCTTTTCGCTCCAGGAACCGCGCTCCAGACAGCCGCCAATACAATTGCAGTGCTGCCGAACGAGCCCATCGCATCGCTGGTGCAACGTCTGTCTGGACTCGGCGTCTCGCTTTCGACAGACGATCTTGTGAACCAGAATCCGCTCGTCAAGGTCCAGCTCATTTCCGCTGGCTCAGCCTCGATGCTGGGGCAAATAGATGCGAATGATCCGCTATTAGCGACAACGACGATCGCGGCCGGCGAGAAGTTGGTAGTGGGTTCCGGCACCCTCGTCCTTAATTCAGCATCGCTTCTCGGTGAAGTTGCGTCCACCTTGCACCCGAAGCAAGTGGCGGCGGACAACCCATTCGCCAAGCTCGCGCCAAACAGCGCGTTACTGAGTCTCGCCGACTTGTTGGCGGCACATCCTGCTTTCCCGAAGGCGAACATTGTCTTCGCGCCGTTCTCGACTATTCACGCGGGCACGCGGGCATTCACGCTTCTGCCCGCAATGACGCTGACGGCTGCGGCGCAAGCGGGCGCGATAAGCGTCGCCGCGCTCGTGCAAGCCAACGCCACTTCGCCGATCCTGAATCCCTCGGCGTTGCTCGAAGTCCCCCGGCATTTTTCGTTAAACGGTCTCGTTGCCGAGGATCTCACTTTCGACGCCATTGCGAGTGCGCTCGGCACGCCGCTGAATGTTCTGCGAGCGTCGCTGAAAGACAAGACGCTGAACCCGGGCATGGCGCTTGGATCCACGGTGACCCGCAACGGCGAGACCCTCGCGACGCTGGCCCAGCGGTTGAACACTACCGTGGATGGGCTCGCCGCGCAGTCCGGTCCTGCGACGTTTGCGGCCAGTCAACTGCTTCAGACATCTGCCGGAAGGTTTCGCGTGGTTCCTGTTGCGGGAACCGGTTTCGGCGTCCCGGCGCGGACGTTCGTTAACCCGAACGCGGCCGCGCCCGCCGGTACGACGCTGCAGTCGGTGGCAACGGCTTCGCAGTCTCTGGACTCTGTGATTTCGGCAAACCAGCTCGTCGACGGATTTCTCGCCTCCGGTCTGTCAGCAAATCCGTCGGTGTTTGCCCACGACAACCTCGCCTCCCTCCTGGCGAGATCTCCAAATATCAACGCCGGAACACTGGTGTTGCAGACGTTGCCGCCTTTGGTCCCGCCGCCAGCGCTTACGATTTCGATCTCGCGGCTTCAGGCACCCGCGGCGAATGCTGTCACGGCGATCACTGTCGCGGTTCAGATCAAACGAGACGAGACACTCGTGAATCCGTTGTGCAAGCAGATCCCGAATGTTCTGAGCGTAGAAAGCGAAGTGAAACCCGCAGCCGCCGATGCCAAGACATTCGCGACCGCTTTCGAGGGACTGTTTCCCAACCTGAAGATCGCTATTGGACCGGATACCAGCGGCGATTCCCCCATTACCGGTGCATCGAAACGGCTATTCGCCGTACCCAGGAATCTGGCCACGCCAGGCACGCCCCCGATAGTCTATGCGATCCGTCCGCTGCTCAATACGGGTTGGTCTGGAAAAGCACAGATCGATGTCTACCCGAATCCCAGCACCGATCCGACTTCCCGGGGCACGCTGGCTACCGGTTCCGTTCGGGGCTTTCTGGGGATTGACGTGGACGTTTGGGGCCGGGATTTCCTGCAACTCCTCGATCTCTTCCTTTCGCCCGCTTACGCCGCCGGTCTGCATATTGCGGGGTGCCGGAGCGCCTTTCAATCCGTGTTGAACGCGAAGGCGGACATCGCGAGGGCGATGAGGGATGACGTCGTTACTCTGCTGAACCTGGCGACCACTCCGAGTTCGCTTCAAACCAAGGCCGCAAAGGACGCGGTTTTCGAGCGGGTGCTGGTGCAGCTTTCCGAGTTCTACAAAATTGATGCTATTGTTCAATTCCCAGTCGCGACTCAGTCGCTCGGGAGCAAGAAAGCTCGGCTGAGCGGCAAACTCACCGTGCCTGCAGAGTCCCCGCCTTCCTTCACCCTCTCGGATGCTACCGTGGATCTCACGGGCGGCGACAGCGAGCTGACCTTCCTGGTGGCGGCAGGCGGCGTTCCCGGCACCATCTCGCTTCAGAACCTCGCTTTCCAGTTGAACGCCCTCGAAAGCAACATTCAGTTCCCGCTGAGTTCGGCGCCCGGCTATGAATCCTACGATTGGCTCACAGTCCCGCTGCCGCTTTCTCAGTCATTGACCAACACTCAGGTCCCGATTCCGCTGCGATCGTATCCGATACCGCCCTCGCTTCTTTCTCAAAGCGTGTCTCTACAGTCCACTCCCTCGATCGCCGACCTTAGCACGTTTGTGAAATACACATACGCTTTCAATTTCAACTATACGAAAGCGGCCCCGGACGAGTTGCAGATCAATATCTCGACCAACGTAGCGCCCTCGAGCGCGCCGACTGCAACGGATTCGACGGCGGATACCGGCCTTGCCGGACTGCTAGCGCAATTCCACACTATCAGCGACGCGCTCAAGACGGACCTGTCGGGCGTCACGCTGTCGCCGGCGCCGGAGTCGGCGAAGGCGGCAACAGACGTCTTCGCGAGCTTGGCCACCAAGATCGGGAAGAAATGGGGGATCCGGCCCGCCCGCGCCGTACCCTCGCTCGATCAGGTGGTCAGTGCGGTAGAGACTCCGCCTTCGCACTTCACCTTCAGCCAGGTGTTCAACCTGATCGATGACCAAAACGTGCGTGCCAGCTTGCATGTAGCCAGGAATGCCGTCTTGGGCGGGAAGGCCGCGAATCCGGACCTCATTTATCAGGTGCCCACCGTGTCGTTTCCCAATTCGGTGGCTCCGCTTTTCCGCCTAGACACGCCTGTGGACCTTAACGGACTCGCGGGTGGAACCCTGGAAGATAAACTCAAATCACTATTTTCGGGCCTATTTGGAGCGTTGACGCCCGAAATTCGAATTTCCGCCTTCTACCAATTTTCGTTGAACACAGGATTAACAACGATGACGCCCATCCTTCTTTTACCCAAACAACCCTATAAGCCGGATCTGTGCCATGCGCTTTCGAGCGCCCTATTGACATGGAAGCTGGAGCAAGCGGCTGGGCTAGGTTCGTGGGTTTTCGATCTTAGCGTTTATTCGACCCTGTCCGGAACCTCTGAAACGACGGCGCCGCTGCTCGAAGTCACCAGGCTGTTTATCAGCACTGACTGAATGGAAGCACTAAGGTTCCCTCCGGAACCTATACCCTTGTCCTCCCTCGCGGCAGGCGCTCAGTCTGCCAATTGCCGATGCCCTCAAGCCCTGAAGCATTGGACTGATGCCCGACAGCATCAGTGTGCCCGACAGCATCACCCGGGAGAACTGCTGACTCGCAGCAGAGTGAGGCAGGGCTAATCCCGGTGCCCGGCGAACGAAGCGCGAATGTGACCTTTGTGAATTATTCTCTTGCGTTTTCGAGCGACCGGAGTGATGAATGTGTTCACCGCAAAGCACGCGGCAAGGAGCACAGAATGAACCCGGTAACTGATGAGCAACAAGGAACGAGCGCGGCCCCCGCCGTCGCTGAGAAGGCGCAGCCAAGAAAGAAACCGCAAGGCCCAAAGCCGGTCGCAAGAGCGGCATGACAGGCAAGCGGGATAAGCAGACCAAGAACCCGAAGCTCCCAAATAAAGCCGCAGCCAAGAGGGAGGCAAAGCATCCGAGCGCCCGAACAAGAAAGCCGAGGTGCTTGAGATGATGAAACGGGCCAAGGGCAGCACACCCTCGCCGAAATCATGGAAATGACCGGCTGGCAGGCCCACGCCATTCGCGGCCTTGTCAGTCTGCTCCGCAGCAAGGCCGGACTCACGATTGAATCCTTAAAGAACGCCGCCGGGCCGCGCACCTATCACATCTCGACATAAGAGAACGCAATGGACTTGCTGGCGCTCTTTGCAGACCGTGAGACGGCTTTTCGTCTTCGTGGCGGCTCTCACGCTTCCCCTGTTTAGGCAAGTCTAATTGGAGCGGATTCGATGAGCTTAGGCATTGACGTCTCGGCCGGAACAAACCACGAGTCAGTTTGGGACGATGATCCGGGAGAGCAGGTGCCCCGACCTACTTTGTCGATTCCCACTGGATAGATGGTCAAGGATCCATCGTTGTCGATCTTGAAACGCAGGAAGTTCTTGTAGTTTTCTTCGCTCAAGGAGGCCGAAGCATCGTCTAAATGACGGCGGAAGATTCGCACCGACACAAACAGATAGATGCCCATCAACGTCGGCCCGATTACGTATCCAGCTACCAATAAGAGTGCCGCCGACACAAGCCGCTGGCGGATTGATCCAGAACCGAGGCCCCAATAATCATTGGTAAGACGGGTGACCAGCCATCCTATGATGAACACTGCGGCCAAGTGGGCGCTTGCGTGGGATAGGCCCGCCAACCAACGGTAAGCCTTGCTATGCGTATCCGTGAACACTAGGACGCCCGTGAATAGCACCACCAATAAGAACATCGCAAAGGGATCGTTGAGACTGGAACGAAGGCTGTCGCGGAAGGCCTCGGATACTGAATGCGATGCCGTTGTATCCACGCTGAAGGACCAGGCCGCGATTGTGTAAAGACAGGAAGTGATCAGACCAAAACGAGGATTGAGGAAGGGGAACATTAAATTCCGTCTGCAGATCCGGTTGGATGTTTCGCGAGTAGGATATTCAGCCTCAAGCCGGAAAAGCCCGTCATCCAGAACGTCGACGCTGGGGCCGTTAGTCAAATGGAGGAAAGCACCCCCTCCCCCGGCCGTGATCTTATGAACGACCCCGTCGCTATGTCGCCTGTAATGATGGAGATCTCCGGCGACGTAGACTGCAATCCTTTTTTCGAGGAGCTTTTGCAATGCGGCTAAATTCGTTTCTTCCACGCGTTCGAGGCCATAAATTTGTTTATAAATCCAATGCGGCTCCGCCACGCACCATATAATTCGGTCACCTTCACCCATTTCCCGCGCCACCTTTTTGAAGAATTCGGCTTGTTGAGCATCTATGTCTGAAGCGAGTTGGATATCGCTGCCGACCAGCCACCAGCCTTTGGGCAGCTTCAAGGCAAAGTAACTGCGGCTTTGGGGAGTCACCCATCCCGCGAAGCTTTGCCGAGAGCAGAACAGGCGGCTAAACGAAACTAGGCTGTCATACCAGTCATGGTTGCCGGGCAGCGCGAAGCAATGCGGCAAAGCGTCCAGGTGCGACGTGCCGAACTCGCTATCCAGCGACTGCATGCCGCGCAAAGGTGGCAATGCAGCGCGGTACGGACCGACGAGACGTTCGTGGTACTCTTGGCTGCTCGGAGTAGGGTAAACCTCGTCTCCTCCAAAGACGAGAACTTGACCCCGGCGCGTTTCCTGAGGTTCGCTTTCGGAGTTCAATGTGAGATATGGCTGTGCCAAGTGATAGGCGACGGTGTAAGTGGCATCCCAGCCATCTCCTGTGTCGCTGACGTAGTCAAACCAGAAAGGACAATGTTCCTCGTGGTAGTCATGGGCTCCCTGAGGAGTCAGTCTTGAGCCTTCCGGGGTTGTGCCAGAATCGGTTAAAGCTTCGATGAGCCGATGATCGGAGTGCTCGCCAAGTATTGTCGAGATTGCTACTTTTTGGGCTGTGCGCAGTAGCTGCAGCGGTTCATACCAGTTTACTTTTTTGCACCGTACAGCGCTGGAGCGGGCGTTCTGGGGGAGGGGTTCGCGTAATCCGCGGCGGTGATGCGGCTCTGGACCAGCGCTACGCACGTTCCATAAGTCTAGCCCGACTTTCGTGAGCACCCAGCGAGGCTTAACACAACCTCCTTGCAATTACGTGATGGTCACGTCCGCAATTTAACGCGCGGCCAACCCTTCTTGGCTTGCGCTGATGCCGGTCAGTGACATCGGACATGTTGGACAACGCCGAGGAGTTGATCGTCCTGAGGTTCACAGTACGCGCTCGGACCCATCTTCCGTCGCGCCGTTCATCCGCATGAAGTTGTCCCAGCGGCGCGCCGCTTCCTGGTCGCGGCCGCGAAGCGCGTGCGAGTAGACGTCCGCTGTCACCCGAACCGACGAATGGCCCAGCCGCTCCGAAACAGTCGCCAAGTCTACTCCATCCGCGAGCAGGAACGAGCCATGGGTGTGGCGTAGCGTGTGCAAGCTGGCACCCTTGGGCAGCCCCAGCCTCCGGCACAGCAGCGATACCGTGGACGACACAGAATCGTGCTTGAGTGGAGTGCCATCCGGATTCGCGAATATCAAATCCAAGTCGGTCCGGTAGTCGGAACCGAACTGCTGGCGTAACGTCTCCTGCTGCTGGCGGTGGGCTGCAAGGACCGGCATCAGCGATTCGGGCAAACCTACCCGCCTGGTTTTCTCTGTTTTCGTGCCCTTGAACTCCAGCACCTGCCTGGTCTGCGTGAGCGAGCGCGCAATGATCACTTCTCGCCCCTCGCGGATATCGGACCAGCGGAGGGCTAGAATCTCTCCCCGGCGCGCTCCGGTCGCGGCGCTAAAGTGCAGGAACATGGGCAGGCACCAGATGGCTGTCGCGGATCTGATGAGCAGAGTCTGCTCGGACGGTATGAATGCCATGCCCTCGTGCTTCTTCGGCACCGGAGGCTCGCTGTTCGAAACAGGGTTGGCGGTCACCAATCCCCATTTCACGGCGCGCAGGAAGGCGCTCGACACCACGCCAGCGATGTTGCGAACCGTCTTCGCCGATAAGGGACGCGGAGTCTTGTTCCGGCGCGTATGGCCTCCGCTGTGCAGCAAGCGGCCCCACTCGCGGCTCAGGTGCAGCGGCGTTATCTCCGCGAGCGGCATGCTCAGCAGCGCCGGATCGAGGCATGCCGCCTGCTCGCGATACCGCTCCACCGTCTTGGGAGCCAGCTACTTTTCGGCATGCTCGCGCAGAAATTCGTCCAGGAGCATCCGAGGTTGGTGGTGAATGAGGAAGAGGCAGAGCGGGTACGGGCGATCTTTGCGCTGTTCGAGGAGCATGGGTCGGTGATGCTGACCCTGGCGGAGATCGAACGCAGGGGCTGGCGGCTGAAGAGCTGGACCCGCAAAATGGGCGCGTTGCGTGCAGGCGGACCCTTTTCGCTGAACTCGCTGCGCAGGCTGCTGAGCAACATTCTCTACACGGGTTCGATCCGGCACAAAGGGCAGCCTTATCCGGGCGAACACGCCGCCATTGTCGCTCCCGAGGCGTGGGAGCGCGCCCAGAACCTGATCGCTCGCCGCGGGCCTGTGGCGCGGGGCCGAGCGCGGAACAAGCATCTGGCTCTGCTGAGCGGACTGTTGTTTTGCGAATCTTGCGCGACGCCGATGGTGTACTCGTACTCGGGGAAGAACGAGCGCAAGTATCCCTACTACTTGTGCCTGAACGCGCAACGCAAGGGCTGGGCGGCGTGTCCCGGCAAATCCCTTCCCGCGCGCGCAATCGAAGAGTCGGTCCTGGGGCGGATCCGGGAAGCGCATAGCGGAATCCTGGATATTTCGGAGTGGGACCAGCTGGATCGCGCCCGGCAGGTGGAGGCGCTGCAAGCCATCGTCGAGCGGATAGGCTACAACGGGGCTGCCCGGCAAGTTTTCATTCTGTTCCACGGGGCCGCGAGCGCGGCGGGAGAGGAGGTGGGGGCGTGAGCGGCAGACAGGAAGTGAC
>JBBRRB010000085.1:0-20476 GCA_038225555.1 Bryobacterales bacterium
CCCGGCTCGCGCCTCGTGGGGAAGAGCCTCTTCCGCTACGCTCCAGAGCCCCTTCCCCACGAATACTCAACAACTGCATCTCCATCCACTGGCCTACTCTTGCTCCGCCACACTGGCCTACTTTTACTCCGGCCTTGACAGGGAGGACGTGATTTCGCTGTGTGTCGAAGCTTGCCTGCTGCACCCGGGCATGGGTAAGTTGATTGGCAGCAACGACTTCGCACAGAAACAGAAGGACTACATTGAGAACAGCGATAACAGCACGTTCAAGGGTGTAGTCCCATCGCACGTCGCGTTCACTGAGCATGCGCAGCCTTGGATACCGCTGGTTCTGCAATGGGAAGCTTCCTTCAGTCCTTTCTACCCACTCAGTGGCGCGAATCAGACCAACACCTCTTATCCAGAGATGTGGGGTTTGCAGGAATTCCAATTGGCCTCCTCGAATCCGGAAATCATGTATACAGGCGAGAATCCTGCGCGTTCGGGCGCGGTCCCTGCGACGTACCAGGGGACCGCCACACTTGTGAACAACGTGCAGCTGAATCTGACGACCCAGATTGACCGTTATCTGAAAGACCATCCTCTGGTCCAAGATAAAGATACGACGGACCTGCAGAAGATAAAGCAAGAGTTACAAAAGATCTCCGCAATGCCACTCAAGATGATGGCTCAGTCGCTGGATGGATTTCATAGACAACTACTGATGCGGGATCAGGCGCTGCAAATGCGAGTCGTTGCCCCGCCCCCGCCGGGAATCATGAAAGACCCCCATTTGATACGTTCATATATTCGAGACTCAGAATTTGGCGTTGAAGTGAGCAACGCAGTTCTCAACGAATGCGATGCTTCCTGCCTTGGAGACCGAAATAGCTACAACCCGCTCCGTGGCGGAATTCTAAAGATCACACGTTTGCGTGTTCTCGGCGCCTTTGGCCAGATCCGGGATATTATCAACCCGAGCTCAACCATTGGGGTGCTCAAGTCCAGCGACGTCATCCTTTCCTCCCGCTTGAAGATGGCCCCCGACGAATGGAAAGAGTCTGGGGCGGTGCTGCCGCCGCGTTTCGCGCAACCCGCCCGGCTCTCGTTTCGCTTTCGGAGTGCTAGCTCAGCCATTAGCAATCAGCGCCCGCACTCCGCCGCCGCCCCGGAGGCGAACAGCGACCCTGACTCGTCTCCGATCTTCGGCTGGGTGTTATACAACCGCTTCGATCATGCATTGGCCATCTACGATCAAGGTGGCCGTCCAGTAGGCACGTTCAACTTGCTTGGGCCGCCCTGGCAAGATGCACCTGGAGCCTGTAAAAGTGTTGCCAACCCACATCTACTCGAGTTCCTCCGCCATCTTGGCGGGCAGATTCGTGCCAACCGCGGAGGCCCAGACTACACGAAAGCCCGGGCATTCCTAAGCAAACTGATTGACACAATCGATCACGTCTCCGCCGGTATCGAACCAGACGGCTTCGAACAGGATCAGGGGCTTGCCATGCTCATCGGCCGGCCCCTGGCCTTGGTATTGGCCGACCTGCGCCTCGACCTGTACGGCACAATGCCTGACGGGAAGGGGCTGCCTGGCATGCCCACAATTGATCAGAGTCGTGAAGCTTTTGACGCTGCCAAGTCGGCCGCAATTTATGTCGAGAAGGATCGCCCATCGGCAGATCTCGCCAAGGTTCGCTTCCCGGTCCGGCTCGGTGACGACGGCAAAGTTCACGACGGACTCGTGGGCTATTTTGTCAAAAGTAAGGACGGGGCAACGACATACAAGACCTTCTACGCGGTCATGGCAACTCACGGCGAAGATCCTGGAGTTTTGACTGCTCCATTGACCGGAATTGAGTGTCTCTCGCTTGCACCTGCGGATCCACTCCCGACAACTGTGGTTATGCTCGTCGACCCGCGTGCAGCAGTTCATGCAACCACTGGCATCCTTCCGGTCAAGAGCATTGCCGTGCCACCCGGGCTGTACGCAGAAGCCCTCAAGAGGATCGGCACCACATTTCTGACTGCCCCGGTTCTTGGCGGCGCGGACCACGTCTCGCTGCCCGTTCCCAACGTGGATAGGCACGCCTGGTCCTGGCTAACTAGGCAAACCGATGATCGGTTCGGAGTCCCGTTGCGCAAGTGGACAAGTCAGGACGTTGTCGTATCGCCGAACACGCGCGCCGCGTTCTCCGCTCAGCCGCTTCGCATCAGTGAAGGCTGGCTGCACCTCTACCCGGTGCAATCTTCCTCAGATTCCGCCCAAACTAAGTCTGTGACCGCGGCTCCACCAAATGACATCCTCGTGAAACCGGATACCGACGGCGTTCTGACGCTCGATCCGGAGACGGCTGGACTTCATGGCATCCGGCTTGCACTGGCAGAAACAGATGAGGGACAACGCTTTATCAGCTTTTGGGATAATCCGATGGAATTCGTCGTATGGAGGACGAAGATTCCTGCCGGTAAATGGAGATTCTTTCTGTACAAGCAATCCGTTGGACTGAATATTGCAGATGATGCGGATTCGCAAATTGAAATAGCGGTAACAGACTTAAGTGCCGGTCTAGCCGTATCGGTACAGAAAACGCTGCCGCGAGGCCCGATTCCTCCCTTCGATTTCGCAGTCAACCTGTCCGGCGAATACAAGGTGAGCGTAAAGCTGCTTCGAGGAGCGCTCAACCTGGCGAAAGCCAAGATGGAGCCCGTCAACGCATAAACTCCCATGAAACACCACAGTTGTAGATGCGGGCAAGCCAATAACAATGTTCCAACGACACGGGCTTTGATCGGACTCGCCCCCGCAGTATGGCGCTTGGGACTTGCTGTGATTGAACTGCCGTAGTCATCTGCAGCATTGCAAATACAATAAGCACGACTCTGGGCTCGGCCAAAATGGGGCGTTGATGACGCAGGAGCTTGGGGTCCGGCCGACCCACGCTGGCTCCGCTGCCTCGGAGTGGCTGGCGAAGTGACCGGCAAAATGCTGGCTCGCCGGTGTCGATCTGCGGACGGTTGCTCGACACCATAAGCCGCGCTCTCCGGGAGCCTGTCTCGCAATTTATGCCTTGCGGAGGCAGAAACCGGTACTCCCTTCAGCTGCCGCACCCTATACGGCTTCGGTGCTCGTGTTCAGGCAGAACGTTCGATTTGGCCGGGCTTTCAGGGTCCGGCATCGTTCGCCATTTGGCAGGTTGCTCAGCCGGACCGGCCGTTCACTGAAGGCTAAGCACCACAATTCGACCGTCCAAAATTCACCATGTCCCCGGGGTTTCCCTCCTGGTCTTCAACGCGCCGGGGCACGTTATCAAACAGCAGCTGGCACGCATCGCATGGGCCGTACTGTCGAGTGGAGAAGACGACAGACCACGACCGAGCGTCTCAGTAGCTTGACAAGCAAGCAGTAACGGCAACACATCAACGGATTTGAAGCTTACCGCCGAAGTCTGCACAGGAACAGCAAGGACGAAAGAACAGTCACAACGGCGTGCCTTCAACCTGATACCGATAATGGTCTCCAACGACTGACCGACTTATGAGGACAGGCACGCAGCGGAACTCATCATGGCCAGGAGAGAAGATCTCCAACCAAAGGCCGAACACATTGCCGCAGACTTGTCTTCTCGCCCAAACCTTTTCCCTTGCAGTCCTGCGGCGGACCATACATTGTCGATACCAATCGAGGTAGAGCGACAGTAAGTCCCTTTTAGCAAGCCTTACGCCTTATCGGAAAGGGCGAGCAATTGCTGGACGAGTGAGGAAAGTTGCTGCAAGTCTCTGCTGGCCTGCTTGATGTGCCCCGGCCCGTCGGCGGATTGGGTGTCCGCTAGGAAAATCGAGTTGGTGAGCTTCTGGAGTGGGTTGTTGATCTGATGCGCGAGGCCGTTCGCCATGTCGGCGGCGGCGGCGGCGCGCGTCTGCTGGAGAATTGTTTTCTGCTGTTGCTGATTGCGGACGGCCATGGCTGCGAAGTCCGAAAACATCTGCATGATCTTGTAGTCCATGTGGTCGAAAGCGTCGGTTCTGCCATGAGCAAGGACCCAGATGGTGCCACGCGAAGAGCCAGCTTGCCACGGGAGAAGGATGCCGTCTGTAATGGGAGGCGGAAGCTCTTCGAGACCCATCGCCGCAAAGTGACCGACTGGAACGCGAAGTGTCTGAGGCTTGCTGCGATCCAGACAGACGCCACAGGGCATCCAGTGGTAGGGTACCGTGGCGTTCAGAAACGGAGCATAGACGCCACTGATTGCGACCCACTCAAAGAGCTGTTGACCTTCTGGGCCGAAAGTCTCCAAACTTATGCCGGCGGATTCGGCACCGCAAAGCTGGACCGCGATGTCACATAGCTCTTTGAGAACGCCATCTGAATTCTCAGTGAAGGCATGCGCAAGCCGTTGCATGCCCGTAAGCTGCGCGAGAGCGTCACGCTGGTGGGATGGGCGCGCATTAAATTCGGCGTTGGATTGGAGATCCAGCACTTCCACACCGGTATTGTGATCGAGTGCATTCATACGGAATAGGGTTCCCAACCAAACTGTAACGGGGACGCCTCAGTGTACGCTTCTGAAACGCAGATGCCGTTGGATTTCACTAAAGACGCATCGTCGCGCGGCTTCGCAGCGTCGCCGCCAACCTGGAGGAAGTCCTCCTTACGTAGGGCTATATCCAAGAGATTTTGGGACTGATGCAGGAGGCTTCTCCCTACTAGTCGCGGCCGCTCTTATTCAGCGTGTTGAAGACCCGCAGACATTGACCATGCAAGACGCATAAGTCTGATCGATATTGAGCAGCTTCAAGTAAGAATAGCGGCCGAACAAATCACAAACGGTCTTCCACCTGCAGCCCACCGTACTCCTTGCGCCAGCGGTAGTAGCTCTGCTCTGTGATCTCAGCCTCTTTACAAGCCAAAGCCGTTGTCTTGCCCTGCGCCTCGGCTACTTCGTTCGGACGCAGCAGGTTCACTACCTGCGCAGAGCTGGTACTTCTTGCCTCGTCCCATGGGCTCCAGTTCTCTTGGTATGCGGTTTAGCTAACGACATGATTTGGTCGGCATGGTGGGTGGTGGAGTGTGATTTTGGGTAAGTTTTGGGCGGTTTGTAGGCTGAACCGGTTGATCTAAAGCGCAGGTCTGCGCAAGTACGGCCCGATTTTTGCGGTGGGGGTAGAGATTGACCAGAGCGAAGCAGGCGCACAGTCGATGATGGTTCTTTCCCAGCCCCCGGAATCGCACCTTGTCGAAGCCGAAGATGCGCTTGAGGATGCGGAACGGATGTTCGACGCTGGCTCGCACAGTCGACTTGCTTTGATTATTGCGGGCGTTGTAACTCGTCCACGCGGTTCTTGTATCTCGTTCTGCGGCAGGTCATGTCCTGAGCCCTGGGCGCGGCCTCTTTGATCGCCTCGGTCTGGCCCTGGTAGCCGCCGTCTCCCCACACCTTGCGCTCTTGGCCGTGCAGCAGGTCGGGCAGAACGCGCGAGTCCGATGCCGAAGAAGACCTCATCGCCATTGAGGAGCCGTGTTCGTTTCCGGACGCCCTGTTCACAATCTCCTTCTTCGGCCCACGCAAACTGCGTCCGGCGCAACTCAGAACCGCGCTGCGGCAGAAATTTCACGAGTGCATCAATCCGCCAATCAGGAACTCATCGGGAGCGAGTTCAGCAACCAATGCGCGCCCTGTCCGGTCCTTTGTTCCGGTGCCAAATAGGCCACCGTAGCTGGGCTTTGGCGTGCCGAACGTGACGACGGATTCATACTGCGCGTAGGTCAGTCGCAGATCCGTCAGTCGGTCTTCTTCTACGGCTACCTGGATGGCATTTGCCTGTTGCAATCGTGCTATTTCCTTGGATCGCTGGCCAGGATTGCGAAGCTCGATGGTGCGGACACCGACCGAATATCCGCCGCGGTGCGCGAGTTCTGGCGCATCGGTTGGCGGCACGCTGAAGAACGTTGGACCTTGTTGACAAGGGAGCGGGAGTGCGGTCTTAGGTAGAATAAGCATCGTCAAAACATGCGGAAATTTCGACGCGAGAACCTCCTATCGGTCCCGATCCCGTTGGATTAACAGACCTCGCGGCAAGTAAATATGCATTGCATATGCAGTGTGGGGAACGAAAAGTTGGCCAGTGATTACTGGTCGCCGGCGTGTGCAACTCTCAACTGTCGCCAACAGGCCAATACACGTTTCCAGCTTTCGCACAGGTCGAAACGAGCATTGGCGATCTACCGCTCCTCGCAACTTGAGTTTCATTTCCTACGGACAACTGAAGAGACGCGCGTTGATCAGGACTTCGTTATGACACTGGTGGAGGAAATACGCCGAGCTGCAGCATGAGTCCAAAGATGTCCATGATGATACGTGTGTCCTTGATGCGACCCTCTTCCAGGCGATCGATGACGATGCCCCAAACGCTGACCTTCCTGCCTGTTCCGGGCACCCCCAAAAACTCTCCTTGATGCGTTCCGGTCCACTCGAACCGGGTGGCCACCTTATCGTCTTCAGTGATCTGCTCCTTGATCGAGAAATCCAAATCAGGAAACGCAGCACGCATACCCCGAAGAACATCCTTGAGTCCTTCCAGCCCAGGACCCTGCCCCGGAAAGGGAACCTGTTCGACTACGTCTTCCCAGACGAACTGTGCTGCGACACCCATATCTCCCTGGGTAATCACTTCTTCGGTAAAGCGGCGAACGATGCTTGCATTATCTTGTGCCAACTTGAACTCTCCTTTGGTGATTGACAGTCTGAATGATATTTGACTTGCGCTCTCACTCTGAAGGTATAAACCTGGGCCCAGGGAACCACGGATAAGTAAAGGGCACCGAGCAGGAGTACTCCAGAGGAACGCTCTTCTCGGAAGCAATGAAGGTGGTGAGCAGACGGCGACTCCCCTTCGCATGGCGGGGTCGAGCAACCCCTTCACCCGTCCAAGCCCATCCAAGCTTGAGATGAACAGGCAGAAAGCACCTGCACTGCTACTCAGTCTCGCGCTCGTCACCAGCGGCTGCAAAACCGTCTCCCAGCCCCAAGCCACGCAGAAAGACGGCAACTACAACCGATCTGCCAACTCTGCCAACGGAGACGAATACAACCGTACCTACGAGACCGAATCGCACCATCGCCACCATCACGGCAGGCGCGGCGCATCCAGCGACAGCGGGAGCAGCTACGATCATGCAGAGACGGCGAATGAGCCTTCCGGAGGCACTAACGCTGGACCCTATCAGCCGCGCTCAAGCGATTCCCCAAGTCGTCATCACCACAGCCGGGCCCTCACCGCCGCGCCGGGCCAGTTCGACTTCTACGTGCTCAACCTATCCTGGTCACCTGAGTTCTGCCACAGTCACCCCAATGCGGCCGAGTGTGCTCAGCATCGCGCCTTCACCTTGCATGGCTTGTGGCCACAGAACAGCGATGGCACGTACCCGGAGGACCGCAGCGAAGCCCCAGGACCCCGGAGGCCCTCTCAGTACGCCGACATTTACCCTGACCCCGCACTGCTCCAGCACGAATGGCAGACGCACGGCACCTGCTCGGGCCTGGGGGCCGATCAATTCTTCGCGCTGGCCCGCAGTGCAGAGCAATCCATCCATGTTCCGGACGAGCTTTCTCATTTGGCGCAGCCGACGAGCCTTCCGCCAGCGGAGATCATCAAGCTGTTCACGCAAAGCAACCCAGCCGTCCCGGCCAGTAGCCTCGCCATCACCTGCGGCAACAACTACCTCACAGCGTTGGAAGTCTGCATGGACAAGAACCTCAAGCCCCAAAGCTGTTCAGCCGTGAAGACCTGCGGGGCGAACCAGATCCGCATACCCGCGCCACAATGATGGCCTCGAAACTCATCACCGCGCAGGGTGGTACTAGCACTGAAAGTCCGAGCGCCTAGCTGACGGGCAGCCCACTCATGAGGACCTTGGCACGATTAGTTGAGTTGGGATTTGACAAGGCGGAAGATGAGATGGTGAGTTGTGGCTAAACGCTTGGAATCTACACTCCGTACGGAAGATTCCCGCCTCGCGGCGAAAGCGTCACACCAAGGATGGTGGCTGCTGAAGTCTTCTCTGCAACTCATCCAAACAGCAATCAGAAGCTTCGGAAAGAGATCGCTAGGTTGGCCGACGACTCCGCGCAGTATCGCTATGTTTTCTTTGCTTCACCGACGTACAAGGTGGGAAGGCATGAACAACTAGAAAAACCGGGAACTGGTGTCCTGGTGTACGCCACGGAGCCATAATGGTCGAATCAGCCAAGATAATTCAGATCGGCAGCGTCGCTTCCCTGCCCTCAATCTTCACGGCGCGGCCAGAAGCCCGGACGCGGCTGCGCGACTTTTTCAGCTCCCACATCCGCAACCCCAACACTCGCCGAGCCTGCCGGGAGGCCGTCCGGCAGTTCTCCGCTTTCTGTGCCGAGAACGGCATCGGGGATCTGGCCCAGGTAGAGCCGATCCACGTCGCGGCGTTCGTCGAGATGCAGCTCAAGGTCCATTGCAAGCCCACGGTAAAGCTGCGGCTGGCCGCTCTGCGAATGCTCTTTGATTGGATGGTGGTCGGCCAGGTCATACCGACGAACCCCGCCCACGCCGTTCGCGGGCCTAAGCATTCGCAGAGACGCGGCAAGACGCCAGTCCTTCAGGCAGATGAAGCGCGGACTCTGATCGACGCCATCGACGCCACTTCCCTTCCCGGCCTGCGAGATCGAGCGCTGATTGGCCTCATGGTCTACACCTTCGCCAGGGTTGGAGCGGCGATTTCGATGAAGGTGGAAGACTTCTTTGTGCAGGGACGGCGCGGCTGGGTGCGGCTTCACGAGAAGGGCGGGAAAGAGCACGAGATGCCCACGCACCACAATTTAGACCGCTACCTTGAGGAGTACATCCGAGCCGCCGGCATCGCCGAAGACCGAAAGAGTCCTCTCTTTCGCACGACGCGCGGGCGATCGGGCGACTTGACTGCCAATCCCCTGCTCCAGTCCGATGTCTGGAGAATGATTCGGCGGCGAGCTCTCGTAGCCGGGATCAAGACCGAGATCGGATGCCACACTTTTCGGGCGACCGGGGTCACGGCCTACCTCAAGAACGGCGGTCGGCTGGAGATCGCCCAGCAGATGGCCGCCCATGAGTCGGCCCGAACGACGGGCCTCTATGACAGCCGGAGCGACGAGGTTTCTCTTGATGAGGTCGAGCGAATAGGGATCTGACAAAGTGAAGTTTGTCGGGCCAGTGGCCCGACAGTTGTCTTTTCGCAACAAGTCTCGGTAGACGGCTTCATTCTGAAAAGGTTATCGCACGTGAAATCGCGCTGCCTTGTCTGCGTCTGCAATTCAGGCGATGTTGATTGTGAAAGGAGCATCTGACCATGACAGGATTTGAGAGTTTGAGAGTAGGCGACGTGGTGGTCAGGATGCTGGCCGGTACCCTTCCGATGAAGTTGCGGGTATCGGACATCACGGACCAGCTCATCATTGTAGCGCGTGGC
Source organism: Bryobacterales bacterium (assembly GCA_038225555.1). Taxonomy (GTDB): domain Bacteria; phylum Acidobacteriota; class Terriglobia; order Bryobacterales; family Bryobacteraceae; genus JANXQZ01. Next base: position 9,458 of record JBBRRB010000085.1, read on the forward strand.
AGTTCGACAAAGTGACTGGAGCTGAGATCGATGAGGAATTAGGTTGGGGTCTGATCGGCCCCGGCGTTTTTTGTACCAGTCTGAGTGATAGAGACTGAGTACAAGGAGCTGGATATGGCAAGGGGCAAGAAGCATACAGCGGAGCGGTGGTGAACCTACTGCGACAGATTAACCACTTGCTCAGGCTGGTACTTCTTGCCTCGTCCCATATGCTCTCCTTGTCCAGTGTCTCTCTTATCCACTGGCACATTTCAAGCCGGACACTCCACTGCCGCTCCCGTTGTCGACTACTGTGAGAAGTATTCGCATTAGCGGCACAGGCAACACGAAGTAGAAATCCTTTGGACGCTCCTTCGGCGAATTACTCCGCGGTAACAAATGGGTATGGCATCAGCGAGGGGCGCGCTTTATGCGGTGTAAAGTGGCATGAACTATCGAGTCATCCGAATCTGTGTTTTGCACCTTTGAAAGATTAGATCGTCGCGATGGTTGAGGTATACGGCAAGCAGGGGCCGAGCGATCGTTCTAGGCCGCTTGCGGGACAATCTCGATTGAATGAATTCACTGTGCAACGGAGATGTTTAGCGGTTTCCCCGACGACCGGCTTCGACCGACAGCGCCGACTTCAATCGAATGTCTTCAGCCGATGTTCCGATTAATAGATTGAATACGCCGGGCTCCACACGGAAGTCTTTCGAACGCACGTCGTAGAACGCGAGTTGCGAAGCGGGCAGCGTAAAGCTTACTCGCTTCGTTTCTCCAGGCTGCAAGGTAACGCGCTTGAATGCACGCAGCGACTTGATGGGCTGCACCACATTGCTCTTCACCTGGTGAGTGTAGAGTTGGGCCACGTCATCACCGGCGCGGTCCCCTGCATTCGTGACATCGAAGGAAACGTCGATGTGTCCCGTTGAGTTGACCGACTTGGCGGAGACGGAGAGACGACTGTACTCGAAATGGGTGTAGCTCAGTCCGTGGCCGAATGGATACAGAGGTAAACCTTTGAAGTAAAGGTACGTGTAGCCTTTGGAAACGTCGTACTCGTTCGGGGGTGGAACGCCATCGAGGTTTGCGTAGACCGTATAGGGCAGGTGACCTCCGGGGTTATCATCGCCGAACAACGTGCGTGCGATCGCCGTACCGCCGGCTTCCCCGGGATACCACGCCGCAAGGATTGCGGGCAGATGATCCTGGGCCCACGTCACGGCCAGGGGACCGGCATTCATCAGCACTAGCACCGTCTGAGGATTGGCAGCCGCCACGGCTTCCAGCAATTGTTCCTGCGCTCCCGGCAGGTTCAAATCACGGCGGTCCTTTCCTTCCGCTTCCACCTGTAGATTCGTGCCCATGCATAAAATAACAACATCGGACTTCTTCGCCAGGTCGACCGCCTTCGCGACGAGCGCCGGATCGGCAGCTTCTACAAAGCCCGCACCCTTCTCATAGCGCACGTCAATCTTTCCACTGGACAACTCCCGAAGAGCCTCCGCCACGCCCTCTTTACGCGCAGGTTTGCCGTAGTAGTTTCCTGTTTCGTAATCTGTTGAGCCTGCGGGCCCAATCACAGCGATGGAGTGCACCGCCTCTCGCTTCAATGGAAGGAAGTTCCGCTTGTTGCTCAACAGCGTGATCGATTCCTTCGCTGTTTGCAGGCTTAACGCAAGATGCTCAGGAGAGCGAACGGACGACATCGTAATCTTGCTGTAGGGGCTGCTCTCCGGGGGGTCGAACGCGCCCAACCGGAAGCCCACGCGAAGCACATTCCGAAGTGCACCATCGACATCACTCGTGGTAAGAAGGCCTCGTTTTACGGCAAGTGGAATGTTGACCTCAAACTCGGTGTCGTCCGAGTCGTTACCGGCCTTGATCGCCATGGCGGCGGCTTCTACTGGATCTTCCGTGGCACGTTGCCCGGCTTCACGCTCCCGTCCTGGACGGCTACCAGTAAGCAACGCAACCGCGCCCAGATCGTCCGTCACGAAGCCGTCAAAGCCCCATTTGACACGCAGAATATCAGTCAACAGATAATGATTAGTGGCATCAGGTGTACCGTTGATCGCGTTATACGATGACATGACCGACTGTGCGTGCGCCTCCATAATGGCAGCCCTCCAATGAGGAAGCCAGTACTCCATCAGGTTGCGCTCGTCCACTTCGGCTGAAAGGTGTTGCCGGCCTGTCTTGACATTATTCACCGCAAAGTGCTTTACCGTTGCGGCGACCTTCAGGTGGTTGATGTCCCCACCCTGCAAACCCGTTACGTACGCGACTGCCATACGCCCTGTAAGAAAAGGGTCTTCGCTGAAAACCTCCTGAATGCGTCCCCAGCGAGGGTCACGGCTGATGTTGATTACTGGCGAACGATAGACGAGGCCATGCTTGGACCGCGGACCATCGGCCTTCGCTTGATACAGTGCGCGAGCCTCATCGGACATAGCGTCCGCAACGGTGTGAACCAGTTCCGGATCCCAGGTCGCTCCCATGGCGATTGCCGCCGGAAAGAGTGTTGTAGGCTCTTTTGACCAGACGCCATGGAGCGTCTGATTCCATCCACCCCACATCGGAATCTGCAGCCGAGGTACACCTGTGTTCAGGTGATTCAGTTGGGACGCCTTCTCTTCAAGAGTCAGGCGGCCCAGCAGATCGGTAATGCGCTGTTCAATAGGCTCCGCAGGATCGAGATACCCCGGCTTGGCATCAGTCTGCGCGAAGGCCGCGGTCGCGAGTGCAAACAAACTTATGGTTAGGAAGCGCTTGATCATTCCGGGATCTCTTTCCATTCGTGTCTTAGCCTTGTACGCAATTACCGTCGATCGTTCGCCACATCGCGGCGATTGAAGCTTTGTCGCGGAGAGCTGGCGGCAGGCGGTCTTCGCGCACAGCGTCGTAGCAGTGCAGCGCTCCAAAGCGAAGCAGCGAGCGTGGAATACCGACTGCGGTGAACCCTGGATGCGAAGTTGACGGGAAGGGTCCACCATGATTCATTGCGGGCGAAAGTGCAACTCCGGTGGGCATCTTGTCGTTCATCAAACGCCCCACCTTCGATCGAAGCGCCGACGCCACACTTAGATACACATCGTCGCTGTCACTGAATGACGAGTAGATGCTTCCTGTAAGGTTGCCCTCAAGAGACTTGATCACCTCTGCAAGCTGCGCGATGTCTGTCGCCGTCACCAGCATCGTCGCATTGCCAAAAGCTTCCCGCTGAAGGCTGTCCGACGAGGCCAGGAAGTCGCTCGCAGAGACACGCAGAAGAGTGTTCTTGTAACGCCATCCCTCTCCCTCGGCGAATCCTGCGCCGGTAGCTACACAGGCACCCGAATCTACCAGCCACTGCACGCTTCGGTGGAGATCCTGAAGACCCGTCTCCGAAAATATGGTGCCGGACGGTCTCGCTGCTAAGGTTTCGGCGAGACCGGCAGCGAGACGCTCAGTCGTTTCACCTGCGACGGCGAGCAACAAATTTGGGCTGGTGCAAAACTGTCCTGAAGCCGCCAGACAACTATCCGCGAGTTCAGCGACAAGCGATTCGCCGCGTTGGCTCACAGCACCCGGAAGAAGCACGATGGGATTGAGGCTCGACATCTCGAGATACATAAGATTGCCGACGGAATCCGCGGCAGCCTTCAACCGAAGACCGGCGCTCCGACTTCCAGTGAAGCTGCTTGCCGCAATACGAGGATCACTGACGAGCCGCAGACCATCTTCATTCGCCACGTTGTAGAGCATCTGCACCGTCGCGGCGGGCAGCCCACTGTCCCGCAGCGCGGTCTCGGCGCATCGTGCCAGTAGCCTGCTCGTGCCAGGGTGAAGCGGGTGGGCTTTGGCGATGACGGGGCAACCCGAGGCAATCGCAGCAGCGAAGTCTCCGCCCGACACACCGTTGAACGCAAACGGAAAATTATTCGGGCCAAAGATAACGACCGGGCCAATTGCAGCGAAGTGTGAACGGATATTGTTCTTCGTATCGATCACGACCTGCTGCCACGAGCCTTCTCGTGCAGCGGCAGCCGCTTGACGAAGCTGGGTCGTCATTCGCGGTAGCTCAACTGTCCGAAGCCGCGGTGTTACGGGAAGACCGGTCTCCGCATTGGCCATAGCAATGATTTCTTCTGCATTCGATTCCGCCGCATGAGCATAGCCTTCGAGAAAGGCGGCGAGCTGTTCACCGCTTGCCTTCTGCAACTGATGGGCAGCGTCGACCGCTGCATCGAGCGCAGCGTCACAATCGGTCCAGGTGCTCACCGGATATTCCCCGCTCAGGTCTAAGGTCGTCGCCGGATTCTTCGCGACAAAGCTTGACGAAGCGCGAGCACCGCGCCATTCGCCACCGATCCAAACTTGCTCCATGTTCATGCTCTACTCCTCGCTCAATCCATTCACCTCTGTGCTATCTCACGGAATTGTTCGACCACGGCCGAGATATCCTGATCGCCATAGCCAAGGGCCACCGCCCGATCAAAAAGTGCGCGCGCGTTCGCCGCCGTCGTCAGGTCGATACCATTTTCAGCAGCAGCAGCGTGCGCGTACTGCAGATCCTTCGACAGCAGCTTCACTGAAAAATTGACGGTGTAATCTCTGCTCGTCATCCGCGAGGAAAGCCCCGCGAACAGTGGACTCCCCGGGGCACCACCCTTCAGAATTTCAAGAGCCTTTTCACAATCTAGCCCGCTGCGCTCCAGCCAGGCAAGCCCTTCTGCGAGTGACGCGGCCTGCACCCCACATAAGAAGTTGTTTATAAGTTTTAGCTTCGCTCCGGAGCCGATGGGCCCAAGGTGATGCACGGCCTTCCCCATTGCCAGAAAGATAGGCGTCACAGCGTTGATAGCGGCCTCGCTGCCGCCTGTCAGAAAGGTCAGTTGGCCCCCTTCCGCTTGCACGCGGCTCCCCGCAACTGGCGCGTCGATCAGCTCCCCGCCGGCGCTCTTCGCATGATCTGCTAATTCAGCGATCCACGCCGGACTGACTGTGCTCGATTCGACAAGGATCACGTCTTTGGCTAGCGTCTTGAAGGCACCGTCTCTTTCGAGCCAGGCTCCGCGCGACGCCGCATCGTCTGCAAGCATGGAGATTACCACCTGTGCTCCCTTGGCAGCTTCGGCCGGCGTATTGGCAATACGCGCGCCCAAAGCCGCAAAGCGCTCCGCCTTGGCTCGCGTGCGGTTATATACCGCAAGCGGATAGCCCGCTTTCAATAGATTCAAAGCCATCCCGGCGCCCATTGTGCCAAGACCCATCAGTGCAATCTTTTCCATCTTCATCCTCACACCTTATCCAATGATCTTGAAGCGCTTGAGAGCCTCTTCATTAATCGTGAGGCCAAGTCCAGGAGTGTTCTCATCGAGATCGATGTATCCCCCCTTTGCTACGGGTTCCCCATCGAAGATGTACCAGAAGAGTTCGTTGCCCACTTCTACATCCACCTGCGGAAAGAATTCAGCGATGGGCGAATTGAGACTGGCCATCACGACGTGATAGTTGTGCATCTGTCCCGCATGGGGAACCACAGGAACCTGAAAAGATTCCGCAAGTGCAGCAATCTTTCTTGCCTGGCTGATGCCTCCCACGCGATTGGTGTCGAACTGAATATAGTCGAGCGCATCCGCTTCAAGCAGCTCTCGAAACCCGAAGATCGTAAATTCGTGCTCACCGCCAGCGATGGGAATCCGGCCGTAACTCTTCAGCGTCTTGTATCCACGCGTGTCATCTGGGATGATCGGCTCTTCCAGCCAACGCAGTTGGAAGGGCTCCAGCAGCGGTAGCATGCGTTTTGCATAGTCGAGTGTCCACCCCATGTACGCGTCAACCATAAGGTCAATGCCGTAGCCGATGACACCACGCACTGTCTCGATCAGTTCGATATTTCTGACCATGCCCACCGCACCATCGATCGGACCCCAGCCAAACCGAAGCTTCATCGCCTGATAGCCCTCATCCTTGTACTTCTGCGCTTCGACGCGCAGCTCATCCAGCGGCATCGAATAAAGTCGGCTCGCGTACACAGGAATCCGCTCCTTCGTTCTTCCCCCAAGCAGGCGATAGACCGGCTGCTTCGCATCTTTTCCGAGGATGTCCCACAATGCGATATCCACAGCAGAGATCGCCGTCATCGCTACACCCTTGCGGCCAAACGCCATCGTACGGCGATACATCTGCTGCCAAAGGTATTCGGTGTCCCACGGATCGGCGCCGATCAGCAGGGGCTTTAGATATGTATCAATCAGCGCCTTCGTCACGAGGGGCGAAAGCGCCGCGTTCCCGATGCCGGTCAGGCCGGTATCTGTAAAAATTTCAACAATCACCCATCCATGAAAAGCGAAGTTCTCCATAGACGCATTTCCGAACGTCAGCAGGTCCATCGGATTCGTACAAAAGTGAGGTGGTAGGGCAACGGTCTTCCCTTCCCATTGAACAACACGTGTGCGCACTTCAGTAATCTTCATCAGCGAGCCTCTCTCTCCAGCATCTGGCGTATTTTAAGTGGGTGAATTTTGCCACCAAATACGACGATGGCAAGAAAGCCGACCAGGTGAAAAGTTCCCACAAGAACAAAGAGCGTCGGATACCCAAACCCGTGTCCAAGTAAATATCCGGCGATTAAGCCAAAGATTGCTCCGCCGATGGCGCCGCCAAAGCCAACCAGACCGGACACCGTTCCTACCGCAGAGAGCGGATAGACATCGGCCGGTATGGTCATGATCAGACCCGACCATGACTGCTGGCAAAAGAACGCAACGCTAAACAACAGCATTGACAGTTGCACCGGAACATACGGAACCAGCATGACCGCAGGCATAAAGAGTGCACTCAAGCCGAGCACGACCTTTCGTGAACGATCCAGCGTGTGTCCCTTGCGCAGAAGTCGACTGGACAACCATCCGCCGAGAAAGCTGCCTACGCCGGATGCGGCGTAAGGAATCCATGCATAGTAGCTCACATGCTTGATGTCGAAGCCGCGAGCGTCATAGAGATACTTTGGTAGCCAGAAGAGCAGGAAGTACCAGGCTGAATCGCTCATGAATTTTGCGAAGACCAGGGTCTGCACATTGCGAAGACCGACTATCTCTCTGAAGGTCAACTGCGCAGCAAGCGCTCGCGCATCCAGTGTGTTCGAGGAAAGCAATTCCCCGTTATCTCGATATGACACCAGCCACCAGCCTACCCAAAGCAGTCCCGCTCCTCCGGCTGCGATGAAGACCGTCCGCCATCCGCTCTGCAGCAGGACAAAGCCAATCAGCGGCGGTGCGAGCACTGCGCCGACTGCAGTACCGGCGTTGATGATTCCCATCGCGGTTGACCGTTCATGGGCCGGAACCCATTCGGAGACCACGCGTACCGCGGCTGGGAATGCTCCACCTTCTCCCATCCCCAGCAGGAGGCGCGCCATCAGCAGCATCATGAAGCCGGACGCAAACCCATGCAGAGCGCAGGCCAAAGACCACCAGATCATGATCATCATGAAACCGCGTCGCGTCCCCAACCGGTCCAGAAGCCTTCCACCCAGCACGTACAACGCTGCGTACGCCAACAAAAATGCGGTTTGCAGATAAGAGAACTGCTGATTGGAAATTGGTATCGTTTTTTGAATCGCGGAGATCGCCACCGGCAGGGTCTGGCGATCGAAGTAGCTGATCGCAATAGCCGTAGTGACGAGGAGGACAAAGTACCAACACACCTCCTCTGCACTGCGTGGCGCGCCGCCGGTCTTTTTCTCTCCCAAGCTCATTACCCTTTCACCACTTGAGCTGGAGCATTGAAACACCCTGCCGGGGCAACTCGGTTGCGACCCGCACCTGTCCGTTCATGACGTCTATCCACTTCGGCGACTCCAGAAGCTCCAACCGTCCTGCCGCCTGCAACGTTTCGTACTGCGCGGTCGTTGGATGCTGCGGTGACCCCATTGCCTTCCACACGGTGTATGAATTGCTGTGTGTCTCATCGAGGCGATAGTGTTGCATCAACACCCGGGTGACGCCAGATGGGATACCACCGATCGTTACCGTGGTCGGCATCGCGGGTGCAGGACCATCGATGTCGTGATAATGCCATAACAGCACGGCGGCTTCGTTCTCAGACTTCGTCGCAAACGCGTCCACGTCCGGCGCAGTGCGAACGCCCGTTGCGACCATCGTGTCGAGAGGTACCCGCCCGGGGCTGTTCACCATCACACGGTTGCCCTTCATCAGGCCGAACATCCGAAAGACGTTGAGCACCGGCTTGTCGACGCCATTGGTCGCGAGTGAACGAAATCCTTCAAAGTACTCGCGATCTTCGAACTCGAAAGACCAGCTCAACATCGAAAGCAGGTTGACGCCGTGGCGGTCCTGCAACTCAAACAGACTCTTGAAGGCAGCAGCGGTATAGGCGGGATACAGTGTCCCGTTCCGATAATTATTGGCCGGGTTAACCTTGGACGAGCATGCGGCGCAGCCTTCAGGGTCGGCCTCGCTGATGATGATCGGCAACTTCTTGAACTTGGCAAACTTCGCTACCGTTGCGAAGCCGTGGTCTGCATCCAGAAGCTCGCGGTTGATGCCCATCGTGACCTTCCCTCCGTCGATGGTCGGCTTGCCTTTCGCATGGAACGAGATGAAGTCCATCGGCACGGCCTTGCCGTCGGCCGCGCTCTTGCCGGAGTTCACATGCTCCAGAAAATTATTGAGAAACAAATCTGCTTTCGGATTACCCGGGCTCGTCGTCGCGGGCCCCCCGACCCTGGCCGCGGGCAATGCCGCGCGAACACCGGCGACCGCATAGTCGTACAGCTTCCAGTAAGCCTCGGGCGTTGTGTGCCAATAGTCAATATCCGGTTCGTTCCATACTTCGAAGTACCACGTCAGCACCACCGCCGTGCCGTAACGTTCAACCAGATGAGCCGTTACAACACGAACCAACTCCCCCCATTTCGCGTAGTCCTTCGGTGGGTTATTCGACTTGCCCGAGACAGCGCTCGCCGGGTAATGGACCTGGTACGGAACCTTGCGGTCCGGAAGGTCTGCCGCCAGTGCCTCAGGCATAAATCCAAGTTCAACCATGGGCCGAACACCGGCCTCTGTATACGCGTCGAAGATTCCGTCGAGAATCTTGAAGTCATACACCGGTTTGCCGTTCGCGTCCTCGGTATACACGTTGGTAGAGCTGAACTTCAGTTCAGCCTTTCCGTCACCTGAAGTAAGCAGATGATGGGCGCGGATATAGACCGGGACAGGGCTCAGGTCATGCAGTTCTCGCAACAGCAGCTTGCCGTTCCGCATCGTCGTGTAATTGGCCTCGTCATAGCCGAACCAGCTGTAGATCGGAGTGTATGCACCTACGGTTTTTCCAAGATCGACGTTGATCATGACGGGTGGCTGGCTGGAAGAAGCCGCCATCTCAGGAACCGTCCCCTGCCCCGCCGCGGCGATGGCCTGCGATAGCATCCCACCTGCAATCAGCGCCCGCGTCATCAAACTTGCGTGCTTCATCGTGTCGTCCTTTCAATCGGGTTAGAAGTTGTACTTGAGGGCAAATTGAATGTCGCGCGAAGGCACCGAGGTGCTTGTAATTGATCCACCGGCTGCCGCATCCACTGTCGCATTCGGCGAATTAAAGCTGGTTGTATTGGACAGATTGAAAAACTCGGCACGGAAAGACAAGATGCTTTCACGGGGCAAGGCAAAATTCTTGAACAGCGACGCGTCGTATTGGCGGTACAGATCGCTGCGCAGCGTGTTCGCATGCACATTGCCATATGTCAATGCCGGGGCGGCTACATAGCGGCTCTTGTCAAACCACGTTGTAAGTGACCGAACAAATGCTAGATTCCCACCCGCCGGGTTCAGAATGGGACGTTGACCGCCGACACCTGTATTCGCACGATCGCTTCCAATGACCGGCGTATACGGAACGCCACTGCGAATCACAATGATACTTTGCAGGTTCCATCCGCCAATCAAGCTGTTCATGAAGCCATTGGTTGATGACATGAAATGGCGGCCATGTCCTGCCGGCAACTCGTACGTTTCGCTCAGTGCCAGGTTGTGGGGCACGTCGAATGGCGACAACGCATACTCATAGCCGGTATTTCCACCCAGTGCCGGAGCCTGGTTGAACTGCATGAATTTCGAATACGTGTAAGCGACCAATGCAGTGAGACCATGGCTCTGACGATGATCCAGTTTCACCTGCAACGAGTTGTAATTGGTCGAAGTGTCCTGCGTGTTGAACACAATAGAACCAAACGGTTGATACGGCCGTCTGGCCTGGATCGGCCCTGCAGCGGGTGTTGGATCATTGAAGTCGTTCGCGCCGTTCAAGTGAACGCCATGATTACCAACGTAGCCAACTTCGAGCACGTCTTTCTGCGTCAGCTGGCGCTGAATGTTCAAGCTGTAGTGTTCGTTGTAGCCCATCTTCAGATTTGTCTTGCTGGGGTTCAACGTTGGGTTGGCCTGTGCCGATCCGAGAGCGGTCCCGAGAAAGTAATTGCCCAGCGTGAGCGTCGGCAGAACGTTTGCCGTCTGGTTCACCGTTTCGGCCAAACGATATGGAAGCGTATTCAGGTTTACGCGACCGCTCGTTCCTTCGGGTTCATAAAACATGCCAAATCCGCCGCGAATGACTGTCTTCTTATCCAACCCGAGCGATACTCCAACGCGGGGTGCGAATTGCGTCTTGTCGGTATAGGTAATATTTTCGGGAAGTCCAGCCTGCGAACTGGTCTGGATATACTGACCGAAGAATTTGTATGTTGCGGGTGCCGCAAACTGCGCGGACAGGTCAGGAGTATTTGCGTTCCCCGAAACAATGATCGGCTTGGCCCTGGTCGGGTCAAACGTTCCAATCTGCCCTTTGTAGCCGGCAAGCCATGGCGAGTATTCATAACGCAGACCCATATTCAACGTAAGTCTGCTGCTCACACGGAAGTCGTCCTGCACAAAAAACTGCTTATAGGTTTGCTGACCGCCGAAGTTATCCGCCGGATACGCGCGCGACACCGCACTGGGATAGCCCAAGAGGAAGTCTGCAAAGGCATCACCG
>JBBRRB010000086.1:0-19568 GCA_038225555.1 Bryobacterales bacterium
CCGAGACGGTCGAGTTTCCACACCACAAGCCGGTCTCCCTTCCGCAACGCCTTCAAGCAAGCGGTCAGGCCAGGCCGTGCGTCGAGGCTTCCCGACGCCAGATCTTCATAGATGTGGCCGGTATCGATACCAGCGGGCCAGCAGCACATCGCGTTGCAGATCGAGAACCTGGGAGCCATCGGCTTTGGAAACCCGCATATAGCCGATCAGCATGGTGTCACCTGAACGAACGTTTACGTGACAGCCGACAACATGAATTCTGGAGAATGAAAATATGTCACTTGGCCAGTCACATGGTCAGTGCATCATAGACCATAGAGAATCGTAGCCATATTACACGCCCTTGGCGTACCCAACCTTGTTCTCAGGGGAATGCTCCATGCGTGAACTTGCAATAGCCCACCTGATTACGGTCTGGATCAATTCCGCTGTTTTGGGCTTACAACCCCAAACAAGAAACCACGCAGAGCAGCGATTGGGTCTGGGTGACTACCCTGTCGCTGGCCCAAGCTCGCACCGCACAGATTGTTGGATTGGGGCACCAGAGATGGGATATAGAGAATCACGGGTTCAATGAATTGGTCAACAGCTGGGATGCCGATCATGTGTATCGGCATGAGCCGAATGCTATCGAATGCTTTCTGTTATTCCCTTTCCTGGGGTACAACATCTTTCACGCTTTTGTTGCGCTCAATCTGAAGCCTGAAATCCGCCATGGCAAAACGAACCTCTATTGAGGCCGTCTGATGGTCGCCGGAATTCATGCGGATTGCCAGGTGTCAACTTCAGGTTCCTCCCCATAAACCCTGAATCTGGCGGTTTGCTCTTGCTTTGCGCTAAGAATTCAGCGCACTACACCAGCGATAGTGTCTCTATCGAAGGCGTAACTCGCTTCCGGCCTGCTTTTTCCAAGCGGCTGCGCTGCAAAAAGGTCTTTGCGAATCTCCCCTGCTCTGTGAAATCCCCAAGAGCTGCTGTTGCACACACTTTCCCGCGCATCTCCAGCAGTGGTTGCGGAATCGCTGTTGAAGGGGCTCCCGCCGGTTGACACGAGTACAGTAGATCGATAGCCTGGACACGTAACCCTCGATCAGATGTCTGAGTACGTGGTCCACAGCTGCAGGAGGTCTAATATGTTCATAGAACGAGGTAGAATCGCGATTCTTTTGGTTTTAGTCGCGACCATTTCGATGCGTAGCGGAGACGCTCAGGAGTATCGGGGAACAGTTACCGGATTAGTAACCGATTCATCGCAGGCGACCGTGCCGGACGCCGAGCTAACGTTGACCAATGTAGCTACCAACGTAAGCCTGAAAGCGACCTCAACCAATTCAGGGGCCTACACCTTTTCGCTGGTCCAGCCTGGCGAATATCGATTGACTGTCCAAAAGCCCGGGTTCAAAACCTCGGTGCTCGATAACCTGGTAGTTCAAACCGGCGCGTCCGCGGGGCGCAACATTGTTTTGTCGGTCGGCGAGGTCCAGCAGTCGGTTGAGGTTTCGTCCAGCGCTCCGTTGCTGAACGTGACCAAGGCCGACGAAGGACAGGTTATCAACGAAGGTCAAATTCAAGAGTTGCCCATGCAGGGGCGGTCGCCGTATGCACTGGCCCGCTTGGCGCCCGGCGTGATCCCCGCGGGATTCCTGAATAATGTGCTGCCCTACGACGTGGGCGGCAACTCTTTTGTCTCGATCAGTGGTAGCCGCCGTTACTCCGTTGAGTTTGCGATGAACGGTGTTCCCAATAGCGCACCGGGCGCCCTGTTCAGCGGTTTCCTCGCCTATACGCCGCCGGCGGATTCCACGCAGGAATTTCGAGTGGTCACGAATGGCTTTGACGCTCAGTACGGCCATAACGGCGCCGGCCTGATCAGTGTGACGACCAAATCGGGTGGCAATCAATTTCATGGATCGTTGTATGAATATCTGCAAAACGACAAGTTGAATGCGAACTCCTGGTTCAACAATCGAAACAGCACCCGCCGTCCTCCGTCGCGCTATAACCAGTTCGGAGGTGGTATCGGCGGACCTGTCCTGATTCCCAAGGTGATCCATGGCAGAGACAAGGCATTCTTTTTTTTCAGTTATGAGGGGATTCGAAATTCATCTCCGGGTTCGCAATATGCCACGGTTCCGACAGCGGCAATGCGCGGCGGTGATTTTTCGGCGCTTTTGACGCGACCGCAGGGGGCCGTGCAGCTTTATAATCCGTTCTCGACCACCGTCGATTCCGCCGGCAGAGTGGTTCGCACTCCTTTCCCGAATAATCAAATCCCCGCCAATCTTATTAGTCCAATAGCTAAGAATATTTTGACCTACGTTCCGCTTCCGAACACCACTGGAAGCAACCCGCTGGAGAACAACTACTTCACGCAGGTCAACAGCTACAACGTGTACGACAACTTCCTGGGCAGATTCGATTTGAACGCGAGCGCCAAGAATCGCTTCTTCGTTTCGGTGGGAGAGTATGCCCGCACCAGTGTCTCGGGTGATCTGTTTCACAACATCTCGACAGGCGGCGGGGCCGATTGGCCTATGTGGACGGCAGCCCTGGACGACACCCACGTTTTCACTCTGAATTTCCTGGTGGATTTCCGGGCGGGCTTCACTCGGTACACCCAGGACAGCTTACCGAGAAGTTACGGCTTCAATCCATCCGCGCTCGGGCTCCCGTCGTCGTTCACTAGTCAATTGCCACTCGGCCTTTTCCCGACCACGAGTTTCGGTACGGGCTATACCGGCTTCGGGGCGAGTTCACCTTATCTGGAGCACGACTATCATTACTTCGCCACCATCGTCGCGACTTGGACCAAAGGCCGCCACACTCTGAAATTTGGGGTAGAAGGCCGCGAACAACAGAACAACGTTTGGAACAGCGGCAGCCCAGGCGGGAGCTTCAGCTACAACGGGGCCTTTACGGCCGGTCCGACTTTAACGGCTAGCCCCGGTTTTGGAACAGACATTGCGCAGCTGGTGCTCGGACTTCCCTCGGGCGGGTCGATCGACAACAATAGTTTGTACGCGATCCATGGCCGCTACTACGCGCTTTATGCCCAAGACGATTGGAAAATCACGCGGGATCTTACCCTGAACTTAGGCTTTCGTTATGACATCGAGAGTCCTAATCTGGAGAAGCATAACCGTCAGGTGACGGGTTGGTTGAACGGTGCAAATCCGATCGCCGCGCAAGCGATTGCCAACTACACGGCTAGTCCCGACCCCGCGCTGTCGGCTTCGCAATTCAAGGTGAACGGGGGAATCTTGTACCCTGGGCAGAACGGCGCACCGGCTGGATGGTGGGATCGTGAGTGGACTCGTTGGCAGCCGCGAATCGGGTTGGCATGGAACCCCGGCATATTTTCGCACCGCATGTCGCTGCGTGCCGGGTTTGGCATCTCGTATTACCCGCTGACTCCAGTCGCGCCGGACAATCCAGGCTATAACGCGACCACACCGCTGGTGGCAACAGCCGACAACGGCGCAACTTTCATAGGTTCTCTTGCCAATCCGTATCCGACCGGAATCCTGCAACCTCGCGGCGCCGCCGATGGCACTCTGACGTTTCTTGGACAGACGGTCAACGTAGTGCAGCGGACCGTGCTGCCCACTCGCAGCAACCGCTGGCAGTTCGAGATTCAATTCCAGGCGTCTAAGAACGATGTGATTGAGCTTAACTACAATGGCAGCACGCAGAACCACATACCTGCCCAGATCCCTCTCAATTTCATTCCCGCTCAGTACCTTGGAACCTCGGTAACACGAGACCAAGCCTCTCTGGATTTCCTCAGTGCGCCGGTGAAGAATCCGTTTCTGGGGTTAATACCGAGCAGCACAACTTTGGGTAAGGCGACCATTCCGCGCTATCAGTTGCTCTATGCGTTTCCGCAATTCACTGTGGTGAGCCTGAGGAACGACGGCTCCGGAAGCGAAACCTTTAACGCGGCGTATATTGCCTGGGAGCGGCGCTACTCTAAAGGTCTAACCGTTCTTACCAACTATCAATTCTCGAAGCAGTTGTGGGCACGCCGGCGACTTAACGCGACGGATACTCATTTGGTCCGCGAGTTAGGCAGTGAAGACCGGCCGCACCAGTTCACGTTCAGTGCGACCTACGAGCTTCCTTTCGGCACCGGAAAATCCTTCGGGGGCAACGCGCACGGAATCGCTGGTAAAACGATCAGCGGCTGGCAGATCAATGCAATCTTCTTCAAACAAATTGGGAGTCCGTTGGCGTGGGGTCCCCTGGTCTTTACCGGAAGTTCCTGGGCCGACATCATGAATGTTCCGAATCAGGGCGCGCACGATCCCGTCAGCGGCGCGGTTACCTGGTTCAATACCAGTGTGTTCGATACCGTGGCCTCCCACCAGCCCAACGCACCCAATAACCAGACCCAGACTCAGTACCGCTATTTCCCATACGAAGTTCCTGGTGCGCGCGCACCGGGGGCGCAGAACTTCGACTTCTCAGCTGGGAAGAGAACCGCCATCACAGAGCGCGTGGCGCTTCAGTTTCGGGCCGAGTTTTTCAACGTATTGAATCACCCGACCTTCGGAAGTCCGAATGTCACTCCGACCAGCGCCTTGTTCGGCAAGAGCACCTCGCAATCGAACATCCCGCGCGCGATCCAGCTTGGGTTGCGATTGACGTATTAAGCGCCCGGTTAATGAAGTCCTTCATCGGCGCGATCTTCGCGTTTACCGCCTTATGGCAAATCGCGACGTCCGCGGCGGACGCGACACAGGTAGTTAAGGGAAAGATAACTGAGCGCGAAGGACTTGCCCGGCGGGCCAGCGTACTGGAACAGGCCATTCCCGTCACAGGGTTATCGAATGAGGATGCTAGCCGCCTGGCAATCGTCGGTCAGAACGGCAAGGCACTCCCTGGGGCGGTCGAAGTAGAGGCGCGTGACGAACACGGCGCACCCAGTTGGTTGCGGCTAACGGCGGTATTGGCGATTCCCGCTCGCGGCGCCGTGCCGGTGACGATCATGCCAGCACCTGCGGCCCCTCACGGGAATTTCCAGGTGTTGAAAACCGGTTGGGGCCTGACCGTACAAACGCCGGATTATCGCCTCACAGTGGACGATCCATCCCAGCTTGAGCTAAATGCTCATGGGAACAAACTGCTATCCGGTAAGTGGGGGGTCGATCTCATTGGCGATGCGCGAGGCATACTGTGGGGAGAAAACTTTCAGGAGTTCATACCCAAGACTGTCGAAGTAGAGGAGCAGACTGATAGCCGCGCCACGGTCGTGTTCAAAGGGTATGTCTCGACGAATTTCCGGAAGGAGAATGCAATCGATCCGGTTCGCAGGGCCGATGTCGAATTTCGTTTATTTTTGAATGCGTTCTCACCTCGTATTCGTTTTTCCTGGAGACTTACCAACCAATTTGGCCATAAGCTTTGGTTGAAGCGCTATGCCCTGCGGCTTCCTCTGACGGAACGCGCAGCTGTGACGGACCAGTCCCGGCGGGGTGTTGCCTTAGTGTCCGTTGGCGGCGGACGCGTTGCCGTCACTGCGGATTTTATCGCGGACCTTGGCAAGGGCAGCGGCATGTTGCTCACGCAGGATGGGCGCGGCTTGCTGCAGGGTGGTATCGACATGCCGCCGGACGGAGGCTATTTTGTTGGTCCCGTTCCCGACATTCATCGATTGTTCCATCCAGGTATGTCGCGGACGTTCACTGGAACGATCTTGCCGGGCGGGTCGATGGCCGACGCCGCCGAGTCGCTGGCGCCGCTCGATATCATTTTGCCGCCGCAGTACTACTCGGATGTAAGGGCTCTGCCAGAGGGAGGCGATCCCGTAACGTTTGGGGAGTTCGAGCCGCAAATTCGGCATGCCGCGGAGTGGCTGCTCAAGCACCAATGGCGGGGAACGCTATGGTGGGGCGAGTGGTACCGCGAATGGGACGATACACGCAATGAAGGCACCGAAGAGGCCAGCAACGGGCACAGTCCGCTGGCTCCGCTCTATCATTACTGGCGGACCGGCGACGCGCGTTTTCTTAGATGCGCGCAACGCTCTGCGCAATACGTTTGGGACGTGCAGATGACTAAGTCGTCGAAGTATGTGGGTTGGATGTTTCATACCCGCCGCCACTTGTTCGACGAACTGGATTGGATACATCCGCGTTATCAGCGCGCCACCGGGGGTCTTGTTGCATCGCATGTGTTCCTGAATCCGGTTGCCCGCGCAGAGATAATTCGGACCATCCGCAACTTCCACGATAAATATTTCGACAGCAAGGGCGTTCCACACGATTGGGACAAAGTAAAGAACGTTCGCTCCGACAATGAGGACGGTGTGGATACTTCCAACTTCATGGAGGCGCTGACGTACTGTTACCGCGAGACCGGTGATCGATACTTCCTGGACGAAGCGCTCAAGATGAGCCGGTGGACGGCTGAACGATACAAGCTTCGAGGCACGCGCAAATTCGACGATTGGAATTGGAACCTGACAAACTACGCTCTGCGTGGTCTCTACACTCTATGGGTCTCGAGCCACGATCGCCAGGTGTTCGATCTGATGAGTGACATGTCTCGTAAGACTCTCGACAATAAGACGACTGACGGAATGAACTTGATCGACGGAATTGGCGGCGGGGATGGGCACTTCGTGTTTTATCACTGCTGGGTTTCAACTCGAATCGCTAAACTTGCGCCCGACCGGGATAGCCGCATCCAGGACCTCTTGGAAGTAGCTCGCCGCGAGATCGCTACCGTCCGTCCGGATGGGGTGATCTCTCTGAAGAAGGGACTCTCTTCGGGGCTACCCACCGTCTGGACTAGTTATTACGACGCGAAATCACTGGTTGCCTATGTTCCGGTACTGGCGGCGCACCTGGCCTCTTTACAAGGCGCGGCGGCTCACAAGGACTCCACGCATTGAAGCTGAAGTACCTGGTGCTCGTTGTTGCTCTGACAGGCTCCATCCGCGCTGGGACTCCGAAATCCAATCCTGACCGATACCTGCAAGTAGTCACCACGTTCATCGAGACGATGATGCAGTCCGGCACGGACCACTATGGCCCCGTGCACTCGCCGCTTTTCGCGGACATGCTCGATCTGAAGACACTCTCATTGCCGGTGCAGGAGTGGCCGGATAAATTCCAGAATAGGCAAGAACGGCATTTTTAGTGTGATCGGTTTCGGGTTTCCGGACCCTCCTGTAGGAATACGCAGCATCGATCGCTCTCCGTTTGGAAACAATCTGGAGCACGACACCATGCTGCTGGAGGCCATGGAGCAACTCAGCCTGATCACCGGCGACAAAAAATATGCCGATCACATGGCCGCATATCTCACGTTTTGGCTGAAGAATTGTCAAAGCCCCGAGACAGGATTGATGGCGTCGGGTGAGCATGCCAGTTGGGATTTTGTGCGTGAGCAGCCGTTCGGGGACATTCACGAAGTAGATCGCAGGTTCCCGTTTTACGATCGACTCTATGCGATTGATCCTTACCGGACATTAAAGCAGGCGGATGCGCTGTGGATGTCGCAGATTGGAAACAAGAGAACCGCGGACTTCAGCCGTCATGCCGGTCTGATCCACTACAAGCCGGATGTGGGCTGGAATTTCCCTCGCCATGCGGGTTTCTACATTTGGTCTTATGCAAACGGTTACGCGCAATCCCGTGATCCCAAGTTTATCGAAAGGGCGGATGTGCTGATCGAGAGTGAAACGGGCCTGCGCGCGCGGCCCGAGAGCTTGCTGCTGGATGCGGATTTCAAAAACCGAGACCTATCTCGATCCCGTTTTCCGCTTATTGCTATGGGACTCAGCCGCGCTGGTGCCGGAGCCGAAAAGATCGGCTTGGCGCGCAATTGTTAAAAAGATGGACGACCAGGCTTTTGTCGAAGCGGATCACCCACGGCCGTGGCGTTGGGGCGAGGAGTCACCTACCGAGAAGGAACGCGAGCGAGCCGCACGAGAGAAGTGGACCAAGATGTATCCGCAACTCCAAAAGTATGGCCGTGTGATGAACGTGCAAGGCTCTCTGCAGGCCGACAGCACCACTCTGTCGCCGGCCTGGAATATGGGTTATGGCAGCGCCGGGTATGGTGGCAAAGGCCTCATCGCATATACGCGATATCTGCAAACGAAAGACTCACGGTTTCTGCGTGTGGCTGAGACTATGGCCGATCATTACGTCGACGAGGGTTTCCCGAAAATCACGACTGATCTATGGCCCAAAGCGAGCGGGCAAGTCATCTCACTGCTTGTATCGCTGTCGCGCGATACATCGGTTTCGAGTCTTCGGCAGAGTCACTACTTGACCTTCGCTCACGAAGTGGCGGACAGATCCATCGGTGTGTTTTCTGAACATGGCTTATTTCGTGCCGATGGCGCTGCAAGTCACTATGAAGCGATCACGGGCGTGGACGATCTGGTATGGGCCTTGCTTCAACTCTACTGTGCCGATAAACGCCCGGATCATCCGCTCCATCACATTGATGTCAATCTTTAGGTTGTTAGTGGTAGTTGCGCTCCTTGGCAGGATCAGTCCGCTGAGTGGACAGAGCGTTGTGAACTTTGCGGAACAGGCCATTGCCAGGAGTTGGGAGGGCGCTTGGCAGATACCCGAGCACACCCTTGACAAGATCAACGATGGCAGTCTGCACAGTTACTGGAGTTTGGAGGCTGAACACATCCCGGGCGACGCCGGCCTGGAGTGGTCCAAGCCACAGACGCTGTCGAGTTTCGTAGTACGCTACTTCGACGGACGCATGGCTCGTTCCGCCTCGTGCGCGCGTACTCAGCAATGGGCATCGCTGCAGGTCTGGGACCATAACGGCTGGAGAAACGTCGCGGCGGAAGTAATTGGGCTGGAGGCCAGTTCGGTTCGTTATGTGTTTTCGACCCTGGCTACGACCCGCATACGTCTGTTGTTTCGAGAGCCACCCGACCCCGAATTACGCCGCACGCCAGACCGCTTGGGCATTCACATCTGCGAAATGGAAGCGTATGCGAATGTTCCATTTCAATGGGTCGCGTCAACTCGTGTTGCCAAGTCCGCGCGCGAAGGTGGCTACGAGACACTCTACAACGAAGCACCCGCTGGCGATGGTCATTATGAGGTGGTTGGACCTCTGATCGTTGATCCGAAGCCGAGCCGGACATTTCGCGATGCCTTGCGGCCGACGCTCATCGTGGCGGAAAGCCGGTGGGCCAAGGGGCCATGTAGAGTCGCGACATCCGCAGGGAACTTGCGACTTTCAAATGGGTTTCTGGAGTTGCGGCTATCGACCGCGGGTGGGCTGCATGAAACCGGCCTATCCAATTTGATCACCGCGGAATCGCTGAGAGCCGAACAATCGATTGGCTTCGTTTTGCGCGGGGCAGATCGAACGTTAACGCCCGCTGATTTCAAAGTTTTGAAAATAGACACGGCGGGCTCGAATGACAACTTAGCCCGTATCCGATTCGACCTGACCTCGGAGCGATTCGACGTCTCGGTAACTTACGAGTTGAATCGGGAATCGCATTACTATCACAAATGGATCTCAGTGAAGAACCGCAGCGGCGCGCCGTGGATGTTGATGGATGGGACGCTCACTGATCTCAAGTTTCCGTCCACGCCGAATCGATCTGATGGCCGGTCAGGAACTGAGTTCCCCCATAACACATTCGATCCGAGGAGGAGTATTCGCGGTGCTCGAAGCCGTGTATTGGGACCACGAAGGCAACACTCTGACTTACTATCCGGGTGTCACCATCCCAAGCGGCGGAAGCTATCAAAGTGAGAAGGCGGCCATCGGTGTGTACCAAAAGCAAGGTGACATTGTAGGCGGATGGGATCGCGGGATTCGAGATTGGATTACTGAATATCACGCGCAGATTTCTCCGATCCGCAAGGAATGGCCGGATGTGTATGTGGAGGGCTGGACTGCGAATCTCGGCTTGAAAGAAACTCGCGACCAACCGGAATGGACGCGCCGATGGTTTCAAACCGCGCAGAAGAAGGGCGTGTCGGACATCGACGCGTACGAGCCTTATCATCAGATAAAGGCTTATGCGCCAGAGGTCATTCAGCGCTTTGTCGACCTAGCCACTGAACACAACATCCGCACTGGATTCTGGTTCGATCATGGCGCCGATAACGACTGGCACGGGACTGTGGTTGCGAAACAGCCGTGGGCCTGTAAGCTATCGCCTGAAGCGGAGGCCGACTTCACCGAAACGCTTTCCACGATCGAGAAGTACAAGTTGAGATCTATGCATTGGGCGGACTTCTTTACGGTCTGGCCGTGTGACAACAAAAGCCATGGCCATCTTCCGGGCAAGTACTCGGTGTATGCGCCGGGGCAACGAATGCTTCGGTTCGCGGAGGATGTCCGGAAACGCTTCCCAGATTCGGTGCTCGGTGCACACGGCGGGTTCAACAATCCGCAGTACGCCAAGTATGTAGACAGCCGGATGAACGCTTGGTGGGTCGATCCGGCGGACCGTTTTTCGGCAATCGAACCCGATATTCACATCGACCGGTTGGTCGCAGGCGGAAACATTCCCTATGTCTACGGCGCGCATGTTACCAATCTCATACCGTGGTTCCGCATCCTCAATTGGGTGAATCATATGGGCTACGAAAACAATCTCCACGATCGGGCTGGTTTTCGTTACGGTCTGCTTGCGGCGCTCGCCATGACTGGACAACTGTGCCTGAACTCGATTCCGGACGAAATTCCTGAAAGCGAAATCGCATTCACGCGGAAGTGGATCGCCTGGGCACGTGACAATCGCGATTATCTGAAAGAGACGGATCGATTGTTCGATCGATCGCTACGCTCAGCGATATCTGGCAGGGTAACGCCGATTCTCTATTAGGGTTCGCGCATATCCGGAAGGATCGTGGCGATGTGTTCTTGTTGAATCCATCGCACGTTGAACATACAGCCGAGTTGAAAACTGGCTCTCGATGGTGATGCTGAATTAGAAGTTCGTGAGATCTATCCAACTGCCGCGCGCAGCGGCTCGGGTCTCAAGAACGGCAGCATCCTTCGTGAGGTCCTGCCGGCGAAACAGATACGGATCTTGTGGATCGGTCCTCGCCGGCCCGACACCGGAACACTGCAGGTAGCGGTTGCGGAACCACCACGCAGTGTTGGATCGTGGAAAGTTGCCTCACACGACGAACAATTCGCGACTCTTACATCCAACTTTGAATTTCCTGTTGGTGGGGCGAAATACCTGCAATCCGGAACTCCGACCGAAGACTGGGCCGCGTCGCCCTGGGCATTTGATAAGGCTTATCTGGTCCTGATCTTCAAGAATGAAGGCGACGAGTTAGGTAACAACTTTGTCCCGGATAACTTGGTTCTGTCAGCACAAATTAATGGGACAAATCAGAAGGTATATCCGTTCAAGACCAAACGCTATCAGGCCGAGGGCTTGACACGCTGTTACTTTCTCGAGTTATCTCGTCAGACCCGTACCGGGCAAAATACAGTGTCATTGCGCGTCCCAATTCAGACCGGCATTGCCTTCCAAGGGGCTTACCTGGACCTGCCGGATCAAATGCCCTAATGAGAAGCAGCCAGACGGGCGCCTAACACTGGCAAGTAAGCTACGACGGCCTTCGGATCGTAGTAACTGATCACTTGAGTTGGGTACTGGCTCCAAAGCGTTCCAAGATCCATTGGAAAGACGCCATTCGCGTTCTGGCGCGCGAGTTGTTCCCGCACGATCTTAGCGAGCGGTGCGATCAAGGCCGGATTGTTAGACATTCGACTCACTTCGACATCGAGCCAGGCGTGATAGAACACATAGTGCAGTTCCCCACCACCAATCGTGCCGGGAACGCTGGCTAACTCGGGATGCCCGACGGTATGGTTACTAATCGCGATCAGCCCTTTGAGAAAGCCAGTCTCCTCCGCGACGCTTCCCGGGTATTCGCGCGCCGCACGGCAGATAGCAAGCATCCCCGTCTCGACATAACGGGTGAGATTCCAACTCCAGTACTTGTCATCAGTCCTGGTGTCCCATTTCTTGAGCGCCCAGCGAGTGTAGCCGCGAGCCCGGTCGAGAAAGAACGAGTCACCCGTTACCTCCCAACAGGCAATCAGCGCTTCTATGAAGTTAGTGGTATCGACGCCCGTCTCACCCGCGCGCTTGTTGGCGCGTTCGTCCCAATCGTATGGGACTCCATCGGGGCCTTGAATCTGCTCGGAAAAATGTCGGACCGTCGCGACTGCTTCGTCCCGCTCGCGCTTCGCTAACAGAACGTGCGACATCAGAATCGGGCCGAACGCTCGCTGATATCGCGGATGGATCCAATCCAGTTCATCCAGCATGTGACGCCGCGTGTGAAACATCCCACCGAAGCCGGTCCGCTTATGATCTTCTTGGATGTCGTACGTATACCAGGCCGAGCGACTAGCGGAGTCGAAGAAGCGGCGGTCTCCCGTGCGGATGAAATGATAGAGCGGCGCCGTGAGACTGTTAGCGTTGCTGGCCTCTTCAGTCCCCTGCCGTCTACCAAGATCCCACTCACGCCACCACTCTCCGTACCAGAGCGTGCCCCGCCATTGCGCTGCTAGGAGCGCCTCCGCGGACCGAGCCACAGCCACCTTAAATTCACCGGTATTCACCTTGTCGCCGTTTTCTGGAAGCACCCCCGTGTCTGAATAATATTGGGGCGGAAGAACCATCACCGGACGAAAAGCAGCTGATTTCGCCGGAGCATCCAGGGTCAGCGTGCCTTCAAAGGTTCGGGCCATGCCGACATAGAAGAGGCGGTGAGTAGCCGGGACAGCACCGCCAAATCCCCCGTCGGGAGGCATGTCGATCCCACCGTATAGCAGCCCGGCCGGCTCTAGCCGCATACCGGCGCCTTCTCCGATGTCATCCACAAACGGCGCAGTGATCCCGAGTTGTTGACCGTTCACCGCCAAGTCGGCCCAGTGGCCCAGGCGCTCACTGGTGTTGCGCTCACTCGCTATCAGAGCCGTACCCGGCGGGACCGGCAACACCAACGCGAATCGCTCCAGCCAGGACTTGAATCCGGTACGATTCGTCAGCCGCCAATCGAACGCGATGCTTGCATTTAGCGGTTGGAAGCGGAAGCGAACGTCGATATCGAATCCCTGTACAGGGTCGTTGTTGCCAGCCACAAAGTTGTATGGCTTTTGTTTCGGCGAGCGACCGTGCAGAGTCACAGTGGTCTCACTGCCATCGCTGTTGACGGTCCATCCGGCCGGTTCAAATGGGGCGAGCACTGTTGTTTTGCCACCCGCATTGATCAGGCTGCGTGCATCCGGGTAAACCTGAGCCGAGACACTGTCGTCGAGAACAACGCTCTTGCCGACAGTGAGCCGCATCCGATCCTTGCCGCTAAATTCCGCAACGTAGTTCGACCCGTGCACTGAAATCGTGCCAGAGTCATTCTTGATGTCGAGCGGGGTCACTGCTACCGGCGTTGCCGATTGCAGGTTGAATAGTCGACGCTCACTGGCCTTCATCGGAACTGCCATGGACACGCGCAGCCAGCGGACTCGGCCCAAGGGATCCTTCGATTCCACTTCGACAGTGGAACGCACCGGCACCCCTTGTGCATCGGTGACGGTCAGTTTGGCCGCGTCCGCTACAGACATCGGCCGCACCGGTACTCCCTGCTCAATCAGTAGGGAACGATGAGCGATTCCGGCGGGCTCGGTGACAGAGAACGTAGTGATGACTTCCGCCGCACATGCCGGCAAGATAATAAAAAGCCACAGTGTGAGTCGATTCATTTAAGGCTTGTGAAAATAAACGCGAAGCTGGATGGGGCCAGACGTGTCGGGAAGAGTGATCAATTCCCGATCACCGTTGAAGTGCGTCCAATTCGCATGATTGTATTCCACTCTTTCTATTTTATGGCCCTGTGGGTGCCGAATGCGTATCGTTGTTGCGTGCGGTGGGCCGTCCACCAGGGTATCGATGTATCCGGAGGCGGCATGTGATTCAATCGTGTAACTCACTTTCCCCAGGAATGTGGACGCATCGCGGATCTCTACTTTTCCGCCATCCTCGAACCAGCGGCGTGGAGTGCCGTAGGCTAACTGCAGTGTGTCTCCTTCTTCGCGCACCAGGAACATGCGAAGCCAGGTGAGAAATCCCGCTTCATCGGAAGTTTTGTAGAATGGTCCGCCACTTCGCCCAAAGCTGGGCACCCATTCCGTGAAGGCGTTGATGTCGGGATAGTAGCTGACCGCGAACGTATTAAAAAATGCCCGTAGACTCATTGGCGCGTCCCCCCGTACGAGATAAGTCATAGCGGTGTTTACCAGATTCGGTTGCAAGGCGATGCCGCCTCGACTAAACCAATCCTGTTCGGAGACTGAAAACGATTCCGGCCCCATGAACAGATTGGCTTCGAGGTCTTGCAGAATCCAGGTAGTCCAACCTTCCTCCGCATCGATGACTCCGCAATCCACCAGGGCATGTGGGCCATAAAGGATGTTACGAATCCAACCGAGTTCGCGGCCATGCAGTGCGGGGTGGGACGGGATGCTTGGAATCCAGGTATCGTCATGTAAGCGGACGACAGGGGTAGTTGCCATCGCCTTCTGAACTGCGGCTCGAATATCTTTGCGATATGCGGCCGCCTCTCGACTGAGCCGGTCCGCTTGCGCGGCATCAACATCCTGGGCAAGCTTGGCCACCGCGGCTAGCCCTTTGTACGCGTAGCCGTTGACGGCGAACCATTGCTGGAATTCTTCCACATCTTCAAGCTGTCCCGCCGGTAGAAGGCCGTTGTCCGTGGCTTTCCGTTCGCTGACGATCCAGTCTGCGCCGCGAAGGATTCGTCCCCAATTAGTTTTCAACCATTCATGATCGCGGCTGTACCAATAATGTTCGGCAAGGGTCCAAAGGGTCCAGCCATGGTTCAGGTTGTAGCCGGAATTCGTGTAATCGTGAGCGTCGTCAACCTTGATGCCATGGAAGATCGCGGCGGTCTCTTTAAAAAGGCCCGGAAAGGGCTTCGATCCCTGAAGATCGAGCATGGGTTGCAGAAACGTCTGGCTAAGACTGTGTAGACCGCGCTGATTCAGAAGGCGAATCTGCATGTCCGTCTCATTGAGGAACATGTTGTAGTCATAGGTGCCGCAAGGCAGCATGTAGAGCCCGGTTTTCGCATCCTGCTGTACCGAGATCAGCATGTGTAGCAGGCTTCCCCGCCAAAGCCGATTGATGTTCTCATCCGGTACGTGCAGTGTCATGCCACCGGCCGTGAGTGTGCGCCACACAGCGACGATTCTGGAACGCTCCGAGTCGTAGTCCAAAGCAGCTATCTTTACTTGTTCGTCGTGGTCTGAAAATGTGCGCACCGGGACATATAGATACAAAGTGTTGGTCTCGCCAGGAGCCAGACTGCTGTTCCAATCTCCGCGCTGTACCGCACGTAGATTACCGTTGCTACAAACGGCTAAGAGATCGCCTTTCCGGCAGAGTGGCTCTGAAGGAGCGATCGCCAGGCTGAGTCCCGGAACCTTTGGCTTATCGGTTCTGTTCTTCAGTTGTAGACGAACCAGGGCGATGACAGCATCGCTTAGTGAAGTCGCGAATGCCTCTTCACGAACCTCAATGCCATTAGTAATCCAGGATGTTTCTACTATGGGCAGAACATCCTCGAGCATGTGCTGATTCGCAGAGTTTTCACGCTCCCGGTAATCGCTATTAGTGCCGATCCGGAACCGGATCTTGTCGCCTTCCCACTGCAAGCGGGTAAGCTCGTCAGCAAATAACTTGGTGCCGTGCTTGCTTACGAACAGATTGCCGTTAAACTCCAGAGCGATTTTTTCGCGCAGTCCGTAGAGGCCTAGTGGAACATATCGATAGGGGTGCCGGCCATTGTTGAAGGTTTTGGAGAGAGCCGGTATTTCCGAAGTAGCGCGATCGAGGGTCTGTTCAGCCCGCGCGCCTACCCGTGAGCTGACGTCCGTGCCTGGACGCCTGCGTCCGGAGCTGAGATATTCAGCACAGGTCTCGCCATCGGATCCATCGCTGATCGAGACACCAGCCGAGGGAACGTAAATGGTCTGGTAGCGAGCAAGGTCCGTCAGGCTGACTCCAAAGGCGTGGTTTCGAAGCGCGAGTTGGAGGACCGCCTGGGACTGCAAGCCAGGGCGGGTGGTCAGCGCTTCCAGGTTCAGTTCGAGGAGACCGGATTCGGAGCGCTGACTCTGGATGTGTCCGTTATAGATCGAGGTGGTGAGGTCTTTCGCCTCGCCCTTCCCATCACAAGTGGTGTCGATGCGAAGTGTGCGCGTGGTCCAACGGGCCGTGCCGTATATCGAGATACTCTCGACACCAGGAGCGGTGACTCGAACTTTTAGAGCTAAGCGTGAACGTGGGGCGTAACCGGGACGGTTGTTCGCGTTCGGATTCTCGGTGGTGGTGAGCGGTTGAAAGCGCACCTGCACTTCCCGGCCGTTCACGTTGATACTCGCTTCAACCTTCTTCCAGGAGCCTTGGAAGGCGGAGTCGGATTCGGTCCAGCCGCCACGACTCTCTTTGGGCGGCCATGTGTGAACCCAGTACTCTGCGAGAACGTCTTCCGCTTTGACCGGAAGCCTGGTCTTGACGCGGAGCTCATTGACTTCCCGGGCTTCTTCCCATTCGACGGTGGCTGTTCCATCCGCAACGTGAACGCGACCGAGTGGCGCAAGATCGGCAGGGTCGTTGGCCAAGGAATACGCGGCAAAAAGGAGTCCCAGAACTGTGATTCTCGAAATACCCAACACGAGGGGAACTGTATCATGCTTTCTGTCCGAAGGCGCTACAGTAGCACTGCCCTGCGATTCTCCCTCATGACGTCACGCCAAAATAACACTAGCCTCTTCGCTGCGTTCAGGCCGCCTCACGTATTTGCCAGGTCCGTTGCAGACGTCGGATGAAGGCCACCACAGGTAGCCACCGACTACGACACGTGCATTCTCGAATGTCTAAGGCCAGGAGGGACCATTCCGGGAATTTTGTACGCTAAGGGTTTACCCGGCCTTAGATTCCTGCCCGTTTTGTACGCTAAGAGTACCTCTCCGCAGTTCCCGCAGGCGCTGCAGAGTCGTGGTCTGACGCAAATCCCAGATGTAATCGCCTGTCAGGTTAATGTGTTCCCAACCAAGCGGCGAAAAGCCACCAGCACAGCACAGGAAACCACCGAACCGCCGTGCCGGATCTTCTCATAACGGGCATCCAGCAGCAGGTAGGGCATTTCGCCCAAGGGTCGGTCGCGCCAGGGCTGTTAATTCCTCATCCAAAGCTTGACTAGCACGGCTCACCTGGGTGCTGCTGACCTCCAGACCGCAAAGCTGCTTCATTACCTCAGTGACTTTCCGGGTAGAAACACCCTGAACATACATTTCGGCAACGGCGAGTTTCAGGGCACGCTCACTTCGGACGCCTCGCTCGAGGACGGATGGATAGAACTCCACGTCTTCTCCGCGCACTTGTGGAATCTGCACGGTGAGCGGTCCCAAGCGCGTGTTCACCGTCTTGGGTTTGAATCCGTTGGCGTAGCCGCGGCGCTTATCGGTGCGCTCATAGGGCTGCGCCTCCAACACCTGGCAACGTTCCAGGCGCATGGCCTCATTGAGCAGCATGCGAACGGCTTCGCCGATCTGTCCGAAACCTTGTTCAACCAACACTTGAAGTACATCCTCGATTACGTTAGAGTCACCCTGGTGGGCCATTGCTGTCGATCTCCTTTTCTCACCGTCACTTGTTTCAACACCGGTGGGACGTTCCAGGAAGATGAAATGATCGATCGTATCAAATGTAAAGGGCGCGAGGCGCAGCACCACGCCAGCAAGCCTTCGATGAAAATATCGGTGGTCGCTTGGTTGCAACGGCCAAGGGCGAAGTTGAGAACCAACTTGGAATGCCGTTCGATCCCAACGTAGCAGTACGCATCGCCCACGCTGTCATCGTTGGCCTGTGTTCCGCGCTTGCGCTTCTCTTTCTTCTGGACGAAGGCCCAAATCTCATCGCACTCCACGTCCTGACATGGGTCGGCGCTTAACTTGACAGCTTTAATACCTGTTCCTACACTTGTGCTCTTGGTCAAAGGTGCCGACACTCAGGTCCGATGAACGATGTTAAGCAGCGGCTCGCCGGCTTCAAGCCGCCGGAGGTTTTCGGCGATAGCGGCCCACCGGTACCGCATGGTTTCCGGCGATGAGCCTCCGTTGTGCGGGGTCATGATTATGTTGTCCAATTCCTGTACGGGATATTGCGACGGCAGCCGATCTTCGCCCGCACCCGGGTAGGTGTACCAGACGTCGATGCCGGCCCCCGCTATTATTCGGGCTTTCAGCGCGTTGTACAGGGCTGCCTCATTCACCACGGGTCCCCGTCCCACGTTGATGAGGAAAGCCGTCCGTTTCATCACACCAAACTCTTTATCGCCGATCAGGTTCTCCGTTTCCGGAGTCGCCGGCACCGCAACCGCGACGAAATCCGCTTCCGGCAAAAGCTTAGGAAGATCGGCAAAGCCAGCCGCCACATCGATTCCCAACAGGGCGCTCCGCTTGGGTGAAGGCGTTCTCGTGACGGCACTGACCGGCATTTCGAAAAATTGGGCCCAGCGCGTCAATTCGCGGCCAATCCGCCCTAACCCCAGGATCAACAGACGACGGCCGCGAAGCTCCGGCAGCAGGCGGTTTGCCCATCCCCAATTGCCTTTCCGCAAACCGGCATCCTGCGCGAACAACCGCCGCTGCAGCGCGAGCATGAGCATGAAGGTATGCTCCGCCACGGCTCGCTCGTGTCCGTACACATTGCATACGGCGCATGCGGGCGGAAGGGCCTCGCGGGCGATCCCGTCGGTGCCCGCGCCGCTGCTCTGAACCAACCGCAGTGAGCGCGGGTTATGAACGGTCCATGCAGCTTTGAATTCGGCGCCCACAAACGCGTCGGCGTCCGCCACAAGACGGGCGATATCGTCATCCGCCGCGCCGTCCGGGATCGCATCCATCCGGCACGGCGATGTGAGGGCGGCTGTCAGTTCCGTTGACACGCGCTGCGGCGCGACCACACGCAAGGTTCGTAAATCCGTTTCCAATACGCCTCTCAATCGAACAACGTCTGTCCGGCATCCAGGTACCTGGAGCAAACATCGCGGTCCAGTTCAACGCCAAGCCCGGGCGCGTCCGTCAGAGGGACCGAGCCGCCGTCAAACAGAGCCGCTCCTTCCCGCCGTACGAATGTGCACGTCCATTCCGCTTCGATCAGATGATACTCAAGCCCCAGGAAGTTGCGGATACCCGCTGCCACGTGGGCCGCGCCGATCGTCCCCAGAGCGCCGCTATTGCCATGCATCGCCATCGGCATGTAGTGCAGCTCCGCATAATCCGCGATGCGGCGAGTCTCGTGCAGCCCTCCGCAGAACAGGACATCGGGATGGATGATGTCGCAGGCGCGCCGGTCCATGAATAGACGGAACTGGCTATTTTTGCCCAACGCATCGAAAAGGTAAAATTAGCGCGATCTCGGGGATGATCACCCTCAGCACTGCTCCTGGGCAGGGGTTATCTTTCGCTGTTGTGCCAGATAGCTAAAGAATATCCGTCTCCCCACGCCAACC
>JBBRRB010000087.1:0-19538 GCA_038225555.1 Bryobacterales bacterium
CTCCGGCTCACAGCAACTCACAATCTAACGGAAACTGCGGGGGCGCACCGGGCGCCAGGCCCAGTGAGTTGTGTCTCAGTTCAGACTGCCTGGGTCATTTTTGGAAAGCACAGGTGGGTCATTCTTCGAGCACGCCGAAGAGCAGCAGGCGTCGAGCGAAGATGGACTACTCAGGTTGTCGTGCCGATTCTCACAAACTGATCTAGTAGGGATTGACAATCGGAGTTCTTTACGAATTCCCATCCTTTTAATCCGGATGTGAATCTTCGCCAACTTTCTTGCGTGCTCTCCAAAGCGAAATGGGCATGATGGCCAATTAAAAACCTGTCGAAATCATCCACAACACCGCGAGAAGATTCCAAGCGAGCCTCATGCGATAAGCCCTTATCCACCGTTGCCGCTAAATCGGGATTCGTTACCAATGACCACCGAGCTAACAAACCGCGATGATTCGTTCATAGCCTTCTAACATTCCGCCACAGTGGCGGGTGTCAGAGGGCCTAATCTTTTTACGAGTTTCTCTCGCCGTAAGTACTTTGAGGATCTGACAGCTACAAGATTATCTACAGTGATTTCGACCGGGCCGCAAGGAGGGCCACAACCTATTGATTCTATTGGTCGGGGCGGTGTGATTCGAACACACGACCCCCTGCGCCCAAGGCAGCGGACAAACCCCCTCCAAATTTCTCTATTTTCAGATACTTACATTTCAACCACTTACGCGGCGGTTATTGAAATCTGTGGAACTCCGTTGCGAAGGGATGCTTCCACAGCTACGATTTTATCTACATCTCCTTTTATTCCAAACGAGCAGCGGTACGAGTAACCGGGTGGGCCAAATTAGATGATCGAAGTGGGCCAAGCCGGATGATCAAACGCAATACGCTGCATCCAGATTACGCTGGCCGGTGCCTTGCTGCAAAATGCCGCCGGACACGTACGAAACCGTCTGATTTACCTGCAGCCGCTTCCCGACTGGCAGCCCAGAAGCCGCATAGCTGTACATCTCCGTGAACTGCACCCCATTTCCGCTCGAAGCGTTCTGCACCGCCGCCAGCCTCCCCAGCGTATATTGCGAAAAGCCCGTCGGTTGGGCCCCGGTCAACATGACTGGCAACATGAAGGAATTTACGGGTGTTGCGGAGCATCGAAAAGAATTTCTGCGTCAGCTGAAGGATATCGGTCGAGGCTTGGCCTATCGCTCCAGAGCCGGCATGCGGCCATAGGATCTGGAAGCGGTTCAGAGCCTCCCGCCATCATCCATCCGAGCGCTACGGTGAAAGGAGGGTTAATCACATGGCAAATATCGACTACTCCCATGTGCGATCACGCTATAATCGCGCCAAAGATGGCAGCTACCCAACCCGCGCCTCTGGACGATTGCAAATGACGCGGTCGCAGACGAGGCTACCACGGCAGGAACTTCGAAGTTTTGTACGCGCATACGGCCAGCGCGAGACCGATATTAGAGCAATGGTCTCGAAGTACTGACACGATTCTACCTTCACCGATCAAACTGAGCAATTCTTCCCAAGAGTTCGGCCCGCCAACTCGAAACCACGCCTCCGAAACTGATTATTAGCGGACGAGTTTCTGCGCTAGCCTCCGGTCCTCAGGAAGTATCTGGGGATCACTTATGATCCCAGATAAGCAACCCTTCTCATTGAGGGGAAATTCAGCAAGTAAAATGCAAACTCGCCCTCTGGCTTCATGATTTGGGCTTTGAAGGTACTTCTGAAGTATCTGGACCACTTGCGTTTGAGGAATCAAGCTAAGCGCGACGGCTACGCTGTGGCTCCAGGAATTCAGGCTGCCTTCCAATTTCAGCCCTTCTCCTGGCTCTAGCAACAGACGACCAATTGCAGAGAGAACCTGCTCTTTACCGGACACGGACAAAACGTTGTGTTTGCCTGTTACCAGACGCGTGTGCGACAAATACACGTCGGTCGTCGCACGCAAGACGCCTTGGTCGTTTACAAGGTAAAAAATGCTCCTTCCTGGACCCACAATGTTTATGGGAGGCCCATCCCAAGCTCCTGTGGTTTGATAGTAATAGAAAGTCAGCTGCTCACTGCCAAAGTGACCTTCCAGTACCCCCTCTACCGCAATACGGACAGCGCGGAGTTGTAGGGGCATCGATCCTTCTTTGGGCTCACTCACGAGTGTTCGCACCGCACGTTCGCTTTCCGCATGCCCAACGACGACAAGAGTTGCTTTCCTGATCTGCTCCTTAAGTTCCGTACGAGCAACATGCGGAATAAGCTTTGGAACATGTGAACAAGATCCAATCAGGGTGACCACCAGAATAGCGATTGCTGCAGAGTTCAATACGGCAAAGAGCATGGGCTAGTCCTCGTGGCAATAGTTCAACTGACCGTTGATCTTCCCGTCGCTACCGTTTATGAAAACCGTGTGCTGTCGGAGTGTTATACCCAGCGTTCCGAAGAACGGCCCGTTTGGATTGCTCGGATCATATATCATGATAGGGGTGCCCCCAAATGAATTCAACCCAGACGTATTTGTCGCCGTGAACTGTTGAAATTCCACGGTGTCTGGATTATTACCCCTCGATAATAAATCGTAGATTTTCCCCTTATCGTCCGGGGAGAAAGAGCTGTTGTAGCTTTGCAGACTTCCGGATTGGACATAGTTGTGTTCACTGATCGTCAGCGTTGAGGATTTGAAAGGTTGTCCAAACTGATCCAGGACTTCATACGTGCGCTCCCGCACAACCGAACCTCCGCCAAAAACCTGCGAAACATAACAATCACCCACTACCTCAAGTTCCGCGACATAACGAAACCCGGGTTGCTTGCTATTCTGCTCTGCTATAAGAGCGGCGGCAATCGCAGCATCCCATAAAGCTACCCTCAAACTTACCTGCCCTGATGTCTGCCAGTTAGGATCTGGCCTCAGCAAGGGTGTTGCTGGCGCTCCCCCGCCCCCGCCACTAAAACCGATTCCTCCCCACCACGCCCAATCCCACCAATCGCGATCTTCTGGATCAATATAGTACAGACCGCTCGGATCAATGCGGTTCACCGGGTCTCCCGCGGTGTAAGCGTACTTGTTCCAGGATTGAGGATCCCCATCGTGCACCCTACCACTTAGATCCGTACTCGTAAACCTCCCCAGCGAACTCGCATAGAATCGCTGATCCGCATAGTCCAGGCCGCTACCCCCATCCCGCGAATACGTTGCGAACTTCCACCCATCTCCCCCCGGATTCCCTGCCTTGTCTTCCCCATACGGATAGTAAGTCGAATGCCCCGACGTCCCGCCCGGATTCGGCACCGACCCGAGCCGGTCCATCGGAGCCAGCCGCCTCGACCCGAAATACGTCTCCGTCGAACTCGCCGAGTCCAAAAGAGTCGCCGACCTCCCCACAGCTACCGGTACGCTCATCGTCACCTGATAGACTCCCAGCCGCTTCCCATTCAACCCATAGAAGTACACCTGATACGAGTTAGGATTGCCGTACTGGTCCGCGCCGCCGCTCCACACCCACACGCGTTTGTTCTGCGAATCGTAGCCATGCGTAGCGGATGTCCCTTGATTGTAATTAGCCCACTGACTCAGCCGATTCTCCGAGTCGTAGGCCAAAGACACATTTCCCGCCATTGCAGTCATATTTCCGTTCGCATCATACTGTCCCGCGACCCGGTTCGTAGCCGGATCCACAGTCACATGCAGCGAAGGAGCCGATCCTGCGGTCACATTCTTGTCCGTCAAACTCCCGTACCCGTCATACGCATAACTCTGACCCCATGTCAAACTCCCCGAAGCAAGTGTGCACGAACCGCTCGGTTGACCCGAAATCGTCCAAGCCGTCGCCGACGACAATCGATTCTGCATATCGTAGCCGTACTGACTCTGCTCATGGCTGATCAAGTCGCTCTGCAGGCACACCTTCCCGTTATTCGCTCCCGCCGGATACACGTACTGCATGTTGACATACGACCCTGAAGAAAGCCCAATCAGCTGCAGCATGCTGTTGTAGTTCCGCACTTCCGCGATCCCGTTGTAAGTCATCCCCAGTAGCTCATTGGCTGGCCCGTACGACACCCCATTGACAACCGTGTTGCTCGCTTGATCCGTCAACCCCACCGGCCGGCTCATCGTGTCGAACCCGTACGTGTAAGACGGCCCCGAAGCAGGCACCGGGTTCCCCAACCCATCCGTAGACGGATAGGTCGTAGGATAAGTCACTGAAGAAGCCTGTCCCTCCGAGTTGTAGCTGTACGTTGCATCCAGATTGCGCTGGCCCGTCCCTTGCTGCGAAATGCCGCCGGACACGTACGACACCGTCTGATTTACCTGCAGCCGCTTCCCGACTGGCAGCCCTGAAGCCGCATAGCTGTACATCTCCGTGAACTGCATCCCATTTCCGCTCGACGCGTTCTGAACCGCCGCCAGCCGCCCCAGCGTATACTGCGAAAAGCCTGTCGAATCCAATGTGTTCGAATCGTAAATGTAACTCCTCAGCAGCGACCCGCCGACGCTCACCGTCTGCACCCGCTTGTACCCGTCGTACGCGTAGGTGAACACCTGCCCCTTGGCATCATGCTTGCTCGCCAGCGTGTTATCCGAGTTATACGTGTAAGTCACCGTGCCCGTCTCCGGATTCGTCGCGCTCAGCACCAGCGCTCCTACCGTAGTTCCCACCGCATAGTTGAACGTCCGGGTCTGCGTATAAGTGCTCCGCGGCATCGACACGCTCGTCAAATGGCCCAGCACGTCATACCCGTATGTAGTCACCAGACTCCCCGGCTCCGTCACCGTAATTAACTGGCCGAGCGCGTCCATCACATACGTCTTCGCATTCCCCGCCGGATCCGTCACACCCACCGTATTGCCAAGATACACGTAATTGGTCGCGCTCAGCCCGTCCGCCGCCACCGTCTTCACCGTCCGCCCCAGCTTGTCGTACGTGTAAGTAGTCCAGCTCTGCGCAGCGTTCGGCAGATGCGGCTGCGACACCGTGTACATCTTCCCAAGCGGCGAGCACGCGCACGGAGCGTACGCGGTATCCACCACCGACTTGGTAGAAGTGGCATCGCCAGTCTCGGTCTTCACCGTCCGCCCAAACCCGTCCGTCGTAGTCCGCACCCAATGCCCGTTCGTCGTGGCAGTCTTTGTAGCAGGCGCGTAGCCATAAGCGTAAGTCGTTACCGCCCCATAGGAAGACGTGTTGGTGGCAGGCCGCGCAGCCCCGTCATACGCAATCGACGCCGTATCCCCGTTCGGTCCTGTCTGCTGCGTCGGAGCCAAAGCGCTGTTCCAGTTCAGCGACGTCGTCAGCGCATTGGTCGTGATCGAAGAAGGCGCAGCCCAGTTCGTAGCCGCACCCGTAACAGAACTGGTGGTCACGCCATTCTGCGTGACGCTAGTGACATTCCCGCCAATGTCATAGTGCGGCCCCGCAGTTCCTCCAGGGGTAGTCGAAGTCGTAACATTGCCCCGGTACAACAGGGCTGTATTGTAACTGGCATCATGCCCGGTCATGCCCGGCACATCCGTCGTATACAACTCGTCATACCGATTCGAAGCCAGCGTTGCCGTGTAACCCAAGTTATCAGTCACGGTGCTCGAAACGAGTCGATTAAAGATATACCGCGACGAGTAGTTCGCCCCGCCCAGATACGCATTTGTATAGGTCCGGATCGGATTGACCAGATTCCCAAAATTGTAGGCCGTCTGCTGCGTCACGTTCCCGTACTGATCCTGCACCTGAGCGGTCTGCTTCTGCACCGAGCCCACCACCCCCGGATCCAGCGTCGTCAGCACGTTCGATATATACTCGTTCCCGCCCCCATTCGTTGCCCACGTATACGCATCCCGCTTGATCACCGCATGCGTGCTCATCACCCGATCCTCGTGCGATAGCACCAAACCACCTTCCGGCTGCGACCCGTCCGTCTGGAAAAACCACGCCTTCTCCGCGTCCGCCCCCGTATCTTGGATCAACCCGTAAGCGTGCGCCGCCCGCGTCGCATCCGCCGGATCCCGCGCGAAGTTGAACGCATTCTCCTGCCCGCCCGCCGATGCCGCCACGTAGCGATACAGCACCTCCCGCAGCACGCCGCCGCTGAGCGGATGAGCTTGGTAACTCCAGCGAATATGCCCGTTGTACGGCGTGATCATCGTAGTCAATTCCACGCTTCCGCCCGCATCGTACTGCAGGCTCGTGATCAGCCCCGTCGATTGCTGCGTCACGCTCTGCAGCACCGAAGTGGTTCCGAAGCTTGCTCCCCCAAAGGGATCGTTCAGCGCCTGCCCGCTTCCGATCCCGATCCAGTAACTCTCCGCCGTCCCCGTGAAATTCGAGATCGAAGCCAGATGCGAACCGTTGTAGCCGAACGAGTAGCCATACCCGCTCGGACCGTTCCGTACGTCCGCAATCTTATCGATACGCGCGCTCGAGTTGGCTAGCGACAACCCCGCGCCAGCCAGATAACTCACCGTCACCTGGTTCCCATTCGTATCCTCCATCAGCGTCGGATACATCGTTCCCGCATCCTGCTCCGTCCCGCCCGAAGTAGACCCCAGCACCCAAAAACTCCCGTCCCGAAAGTACAGTCGGCCAACGTTCGAGTCGTACCAGACATACGCGCTCTCCTTCGACGACCACACGCCGCCTACATTCTGGTCCAGCCGATACTCCGCCCCTGTCGAATCCGCAAAGATAAAATGATGCAAATTGTAGAACCCGAAGTAGTAGGGAACCAGCGACCCGGCCAAGAGCTTCCATCCGTAGCCGTAGCCCACGTCCCGCCCCACGTTCCAAATCCCCCCGCCCGTATCCTTCCGCCAGTTCTGCGAGTTGTAAGTCAGATTGAACCCTACTCCCCAGCCGCCCCGGCCCATCGCCTTGATTAGAGGAACCGTGTAATTCAAGTTCCCCGACCCTACGTCGATCTGCTCGCCGATATCTCCCCAGTAACTCCCATTTGGGCGCACCCCCACCCGCCGCGGGTCCAGCGAACTCGCAGGCGGCGTAGTCACAGTAATCGTGGTCGGACTGCTCGCATTCCCGTGGAAGTCCGCCGAATAAAACACGTAGCTGTACGTGGTACTGGGCGCTACGGATTGATCGGAAAAAGTGGTAGGCGGAGCGCCCACAAGATACGTCCCGTTCCGATAAATCGCATACTCGTAAATCCCGCTCCCGTCGAGATTGTCCGCTACGCCCTGCCACTGGAAATCTACCCGGTTCGGAAACGGCATCACACCAATCGTGGCAGGCGCAACCGCATTCGGAGCCACGTTGTCAAACTGCCCCAGATCCGCGCGCGCCAGCACGTTGCCCCCGGTCGCCCCAATCACGCCCACCCCCGGCTGCCCGGTCGTAATGCTATTATCGAAAA
This sequence comes from Bryobacterales bacterium, assembly GCA_038225555.1. Lineage (GTDB taxonomy): Bacteria > Acidobacteriota > Terriglobia > Bryobacterales > Bryobacteraceae > JANXQZ01. Next base: position 7,368 of record JBBRRB010000087.1, read on the forward strand.
CCGCGAGATCTAAGATTCCGTTTATAAACAACACGATGTAGTTGTGGAGTAAGGCACGACGCGAATAACGGTTCCGTTCACGCAAGCCCCGGTCGACCCGCCGCCCAGACTCGAAACCACGCCGCCCACGCTCTTGAAGAGCGAATACGCGCACGATCCGTTGTTCGGAGTCACCTGCACGGCATAGAAAGTCCCGGTCGCCGCCGTCGCAGTCAGCAAAGCGTCCTGGGTAGCCCGCAAATACGCGACATAGCTCGCCCCGGCGCTCTGAATCCCGAGCGTCAGCTTCACCTCGTAGGAGTTCGGCACCGGCCCCGGGACCGCCACCGTCGAGATCAGCGACCCGGCCGAACTCGAACCGAGGCCGCTCCCCGTCGTCACACTCCCGTTCTGGTGCCAGGAGCTGCCCACCGACGAAAACGTATCGGAATAGTAGTACTGAGTGGCAAGCAGCGGCGAAGCCAGCGCAAACAACAGCAAAGATCGAAATCTCATTGAACTCTCAACTCCAAATGCTTGAAATCGAAATCCGCCTTGTATTTCTTCAACTCAGATTCCACGTCTTCGCGCTTATCGCGCCCATTTAGGAATGCTTTTACGGATTTATCGGCCAGAATATCTTTGAAAGCGGCGCGGTCGCGGGCCGCAAATTGCACCAGGGCGAACTTGCCGTCGTCGCTGGTCACGTGCGTATATGCCATGATCGCGGTCCTGGACGCCGCATTGAGCTTGGAATGCAGGGGCGCGTAGAGCGGGCGCTTGGGATCGTCAGGCGTCCCTTTGCCGACAATAGGGACCACGCAAATCAGCCGTTCATACCGGTTCTGGGGGGCCACCACGTTCTGGGCGAACGCGTTCGGGACCGCGATCGATAGGGACACCGCCGCAAATGCAGCAATGCTGTATAAGCGCATCTTGCCTCCGTAAAATGTGTGCGAAAAGCAACAATGCCTGATTAACGTAAGAAAGTCAACACTAAAATGGAAGCTGGCAGCTTTACACTCCTCAGTTTAATCCGGTGACATAAACTCTCAATTCAATTTCATTTCGTATCAGCAACATCCAGGACAGGCACCCCTCTTTTCCTTCTGCTACTCGGAAGCCCCAAGAGATCCTCATGCGAGATCTGAATCTGCAACACAAGACCTGCAGAGCGCCAAGCGGCATGGCTTCATCGCCTACAAAATCCATCCTCCATGGGTGCTGATAACGCGACAGTCCGATTATCAATTGGATATCGAAGTAGCTAAGGCTGTACGCCCGGCGGCCGGGCGCTAACTTTCCCCCGATGTTTGACCGGGTGTGCGCTGATAGCCGCGACGAGGCGATGAAAGTCGGGCCGGGTGCTCGACGATCTGAACTATCTTACCTACGGCGATCAACTGAACGTGCATGCCTCGTCGGAGACGGTGAGAAGTTGCGTGCATAGACCACCGACCGGCCACTTACACGTCACTTAGACGCGCCTACTTCTGAAAGAGGCGGAGTTCTGCGGGTTGTTGGCCAATTTAGCACATTTCGGCTGTCCCTATGTTAGCCAAAAGTCGGAGCAAACTCGAAGCAGGAGAAAGTGGCTCGCCACACAGGAACTCTAACCCAAGGTCCTTGTGTTGGCAGAGACCGATGAGTTCTTAGCTAGTCAGAAATCCCGGAATACAATCACAGACTTGCTGTCGGCCCGTTTCAGTACCATCTATCCTCAATCCTTAGAGTCCGCTTGGCTGGTCAATACGGAAATTGTTTGGTGTCGTTTCCAAACGTCGTCCAGTCGGTTCGCTCTTGCCGGCTGAAAAGCTCAACCTTTTCTCCGGGGCAGGTCGCTTCTACGAGTCTATAGAATTCTTCTGGTTTTCGTGAATGCTCGCGACGGGCCGCTTCCAGGACCGTGCGATGACAACCGTTCAGAAAGACAGGCTTACCTCTTATAGCCAAAAGGCAGTGTTCTGTCTGTCCTCGAAGCCATTCGCCTGTCCCCATCCGATCCTTAACCCAGGTAAGCAGAGTTTTGTATTCGAAGTTCCATGCCTCGACAACTTCAAAGGAAACGCGAAGATGGGCATTTGTGGTCCAAAGCCACAGGATGGCGTTTTTGTCTGCGATATCGGTCACCGGAATCGCCTTTATTTCTTGAATCGACATTGTGGGATAAGGCAGATCGCTTCCGGTTTCATAGCGCCAAGGCGGATCGGCCACGATTACTTGAAAAGGTCCCGTCGGCAGCTTTGGTTGTTCGGCCAGTAATTCCTTTGCTTGCCTGAGTACTGTCAGCCGACGGTACGCACCGGCCACTTTGCCATTGCGGTCCATTCGCTCGACAAGGTGGCCGTACTCCTCAGGCTCCTCTTCGGCAGCCTCAATCACGGCCTCGGCACGTTCAATTGTCGTACGGCCAACTCCAAGATACCGAGCGATCCTGTCCCTTGCATCTCCTTGAGATTCCTCCAGGGCGGGACGACAAAGATCTGCTCGGGTGCCTTGTCGTTCTCTCGCGGCACGGCGTTCCAGCGGTTCGATTGCGCGCTTGAGCGCAACGATCTCGCTTGGCAGAAGATCTTTGCGCACGAAATTCTCGTGCGCTTCGCCGGATGCGGCCTGGTAAAGGTCGACTACTGTGACCGGCACCTCGGTCCAACCAAGGTGCCGGCAAGCTTCCAATCGTCGCTGTCCCGCAATTAACCGCCCCTCCGGCGTGACCACGACGGGGTGCAGCAGGCCCACTTCGGCAATGCTTTGGGCGAGCGTGCTGAGATCGCCGAGGTCCTTCCTGTAGCGATAGCCGATTTGGATGTCATCGACGTTCATTGAAGAAACGGCTCACCTCCATTTCCTCGGACGCTTCTTTGGGTTATAAAGCCCAAGCGTCGCAACCGACAAGAGTCCCTTGAAGACCCCTTTCACAATCCCCTTACCCTCACGGCCGAGTGCTCGGCTTAATGATTCTCGTTTTCTCCACTTTGCCATTACGAATCTCCTTTTTTGTGATGTGAGTTCGGTTCATCTATCGCGAACATCCGGCAGCTCTCACTGGCCGCAAGTAGCGAGGAGCCGTCCAGCGTGCCATCCGAGAGACTGATTCTGCGGTAGTTCCAACTGCGCGACCGCTTCATTAGCAGCGTGTCTATTGCATATACTGCGAGCGCACCGAGCGCCTGCAGAATGTCAGCAATCGCTGGTGTCCCCGGGCAGGGGTAGCGGTCGTCATTGACCCTGTCGGGAAAGAGGCAGCCGATGCAAGCGCCTGCTCGTTCCTGCACGAATACATATCCGTGATCGCCATCACGGCTAACAGCCGTAAAGATCACAGGGATGCCACTCGTTCGGAAATACCGGCTCGCTTTAATGCGAGCCGGGTTGTTGTCTACGCCGCAAACCGCGACGCCGCACGGCAGGTCAATCTCTCTGGTAATGGCCTCCTCCAGTCGAAATGGGTGACCGCGGAGTTCCGTTGCAGCAATGCATTCGCGCTGCAAATTCTGCGCCAACGCCACAGCCTTGTTTCGTCCGATATCCGCTTCATAGAAACGTTGCCGATTCAAGTTGCTCGGTTCAACGACGTCGTCGTCAAGCAGGGTGATACTGCCGATCCCCTTTCGTGCTACCGTGGGCGCGATATGTGAGATGATCCCGCCTGCGCCGATGCAAACGATACTGCTCCGCGAAAAGACCTCCTGGTTAAATCCGACGATCTTTCTCTGGCGGTCCCCCGCTTCCGGAATCGCTTTGGCCCTAAGCCGGATCGAGGTTGGTGAGGCGGTAAATACCGGGTGCATGTTGTTCCACTCCTTTTCCATGAACTTCAATTTCAAGATTCTGATCGAGCCGGACGAATCGGACGTATCCATCCCGGCTAAAAATGGCCATCACAGCAACATGCCCTGCCGCTTCCAGGCGCTTTTGAAAATTCTCGTCAGTGCCGGACGGGTGGGTCGCGTCCACGCCGGTTCCCGGATGACTGTGGAAGTGCGCCAGCAGCCGATGACCGAACTGCTCCAACTTGATGAGCAGCTTGTGCGTGGCACGCTGGTCGCCCGTCACGCCCATCATGGTCCGCTTTTGATGGGCGAACTCCGCCCATTGGTCGAGCACGTTCACGCCCTCCACCTCACTGCCGGTGATGAAGAAAAACTGCTCGTCCTGATCAACGGTTAGCTTGCGAAAGCTTTCGTGCAGGAACAACGAACTGACAGCGTAGCGGTGCGAACCCGCTTCCTTGTCTATCGGGGCTTCGCCCGTCTTAATCAGATCCAACGAACTGAGAAACTCGTTGGTCTGTCTGATCTTCATCAGCAGCGTGGCCAGTCGCCGATTCCGTTTGCCTGAAGTAGCGGTCTTTGAGAATTCCTCTATAAATGACCGTCGCTGGTTCAGCCACCGCTGCTGTTCGGTTTCAAGATGATTCAATGCTTCAGTTTTCATAATTGTTATTCCTTTCAGACTTCGTAAGCGTCAGTAATGAGCCGCTCGATAGTCAGAATTCCTGAGCTGACGTCGCGCGGTTGTCGGGACATGTGCACCAGATACCAGTGGTTGCCGCGGTCCTGAAAGCAGGTCCAGTGGCTATGGCCGCGGATCTGATGCGACGGGTTGGACAAGAAGAAATCGATGTGGCCGCCGCGATGTTCTTCGATATGGCCAAAGAACGCCTCGTACGGCGTAGCAAAGCTGCCGGTATACACGTTGCCGTTGCGAGTCCAGCCCCGTTCCTGCCAGTACGGAATCTCCCTTCGCTGGACCGCAATTGCGGGGCCTTGCCCCCGCACCACGCGCGACAGAAAGCCGCGAATGGAAGCGGGGGCAGACCGGGTGCCGATGTCCTTTATGCGCACCGCTCCAGCTCTCCGACTTCGGCCTTGGTTGAAGCGAAGATTTTCTCGCCGTCTTTCACCTTGTCGTACACGGACTCGGCGGCGGCGAAAAACGGTTCGTTCGGACCCTTGGACAACAAGTAGTCCCGAAGATTCAGTTGCTGGAGGATGTCACCAGCCGTAGTGCCGGGCTGCATCTCCACGTCTCGGATCTGGCCGGTTCCGGCCACAACAACAGATAACTTTTTCATAACGATTCTCGATTCTCCTTTTTGCAATTTCGCGAGGCTGATCTGCTCCCGCTGTGAGTGGTTGGGTAAGCACGAACTCCGAACGTGAAAGCCGTGCCAAAGAAAAGAGACCAAGGTATAAAGCTTGGTCTCTTGCTGCGAAGCGCCCGGGATGAGAATTCATCCATGGCGTTCCGCCACCTGCGTCGTTATGAATCCGGCGCGGGTACAACATCAGTGAGCCTGCCTTCGGTGAAGGTCAGGTCGAATTCCACGCAACTCCCAGTGGGGTTGCGCAGCGTCTCCAGCTCGGAGAGCAGGAAATAGCCAAACTCGTCCGCATGGCCAGAGACGAAACCGAAGAACCGGTAATCTTCCCCGGCAGCTTCGCCTTCGATCACATACCAGGCCCAGTCGGTACCGGGCAGGAAGAATCGGGCGTAGATGAACGGTTCGCTCTCGGCTTCCTGCGCATACAAGGGCGGAAGCCTGGCACGGAGTTGTGCTGAAAGTAGCAGCATCGGATTACATTCCTTCGAACAGCTTCTTGGCCTCTTCGAACTTCTGCAGCTGCCGCCGTTTGGTCTTCAGCTCCTCTTCGCCTTCGGCAATCTCGGCCTTCAGTTTTTCCGCCTGTTCGAGCACGACCTCAACGGGCGTCTTCTTTTTCCACGGTTTTCGGCTCTCGAACTTAGTCGCTGGAGGAGCCGGTTTGGGATCCGACGGTTTCGGATCCGGCTGTTTGGGTACTGGCATGGTCATGTCCTTTGATGAATTCCTTTCGTTGCTGGTTGACCCAGGCTTCGAGCTTCCCGATGGCTTCACGCTTCACCGGCAATTCGATGTGGGTATAGGTGGCATGCACTCGCGATCCTGAGGAGTGACCCATGAGCGCCATCCGTACGTCCTGGATGACTCCGGCCTCCATCAGGCGAGTGTTGAAGGTGTGGCGAAGATCGTGAAACCGAATATGGCGGAGTCCAGCGCGCCGGAGCGCACCCTGCCAAGCTCGCTTCACGATGCGGACCGGCTTGCCGCGGAAACCGATGATAAGTCCCGAGTCGGTCTCGCGACCGTCGAGCAGGAGCTCGCGCAGTCTTCCGGTGAGCGGGATCTCGCGGCTCTCCCCCTCTGGGGTTTTTGAGCGCGTGACGAACAGCAGCTTGCGTGAGAAGTCGATATCTTCCCAGCGCTGGCCGGTGATCTCCCCGCGCCGCATGCCGGTATCGAGGGCCATGATCGTCATGGCGTGCAGGTGATCGGTTGCGTTGGCTAGGAGTAATTGTTCCTCGGCAACGCTCAATACCTGTCTGCGGGTGCGCCCCAGGGAGAATACAACAACACCGAAAAGAGGAAAACTCTTAGCCAATACTAGCCAAGACCTTGAATTCCTCACTCGCCGGCGTGCCGAGGCGGAGATGGTCCGAGTAGGTTAGGGTGCAATCCGGCGTTCCTCTTACCCAAGGTGGACGAGATCTAGGTCCTGGAGGCCGCGACGAATTGGCAGCCGTTATGTCATGCCGGAGTAGATGCGGGGTCTCGAAAAGCTATGGTCGCAATACGTAGGTTGAAAGCGATAGAGTGCCGATCCGCTGAATCAGCGCCTCTGATTTATCCGTAAAACCGTGTAAGACGCTACTTCTGACTGAAACAAAGGGCCACGAGGGCCAAAGCGATTGCTAGCACTCTGTGTGGGGTCACATGTTCCCCGAAGAGGATTCGACCAACTGCAATTGCGAGAACGACGGTTATCGACTCCCAAATGACAAACACGAGGCCAAAGTCCGTCCTTTTGAAAGCGAGTACAACCGGTATGGCACCGAGCATATAAAGAAGTATTCCAAAAGATAACTCTAGCGGTCGCTCGATACCATTGCTTCGCTTGAGAAATACATCGCCTGTAATCGTCAACAGAACCCCGGTTGAAATCAGGATCCAAAGCCTGAGAATAGCCATAAGAGGTTTCTTAATGGTGAGGTGCAATACATCTCAACGGTTTGGTCCCGGGCAGGAATATGGCGTTGGGAGAAATTTTGTGACTTCGGGGATTAAGACATCTTCTTTCAGTAACATAGCAGATACTCTATTTCCTGCCAAGGCTCTGACCTGCCAGGAGACCCATACGACAGCCTGGAACTGTGCCAGATAACCAGAGATTATCTGGCATGGCATCTTAATGCAAGAAAGCTGTACTGACCTTTGAAACCTCTTCGGGACGTAAATATATGGACAGATTGTCCCGCATGCGTTCACAAATGCTGCAGCCAGCCGTACGACTGGGTATACCTGACAGAAGGCGAGATTAATAAATTGGGCGCAGCAAGCGGGGTTCCTTCTGAGCAGTTCGTTTCCAGTCGTGCGAACGTGAACACGGGATACGTGTTTCATACGCTTAATCTACCTTGCCGATTCTTGGATGGCAAAACTGGGGAGTGCACGGTCTACGATTCGCGACCGCTGGTCTGTCGGTTATTTCCATTCTACCCAGAGCCCTTAACTGGGCATGCGACGCTTCTGCCCGTTCAGTGCGGCGAAAACCTGCATTTCTTAGAGTCTGATTCGGCCCATGCTGGTTGGCGATTGTCTGACTACGACGAGCAGACACGAAATTGGCTCACCGACCTCTGGCGCGAAGCGATCAAGAATGACGGGCATCAGGACTGACCTCAATAGCTCGGGCAGACGGGTCGCCATATAGCACCGCAGAGCACCACGTCAAGTCTCCCTGTTCTTTGGTGTTCCGACAATGAACTCGGGCTCGGCGTAAAGATTCTCCTATACTCTGGCCTTGTACCACACCTTCATAAACCGTTATCGCAAACTGTGTCGCCGATTCGTCAGGAACCGGGACCAGATAGCCAATGAAGGCCGTAACACCAGCGTACAAAAAGGTACGACCTAGACCACGCATCATCGGCGAATACAGATCCGGGTCGCGCAACTCCTCCGCCGACCAGCACGCGTTTAAAAATACCATTGCCGGGGAGCGAGTCGCGAGAAACCTAGCGATCTCGAATGCTGGAATTTCGCCATCTGCGAACACCAAACAACTTTCATCAGGACTACGCGGATCGTGTGACGCATGGCCCGCAAAATGGATGAGATCGTAAGTTCTTAGCGATAACAAAAAATCCTTCTTGGTCATCCCACTCGTTGTGAACTCATCAACACGCAACTTACAGCGATCACGCAGAAGACTAGCCACTCTTCGACCCTCAAGCCGTGCCGCCGGCAAGTCGTTGGTTGGATCGGCAACAACGAGAACGCGCGTGTCAATTGCGGACCGTGGGCGGCGACGCACGGGAAGAAACTCCTGATCAGACATTAAGAGCCGACCCAGTCCGTATCGAAGACACAAAAACTCCCCACCATCGTGGATGAGCTCCCACGGCAAATCGATCAACCGCTCATCAATCTCAAGGCGTAGATGGTCTGCAGTTGAGTTTTGAAGCACAGATTGAATGCGTGCAGGTAAAAGGTGGCCATAAGCATAGCGGCCGTTTTTCTCCAGTTCGAAATCGATGTCGGCAGAGTATTCGCTCGCACGGGGGATGACCGGTTGAGCCGCGCGGCCGTGGCGCATTGTGCTGACAACGAGCTGCTGATTTCTGCTTAAGTCCTCGCGCACTTGATCGGATATTTTTAATCGCTCTGCCGGAGTAATGGCACCCGTTCCTGGCTCATGAAAACTAACTCGTATTGTGCCATTTTCCTTGAAGACGCTCAAAACGCCAATCCTCGGCTCACTTACATCAATGAGCGGAACACTGAGCAAACCAGAGAGGGACAGCACGGCCATCGCCGTGTCGTGGACCTTCGAAACCTGCATCCATTTACCATCAGAGTCTTGGGAATCGATAAACCAACGAACGGCTTTCAAAATATCTGTATCTCCGGAGCGATTGTCGCAATCCAGGAGGGCTTTGAGCGGGTAGTAATTTGACCAAGCGGCGGCTGTCCAAATCGGTTGTTCGCGAATCACGTTGCGAATATGCTTGATCGCATTCGTGATCAGCGTCCGATCCACCGAAAGGCCAATTTTTTCCGCTAAATGGAACACAGACGCGGCCATGCCTGTATACCTGATCCCTACGATGCAGCCATCAACTCCTTGTAACGTTCTAAGCCATGTCAGTCCGGGCGGGGCAAGGAGACTCAACATAGCTGGGGCGGTCCTTGCAAGGAGGTCCAATACGAGCATCGTTTCGAAAGGTTCCTCATACCAGGTTCCCGTTCGTGGATCCCGCGTGCTTGCGATAAAGCCGTAAGCCGCGCGCATCTGATCACTTTCAGGCGAATAACCGACATCGTGCAGAGCCTTCGCTGCCCAAGCGGTATCCCACAACTCGTCGCTCCAGCTGCCATTCTCCGCTTGAAGACGGACTAGGGAAGAGATCAGGCGCTGTACGAGCTGCGAGTGGTGATTTCTTTCGGCTGCAACTATTGCAGAAATCGTTACGGCGAAGTCACGAGCGCCCGTTAGATTCTCAGCATTGCCCTTCAACCACCGAACCCCCCGCAGTACCGCAGAAGTGAGATCCGGAAAACCTAAGGTGTCCAATGCCTGATCCTCGAACATGCCAGATAATCTCTGGTTATCTAACGCCCCTGTGAGCGTTCGGCTGCCCAACGGCAGTAAACTTCATCGGAGGCGTTTCACCCGATTCTATCAGGCTTTCCCCAGTGCTGCGCGTCCGGCGCAGTTGTTGCCCACATGCCTACGACGGGACCGACAGTGGAAACCGGCCGTTGGATCCCACGTTAGATACTCGATAAATGCGACAGCAGCGTCGTCGCCATCCCACTCCCAAAGGAATCAGCAAGATGCAGCTTTACCAGGCAGTTGAATCGTTTTTATCAGGGTATTTTTCGACCTGTCAGAGGAGCCACAAGACACAAACCGCATACACTATCGATCTTGGCCAATTTACGGCCCGTATGGGCTCGCAAGTACCTCTGGAGGTCATTGCACCTGACCTACTTGAGCAGTGGGCGAAAGCCCTGACCGCCAGCGGCTACGCTGCGGTTTCGGTCAGGCGGAAGTTCGCAGCTCTGAGGGTGTTCTTCTCGTATTGGGTGAGGAGAGGCAGCCTCACAGCCTCGCCATTATTGAGGATTAAACTGGACCTGAGCACAGAACGCCGACTTCCTCGCGCGCTCTCCTCATCAGATGCGCAGCGGTTGCTCGAGCGGGCGTGGATTGAAGTGCCAGTTTTGCCGACCGATGGCGTCCAACCCCACGACCGGGGGTTTATCGCCTTTCGCAACGCCACATCTCTGGAAATCCTCTTTGCCACCGGAGTTCGAGTCGGCGAGCTTGTCAGCCTGGACCTTGGCGCTTGGAATGACGCTGATGGCGCTTTCATCATTCAAGGGAAAGGGGCGCGCCAGCGAGTAGCAGTATTGCCAGACGCTCGAACTACGGATTGCGTTAGATCATACGTAAAGTGCCGTTCCGTCATGGACCTGGGGCATTCCGCTTTACTCGTAAATGCCTCAGGGAAAAGGCTGTCGGCTCAAGGGGTGGCTCGGGCACTCAATGGGGTTGCCGTGAAGTCCGGCATTGACAGGAAGATCACCCCTCATATGCTAAGGCATACCGTGGCAACCTTGCTGCTTCGGCACGGAGCGGACATCCGAGTTGTGCAGGAAGTCCTCGGCCATTCATCCATCACCATGACCGAGCGTTATACCCACGTCTCCAATGAGCACCTACGATCCACTCTCACGGCCCACCACCCGAATAACCACCTGGTGATCCGCCGCCCGAACATGTTCGGCCCCACTACTTATTAGTAGCAAGGCCCAAAGGCGCTGATCCGTAGGTGCGCATCGACACCTAAATGAGCTATAACTGCTCTCACTCTCGAATGGCACCGTTCCTGGGTTTCAACACTCGATCCAGGACGGTCACTAAACTAAACAGACGCCTAGCTTGAACAACCATCTGGGCGTTATTGTTTTTGGTGCGTTTGATCATCCGGCTTGGCCCACTTCGATCATCTAATTTGGCCCACCCGGTTACTGTTATTTTGCCTTATCTGAACCGGGCTGTTCGGCCAGTGCAGATTTGAATTTTACCGGGCTGGTTCGGATGCAGTCCCACATGGATACTGAACACCCCTTCTCCACACTCCTCGTTTCCGGGGTCCGGACGCAACGCAGCCCTGCGCCGTCTGCGGCACGCTTTGGGCATAGCGCAGTCCGGTCCCCGGAAAACCGCCGCTGCGGCCCCCGAGCCGTGATCGCCACGAAATATCGATCACCCTCCCGCACCATCAACCGCCTCACCTCCTCCTGTTCTCCGAGCGGAAAATCATGCTCGCTCAAGTACACCTTCCCCCGCGGCCCGCAATGCCAGCACCGCAAGATCAAACTCCGCCGTCGCCACGCCAGGCAGCGCCGCGCGCAGCTCCCGCACACTCACTGACGCGCCGCTGTTCCGGATCGGGCATGTGCAGAATGTGTAGAATCGCTGCGCCGTCGGATAAGCCCAGCCGCAAAGCTTGCTCCACTGCGGCGATCAAACGAGGCCATCCCTGAACCGATCCCGCGCGCACCAGCCCGATCATCTCGCGCGTGCCGGAAGCCTTCCCGTGACGCAATTCCAGATGCCCCCAGATGCGGTCCAGACAATCGGGCCAGCGCCCCGCTTGACGCGATTGCTCCAACGGTGTCGATCCCTTCATCGCGCCTGGCTTGCGCTCCAGCACATCGAGGTAATGTTCCAGGTTCAGGATCTCTGTCCCGCGTCCATAACAGCGGGGATGTCTCGCCACTGGTTTGTTGTCATGCAGGATCTCGACGAAGAGGGGACCCACCGTGGCGGTCACGCGAGAGCCTGGCGGCACGGGGGCAGAGTACCAGTTGGTCTTCACTCGCACGCGGCCCCGGCCATCGACGAGCAGCGGATACAGGGACTCGCACAACGGGAAGCCTTCCTCCGGCAATGACAGAAGAACCGTGCGTTCGTGATCGCGCGCTTGGCCCACCGTCCTTCGGCGCTTGGCAAAAGTGACCCAGTAGGGCTTGTCTGAAGTGACCCGGATTGGGAACGGGAGTTGGAAACGGGGCCTGCATCCACGCCGCAGGCGTTGCTGTGGGGAGTAGAGGATCAGCGATATCATCCACGCCGA
>JBBRRB010000088.1:0-18772 GCA_038225555.1 Bryobacterales bacterium
CAGGACTTGCTTCTTCCTGCGTACTCGAACCACACTATTCCACAGACTTTTTAAGGAGGCTTTCGATGCGAAAAGTTGCTCTTTCCCTCTTCGTTCTGTGGACTCTCACCTTTGCCGGCTGTCAGAGCAAGACGGCAAAGGTGAAACAGTTGCAGGATCAATACAACGCCGAATATCCGGCCTATGCCAAGGACTGCATGGATCCAGTGACCGCCGGATCATCAGCACTTCTGACAGGAGAAAAGCTGACTCCGGAGCAGATAGCGGCCCTGGAAGCCAAGAAGAAAGAACGAGACGCGCGATGTAAGCCAGAAGCGGACCGCCTCGCACAGATTCAGAAGGAAATTATCGCCGCACAGCAGTAGCGCGGTATTGCTGTGAGAGCCTGCCACACCAACCGCAGACGAAAGGACAAGAAAGTGAAAAAGCTAATCGTTACCGCACTCTCTATCGGCCTCGCTGCGGCATTGCAACCCGCTGCGCACGCACAATTCGGTTCCGGTATCGTCTACGATCCTACGCAGTCGGTCCACGCCATTACGCAGATCGAACACGAAGAACAATCGATCTCCAACCAATTCCAGCAGATCGAGCAGGGCCAGCAAATCTTTACCAACACCGTCAAGATTGCCACCACGGCGCTGCAAGCCTACAACGTCGCCAAGCAGCAGTACAACCTCGTGCACCAGATGATCCTCGCACCGAGAATGCTCTATTCGCGGTTTCTATCTCCAACTTCTGACTTGCTCCTGCTACAGCAGATATCGAACACCTATGGGAATTCGATGGGATGGCTCAATTCGGCGAATACGGGAAAAGGAGCTACAGCCTCCTACCAGCAAGTGAGCGTGCCGACTACCACCAACGTAATCCCTGGCTACAGCACTGCCAGTGTTGCTGGGCAGTTGCAGATTGCCGCACAGGGAGCCACCGTTGACATCAACGACTCCGTAATGACCAACAACTTGCAGGCTCTCGGGACCATCCGGGCGAATCAGACCTCAAGACAAACCGACATCGCCAATCTTGAAGCCGCGACGCAAACTCAGGACGCCTCCCAACAGACCGTCATGGCAACATTGCAGCGCATCAACCAGGCCTTGCTGTTGCAACTCCGCACCCAGCAGGATGCGAACCAGATCAATGCCAATCTTGCGCTGCAGCAGATAGTTGCCCAAAAACAGCAGCAGGACGCAATGAAGTCGGCATTCCGTGACTCGGCAGGATACGAAAACTATTACAACGCGAACATCACCACAACCAGCAGTGGGTCGGGAAATCTCCTTACGCAGGCGTACTGAGTAGGAGAAAACACAAGGGGATGAAATATGAGTCTCTTCCAGTTTATAGCTCAAGCGTGCCAGTCGCTTGCAGCCACGGTGGCGCCCTCCATTACCGCAATGGGGATTCACATCGTCATAGCGTTGGCAACCATCGTATTGGTTTGGTTCGGTGTGCAAGAAGCACTCGCATCGGCCCACGGCGAGGCCGGGTTCAGCATGGGGAGGTTCCTGAACCTCTTCATGCTGCTCACCTTCGCTTATGTGATGGTGAACTATTACGACAGCTCCATCCCTGGACTTGGCTTTTCCCTCAAGGGCTTTATCGACGGCGGCACTATCAATCTTGTGAACCTGATTGGATCAGATGGTTCCAACACCATGCTGAACGAGATCAATGCTGCATCCTCCAAGACAGGGCCGGGACTGCTGAACACCATGATGTCTCCGTACTACGCCATCGTGTACTTTGTGGTGCAGTTCTTATTAGCCTTGTTAGCCGCAATCGTGTCTGCAATCGTGGCCTACGGCGCAATTGCGGCAACGATCATCGGATTGCTCGGGCCGATCTTTATTCCATTCCTTGTTTTCGACAAGCTCGATTGGTTGTTCTGGGGATGGCTCAAGGCTTATCTCGGATTCAGCTTTTACAAGGTCGTAGCTGCGGCAACGCTGAATGTTCTGTCTCATGTTCTCACCAATTACTACATTCAACTGGGCCAGAGCTTGTCGGACCCTTCATTGATAGTCCAGACCTTGCCGCTTCTTGTTCTTCTGGTACTGGTCAACATCTACATCCTTTTCAAGATTCCGACCATGACGCACAGCTTATTCACCGGCGGTACCGGCGGACACGGTGGGGGTTTGGGCTTAGCGATGATGGCGATACGGGGCGCGATGTAATCGCGGTACAGGGAAAAGAGGCCGAAATGAGCACAGAAACGATGAGCGTAGAAACGAAAGCCACCCGGGGAATCACCCGCGCCGCAGAGCGTTACCTGGAACAGTACGGCGATCCGCTGGTAATGAATACCTATCTCAAGGTTACGATTCTTGTGCTCGCCGCTGTGTGTATCACCTTGGCCGGACTCACATACAAGAGTCAGACCGCGCTTGCTGGCATGCACCCAATGATTGTGCGGGTCAATGACGTAGGCCACGCGGAAGCGATCGACTACCGGAACTTTCAGTATCGCCCGCAAGAGGCAGAGAACAAGTACTACCTTACCCGATGGGCCGAACTGTATTTCAGTCGCAATCGTTTCACCATCGAACGTGATCAAACGCAGTCGCTTTACTTCCTCAATAGCGATGTACAACGCGCGGTCATCGACCAGGAGCGCAAGGACAACAGCATTCAGAACTACATCAAAGACAGCACCTTGCCGTATGTCGATGTGGAGATCAAGAACGTCATCCTTGACGACCTGCGACAGTCTCCGTATTCGGCGCGCATCGAGTTCGAGAAGGTTTACACCAACCCCGCGGATCATACCGAACTCAAGCGGGAGCGATGGACAGCCAGCGTCACCTATGTCTTTCGCGAGAACGTGAAGAACAACGAGCTTGCCGTGAACCCCCTCGGTCTGACTATCGTGCGTTTCCGGGCCGACCAGGCGTTCAGCTAAGGATAGATCGAGACTCCCAGAGGCTTAACGATGTCCATTTCTGCTGCCAATCCGGCTGGCCTGCCACACGTGTCCCTGAGCATGTTGGAGCGGGCGAACAAGAGCCTTCCGAGATTCAACGGAGGTGGCGAACTGCACTCTTTTTGCGACGGACATGCCAGCTCGAATCGAGCGGTAATCGCGGTAGCCTTCTGCAGCCAACGGGCTGATGACAACTTTGCTCTGGCGCGTGTCTGCCGTTATGTATCCCGCCTTTGTTCGGGCACCGCTTCGGGGCCTTTTCATGCGCCCTGCGGCAACTCGCTCTTCTGCTTCGACTGCGCCGCCCTGCGGGTTACGGCTTCCCTCCAAATCTTGTTCGGAAAGAGCGCGCCGAAAAGATTTCTCCGGAGCCTCCGTAAATGCAGAACTTCGGCACTTGGGAGCATGGCCCACTCGCTTTATTGGTGCCCCGATCAAGATCGGGAAATTCAACAAACGGAGACAATCATGTACCAGAACAAAGTAACCCTCATCGGCTTTCTCGGGAGCAACGCAGAAGCCCGTACCAATAGCCCGGACTTCAGTGTCACCACCCTCTCGCTGGCAACCAAATCCTCGTTTAAGAAGGATGGCAAGTACATCTCGCACACCGAATGGCACCGTTGCGTCGTCTTCGGCAAGCTCTCGGAGTTCGCCAAAACGCTTACCAAGGGTGCGCATATCCAGGTGGAAGGCGAACTGCGCAGCCGGGAGTACGACAGCAAGAAAACGGACTCGAAGCGGCGGGTCTGGGAGATTCGGGTCGCTTCAATCCTGAAGCTGGACCGCGCTGAAAATGCCGCCGCCGAAGATCAGGAGCACGGTGAATCACCCCAGGAGGAAACGGCCGCATAAGCCATTCCTCTTTACTCTCGGAAGCCCAGCTAACCGCTGGGCTTCCATCGCTGTGAGGTTCCCAATATGAGTTTCGAGTTGATCCTTCCATTTCTTCGCCCGATAGAGCCGCTGCTGCTGGACGACAGCATCAGCGAGATCATGGGCAATCCCGATGCTTCTTGGTGGTACGAACGCGACGGGATCATGCGCCAAGAAGTAACCATTTCTTTCCACGCTGGCCAGCTCCGCACCGGTCTCGAAGTGATCGCTAATCAGCTCGGCAAAAAACTAGACGAGGACAATCCCTTGCTGCACGCGCAGCTCCCAGACGGAAGCCGGCTGGCGGCGGTGATTCCTCCGGTTGTGCGCCCGGCCCCTGCTCTGACAATCAGAAAGTTCACCAGCCGGCATTACACGATAGACGACCTGATCGCTCGTGGCACGTTGACGCGGTCACTCGCGGACTTCTTAGGAGAACAAATCCGCAGCGGAAAGACCCTGCTCATCAGCGGTGGGACGGGAACCGGCAAAACCACGCTCTTGCGGATATTGGCTGACTTCATTCCGGACCACGATCGCATCGTGGTCATTGAGGACACCTCCGAGCTTCACATCCAGAAGCCGAACATTGTGCCGACCGAATGCCAGACCGATACGTTCAAGGCCAACATCTCTTTCGATGACCTTTTGAAGTCCGCTCTGCGCTGGAGACCAGACCGGATCATTCTCGGCGAAGTGCGTGGAATCGAGGCACGAACCTTGCTCGATTCCTTCAACACCGGCCATGCCGGTTCGCTAGCGACGATTCATGCCAATTCCGCGGAGAAAGCGCTCCGCCGTTTCGCCAATTTAGTCATGCGCAACCACGCGCAAACCACTTTCTCCGACACCGAAGCCGAGATCGGGGAAGCCGTTGATTTTGTCGTTCATGTTGAGCGGCAGCCTGGCCGCCGCATTCTCCGAGAAGTGCTGGCGGTTCGCGGATACGACCGGGACGCCAAGCGCTTCCTGATCGAGCCGATCTTCGAGGTGAAACATGCCACAGCCTAATGCTCAGAATGCAACCGCCGCTCCTGCTGAATTCCTCACCCGTTGCTTTTCTCCGGGTGAGACCATCGCTCTCCTTCTACGGCGTGAAGTTCCCAGCGCGACAATTCAGAGAATCGTCCAATTGGAGACTGCGCTTGCGCCCCGTTACCTCAGTTGGCTCGCGCACGAGAACTCTACCGGCGCGAACATCTATGTGGCTGCCAATCCGCTGCGTTCTGACAGCCGCAAACGTACCAAAGAGTGCATCGTTGCAGTACGCCATCTCTATCTGGATTTAGACACCGATGGAGAGGCCCGCCTCAGTTCCCTCCGGGCCTCGGATGCGGTTCCCCCACCGAATGCAATCATTTCGACATCGCTCGGTAAGTATCAGACCCTGTGGCGGGTTGACGGCTTCACTCTCGAACAGCAAGAAAGCGCCCTGAAACTGCTTGCAATTACCTTTGGCGGCGATCCCGCTTGTACCGACTGCAACCGCGTCCTCCGACTGCCCGGATTCCTGAATTGCAAGTACGATCCGGCGTATCCCGTCACGGTCGAATACCCCGGCGATTCCACTTGGAATTCCGATGACTTCCAGCTGGACATTCTAGCCGCGGATGCTATCCATTCATACGGTGTAATCACAGCGCGAAAGCATTCTTCTGACCACTCCAATTCCGAACACGATTGGGCATGGGTTCTGCATGAGCTTGCCCGTGGCAAAGACGCCGTGAAGCTCACGCGCAAGCTGGCTTCGCGTCGACCCGAGAAGCCCAATCCTCTTTATTACGCTCAGCGGACAGTTGACGTTGCATCGGCCAGGCTTTGGCTCATCGAAGGCATTCCGATGGACGACGTTGTGACGCTGCTTGAAGTTCGTCGCCGCTTCGAGATTCCCATCGCACTCTGCCGCGCTCGTGCGCGGGAGATTGCACAGACGGCGCAGAGAATGATTGCCCGGAGAAAGATTGCTTGATTCCACTATAAGGAGACGAATATGCCACTACTTGAAATCAACCAGACCCGGTACATCAGTGCTTCCGTTCGGCTGGATGAGTCCACCGCCGAGCAAGTCGATCAGTACGCCGCTTTCGTCCACGCTTCCGCAGATGATGTTGTGGACAAGGCGCTCAACTATGTCTTCTCGAAGGACCGTGATTTCCAGGACTTTCTGAAGACGCCACAGGCCAAACAGGTTGCCTCCACATTGCGCGTTCGTAAAGGTCCAAGTAATGGTGCAGGGGAGGAGCCTGCAAAGAAGCTTCTAGCAGGGGTGGAGTCAACGCCTTCTGTGCGGGCAGTGAAGGCGTGATCCTGCATTCAATTTCGTGGTGGATCAAGAACGGTGCTTCGCACCGGAAGAATTTTGACACTCCACCCCTGATAGGGAGCTGTTTAGGTTCCTTCGGAACCAATTGCGTGTCCTATGACAACAAAGAGCTTATTGAGATGCGGGAACCTATTAGTTTCTCGTTCCCTACGGAGAAATGAGCGCCCTAATGCTACTGAATCATTCTGAAACAGGTAGGACAAAGGGTACTGTGAGAGGCCGGGAAAGCCGCAACCAGTCACTCAATACCAAGTTGACTCCAACCGAATTTGCGGAAGTTGAGGTGGCGGCTGCAGCGCACGGGTGCGCGTTAGGCGAATGGGTTCGCGATGTGATCCTGCGGGAGTTGCGTGAAGGCTCGGCCAGTGATCCATCGCTGGCCGAGATCCTTGGGGTTCGATTGCTCCTAGTAAACGTGTTGCGACCTCTGGCCGCAGGCCAGAGACTCGCACCGGAGGCGTTCGACAAATTGCTCGACGAAATCAGCGATGCGAAACACCAACTCGCCAGCAAGTTGGTTAGTTCTTCAGGAAGGAAATAGGCAATGGCGATGACAAAGTGGGGACGGAAAGAAACAATCATCTGGCCGCCGCACGGCCCGATTTACACGTATGGCGCGGTGTTCGTGGCGGTCATTCTGACGGGACTGTTCCTTTATTGCCGATTCACCTTCGGCACCAGCTTGCTGCAGCGGTTCTACACGCCGACCTACATCCGGTCGAGTATCGCGGGAGCAATCGGAGCGAGCCGCAGAGACAATTACCGGATGCTCATGGTGGGCGCTCGCGGTATTACACCTCGACTGGCAACGGATGCAGACGTGACAGACGGCAAGACGCCGGAACCGGGTGGCAAACCCCTCGCGCTTGCGCTCTCCCAACTCGCCTTGCGGCAAGGCTACGTTCTTCTTTACCTAGGACCGCAGCAGAGCTATATCGACGCGCCCTTGGCTGCCTACCTCAAGGGTGTCATTTATCGTGGCGATAGCCTTTTCGATCTCTACCAGCTCCCGTTGCTTTTCGGTCTGCTGTCACTGGTCATCCAGATCCCGTTTGCTATTGCCAAGGATGTCCGACGACGCAAGGAGCTGAGGTACGGACGACGACTAAAAGGCCCCGAGATGATGACGCCGAAGGAGTTCAACAGCAGGGTCCGAGGAGACGGAATAGGTATCAAGACCGACGAGATGAAGGCAATGATCCGCATACCGGAGCGGGCCGAGGCACAACACATGCAGATCATCGGAGATACCGGTGCGGGCAAAACCACGATCATGCTCCAGATCCTTCGGCAGATAAAACATCGTGGTGATTCAGCGATTGTCTACGACCCAGCACGGGAGTTTGTCCAGCGCTTTTATGATCCAAAGAATGGCGATGTGATCCTGAATCCGCTGGATAAACGTTGCCCCTATTGGGGACCAGCGGAGGAACTGCGCCGTCGTTCCGAAGCAAAAGCTCTCGCGGTTTCCCTGTTCCAATCGCCACAGGACAAGAAGGGTGAGTTTTTCATCGAGTCTCCGCAGAAGATTTTCGCATTCCTCATGGCCTACGGCCCAACTCCAGAGGAGTTGGTCAAGTGGATGTCCGACCCGGAGGAGATCGACCGAAGGCTGAAAGGGACGGAGCACGCTCATCTGATCGACCCGAAGGCACATCAACAGCGTGCTGGTGTTCTTGGCTCACTCGGACTGGTCGCCGATAGCCTTCGTCTCCTCCCGAAGAAGGGCCACGGAAACGGCGAATGGTCGGCAACGGAGTGGGCCGAGACGCGCCAGGGTTGGATATTCATCACGTCGCTCCCCGCTGAACGTGAGGCACTCCGTCCGCTTCAGAGCCTATGGATCGACCTACTGGTCTTGCGCCTTCTGAACGAACCGAAGGAGGGCCAAAAGCGGGCGTGGTTCGTGATCGACGAGTTGGCGAGTTTACAGAAGCTACCGCAACTCCATACGGCCATAACAGAAAATCGAAAAAGCAAGAATCCCGTGATTCTGGGTTTCCAGGGTAAGTCCCAACTGGAATACCTCTACGGCCACCTGGCTGAGGTCATGCTGTCCCAGCCGGCAACCAGCATTTGGCTGAAGACCAAGGAGCCGACCGCTGGCGAGTGGGTCAGCAAGTTCATTGGGAAGGTCGAGATCGAGCGACTGCGCGAAACTCACTTCGACGGCTCCCGCGCCGGGAGGAACTTCGCGCTGGACCGGCAGGTTGAGCCGCTTGTGATGGAGTCCGAAATCTCCGGACTCGCGGATCTCCATGCCTATATGAAGTACGAGAACTATGTGACGCGCTTCTCGTTCCCGTACTTGGATTTGCCGGTTGTCGCCACTGACTTTGATCTGCGCGACACGCCCGAGGACAAACTCCCCTACGATCCCAAAAACATAGGAGCGGCTAAGGCCCAGAGTCCACTTGAATTGAAGCCGGAGCCAAAAGCGCCCACAAGGCCGGACCGAAAATCGCCACGCGCAGCGACGGAGAGACTGCAGCAGGAGCCCGCTGTCGGAGTGGACGACAACAGCAAAGAAAGCCTCAATCTTCGAGGTTAAGGAGCTCCCATGCTGACTATCTCGAAGCCACTTTCCGCAGGCCAGGCACAGAGCTACCACCAGAAGGAGTTCACCGCTAAGGAGCAGAACTACTGGTCGCAATGCGGCGCCGTCGCTGGCGAATGGCAAGGGCGACTGGCCGGGCAGTTCGGCCTTGCCGGGATGGTCTCCGCCGACGACTTTGCAAAACTCAGCCAGGGCCAGCATCCACAAACCGGAGAGCAACTTGTGCGACAACGGGCGTCCTATGAATATCAGGATGCCGAGGGCAAGACCATCAAGACGATGGAGCACCGCGCCGGGTGGGACGCGACCTTCTCCGCGCCCAAATCTGTCTCACTCACCGCGCTTGTCGGCGGCGATGAGCGTGTCCGCGAAGCGCACCGGGAGAGCGTCCGCGTTGCCCTTGACCAGCTCGAACACTACACGCAAGCTCGCATCGGCGGCAATCATCCCCCCGAGACCACGGGCAAGTTTATCGCCGCCAAGTTCGAGCACGATACCGCCCGCCCGGTCGATGGATATGTTGCGCCGCAACTGCATACCCACGCGGTCGTTTTCAACGTTACCGAGCGCGGCAATGGTCAGCCTCGCGCCATTCAGCCGCAAAGCCTCTTCGCATCGCAGCAGTTCGCCACGGCCATCTATCAATCCGAGTTGACCTACAAGCTACGGCAATTCGGTTACGAAATTACGACAGGGCGGAGCGGGGCGCCGGAGATCAAGGGCTACACGCAAGAGTATCTCGACGCATCCAGTCCCCGCAGCCAACAGATTCGTGAGTATCTCGAACGCACTGGTCGCTCGGGGAAGGAAGCCGCCGAGATCGCTGCGCACTCGACGCGGGACCGCAAGGAGATTCATTCGGCGAGTGAGGTCATGGCCGCGCACCGGAAGCTGGCAGCAGACTTTGGAAACCAAGCCGAGGCCGTTGTACGAGCCGCCCGTGAACGGTCGCAACATCAAGAGAAGCCCATCAACTCGTTTGAGCTTGTTCGAGAATCTCTCACCTTTTCCCGGGACAAGAACTTCGAGCGCGAAGCAGTGGTAGACGAACGTGCTCTGATCCGCGATGGGCTTCGCCGCGGAATGGGTGAGGTTACCCATTCCCAGGTCCGGACCAATCTTGAGGCCCGCTTGGCTTCTGGGGAATTCCAAGTCGTTGAGCGGCTTCGGGGAGTTCCGGGCCGTCAATTCACAACCGCCAAAACGATCGAAGCGGAACATGAAATTATCCGCAGAATGCGTGAGGGCCAAAACCATGTCGAACCGGTTCTATCGCGCCCGCACGCCATCGCCGTTGCCGACCAGTACCCGCATCTCAATCAGGCACAAAAGAGCGTGGTCGAAGATGTTCTCAGCTCGCCGGATCGCATTCAGGGAGTTCAAGGCTTCGCCGGCGCGGGCAAAACAACCACGCTCACAGTTATCCGCAGCGCTGCGGAAAGGCAGGGCCATAAGGTTGAAGGCTTCGCCCCGACCTCTCGCGCCGCGCGCCAACTGAAGGAAGCAGGCATTGAGGCTGGAACCCTGCAAGGCTTCGTCGCTCGCAGTTCGAATCCAGACCTACCGGAGCAAAAGCACTTCTACCTTGTCGATGAATCAAGCCTAGCCAGCACAAACCAGATCCGCGAGTTCCTTTCGCGGCTTGGTCCCGATGACCGCGTGCTTCTGATCGGCGACATCCGCCAGCATCAAGGCGTCGAAGCGGGCCGCCCTTTCGAGCAACTACAGGAAGCGGGAATGCACACGGCCAAGCTCGATGAGATCGTTCGCCAGCAAGACCCGGCTCTGAAATCCGCCGTGGAAATGCTGGCGACGGGCCAAGTCTCTGCTGCGCTCGACGCACTCCAACAGCAGGGCCGGGTGAAGGAAATTCCCAACGCGGAAGAGCGCGTTCGCGCCATCGCTAAGAGCTACGTCGAATCGCCCGAGAACACTCTCATCGTTTCACCCGACAATGCTTCCCGCCGCCAGTTGAACGTCGCGGTTCGCCAGGAATTGAAAGCCATCGGGACCGTTGCCCCTGAAGATCACACTTTCCGTGTCCTAGTTCAGCGTCAGGACATGACCGGAGCCGAACGATCTTGGGCGAGCCACTACGAGATCGACGACGTAGTTCGCTACACGCGTGGTAGCAAAGCCATCGGAATCGAAGCTGCCGCCTACTCATCGGTCATCGCGATCAACCCGGCCGCAAACCAGCTCACGGTCGAGAAAGCGAATAAAGAACTTGCCACCTACGATCCCCGCCGTCTCACCGGTGTCAGTGTCTATCGGGAGATCGACCGCCAGTTCTCCGTAGGCGACCGCGTCCAGTTCACCGCCCCCGACAAATCGCTGGGTATTGCCAATCGCGATCTTGCCGTAATCGAGTCAATTGCACCGGATGGCCTGATTACCACGCGTCTCGACAACAACCGGCAGATCGAGTTTAACGCCGGAGATCATCGTCATTTTGACCACGGCTACGCCGTCACGAGCCACAGTTCCCAGGGCCTCACCGCCGACCGTGTTCTCGTGCACGCCGATACCAGCGTACATCCGGACCTGCTCAACTCCCGCTTCGGCTACGTTTCCATCTCCCGCGCCAGCCACGAGGCGACGCTCTTCACCGACGACATGGCAAAACTCGCCCCGCAGCTCGGAGCCGATGTCTCGAAGACCTGCGCTTTGGAAATTAATCAGGGTTCATCCGCCGCCCAGGGAATTGGGATAGGGATCTGAGAGTGCCAAACTATTTATGATAGAGGAATCGCGATGACGAAGATGACGACCATTCCCGAGAATTACGACAACATCCGCGCAGGAATCGTCGAACTGCTCAAAGCCGCAAGGTCTGCTGCTGCTCGAAATGTCAATTCGATCATGACCGCTGTGTACTGGGACATCGGGCGGCGCATCGTAAAGTTTGAGCAGGACGGGGAACACCGTGCTGAATATGGTGAACAGCTGATTGAGCAATTATCGGAGGATTTAACGCGCCAATTCGGTCGCGGATTTGGTCGAGCAAATCTTTGGCAAATGCGTGCATTTTACCGCTCATGGCCGGAGGCGAAGATTCTCCAGACACTGTCTGGAGAATCTTCAAGCCCCATTGATTCCAGCAATATAGAGGGCGACGCCTCGGCAGCTTTGGCACTCGCCTCTTGCTTCCCATTGCCTTGGTCCGCCTACGTGCGGCTCCTTTCCGTCAAGAACCCGGAGGCTCGGATTTTCTACGAAACCGAAGCGCTGCGTTCGGGCTGGTCCATCCGGCAACTTGACCGCCAGATCGGCAGTCAATTCTACGAACGCATGGCGCTCTCACAGAACAAAGCTGCCATGCTGGAGAAAGCGGAGAACTCCGAACCGAGCGATTTAGTGACACCCGAAGAGGCCATCAAGGACCCATTCGTTCTCGAATTCCTCGACCTCAAGGACGAATACTCCGAGTCAGACTTGGAGGAAGCACTGATCCACCGCCTTACCGACTTTCTTTTGGAATTGGGCGATGATTTTGCCTTCCTCGGGCGCCAACGCAGGCTTCGCATCGACGACACATGGTTTCGTATCGACCTTATTTTCTTCCACCGTCGTTTGCACGGCTTGGTCATCATCGACCTCAAGGTAGGCAAGTTCAGCTATGCGGACGCTGGGCAGATGCACCTCTATCTGAACTACGCCCGTGAGCACTGGATGAAGCCGGGCGAGAACCCGCCAGTCGGACTCATCCTGTGCGCCGAAAAGGGAGCAGCGGAGGCCCACTACTCACTCGAAAATCTTCCCAACAAAGTTCTCGCCGCTGAGTATCAGACTGTCCTTCCAGACGAAAAGCTTATCGCCGAGGAACTGGAGCGCTCCCGCCGGGAACTGGAGAAACGAGCTGGCGTTCCTGAATAACAAACAATCGATCTAGCCCTGCGATTTGCCTTCCAACCTTTCAGGACAATCCTCGCCACTGGCATTTGAAACTAGCGCAGAATAGAATTCAGCGTATCCCCTAACACCACAGTCACTTAAGAGGTAAACAGTAGATGCCGCGAGGGAAAACGAGCGCAGGGAAGCCGACCAAGCGTCCTATCGAGCGCTATGAGCACAGCGACAAGAAGCGCATCAACAACCCGCCGGTCGGGTTGGTCACACCGGAGACCGATCCGGTTGCGCCCACGCACAAGGTTTACGACTACATTCCTCCTGTGCCATCGGTGAAGCCTCGCCAGGAATTGGATTACGATCCGCATCTCGATCCGCAGTTGGTCTGGGCGGGCAAGAAGGAGCATAGCTCGTTCGAGGTGCCGACGGTCTCGCTGCACGTGCATGAGCGGATCGATCCCCACACAATCATCGACGCTGTGCGTAAGCGTAATGGTAGTGCTCTGCCGCTGCAGCCGTCGCTCTTCGAGCGCCGCGAAGAAAATCCTCCCTTACGCGAGGCGATTGACTTTTATCGCCATGCTCACGGCTGGTCGAATCGCTTGATCGCCGGCGACTCACTGCTGGTGATGAACTCGCTTCTTGAAAAAGAGGGCTTGGCTGGGCAAGTGCAGGTGCTGTATATCGACCCGCCGTACGGCAAGAAATACAACTCCAATTTTCAGCCGTTCGTGAATAAACGCGAAGTGAAGGATGGAAAAGACGAGGACCTAACCCAAGAACCGGAAATGATCCACGCATTTCGGGACACGTGGAAGAGAGGAATTCATTCGTATCTCTCATACCTTCGTGATCGCTTGCTCTTGGCCCGTGACCTGCTGACCGAATCTGGCAGCGCGTTTATGCAGATAGGAGACGAGAACGTTCATCTTGTGCGTAGCGTAATGGACGAAGTGTTTGGGTTTGAGAATTTCGTTTCGCTAATTACTTTCTCCAAAACGAGCAGTGCCACAACGGAGCTTCTCGCGGGCACATGTGACTATGTTCTCTTATACGCGAAAGATAAATCGAAGCTTAAATATCGGAAACTCTTTAGGGAAAAAGCGATCGAGGGTGAAGGTGCTTCGGCTTACGATAAGGTGGAGCTTGCTGACGGACGTCGTATGCGTTTAGCAACGGCCGTGGCCAGCAGCCTCGATCTCTCAGGCGCGAAGCATTACCGTCTGAGTGACATGCGAAGCCAGAGGCCGCCTGGCGATTTCCCGGTCACGTTTGAAGGCCGAGTCATACGTCCTACGAGCGGATATTGGAAGACTGGACCCGAAGGGTTTCAACGACTTATCGATGCGAACAGGATTGAGCTGAGTGGCAATACTCTGAATTACATTCGCTACTTGGATGACTTTCCCGCGTTTCCCATCACAAACATTTGGGACGATGTTGGAAGCAGCGTTGGAGGCACTAAGATCTACGTCGTCCAGACGGGTGTCAAGGTCGTTGAGCGGTGCCTCCTAATGGCGACCGACCCTGGCGACCTAGTAATCGATCCGACCTGCGGTTCAGGAACGACCGCTTTTGTCGCCGAGCAGTGGGGACGCCGTTGGATCACTTGTGATACATCGCGCGTAGCTATCACTCTTGCCAAGCAGCGTCTGATGGCCGCCGATTTTGATTATTACGAACTGGCCCGTCCTGATGAAGGGGTAGGAAGTGGATTCCACTATAAGACCGTTCCGCACGTGAGATTGAAGTCGATTGCCAATAATCCCGAGATTCGCCAAGGTATGACGCGCCAGCAAATTGACACCTCGATAACCCGCTACGCTGATCAAGAAGAGCTCTACAACAAACCCTATCCCGACAAGACCCGCGTGAGAATTACGGGCCCATTTACTGTCGAAGCTGTCCCTGCACCTACTGTGAAGTCCCTCGATGAGGTGGAAGGGCCGACGATGGCGGCTGATGTTTCCATTGCCCGTTCCGGCCCCACACTACGCCATAGTGACTGGCGCGCCGAGCTTCTTAAAACTGGCCTTCGGGGCAAAAGCGGCCAGCAAATCGACTTCTCCCGGGTCGAGCCGATGGCCGGTACGCGTTGGTTGCACGCCGACGCCGAAACCAAAGGTGCTAAGCCGGAGCGCGTGGTTATCTCCTTCGGTCCTGAACACAGCCTCTTGGAGCAACGCCAAGTCGAGCTGGCGTGGGAAGAGGCACGAACGTTGAATCCCAAACCAGCGATTTTGGTCTTCGCCGCGTTCGAATTCGATCCTGAAGCTGCCAAAGACATTGATGGCATGACGAAAGAAAAAACAGGCATGACGTTCCTGACCGCCCAAATGAATGCCGACCTACTAACGGAAGACCTGAAGAAGAAACGGGCTTCGGTCCAAAGTTTCTGGCTGGTTGGGCGCCCCGACGTAGACCTACGGAGAATTGCGAAGGGCGACAACAAGGGCAAATGGGAAGCAGAGGTTAAGGGCTTCGATTACTACAACACTCGCACTGGAACCATCGATTCCGGTGACACGGCGCAGATTGCGATGTGGTTGCTGGACACGGATTACGACGGGCGCAGTCTCTATCCACGGCAGGTCTTCTTTCCCATGGCCGATGCTGACGGCGGTTGGGCGCGGCTGGCCAAGAATCTGAAGGCGGAGATTGACCCTGAGTTGATCGAAGGGTATCGCGGTACGCTCTCTCTACCGTTTGAAACGGGCGAGTACAAGCGCATTGCAGTGAAGGTGATCGACGACAGGGGAATTGAGAGTCTTAAAGTCGTCGAGGTGAAGTAATGGCGACGCAAGCGTCCTCGGAAAGCATTGACCAGCTTATTATCTGCTCGCCTTACGAGAAACCCAGCGAGCACTGGAAGTACAACCGCGAAACACGACGATTCAGCCGTGAGCCAGACCGTCGTCCGGCAGGATACATTCGCGCTTCCGACGCCTCCAAGTCCTTCGATGACCCGGGTGAGTTTGTTGAGCTCCCATTGGTAAACAAGATTCGTCCGCGCGTGGAAAAGTGGCGGAGCGAGGATTGTCCGGGAGCGAGCGGCATTACCAAGCGTCTGCTACAACACTGGCGTGACCCAGAACAGCGGGAGAGTAAACGGTTCTTCTTTTGCCAACTGGAAGCGATTGAGACGCTGATGTGGCTGGCGGAGGCTCCGGAGTCGGAGCGCGTGGGCATCAAGGTGCCTGGGGACGGCGGCGAATTTACGCGGTTGTGCTCGAAGATGGCGACTGGGTCGGGCAAGACCATTCTGATGGCCATGCTGATCGCGTGGCACGTTCTGAACAAAGTTACATATCCGCAGGACAAGCGCTTCTCCAAGAACATTCTGCTGATTGCGCCCGGACTGACGGTGAGGAACCGGCTGGAAGTACTGGTTCCAGGTAGTGCGGGAAACTACTACCAGGAATTCCAAATTGTACCGCCGGGACTCGAAGACAAGTTGCGGCAGGGGCAGACGTGCCGCGTGCTGGTGCGCAACTGGCACAAGCTGGATTGGGAGAGCGACGAGCAGATCAACAAGCGGCGCAGCGTGGACAAGCGCGGAGCGCTGAGCGACGAGGCGTACGTTCGGGAAGTGCTGGGCGAGATGCACTCGGCGGAAAACATTCTGGTGATCAATGACGAGGCGCACCACGCCTGGCGTGTTCCGCCGAAAGTGAAGATTGCTGGGCTCTCCAAAGACGAATTGAAGGAGGCGACCAAGTGGGTGGGTGGGCTGGACCGGATTCATCGGGCGCGCGGAATTTTGATGTGTTACGACCTGACGGCGACACCGTTCGCGCCTACGGGGCGAAAGAGCGGCGAGGATACCTTGTTCCCATGGGTGGTGAGCGACTTTGGCCTGAACGACGCGATTGAAGCGGGGTTGGTGAAAACGCCCAGGGTGGTGGTGCGGGACGACGGAGAACAGACGAGCAAATACAAGTCGAAGTTCTACCATATCTACACCGACCCGGAAGTGAAGACCGATCTGAACCGCAAGGCGGAGCCGCATATTCCATTGCCGGATCTGGTTGGCGTGGGCTATTACTTCCTGGGCAAGGACTGGCTGGAGACGGTGAAGAAGTGGCGAGAGGAGGGGAGGAGCGAAACGCCGGTAATGATTACCGTCGCCAACCTGACCAACACAGCGGCGCGGGTGCAGTACGCGTTTGAGCACAGGAAGATTCTGCTGGAAGAGCTGTGCGACCCGGAGAAGATTCTGCATATTGATTCGAAGGTATTGGACGAAGCCGAGGCGCAGGATGAGCCTGTGGGGACTCGGACCGCACCGGCTGAAGAACCCGAAGAGGAAGACGATGAGGAAGTCGAAGCTGGCCCCAAGAAGAAGCTAACCAAGAAACAACGCGCCGAGTTGATGCGCAAGACAGTGGACACGATTGGACGCGCAGGGCAGCCGGGCGAGCACATTCAAAACGTAATTTCGGTGGGCATGCTCTCCGAAGGTTGGGACGCCAAAAGCGTCACGCACATTATGGGGCTGCGGGCGTTTACCTCGCAGCTTTTATGCGAACAGGTTGTGGGGCGCGGCTTGCGCCGAATGTCCTACGACGTGAATCCGCAAACCGGGTTGTTTCAGCCGGAATACGTAAACATTTTCGGAGTGCCGTTTACGTTTCTGCCGCACGAGGGCAGCGCGGATGCTCCGCCGCCACCGCCTACCACCGGCAAGACGAGGATTGAGCCGATTCCTGAGCGGCGCGCGCAGTATGAGATGACTTGGCCCAACGTAGTTCGGATCGACCACGAGTATCGTCCGCAGCTTTCGTTGGAGACCGAGAAATTGAGCCGACTCGTTTTAGACGCTTATAAGACTCCGAGGATTGCGGAACTGGCTCCAATGATCGACGGTAAGCCGGACTTCACCAAGTTGACGGAGATTCAACTGGACGAGCTGGAGCGGCGCTTCCGGATGCAGAGAATTGTCTTCGAAGCCGCAAGCGGAGTGTATGACCGGATGGCTCCGACCTGGAAAGGGAACCGGGAATACTTGCTGGCCCAGCTGGTTCGCTTGGTGGAGAAGTACATCGACAGTGGGCGTGTGGTGGTTGATCCACCGATTTTCGATAGCAATGACAAGCTAAGACGCCTCTTTCTAACACTGAATATGACCAAGATTGTGGAGCATCTTTGGGGGGCGATCCGTTTCGAGAACGCACTGACGCTGGAGCCCGTGTTCGACACCGAGCGTCCCATCCGCTCCACCGGAGACATGCTGCCTTGGTACAGTAGCAAGCCTTGCGAGCATACGCAGCGGTCGCACATCAACATGTGCGTGTATGACAGTCGGTGGGAAGCGAATGAATCCTTAGAGCTAGATCGTAATGCGAACGTGCGGGCTTGGGTGAAGAACGATCATATTGGCTTTGAGATTACGTATTCGTTCAAGGGGATTATTCATAAATTTCGTCCGGACTACTTGGTGCGGCTGGCGAATGGGACGACGCTGGTGCTGGAAGTTAAGGGTCAGGATGACCAGCAGCAGACGACCAAGCGCGAGTTCTTGGCGGAGTGGGTGCGTGCCGTCAACGGGCACGGCGGCTTCGGTGTTTGGACGGCGGGTGTCTCTCGGCATCCAAAAGACGTGATGGAAATTCTGGATAGGCAGAACAATTAGTCTCCGCGCAGATTTCCACATTCGCAATAGCCAACCAAAACAACATCAATAGGGCAAGCTTCGCATCTTTCTTCCACTGCGTCCTCTTCCGGGTGGACGCCGCTTGGCCGCGGCTCGGACGGGCGTTTCGGACTGCGCTGGTTTCGCGCCAAACTAACCCCAACCGCGTTTGGCACTCACCACGCTTTCACTCACGCCCTGCCACCCTCCTTCGGCCTCCGTTCTGTCCCTTCCACCAGTATCGGCTTGTTTTTTCCCGCTGCGCTCTAGTGAAGAAAAAAACAAGCCGATACCGGCAGAAAGGGAAAAAACATGAAATTAGAAGAAGTCAACCTCAAGACCAAAGAAGCAGTCAATTACCTCGTGCAGTCGCTGGAGGCTGGGCAGAGTTCAGTGCTCACGCAGTATCTCGGAGCGATGGCCAAGTTTCGCAACTACAGTTTCGGCAACATCATGCTGATTGCGAGGCAGAGAGCAGTGACATGCTGCTATACCTCGCTGGAGTCAATGGACATGCGGTCTTGCGCATTGTTGGAAGCAAGCGACGGAGCGTAGCACATTTTCTGAAGCACAATTCAGTACCTTTTCGAATACGGAGTTCGCTCC
>JBBRRB010000089.1:0-18762 GCA_038225555.1 Bryobacterales bacterium
AGAACCCCGTGGGCGCGCTCGAGCAAGCCGGCGGAAACGGCCGTGCGGGCGATGAAGTTATGGGCGGACTGGCCCGGAGCCGTCACCTCCAACATCACCGAAGCGTTCGGGATGCCTTTGCCGTCCAGCGTAAGCGCGGCGGAGATGCCAATGCGGTCGCCCGTGCCGTAGACCGGCTTATCAAACTGCACCTTCATCTTAAGGCGGGATTGAGTGATTACTTCATACTGATACTCCTCGCTGATTTGGACCTGCTGGCTGGAGATGACACCCACTTGTCCTCCCCCCGTGTAGTCGATAATGAGAGTCCAGGCGCCGTAACGCGGCTTGGTGGGAGTTGCAGTATTTCTCAGGAAGCTATCGTCCACAATAAACATGCGATGGAAGGCGTCTGTGCGGAAGAAGATGCCTGGAGTGCCAAGAGCCGACTGCTCGGTGATCACTTCGCACAGTGGGGTAACCAGGGAAACGCGGATGGGCGCGTTGCGCGTGACCCAATCTATTACGAACGCGACTTTGGTATCGAACGGCAGCACCGCGATTTCATAGCGGGCTTCGGGCTTGGAAGCGCTCAGAAATCCATGAGGATCAACCGTGGGGTCCAGGTGCAGGCCAGCCACGATGGCTTGGCGGAACTGCTTTCGCAGGGCCATGCCCGTGTCGTCGGCAAAGGCGTCCAGAAAGTAGCCGTTGCCGACTGAGTTCTGCGCCAGAGCTTTCAACAAATTGTCATCCACTTCAAATGGCGTGCCGGCCTTGCCGTAGCCGACGGCGATCACCTTTATTTTCTTGTCTAGGAAGGAGGTTCCTGCCGCAGCGCCCGGAGGATAGAAGTCTGCCGGTTGCGGGTGGGTTCCGGGAGCGGGGCTATTATTGGCGCCATCGGATTGCAAGATCAGGAAGCGCTCGTTAAAATTCATGGCGGCTGGCGTGTTCAGGAAGAGCCCGAAATTGCCAGCGACGGTGCCCATCGCCGCACCCAAACCATGACCCATGGGAGTAGCGCCGCCGTTCTGAACTGGCGTATGCGCATCCAACGCGGTTTGGGCCGCTGTGACGTTGGCAGCCGTGATATCGCCGCTCGGAAGCAGCACCTTGCTGCTGGGCGAAGGAGCGGGCAAGGACCCCGTCGTGATATCCGGAAATTGCGCGACTCCAAATCTCCCTTTGCCGCCCGCGAATCCGAGCAGCAAGTCCCAGGACTGAGCCGCGCCAGATTTAAGCTTGGCCCAACGGGCTTGGTCGGGGAAAGGTGCTGTAGTGCCTTGCGGAGTGTAGGCCATGCTGCCGGACGCGTCCACCAGGAACACGGCTTCGATCTGGCGCGTGATCGCCGTAAGGGTAACCAGCGGATTGTGAGCAGTGCTACCGTTATGGGCCGTTGAATCCGGGCCGCTGGCAGTGACGGTATAGGGAGCCGTCACGCTGCCGGGAGCGCCCGCGCCGGTGTAGGTAATCACGATGTCGCCGGTGCTATTCGGTGGAATGGCGGGAGGAACAGTGGTTACTACAAAGCCCGGGCCGGGTGCTGTGCCTGCGACCAAGTTTGCCGGCCCCGTCCCGCTGTTGGACACTGTGACGGTAAAGGTGTCTGCCTGTCCGGAAAACACGTTGAAGCTTCCGGTGGCTGCGGTGTTGAGCCAGGGTTGCTGCGATTCGGGATCTGTGTCGGCCACCACCCATGTGAAACCGTGCGGAGCGGCGTCAATGTTCGTGATCCGAAGCTGCCAGTTAGCGGCTGTAGAAAGAGCGATGGTAACCAGAAGCACGCCGCCGATGGTGTCCAGCTTGGCATCGCCAGCGTCGGTGCCGCCCACAAACACGGTATGGTAGAAGCCATCGTCCGCAGGAATCGTCACTTCGGCTCCGGCATCGGCTTTCAGCGCGATCGTAGGTTGGGTACCAGCGCCCACCATCGTGATCCGGATAAACTTCGATCCGGAGGCTGGCAGAGCTCCGATCGGTTTCAGGCCGCTATTTCCACCCGCCAGGATCTGCAGAGGATGATCCTGGATATTGCCTGCCTCATTCGGAAAAACATTGAACGCCATTTTCTTCTTCTCCTTAGTTGTTCAGCCGAGACGCTCTTCGCGATTATCAGGGCTTTTTCGTTAATAGTGCCGCCATCCGTTACGAAACGGTAAACAGATCCGTACTCGTTTTAGTGCCGCCCACCGTAGTAACGATGAACGGCTTTGGACCGGGAACCACGCCGACGGGAATTTTGATCGGGATTGATATAGCCGTAACCACGCCGTTCAGCGGGCAGGCAACGCCCCCGATAGTAACCTGCAAGCCGGGTTGATCGAAATTGGTCCCGGACAGATTGACGGGCTGATTGGCGGGTCCCAATTTCGGAGCGAACTGAGCTCCGGGAGCCGCGAAGGCGGGCGCTGGCGGAGGCGGCGGAGGCGCAAGGACATTAAAGGACTCATCGCTCACCGCAGTTCCGCCATCGGTGGTGACGGTGATCTTTACGAGTCCTAGCGGCGCCCCTGCAGGAACCGTGGTCGCAATCAGACTGTCAGCGGCTGCGCCTACAATCGTGGCCGACTGTCCGCCGAAGGCTACCGTGACATTGCCGAGATTGAAATTGTGGCCTGCCAGGTTGACTGGCTGGCCCGGCTGTCCAAGCTTGGGGGTGAACTGGTCCCCCAATTGAGTAGGTATGAAACCTGGCGCGAGCAGCCTCTCCATCAAAGCCAAGCGGCGTTCGAGGTCTGATGCAGTCAGTCGGCGCTGGCGCAGATCGGTAATCATGGTCGCGTCAATAGCATTCACGTTCCGCGGCCGATGCAACTGCGCTAAAGGATAGAACACGTGCCCCGCCGGAGCGGTCGGAACCGGGACGGCTTCGGACACCCGCACTGCCCACCCCGGCTTCACTCGAACCGATGTTTGGATGCCTATGTCCACCAGGTTTTTCAAGTCCGAATCCACGGTACCGTCCACCTCGGTGAAGAAAACATCAAGGTAAACGATGTCGGTCCGCGGGTCTGGCTGGGCGGGGGTGGGAGTGGTCAGCACGGGCGCGCCAGCCTGCGCTTTGTACGTGATGGCAGAGGGGATCGTTACTTCAATTCCGCCCACGAGGCAAGTGCCGGGACCGCCTCCGACTCCGGCGCTGATGCCGAAATCCTGAATGTTTAGAGGGCTCGCCAGAGCCTGGATCGCAAAGCCGTCGGCTCCGGCGGGAATGCCATTTCCGATGTAGCGCGTGAACAGGGAACGCATCGTTGCGCTTATCAGATCGTGCAGCAGGTTCAGATCGCGATCCAGCAGCGGCACTCCCTGCTGAATGTGGAGACCTACGTACCCTTTCTGCAGGTTTGCCAGCAGTTGGTCTTGGGGGGGAATCGAATAGTCGGCCATAATGCTCGCTACACCTCGGTGATGACCACGCCGCGCATGTTCGACGGCAGGAAGATGCTCATGTTGTTCGCCAAGCGATCGCGTTTCCGCTGGGTGTCGGCTGGCAGATCGGCCGGGAGCGCCTTTACGAATATGCCAACCACGTTAAAAGCGTAAAAGTCGGTTTGCGACACGCCGGAATCATAGATATAGTCCAGCGTATCCTCGAATTTTCCGATCTTCGCCATCGCCGCTGCGTCGCGCGTGTTGACTGTCTTGGACCCGTTGTCGCCGGGATCGTTCGGGTCCGGCATGTGATTGGTTACGAATACGTTGCGGGCGAACTCCTTTAGTCTCGGTTGCCATCCTGTTAATCGATAGATCCAAATCTGGCATCCCGGCATCGTTCCTGCAATGCGATACAGCGCGGTCGCATACTTTACTTCGTGCCTCTGCGCGGGAATCGAAGCGCTGTAGCTCAGATTCCATCCAATCCATTGCGCCATCAAAGGGAGAAATCGGTAGTCCGAATTGTCGACGTCACGCAGGTTGCGCAGCCCTTCGGCCGTGCTGCGCATGGAATCCAGCGCGACTCCGAAAAGGTCAAGATACCGGCGCAGTTGACCGGTTCGCTGCAAGCCTTCTTTGAGATGCATGGTCGAGGGGTCCTGCGGAGCGAGCACGGTATCATGCCTGCGATGAATGCCCGGCAACAGTTCATACATCTTCTTGCCGAGCCCATAGACCTCCGTGGGTGACACGGCCGCGCGGTTTACATCGGGCGATCCTGCGATCGTGAGCTGGTAGTATTGCGCAACGCCTGGTTCCAATCCATCCGGCAGAACACCATAATCGAGGAATTCCACAGTCTGTTCCACGGGAGCACGGTTCGCATCCAAGCGGGTGGTCAGCGTTTGCCGGGCCACTTCCGTTAGGGATCCGCCGACGTTAGCCGCAATGCTGGTGGCAGTTTTAATCACATATTGATCGCCAATCCGGTCCTGGCGCGCCGGGAGCTCAATCACGGTGCTGCCTGCGGGGGGAAATGCCTGGCTGTCGTAAATAGTAAATGGATCGACGGGAACTGGCGCCGGAAACTCCCAATCGCGAAGCTTGCGCCGCAGCGTTACGCGCGGGGCATTGGCGGGAGTCTCCAGCGGGCCCATGACGAACTTCCAGGAAATCCGAATGCGCCGGCCTACGAGATGGGATTCGGCACGAAAGTTCCCGACCGTCATCGCGCCGCCTCCTGCATGTCGATGATGAAGCCGCCCAGGAACGGCAATTCGACATCATCGATATCGATGCGCCCGCTGGAGGTGATTTGGAAGCCTACGGGCGACGGGTCGACGCGATCGGCGATTCGGTATATCACGGGCTTCAGAACAGGCATGGCTGTGGCGTCCCGGCGTGCGAAGCGTCGGACGGTTAAGGCGAATACGCCTGGGATGGTCTCCACCGCTTCGTAGACCTTGCTGAGGTAAAGGGGCCGGCCGAAGTCGACATTCGCGTAAGCGAGCAGGTCGTTGATGCTTTTCTCCACGCTCAAGCGCACGGATTCGGGATCGTAATTGTACGAGGGAATTACATCCAGAGTGACGTCCACCGGGGCCGGAATCGGGTCTCGAATCACGACAAAGGTGCCCACCATTCGTTTGTCTTCGAAGAAGCGGACGAGGCGTTGTTTGAGGAGCGAGTCGGGAGATGCCAACACGTTTCCAGTGGGAGCTACGACCAGTTCGACCGTGTTCCAGCCCTTGCTGTGAGCCCGAACTTTGGAGACGCCGCCCGCTTGGTGGGCGATGGAAATGAAGTCGGTTAACGTGACCGCGCGCGCTTGCGAGCGGAATGCAAGCGGAGCGAATCGCACCGCGTGATCGATGGATTCACGATCCTCACCACCGACGGCGGGCGCTGGATTCGTAACGGATTTTAGATTAGGGATGGACGTGCGGGCTTCCGCAATCGTGTTAGCCGCGACGTTTCCAATTGCTCCGTCGGAGGTTGCGTAGCGGGCACGTATCTGCCCCCGGGGAATGGCTCCATACAAACCGTCGCCCATAACCACGGAAGCAATTCCCAACTCGTCGAATTGCACGTAATACTCGTGAGAATCGGGCGAGGGGAGAATGGTGCGGCCTGTATCGTCGACGTGATAGAGCAAATTGTCACGCCGATCCCACGCCACGAACCCGGCGCCTTCGTTCACCTCCACCTGAAGCGTGTCGAGCACGACGGGCGTTTGCTGCAGTTCGAAACTCTGATTCGGCACATTGGTCGATGTGCCCAGAATTTCCAATGGCCGGGTGCGAACCTGGCGTACCGGTAAACCGCGATACAGGCGCTTGCCGTCGGTCGTAGTCGTGAAGGGAGCTGCTGCCAAGTCAAGCGACAGTGGCGGCAGCGTGTACTCAAAAACCACCACCGGGCCAGTCGCGGCCTTGGTGGCAAACTGCTGTCCGGTCGCAATCGTAAAAGTGGTGGCCACGCCGGGGCCGGGCACATTGAAGGTGAGATCGAGGGACGTGGATGACGCCGACGGAGGCTTTAGCTCATAACCAATGAGACGTAGCAACTGTAAAACGTTGCGGGGTTCAAGAGCGGTTTGCGGGAAGAGCTCGCTGGCAAGCCGGTCTTGATAGTAGAGAATGATGTCGCCCATGTAGGCGAAGAGATCGACAAGCGTTACGCCGACATCGGCGGGTGACAGGTCGGTCCATTCGGGAAGCCGGTATTGCGCGAGCTCCAGCATCCCTCTGCGGAGCGACGCATAGTCTTTGTTCGTGTAGTCGATTGCCGGGGGCTGGGCCATATCTTAGGATCCGTGGCAGAGTACTTCTTTGTGGGGCAGCCAATCCTGGCTGCAGCCGCCTTTCAGGCGGCCTGGTCGGCTTTCTGAAGAGTATTTGTGCACCGGGAGAGCCGGCTGAAAGCCGGCTGCAGCCAGGATTGGCTGCCCCACAAAGAAATTAGAATGTTGTAGTACGGGCATTTACTTAGCCGATCGGAAAACCCAACTGATCGGTCTCCCCCGTGTTCGAGTAGACATACTCGAGATACAGATTCAACTCACCCTCACCCTCCCCCGCGTCTACGCGGCTTGAAGTCACGATGATGCGCGGCTCCCATGCGGCCAAAGCTTCGCGCGCTTGCGATTCGGCGATCTTCGCCAGCACTTCAACGTTCGGCTCCTGGACCAGACCGGGCAGTCGCGATCCGAAATTCCGCAACATCGTTCGCTCCCCGAGCCTCGTGCTGAGAATTTGAACGACGTTCTGTCGAATTTTTACTTTATCTTCGGCCGTCGCGACGCCTCCTGAAGCGGGGTCGATGCGAAACGGAAATGCGAATCCTCGAATCGTTTGCGTCATGTTCAGATTACCTTCACGCTTCCTACCTGAGTGCCTTGCGTTTTGGCCGGGTTCAAATTCACCGTGACTCCAGAGACTTCCGCATCAATGACGTAGGCGTGGATCGCTTCAGCCAAGCCCTTTGCAGCTTTCTGAATTCCAGAGACTACCTCAGGTTTGAGATCCTTTGGATCGAACCCAGACTTCAGGGTGTCTTCGATGCCGGTTTGCAACTTGTCTTTTGAAAGCGCCATGTTTAGTCCAGGGGACAGCCAGGCAACTGCGGCGGTGCGGGGATTGAGATGTTGAGCGACGGCAACGACGGTATCGGCGGCATCGCTGGAATGCTGATGCTTGGCAGCGTTATCGCGGGCAGGCCCGGCAAATCCGGCAAGTGAGGCGGCGAGGGAATTGAGACGTTCAGCGACGGCAGCGACGGAATTGGCGGCATCGCTGGAATGCTGATGCTCGGCAATGATGGGAATCGGCAGTTGCTCATGTCAGCTCGTTTTGACCGCCATGGATCCGGCTGCCGGCGTAAGCGGCGGCAATGGCGGTCCGGTGGGCCCCATCGCGGAAGCATGCACGTGCGCGTTGTACATGGGCGTAAACAGGTTCAGCAGGATGGGCGAGTCCGTCGCAGTGCCGCCCAAGGCGATGCTGGAGCCGTCTAGAACGATTTTCTGCCCCGTTATCTGAATTCCATCGGCTGCCACGATTCGCGCCGTCTTGCCTTTCAATTCCACGAAGGACCCATCTTTGTCGGCGATCAGGATTCCGTTCTTCGTCATGGTAACGACGTTCTGGTGTTCTTCGACGATGGACACCTCGCCTTCCTTCGAGTTCAAAAACAAAAATGAACCGTTCTGATTTGAAATGGTGATGCTGCCATCCTTATCGATCGAGAAGAAGGCGTTGCCTTTGTGCTTAATCAGAATCTTTTCTTCTCCATCTTTGTCAAGAATTTCGATGGTGTGGCCCGACGGTGTTTGCAATACCCGGTTGTCCGGTGGGTCGATCTGCGCGGGGGTCGGCGCGGTGCCCTGAGGGTACCATTGGCCAACCCAAAGCGGATGGTTGATATCGCCGGCTTCGAATTCGACCCAGACTTTCGCGC
The DNA here is from genome assembly GCA_038225555.1 of Bryobacterales bacterium. Lineage (GTDB taxonomy): Bacteria > Acidobacteriota > Terriglobia > Bryobacterales > Bryobacteraceae > JANXQZ01. The sequence goes on from JBBRRB010000089.1 coordinate 7,819, forward strand.
CAACCGGGGGAACATAAAAGTGCATGGCAGGAAAGCAAGGCCATGCGAACACTTCCATCTCAACTCCGAACACAGACGGAACCTGCACCTTCACACGGCCCATTTTCTGAGCGTCCGCGTTGTCAGTGACCGAGCCGCTGTATTTGCCGTAATACTTTCCACGGTGACGTTCGAGCGCTGGATCCATAGCTCTATCTCGTTACCAAAAACTCGGTGGCATAGCGCGGGCTGGCACCTTCGCGCGTGTAAATGTGAACCGCGCGCTTGACGTACCACGCGCCGGCGGCCCACTCCGGGATGCCCTCGATCTGCACCCTGCTCTTGGCCCGCAGGAAAACGGTTCCCACGGCTCTGCCCCGTCCGAACAATCCCAATGTTCGCGTAGGATCGAGTTCGCTTCCCACGTCCACTAATTCGGCGTCGCTAGGTCCGCCGCTTGCCGTGCCGGTGGGTATCTGATTTGTTCTGTCGGGGGTGCTGGCGGAGGCCGTGAGGGCCGAATCGGCAACGGTCGATCTGCCGCTGGCGGCTAGAGCGTCGGAGTGCTCAGAGCCCAATGAAGGTGGCGGAGTGGGGGCGGGGACGGGCGGAGTTCCTGTGCGCACCTCGCCGGTCATGCGATCGACACGGGTCGGCGTAACCAGCGCCGCCGCCTGACTGGCGATCTTCTGAAACTTGAAATCGATCAACTGGCTCATGCCTTGGCAGTAGCGGAGCGTGCCCGCGGTAGGCTGCTCGAGGATGCGGCTGAGAGGCAAAAAATAGAATTTTGACCGGCCCTTGCCCTCGGGCGTGGGGCGTCGTGAATCGCCGTTGAACTCCACGAACGCGACACACTTGTATTGCGCCGCGAGATCCTGGACAAAATCCCAATCCGATTGATTGGTTTGATTCAGCCGGTTGTTTTCAAGATCGAAGGTAGGACTCCGATCTGGGGGCACAATGTTGTCATCGTCGAAGCCGTAGTTAAAAACGACGGTCGACACAACCTCTTTCAAGGTGCCTTGATGTGCTCGCGTCTGCCCGCCAATTGTCATTCCAAACGATAAGTCATGAGCGACCACGGTGGCTCGCCTCTCAGCAGATGTGGCGGCAGACGCCGGGGCGCGAATAAAGCCTTCAAAAAGAACAGCGTGCTGGGACTCCCAACCCATGGTGATGCGCACATGTTGATTTTCGGTCAACGTAGCCGATCCGAGAGCATCCGGGTCGCTGAGGGTGATGGTGGCTTCATCGACCAGGCGATCATGGTCCTCAATGCGCACCGAACGCACCGACGCGGTGATCTTCCTCTGCTCATCCACCAACTCGACATCGAGGAATGCTTCCTGTGACAATTTCTAAACTCCCCTCGTTCGGATGATGCTTCCGATAGTAGCGGCCGATGGCACGGAGAGCCGCTCGCCGCTAGAAACGTCCAGCGGAAACACGAGCGGGTTCGCGTCGGCGATGCGCCACCACAACTCACTGTCGCCGTAGTAACGATTCGCGAGAAACTCCATGCTTTGATTCACTGCTACCGTATGCTGAAAGTGGTCGCCAGTCGTGAGATCTAACGGCACTCGCATGGGCAGGGTCGTCCTGGCCACGCCATTCCGGTCCGTCGCCGTGAAGGCCGGGTGCCCGTTATATCTCGATCTATTGTTAAGAGCCATCTACTTTCACTCCGCGAATGGATTGTAAACCGCATTGAGCGCTTCGCCAAGGGGAACTTTCCCGGTAAAGAGCGCTTTGTCGATCAGGACTAGCCGCTTGATCAAATCGCCAATAGGGCCGAAGGAGCGTGTCTGTTCTTTGATGGTCAAGTCGATATCGGCTTTCATCGGTTTGCCCTTGTCCGTGAAGCCCGTGATCTTAATATTTAGATCCGTTATGTGGCCCGTTACCGACAATCCGCCGTGTACGAACGACACTTCCGGGGGCCGCGTGGGACAGAGGTGTTTCCCCTGAAAGACGTCGACCAAGTCCAACAGCTCCCACCACGGATACATGAACGCGCGCAGCACGGCCAGATCCGTATCGATTTCTGTGCGCTTCATCAGCGGATCGCCCATGGCATCGGCCAAGTCTTGCGCACTCGGAGAGGCATCGAGTTTGAATTCTACTCCGATCGTTTGCGGCTCGCCTTCTTGAGCTTCGAGCGGCTTCGTTTTGGTCATCAAGGATCCGAAATCCTTGAGGTCGTCCACTACTCCCTTGACGGCGGCCGGACCCTTCCAAAATCCCGCCGCGCCCGCAACTCCCGAGACTGTTTTCTCGAAGCCCCACTCGCCATAACTTTCAGCCTGCCGATAGTTAAACGACTTTTTGTTCGAAAGGATTTCCGGGTTGTACTGGAACTGGAAAACCAGCGGGGGTATGTTGAGCGGTGAAGCAATGAATCCAAGTCTAGGCATAGGTCCTCTTTATGCAGTCACCGGAGAGGGATCGTATCCGCGGTACGGACGCACCAGGATGTCCTCTTCTTCATATTGAAACGCCAACGGTCCGGCGCTAGCGGCGGTCGGTAGAGCACTCGCCGGAGCAGGGCGAACTACGATTTCCACGGGGCCTATTTCAACCGTGGCGCCCGGTTGCGCGGCAGCGGCGCTGGCGGCAACCGCTCCTGGAACGGCGGGCGTGTGCTCGAAATGGCTGGAAATGCGTCCCAGCAACGCATCGAAGCCGCCGTGGGTAAGCCAATCCTGATAGGCGCGGGCAATTTCGGTAAGGGAACTATCGGTGTTCTCCGCCGCGAGGTCTCGCGCGGGGCGCAAGGCCGCCGTGAAGGCTTGCGAACTTGCGGTGAGGTCAATGCGGTGCGTATCGAGACCTTGTTGAAAATTTTGTTCTCCGGTGGTAACGGCCCCTCGGAGTTCCGCGCCGATCCGGGTCAGCAACGTTTGGCCGGCAGTGAGCGCCGATTGCATGTCAGTGCGGATCGATGCTCCTGCGTTTCTTAAACTTGTTGTCATCGCCTCCACGTCCGCCTGTGCGAACGGGGTCTGGATGTTCGTAAATGTGGGAAGCGCCCCGGAGGGCGTTACGTAGGGAGACAACGCCGCGCTAAACGCAGGGGCTGTTGCCAACGCTGCCGTGGTAGCCGCGCTGGGCGGATCTCCCGTGCGCAATTCAATCAGTCCTGGCAGGATGCTTGGAAGCGCATCCACCAAATGGAACAGGAGCCGGAACACGCGCGTGTTGCCGATATATACGAGCACGTTTCCGATGCCTTCCCTCAGGAACACGAGCACCGCGTTCAACGTCGTCGCCAGTGCTGGTCCGATGAAGCGGAGCAGGGCGATAACCCCTGTCGCAAGTGTTTGAACGGCAGAGAACAACGACCCGAGAATGGAGTCGAGTTGCGTGCTGAGGATGCCCAGAATGCGGCCGCCTAGCGCCGCCGCGGAGGCAATCGTGTCGTAAATTGTAACCACCGCGATCCCGCGCAGCAACAGAGTGTTGCGCAGCAGAAATTCCATCAGGTCGAGAATGCGGAATTTGATTTCATCGATCTTCAATAGGAAGGAAGCAAATGCGCCAGTCAGAATCGGGATCAACAGAATCAAGCCGTCGATAATGTGCGATACAGTCTGCAGGATCGGCAGTGTTTGATGGAAAGGAAACTCGCCCGGGGTGGCGGGAGCTTGAGGTCCGGTGTGCACCGTTGGCGCCTCCGAACCCGCCCGGAACATGCGAGTCAGGCTATCTACTACCTTGGTCAGCATTTCGAGCTGCCCCACCAAGGTGCTCGGTCCCGCATCGGTTCCAGAAGCTTGGGGGGAACTGCCAAGCCGCGCCATGATGCTGTCGACTTTATCGGCCAAGCGCGCCATTTGGACGAGGCTCTGGGGCATGACAAAGCCCGAGACTGTACCACCCACAAGTCCGCCGAAGACGTTTCCGATGAGTCTTCCCGCGCCCCCCAGCAGCGCTTCGAAAAGACCCAGCCCGCCTCCAGAATTCAATTCGTTGATGTTGACGACGTAGACCTTCAAGGCGCCTTGGAACATGGGCGGCTGTCCGAACCGCGGACCGTCGGAGAGCGCAGCGGCGAACGTCACGCCGGTGTACTGCGCGGTGTTCCGCTCAATCGCTTCCAGCGCGCGTCGCATGTAGCGCATCTGAGTGAAGAGCAGTCCCATTTGGGTGATGAGTTCTTCGTCCACCGGTTTATCCAGCCCCCGCCAGATTGCGCATCGCCCCGGTCCGGTAGCTGTTTTCCACGGCTTCCTTGAAACTCGCGGCGATGCGGTCGATCAGTGAGTCGTCGAGCTGCTGGCCTGTGGCGTCGACTGACATGCGCGGTACGCGAACAGTCAGCTTTTTCCGGCGCGCCAGGATCAAGGGCGAGACAGGCAGGTCCCTTAAGCGAGAGCGCCAATAGGAGTCCATTTGCTCGATGTAGCGCGGCACAACTTGGCCGATCACCTGGAATCCGCCGGCGCGCACCAGAGCCAGAAACGGGTCGAACGGCTGCTGTGCGATTCGACTTCGCAGTCCCCTTCGTTCCTCGCCGAACGTCCGATCGGCGAACGATGTGGAAAAGCGCTCGATCCCCGTAAAGCGCGGGCCAAAGGGTGTTCGAGCTTCACGCGCCGCAGCGCGGGCGAACTCGCCGCCGATGTCCCCGAGCAGGGTGGAGCCAGTGCTCAAAGCGTCGTGTACTCCAATCCGGACCGGATCCAGCATCTCACCCAGAATATGCAGGAGATCGGGACGGCCGACGCCAAACCATACCTGATACAGATCCGGAAAGACTGGCGATGCGGGCGGGGCGGTAGTCTCGCCTGGCAAAGGCGTGGCCGATCGGGTGGGCCCTTGCAGCAGCCGCTCCAGCGCCAAAATCCTTGCCCTTACGTAGGGAACGTATCTCCAATTTCCAAATTTGAAACGTGTATACGCAAGTAGGGGATCCCGTTTTGAATCGCTTCCCGTCCCAGTCAAAATTTCAACCAACTCTCCGATTGTGATGGGCGGCGGATCGGGATCCGATCCCATGACAAAGTGTTTAATCTTGACGAGTGTCGAAAAGCCGCGGCCTTCAGCGAGAAAATCCCAAAGATCCCGGTCGAAAAAAGCACCCCAACTCGCGATAAACGAGCCAATCGCCCGAAACGCGCTCGCCAGGAATGGGCCCAGTTCCGTGCTGAAACGCCGCAACTCGGGGATTGCGCGCTCAAAGTACCGGCTGAGAAACTCGACGTAGAAGGTCACGTTCGAGAGCAATACATCCACCGTGATTTGAAGGAAATCCTGGGCCATGAGCCCAAGCCCGGCATTGTCGCCGTAGAAGAGATCCAACACGGAGCGGCGAACGTCAAGGACCTGCCGTTCAATTCCCTGAAACCCGCGCAGCACTCTAATCTTTAGCGCCAGAATCGCGGTATCGAGAATCGCGCTGATTAATGCCATGCCCGTTGGCAACAATAGAATCACGCCAGTGATGCCGCGCACAACATCGGCTAATGAGTCTATCCAGCTTCTCGCCGGACCGATTTCCTGAGCTTCTCCCGAAGAAACGCTTTTGATGGCCTCCCGCACCTGGAAAGCGCCAATGCCCGTTGCCACCACGTCCATGATTCCCGAGTAACTGGTGATCGCGCGCCAAAAGAGCGCGGCCTCTCCGAGCAGATCGGAAGCAGTGTGTCCAGCGAGCCGAAACATTTCGCGTGTCGGGTGAGCGAATCGTTCCAGGGAATCGAGGATCGCTTCGGCCATCTCAGCGAGCGTCGAGAGGAGCCGCGGAAGTGCAAACTCCTGTTCGATCATGATCGGCACTTGGCGCAATCCATCCCAAAATCGGAGGCCCCCTTCTACCAGACGCCCCAATGGAGACAGATCGGGCTCCTCCGAGCCTCTTCGATTCGGATGGTCGGGAGACACCCCCAGGTACCCGTACTGACCGCGATCCAGACTGACGGTGAGCGCACCGTTGTAAAACTCAAGTACCGGAAAATCGCGGGTGGCCTCGAACATGTCGCGCGTCCGAAGCCAGTGCGGCTTCAACCATTTGGCTAAGCGCTCGAAAGACTCTGTGATCAGATTAACTTGCGGCTGCATCAGCGGCATGAACTCGGCCACGATGGCGGCGAAGTTAATTGGCATGTTGCACCCTTCTCATGGAAGCACCGGGACCAGGTATTGCTGCTCGCTCAACCGCGTTCTCAGTCGTTGCGCCCAGGCCTGCACGGCGGTCCGGTCCCGTTCCTCCGCCAGGATGCGAAGTCGTGGCGCGCGGACATTCAATCGGCCGGTTTCGGGAACGGCTAAATCCGGCAGATGAAGGGACTCATCGATCTTCCGCAGGGTCGACTCCAGAGGGCTGAAGACATCCGTCAGACTGTCGGGAAATACCGTGTTGACGATGTCCTCCACGTGCTGGCGCAAGGAGAGCTCGCGCACTCGGAATCGCCGCAGAGCTTCTGTGGGATTGCGTCCCAGCTCTCGGTGCAACCTCGCCCATTCCCCGCTGAACACGCTCCTGGGATTGCGTGCTGCCTCCAGTCCTGCGGCTGAGTCGCCGACGATGCTGAATGGATCTTGCAGAAGGGAGAGCCACGGTCCGAAAGGCGGCAGGCCGCGAAATATCTCCCGCAACGCGACGCGCGGTCCGATGCTGCCGAGCGATGGCGGCTCTCCGCCGAGTTCGGCAGTAAGCAGATCCGTGTCGGGCAAGGCGGGTGCGACTGGCGCGGTAGCCGTAAGGTTGAATGACGGGATCATCGCGGTGAAGCGATCCACCAGATCGGCGATTTGATAGTCGATGGGGTGCCGGAGATACTGCTGCGTGCGTGGCTTCGACGGAATGCCCGCAAACACGGAGGCGGCCCACGTAAAACGCTCGCCTGCCTGCTTCAATTCCGTCCAGAACGGCGCGTTCTTGATGGCGTCTAATTCGGTGGTGAGAGCCGGAGAGAAGAGATCCCAATCCGCCGACATGCGGTTAAGTCCTGCGCGCAGGAAAACGAAGGGAGCCTTCAACGCCGCAGGCACTCGCGTCGTGAGAATCGGGATGATCGACAACGTGGAATTGAGTGCGCGTTCCATGATTGCAACGATCGAGTGCGGCCCGGTCATCAATTGATCCAAGTGCTCGACCACGTTCTCCAAAATGTACTGGAAGGTTTGAATCGAATGCATCACGATAAGCGCGAGCGGAGCAATTTGCGGAGCCAAGGCGAGCAACCGGAAGCGCAAATCGCGGATCATCACCGTCAGGAAGCCCATCATCTGGGGCAGCAGATCGGCGGCCTGATCGAGAATATGCAGCATCTCAGCCAGCACTGGATTTGCCACCTGCCTGCGATCGCCGTTCAGGATCAACCAAAAGCTCCTGAAAGGTGCGGCCATCTCAGCTAACGCAGCGAACAAGTTGTACAAAGCTGGCGCGATCGGGAGCATGCCGAGGGCCGGAAGGGCGAATAACGCCCCAGCTCCCAGGACGACGGCGAGTACCGCGCCGAGCATGCCGCCCACGCCTACATTCAGCCCAGCCAGGATAATACTCCACCAAGTCCGGCTGCTCTTGGCGTAATAAATCCCAAGCAACGCCGCATTCAAGGGAGTTAACATCTCGCCCGCGAGCAAGCCCGCCAAGCCGGCCAGAGGCTCAAGGAGATTCGGACCGCCCCGCAGCGAATCCGTCCTCTTGATAGCATCGCGCTGCTGCTTCAATTCTTCGATGTTGACGATCCAGATCCGCGGATTGTGGCCATCCAGAGGCAAATGAGTCCCAAACCAATGTGTGAGAAAGGCGCCGCGCGCGCGGCCAACCAGAACCGCCTCCCATTGGACCAGTTGATTCCACCCGTCGAGCTTCTTGAGCTCACGGTCCATTTTCTGCAGGAAATCCTGGATCATCAATGCGAGGGGCATCTGTCGTCAGGTTCTCCGCGCGGACTTCATCTCGGCGTTCTCGCGCTCAATCTGCTCGATTAAGAGCTGAACGTAAGCCCGGCGTTCGATCACATCCATGTCCATCACCTCGTTCCAGCCCCAGTGCAAGTGGTAAGCAAGGAAGAATATTTCTTTACGAAGATCTTCCTCCCCTACTCCAGAGCTAAAAAACGGCTAAGGTCCAAAGTGGTTTGGAACTGCCGGCCGCAGGACGGACACTCGATTTGCCGCACCAGGTTGATTCCTGGAGCCGCTTGGTTCAGAGCTCGATCGATCAGCCTGCGGTCCGTCATGGTCAGGTCCGACATGATCTTCGGCCCGATCGCCTCCATGCGGTGTTTGGGCACGTCGCCCAAGCTTTTCAAGCAGCGCGCCAGCAACGAATTTTTGCCAAGCGACGCATTCTGCCTCATCTGGGACGCCACCACTTCTTCGTCTTCTCCAGTTGGCAATCGAAGGATCATCGAAGTGTGCACGCTGCCGTCGCGATCGATCCAGCCGTCTTCCAACTCCACGCGAATTTCGTCCGGCGATTCGCCGTCCAGTAAGCCTCTTACGGGCAGAGTGTCCAAGTTCTCCATTACCGTCATCGTCTCGCCGCAGGTGCACGAGTAGCTCGCCTGGAGTTCCGAGCCGAAGGTAATGCTGCGGAGTTTGATTAGCAAAAAATTGCGATCTGCCGAATACATTCCAGCTACGGCTTGCGGCGTGCCTCGTTCGATAGAGCCCAGTCGCACCAGACAACTCGACAACAACTCGGTTACCAGCTTTCCGCCGTTTTTTTGAAATCGCTTGTCGGCGAGTATGGACTCTTCTCGTCCAGTCATTTTCCGCAGTGTGACCTGGCGATGAGACGCGCCCTCGCCATCGATATAACCGATGGGCAAAGTAAATTCAAACTCGCGTGCCTTGGCGTGTGCAGGCGCCATTGTGGACGTCATCCTGTGCTCCTTTATTACTACCTAAAACGGTAACTACATCCCGTCTCAACTCTGCGTAACGTTCTCCAGACCCTCATGCTCCAAAACGATCGTTTGCTTAAACAGGCTGTTGGCGCCCGCTTCAAGATCGCTGAATTTGGATGATTTAATCCAGGCCCGATGAAACGCAAACTCCATGACGATCCGCCCCGAATGCAGCTTTTGGATCATGCCGTTCTTTCGGACAGCCGACCCCCCCGGCACGCCTGTGGCAAGACTGAACGCCGTCTTGAACCAGTCCCGGAACCGCGCGTCTTCCGGGCTTCCATCCACGATTCGCTCAATTGTCAACGGCTCGAATTTCACCGTTGTCGCCGCAATCTTATAGATGCGATTGGTGCCGCCGTCTGGCTGGTCGATAGTATCGATTTCACCTTCACTCAGTCCCGAGATCTTAGTTACTCCCGGCGATTTGGACCCGTCAATCAGAATCACGAACTCATTAGTTCGGTAAGACTCCCACAACTCGCCTACTTGAGGCATTCCCGTTCCTCCTTAAAACCTATGCAGGGCTGGGCGCGACTTATGCTTCCGCGACCTTAGCGCCGCTCGGTTGTTGGCCTACTATGATCACAATCGTCTCCGCCGGTCTCGATGGATAGAAATAAATTTCAACCTTGAAGATTCCCTGGTCCACCTGATCAGGCGGGTTGTTTGACGCATCGCAAACAACTGTATACACTTCGTCCGGCTTGCCTGCGCCAAATGCGCCTTGCCGGTAAAGTCCGTTCAGGAAAGGGAGCACGCTGTTGTTTCGCACGATGCTCCACAGCGTATCCCGATTCGGTTCCTGGCGCACCCAGCGCAAACCTTGCTTCAGACTGGACTTGACGAAGTTGAACAGCAGGCGCACGTTTACATACAGCCAGCGCGTGTCTGTGCTCAACGTTCGCGATGCGTCTACGACAATGCCGGCTCCGGGCACCGCGCGAATGCCGTTGATGCTGCCGCTCTTGACAAGATCGGTGTGGTCGGCGTCGCTAAGCTGGTACTCAACATCCAGCGCGCCATTGATGAACGCCTCATCGCCGGCCGGGGCCTTGAAAATGCCGCGCGCCGTCTCGATGCGGGAATAGATGCCCATCACGTGGCCCGTCGGTGGAATGTATTTAAAGCTCTGCGCCAGCGGATCGATCACCTTGATGTAGGGTCCATACAGCGCTCCATAGACCTTGGCTTTTTGGAATCGCTTGCCATAGTCGACCGCCGTGCCCGCTCCCACCGAGCCTTCAGGAGCGGAACCGACGAACATGCAATCCCCCCGGTTGGAGCAGTACGTCAAAGCCGAGTCCACGATGGCCGGATCGGTGCGCTCGCAACACAAGAGTTGAATGTTTGCCGGATCGAAGGCTGAAAACCCTGTGTGCTGCGCGCTCGTTCCGATGAAGTCCAGCGCTGTGGGCGTACCGTCCCGGCCCGGATTCATGCGAGTCCAATCCAATGCTTTCGGTTCGCGCGAGGCAGTGTCAGCTCCGCCACGAAGATCGACAGCCCGTAAATACTTCGAGCCTTTCACAGGGTCGTTTAATTGAGAAAGAACATATCCCGCGCTGTCGCGTTCAAAAGACAAATTGTTGAACCGCTCCACGAGGTTCTGTTCCGAAGCCGCGCCGTTCGCCACGGACAGATCGAACTCGAGCCGCTGAACGGCGAACAGCAGCGGATCGAAAGTGTTGATATTTAGGACCGTTGAAGTCCATTCCACTTCCCCGGTCAGGGGCGATACGCGGGTGATTTTCGCAATCGCTCGGTTGGCTCCCGCCGTTATGACAGTGGAGTCGCCCACATTGATCACGTCCGTGTTCGAGACCACTGTTCCAGTCGCCGTGAGCGGGGCTCGAGTTCCTTTCACCAGAGCCGCCGAGAAAGCGAGGATGGGATGGGCCGCGACTTGCAAACTGGTGAACTGTCCGGCTGAAGTTAGCCGGATCTGGCCTGCTACGATGCTCGCGACTACTCTCGTGGTGCGGCGGTTGATGGCATCCCGGATCTCCGCTGGAGTAGCGGCGGCGGCACTCGCGAAATCGCTAGCTTGGAACGCGATGCTGGTCGCGGTCGCATCTCCGTCGACGGTAACGGATAGCGG
>JBBRRB010000090.1:0-17383 GCA_038225555.1 Bryobacterales bacterium
AGAGCCACTTGCACCTGATGGTGTCCGAAGGAAGAGCACTTCCGCACCATCGTCACCGTCTGGCCGTGCTGGGGATGATGAGGGTAGTGGATCTTGGCAACGCTCAAAACATGCGTAGTATGTGGGTGCTTTGCAGAAGCCGGACGCTACCAACGTCGCCGGGCTTCGTACATGGAACTCGCTTGGCCGCTTCGTTAAACGGGGAGAAAAAGGCATTTTTATTCTCGCCCCGATGGTCGGGAGACGAAGCACGAAAGATGTAGCGACCGACGAGCCGAATCAAGACGCAACAACCGAGGGTCAGCGGACGCTGTACGGCTTCCGGGGTGTATATGTATTCGACTGATTATCTCGTGATTTGTGGCGGAGTCTCTGCGTGCTCGATGTAATCCGCGAGTGCCACGTTAGAAAGTCCCTTCGATAGCAGCAAAGCACATCATCGCTCAACTCATCTGCCCTGTGCAACGCTCCTTGGTGCGGGGGCCAGATATCGGCATCTTTTGTCCACCAATCTGGGTTCTGAGCGCAGAGGCCTGTTAACAACAGCTGAGTTCCAGTTTGGTCGTCAACTGACCTTTCGGAGGAGGGGTCGTCCCCAGTACGCGATTTGTGGAATCTCGGTTACCGAGGTTTAATCCCGGCGGCTTCGACGATACGTGCGGCGTTTTCACTCTCGCTCACGACAAAGTGTGCGAACTCAGGCTGCGTCATCCTCATTGGATCGGCCCCGTGCTTCGCCAGCCAGTCGCGCATATCAGGCGCGGCCAGAACCCGGGCGATGTCCTTCGCTAGTTTGTCCACCACTCCGGCCGGAGTGCCTGCGCGCACCCATACCCCATACCAAATTGGATAGTCGAAGCCCGTGACGCCGGCCTCAGCGATCGTGGGCACTTCTGATAGCAAGGGTGAGCGCGTGTTGGTCGTTACGCCCAAAGCGCGCAGCCTGCCCGCACGGATGTCGGCCAAGGCGTAAGAGATCGGTGTAATCAGGTAAGTGGTACGGCCTGCGACCGTATCGGCGATCGCTTCGGGGGTCGTGTTGCCAGGCACATGTATGGCCTTAATGCCCGTCGCTAGATTGAATTTCTCGGCCCCCAGGTGAGTGCCGGTGCCTATGCCAGCCGAGCCGAACTTCAGCTCGCCTGGCTTTGCCCTCGCTGCGGCAATGAGATCGCGGACTGAGGCGATGCCTGATGACGTGCCCGCCACCAGCACGTAGGGTTGGCTGGTGAGTGGAGCGACCGGAATGAAATCGTTCAACGGGTCATAAGGCAGATTCTTCAACAGCGCGGCGCTGTAAGCCTGAGCGCTGGTGTTAACGAGCAACGTGTAACCATCAGCTGGCAACTGCGCAACCAGAGCGGGCGCCGCTGTACTCCCCGCGCCGGGATGGTTCTCTACTGTCACAGGCTGGCCCCATAGCGCGGTTAGCTTCGGACTGATAGCGCGAGCTATGATGTCAGGTCCACCACCAGCACCGAATGGTTCGATTATCCGCACGGGCTTCGCTGGATAATCTGCTGAACCTTGCAGCATCACAACCAGCAAACACACAAGCCCCACAAGCCCCAAAACCATCCGCGTCGACATGATCCACCGCCTGAAGGATTACTGCGTCATGACCGTAACGGACCCGAGATTTAGAGAATTGTAGCCTTAGCGAACGGTAGTCGGTGAAACATCGCCTTAGCACTCATCAACCGGGTCGCGGGCGTGGATTAACGAGCTTCGCACAACGATAGCGACGTTCGTCAACAGTGTAGATTCTCTGATGCTCGCAGCCCACACCTGTCCGACTTCAGAGATCCCGTTCGATAGCAACGGCAACATCATCGCTCAATTCTTCTGCCCTCCGCAATGCACCGCTGATCCTGACAATCTCCATCTCGCGGGCCGCGATCTGTCCGGCGGGTTCGCTGTGACCTCGCGCAGCCACCAGGCTGCGCTCGTGACTGGCCAACATGCGTCGAAAGATCGGCACCGCACTCTTCTTTGGCTGCGCATGCGCACAGCCAAGGCAGATCAATCCCTTCGGACAATGTTCTCCAGTGGGCAAGGCGCATAGGTGCGTGCCCATATCGCGGAGGTTGCAGCTCGCCGCGAACGCGGCCCATTCCTCCGCGGTCGGGTTCTTCAGACCGTCTTCGCCGTAATAGGCGTTATAGAGAGTGCGTACCGTCTTGCGATACTCCTCGATGAGCTGACTGGGGTAGAGCTTGGCGTAGATCATCACGGTGTCGGGAGAGGCGTGACCAAGCAGCGCTTGGATGACGTGCACAGGCGTGTTGTTGTTCAAATGTTCGGATGCAAAAACGCGCCGGCAATCGTGCGGCAGCAACACGAGTGCGGAGCCATCTGAGCGGCGGGCCTTTGCGTCCATTGAGATCTCGCGAATGCGGCTGCGAATGGTTTGAATCCCAGCGGCGCTGGGATGCCGAATGCCCTGGATCAAATATGGCGCTGGAGGGCTAGGGCGCTTTTCCAGCAGGTCCCAATGATCACAAATCGGGACCGACTGGCTCTTGTAGAAGCGTTTTACGTATCGGATGATCTCGGCTAAGACACGACCGAGTCCGTCGCCGATGGGGATGACGCGAGCGCGATCAAACTTCGACGGCTTGATGTGCAAGAGGTAGTAGATACGGCCATCGGGCATCTTCCGCTTTAGAATGTCGAGCGTGGTCAGTTCGCTCGCCTCTTCGATCCGCAACCCGCTCTGCACGAGCAGTTCCAGCAGGGCCCAATCCCAGAATGTATCCACCTCGTCTGACCAAGGGTAGCCACGCGCGGTTACGACCTTGGGCACCGCCACCGCGGCTTTCCAACGCTGAAGGGCGAAAGCACGAATCTTCGGCATCTCGCGCTCCAGATCGAGCACCGTGGCGGTGATGCGAGCGCGCGTACGTTCGCGTGCTTTTTCGAAACCATACCCAAGAAGAGTGTGCCGTGTCATCGGAATCGTGCGCGGAGCGAAACGCTTGAAGGGAGAGCCTGATTCGGTTGCCCATGCGCAAAGGTCGGAAAAGAAAACGCGCAGGTCCACAAGCCAGCTATGGGCAGTTGGACGTACTTCTTCGCCGGCTCCGGGGCCGCGCTACACAGCGCGTGCGCGTGAGATCACGTGCGGGACATAATCGCGGACGTGCCGTGGAAGAATCGCAGAGCAGTGCTTCACTTCGGGATGCTTATCCCGAATGAAACGCCAGAAATGTGCGAGTGCAATGGCTTTATGTCGCAACGTCCGATACACATCGCTGACTCGCGCCTCGTATGTTTCCAGATAAAGAATCACGACCTGCTGGAAACGCTCCGGCACGCCAGCGTTCTCAACCAGCTCCGATGCCGTCAGTCGACGCTTCCTGCCGTGGCGGGCGCTGCCGCGCTTGGGAGTACGAGAGAAAACGCCGAGCGAGCAGAGTGCGGCATCGAGCACATCCGTCCCCTTCGACCAGCGGGCTGACAGCAGCTTTAGGTCGGCATCCTTTATATAGTGGACGCTGTCGTAACCGCGAGCGAGCAGAATCCGCAGTCCATTCGAAACCGCGAGCTGGCGGCTGTGAGCTGACGTCCACGTGATCGAATCGGCCGCCTGCAAAAGCGACATGTGCTGGTGGGCGAGTGGGTGATCTTCGGGCAAGTGCGCGATCCACTGGTTCACGCGCAGGTCGGACAACATATCCAGGCTCGGGACAATCATGCGCGCAGATATCAGAACGCGTACACCCCAAGTCCAATAGGTGCTGCCGCGACGATCGATTCCAGACTTCCACTTATCGGCCAAAACCTCTTCTCGAAATCGTTCCAGCGTTGTTGCAGGGTTGATCCACTGCAGCGATCGAGAGCATCGGCCAAGTACCGACAGACTGCCCGCATCTTCGACCGCTCAAAGCTGTTTGGCATGCGGAAATGTGTTGTGACCTCGTCGACCATTGCGAGCAGCTTGTCTCGGTCGTAGCGGCGACCTGCTAGCGCCTCTGCTTTCTGGAATGCCGTCATCTTCTATTAGGTTCCTCGTTCTCTCCGCGTTTTAAACCCCTTCATTCCCTCGTTCGAAACCCATAGCAGAGACGGCCCTTTCCGCCGTCAAGGGTAAAGCTGTCGCCAGCCACAAACCGGCTGCCCTGTGACTGCTCGGGCCGCTCTCCACAACACCTCTCCATTACGAGGGAATGAAGTTTTTTGAACGCTCGTAAAGGAGAAAAACAATGCAGCGAACCGAAAAGCAAGACATCTACACCCGGATTACCAACCAGATCGTCAGCCACTTGGAAAAAGGCGTGAGGCCGTGGGTTCGGCCCTGGAACGCGGAGCATGCAGCCGGACGGATTACGCGACCACTTCGCCACAACGGGAAGCCTTACAGCGGAATCAACGTTCTCTCTCTGTGGGCAAGCGCGATGGCGCAGAACTTTGCGGCTCCCATCTGGATGACCTTCAAACAGGCGACCGAGCTTGAGGCCCATATCCGCAAGGGCGAGAAAGGCTCGCTTGTCGTCTACGCGGATAGCATCAAGCGAAAAGAAACTGACGAAAAGACTGGCGATGAAATCGACCGGGAAATCCCGTTTCTCAAGGGATACACTGTTTTCAATGTCGAGCAGATCGACGGCCTTCCGGAAGTCTATTACGCGAAAGCCGCGCCTACCCTCGACCCTGTGGCCCGCATCGATCATGCGGAAAGGTTCTTCGCGGCCTTGGGAGCAACCATCCGGCATGGCGGAAATCGTGCGTTCTACAGCATCTCCGCTGACGCGATCCAGATGCCGCCGTTCGAAAGCTTCCAGGACGCGGACAGTTACTACGGGACGCTTGCCCATGAGGCTACCCATTGGACAGGTAGAAAAGGCCGGCTCGACCGTGACTTCGGCGGGCATCGCTTCGGAAGCGAAGGTTACGCGGTCGAGGAACTGGTTGCCGAACTTGGGGCCGCTTTCCTTTGCGCCGACCTGGAACTTGTTCTTGAGCCCCGCGAAGATCACGCATCCTATATCGCAACCTGGCTGAAGGTGCTGGCCACCGACAACCGAGCAGTGTTCACCGCCGCTGCTCACGCTCAACGTGCCGCCGAATTTATGAACCGTAAAGCCACGGAAGCTGCCGCGCAAGTCACCTCGACTTGCGCGGCATGATGCGGGTGTGGACATCTTCACTGCCATCGTTGCTGCCATCAAGAATCTCCATCGGCCGGCTTGATGCCGGACGCTTGCGCAATGGCGCGCTCTAGTTCGAGATCGTTTCATCGTCATAAGTGAAGGCATACTGTGCAGCTTTAGCGGAAGGCCGCGAGTGTTGCTTCGTGGTTCGCTCAGTGCTGGACTTCGCCGCCACCAACGCGGTGACCATCGCATGCTGATCGACGCGGAGGTACTGATCGGCTGTCGTGCTCAGGTGCGAATGCCCGAGAATCTCCTGTGCGACCTTGATGTTTCCGGTGGTTTCCAGCACAGCCTGCGCGAGTGTGTGACGGAACAAATGCGGATGAACGGAAACTCCTACGCTTCGACCGATGTAGCGCAGTGCCGACTCAAAACTCGCATAGCGAAGAGGCTTGCCCTGACCTTTGCGGGAAGCAATCCAAACCGCGCGAACGTCCGACGCCGCGCGGCGCTCGGTGCGCAGATAGTCGTCGTAAATGGGCCAAAAGTCGTCGGTGACGGGCACGCGGTGCTGATCGCGCGCGCCCTTCAGCCGCACGGTAATGAAGCGACGCTTGCGATCTACATCCTCTAGTGCCATCCCCAAAATGCCGTGTCGTCCAGCGATCGCACTCCAATCGCCGATACGCTGGCCCGTGCGAGACAGCAATATCAGAATCGCTTTATCGCGAAAGGAGGACGCTGTGTCGATTAGCTGCTGAATCGCCGTGGGCTCTAGGATCTCCGGAAGCGTCCGGGAATACGGCGTCGGAAACCATCGCGTTGCCGCTTCCGCTGCGGCAAGTCGCGTCCGACCATCCCATGACCCAGTTCTTCGATCAGCGGGTTGCCAGAGGCTGGATTGATGCGACCGTTCCACGGACCGCGCCCATTTTCGGTGTCGCGGCGAATGCAGTACTCAAAATAGGACGCGAGCACGCTGAGCCGATGGTTGATCGTACGTGGCTGACGCGGGTTCTGCGCAGATCGCGCGCCAACAGCACCCTGCTTCGTACCTCGCCCGAACTCCCCAATGTAGTTGCCGACGGCCTGGCGGGTGACGTGGTCGGGATCTACTCCCGAAGCGTGCAGCCAACTGAAGAAATGCGCGAGGCCAATCGCGTACGCGCGTTGTGTGTAGACAGAACAATCGCGCAAGCTCAGCTCGGCAAGAAACTGATCGCACGATCGAACGCCGACGCCATTCCAGTCGCAAACACGGAATGAAGCGCCGAATCGCTCGGTTTTCTTTAGGACTATATAAATCGACATAGCAGTCATCTTCGCTTGACTGCTATCGAGAAGTACACCCACTCGCGGATTACATCGAGCGCGCAGAGGCTCGGCCACAAATCACGAGATAAGACAGGGTTTGGCCCCTGCACTCGCTTTGGAAGGAATTGGATCCTAAGCTAGTCAAGAGACGCAAAATGAGAGCACACAAGCAACCGACTCTGGAACGAATCGCGAAAGGTGCGATTGCTGGTCTTTTGGGTGGAATAGTCGCCTCGTGGGCAGCGAATCAATTTCATTCGTTGGGGAGCAAGGTGCGAGACGAAGAACAAAATCAGGAAGTGGTAAAACTGTCAGCGCGTGGTGGCCGACCCGACACGGCTGCTGCCAAAGAGCAAGCTGGTGCCACAGACAAGCCGCAGGAGGACGCGACCGTAATCATTGCTTCCCATGCTTCCAGATCGCTTCTCGGTCAATCTTTGAATGCCGATCAAAAACACGTGGCTGGAGTGGCTATACACTACGCGTTCGGGGCGGTTTCTGGGGCATTCTATGGAGCGGCTGCTGAAGTGATCCCATCTGTAAAGGTCATGAAAGGGCTTGGATTTGGAATTGCAATCTGGTTAGCGGCGGTTGAAGTGGCACTCCCTCTACTCAAACTCGCCGAGCCGCCGTGGCGATACCCAGTCCGTATGCACACATACAGCCTTATTTCTCACCTGATTTACGGCAGCGTCACGGAGCAAGCGAGAAGAAATCTCCGTTCGGCTCTTTAGTGCAACTTGAGTATTAAAGAAAGATTGAATCTCTTTCGGGAGATCACAGCCCTTTTTGGCAAGGAAGGGAGTCCCGAAACGTGATTCCCAAGATCAGCAATGTTCGGTACAACTCGTACGCGGGTAAGTTGTTTTATGAACAATTCAGGAAATTGAGTTTCATTCACTATAACGGCGGGTTGCAAGTCCACAGCTCGCTTCTCAACTCTGTCCTCCACGATTGGCCGCACTGTCTGCGGGTAATTGATCGAGCCTTGTCGTTCGCTCAAACCTTCTTGAGCTATCGTTGTTCCGAGTCTCTGACGGCCGTCGTCGTCCCACTTGACAACCACATCATCCTTGTTGGTTTTCTTAACTGTGCCGAATTCTCCCGTCGGCTTCCCGAAGCTGCCAAGACCCTCGACGCGATTGCCAGGATTCAATTCCTGGCATGTGGAAGGGGGACATCGAGCGGTGGATTACTTGGCACGTCCGAATCGGGCGGGCACCCGGATGCGACAGTGGCGGCTGTGGAGCTTTGGTGAGGGCGCGTACATGATTCTTGCCTATGTATTCATATTGTTTGGTTCCCCTAATCGTCCATCATGGTGCAGATAATGGCGCTGAAAGAAGTCGCCATTTTGACATACCACTTCTGATGAATGGCTCTGCGGTGTGGGTCGACTTCTGGATCGGTCCTCAAATCCAAAGGCTTGCCGCACAATGTGCAGGAGATTTTCGGGAAACGGGCACCACCCACGATAACCTCCTCTTAGTCGGGAGTGCAGAGAGTTAATGAGCGCAAGCAGTCTGCACTTTGTCGACGACGGCAGTCATTTGCAGAACTGCCTGTCTGCGCTCTCTGATGTCTGCCGGCTGACAGGGTACAGGTAGAGGAACCGTGGCACGCATGGTCGTTCCACTGGCATCCGATTCTATTTCCAATTTGCCATTGAGTTCGTTCAACCGCTCGCGCATCCCAGCTAGACCGACACCCGATTCTGCGCTAGTCTCGCGAAGCCGAACCAATCGATCAGCGTCTATGCCGCGCCCGAAATCGCGTATTTCAAGGATCGCGGTCTCGGGATTCCTCTGAAAAGAGACGGTAACCTTGGAAGCTCCGGAGTGGCGATGCACGTTGGTCAAGCTTTCCTGTAGCACACGGAAAAGAGCAATCTCGATATTCATTGGCAACCGCTGACCACTGGCGAACTCCGAGGTTACGGTGATCCGGCTGCGCTTGGCGAAGCCTTCGATATACGACTCCGCAGCGCAAGCGAAGCCCACTACGTCCAGCAATGGAGGATGTAGGAGGTAGGACATGGTGCGCACCTCGTCGCTGGCCTGGTCAGCTAAAGTTTCAAGCTCAGCCACAATGGCCGTCATTCCCGATTCTTCCTTGCAAGCTTTGCGCAGGAACGAAACAGTTATTTTTAGCGCGGCTAGGGTTTGCCCCGTGCTGTCGTGCAAGTCCCGAGCCAACTTGCGCCTCTCCTCATCCTGCACTTTCAGAAGCCGTTGAGAAAGAATCTGGAGTTCGGCTGTGCGTTCCGAAATGACGGACTCCAGTTGGGAGTGCGAGAGCGCCAATTGGCTTGATTTCTTTGAGGTCCACATGTGCTGTTCCTAAAGGCGGCGCAGGAACGACGAGTGCGCTCTTAATGTTGCGGATTAGCCTAATTGTCACGGCAGGGGCCTCCCCCGTCTGCTCACAATTGCTCACGTGAAAGTCCGTGTGAATTCCACAAATTTTGGCAGTCTTCCGCTTGATAATTTGGTTCGCTAGCATACGATCGCGTGTGAGCAGGGCTTTATCCCGTGAAGACTTTCCAATCTAGTCGGGGCGAATGGAGAGCGATTACAAACCGATCATTAGGCGAAAGCAGGTTACTTCTGGGATACGAGGTAACGGTTCTAGCCAACAACCTCTGCTTCTGTAATTCGTTGAGGCGCTCCCGTGACTGGTTGGGGATCAGCAGCACTACCGCGAGTCGCTCTGCTAAGCCTACTCATCAGCCTACTTAAAAGTTCCGAGATCGACGTAGAAACACGGGTGAAGCCAAAGCCATCAGGCTGCGCGACACCAGTGCCCTCGTGACGGTTTCAGATTGTCGGGCGCTTACAGACCTTCGTCGGGACGAGTGTTATAATTTAGCTCTACGTGGAGTGGGGAGGTGCCCATGTGTCCGCCTCGCGAGTCCAAAGGTTCAGCGAAGACCGCCCGCCAAACCCCGACTGACGGGGAATCCCGAAGAACGCGGAATTCTGCGCTTCCACGCCGAGCCCACAAGAACGGTCGCGAGTTCGACGCCCAGGCATTCTTGGCCACCATCGGAGAGGGCAGGAAGGCGATACTCTTTCCGAAAAAGCAAATCATCTTTGCCCAAGATGATCCCGCAGACGCAGTTTTCTATCTGCAAACAGGTGAGGTAAGACTCTCCGTTGTCTCCCACACCGGCAAGGAAGCTTCGATTGGCATATTGAGTAATGGGAGTTTCTTCGGCGAAGGTTCCCTTGCAGGCCAACCTCTTCGCATGGGTACTGCAACCGCGATGACGGATTGCGCTGTTCTGAGAATTGAGAAAAAGGCCATGGTGGACACGCTTCACCAGGAACACGCTCTCTCCGGTCTGTTCGTGGCATATTTGTTGTCCCGTAACATTCGATACGAAGAGGATCTGGTTGACCAACTTTTCAATTCCAGTGAAAAGAGACTGGCCCGTGTGCTTCTAAAGCTCGCTCATTTAGGCAAAGAAGGCGTTCCTCAATCCGTGATTCCGAAGATCAGTCAAGAGACCCTGGCAGAGATGGTCGGCACCACTCGGTCGCGAGTCAGCTTTTTCATGAACCGGTTCAGGAAATTGGGATTCATTGACTACTCCGGGGGCGAAGAAGGCGTGTTACAGGTTCACAGTTCACTTCTCAACGTCGTTCTCCACGACTAGAGGGCCGCGTCATCCCAATTGTGGACAGCGGCTATATAGTGATCCAGGGCGGGCTCCGCGCCCATAGAATCTGATATAGCATGGCAATGCCCTATCCGAGCGACTTCCAAACGCGTAACATTAGGCTGACGTTTCACGTCCAGGTGTCTCGGAATTTTGCATGTCAACGAAACGAAAATGATGCCTCCTCCACCGACTCGAGATTTGGCCCTGCAACTTCTTGCTTACGAGGGCGTTGCGGGCAACCCCTCCGAACCCACAGAAGTCACGGCCTTTCGCGTCTGTGAGAGGTTGCGCCAGCCGCTAATTACACTCGCGGGAGTTGCTGGTTTTCACTCGCTCCTTTCTCGTGCTCTGATGCTGGCCAGGGCGGAGACTCCCAGTCTTAGCGCGGTGCAGGTCACGGCGGATGGCTCCTTAAAGGGTCTGGACGAGCTTCGGCCGCAAATCGACGCGGACCAAGCTACGGAGGCAGGAATAATTCTCATCACCCAGTTACTCGGGCTGCTTGTCCGAGTTATTGGCGAACCTATGACGTTGCAGATGGTGACATCTGACATTCTCCCAGATTTTAGGTTCCTCCCGAAGAGCGGTATACCCATCGGTTTTGAAGCGATCGTCAACGAAGTTGATGATCTCCTAGAGGTCAGCGCTCGTTTGGGGGGACTGGCCGAGCAATATCCTCCGCTCACAGAAGCGCTGATGAGTATCTCGGGAAACGTCCTAAACACGGCGACCGTATTGGCGGTAGTGGCGGCGATTAAAAGCCCAAAGCCGAACTGAGTACAGCGTTCGCGTCTTGTACGGAAAAGGAAATCGTGAGTCTTCCAGAGTCGCGACATCTGGCCCAGCGCCTTCTTACTTACGAAGGCGTTGCGGGCAAGAACTCCGAGCCAACGGAGTCTGCGGCTTTTCGCGTCTATGCAAAGCTGCGCCAGCCCCTAATTACACTCGCGGGAGTTGCCGGTTTTCGCTCGCTCCTTTCTCGCGCTCTGACGTTGGCCAGGGCGGAAGCGCCCAGTCTCGGCGTGGTGCAGGTCGCGGAGGACGGATCCTTAAAGGGTCTAGACGAGCTTGGGCCGCAAATTGATAAAGACCCGGCTAGGGAGGGAGGAGCCATTCTCATTGCCCAGTTAATCGGGCTTCTTCTCACGTTCATTGGCGCAGGTTTGACGTTGCGGCTGGTTCAGGATGTGTGGCCGGAGGCCGCCTTCAACGGCCGCGGTTCCGAGAAGGAGAGGAAAGCTTGAGCACAGCTGATAAAGTGACAATCAACAAACTGCCGACCGGGATCCCGGGCCTCGATGAAATCCTGGGCGGCGGTCTTCCGGAATTTTCTTTTAATATCGTCGCGGGCGCCCCGGGAAGCGGCAAGACTACGCTGGCGCACCAAATCGTGTTCGCCAACGCGACGCCAGAGCGCCCCGCGCTCTATTTCACCATTCTCGGCGAACCCGCCATCAAAATGCTGCGATACCAGCAACAGTACACGTTCTTCGACCAGGCCAAGTTAAACACAGCCGTCCGCTTTATCAACTTGAGCCAGGTTGTGTTGGAGAAGGACTTGAACGCGGTCCTGGAGGAGATTACGAAGGAGGTTGAGAAGGCAAGCCCCGGCATCGTGGTAGTGGACTCCTTTCGCACCGTGGTGCGGAAGGCGCAAGGCGGCACAACCGAAGTGGAGCTGCAATCCTTCATTCAGCGGTTAGCTCTGCTCCTGACCAGTTGGCAAGCTACGACTTTTCTGGTCGGGGAATATGTTGAGGGTGAAATCCGTGACAATCCCGTCTTCACCGTCTCCGATGGCCTCTTGTGGCTCTACCAGGCTTCAGAACGAAATTCCGTTATCCGCAAGCTGCAGATCGTGAAACTGCGCGGGCAGGCGTCCGTGCCCGGGCTCCACACTTTCCGCATTACCAATGCCGGGCTGCAAGCCTTCTCGCGTACTCTTGGGCTAGCCGAGCTGGGCAGGAAAAAACCCAGCACGCGGCGCCTTTCCATCGGTATTCCGGAACTGGATAAGATGCTCGGGGGAGGCATTCCCGAAGGCGATAGCGTCCTGGTGGCCGGGGCTTCGGGGACGGGGAAATCAGTCTTGGCGACCCAATTCATTGCAGAGGGCATTCGCCAGGGGGACCCCGGAGTTGTGGTGGTCTTTGAAGAACGACCGCAAGGGTATGCCGAGCGGGCAGGCAGTTTTGGGCTGGATCTGAAAACGCCCCAGCACCACAAGAAACTCGAAATCCTCTACCTGCGTCCGTTGGACCTCTCGGTGGATGAAACCATGCGCGAGATTCTCGACGCGGTCCAGAAGATTGGTGCCAAGCGCCTGGTGATTGATTCGCTGGCGGGCTTTGAGATGGCCCTGGCGCCCGGCTTCCGCGCCGACTTTCGCGAATCGCTCTACCGGATGATCACCGCCTTAACCGGAGTCGGGGTTACGATTCTAAGCACGGTTGAGATGAATGAGTCTTTCACGGAGTTCCCCTTCAGTACCTACTCCATTTCTTTTCTCACCGACGACATTATCCGGCTTCGCTATGTATGCATTGACGCCCAGCTTCGCAAGATCATGGTCGTGATCAAGATGCGCGGTGGCAACCACAGCAAGGATATCCGCGAATATGAAATCACCTCCGAGGGTGTGGTCATCATCGGCGAACGCCTCACGGACTATCAAGGCCTTATCACAGGGATTCCTGAGCGTTTGAGCCGATCTGGCAATAACGAAGAGCGCTCACATAAGCCGAAAGCCAGAAGCAAAAGCTAGAAGTAATCGGGACTAACGCTAATCACCGTGGACCTGAGTTTTCGATGAGTTTTGCGGCTGCTCCGGTAAGTGACCTGCAGGAGCACAACACGGCGTGTTTCGCGCTAGTCGGACTTTTCAAGGTCCACTCCGTATCGCTTTGCGGCGGACTGTATCCGCTTCCACGCCGCACGACGTTCCGCTTCGGTAACGCCCTTCACCTGATGGAAGCGAGCAGCCGCATTGCGCACGTGAGAGGCATTTTCTAACGGCTCCTTGCGCTGCGTCGGGAAAGCGAACTTGGTTGTGGATATCCGATCACGAGCTGGCTTGGTTAGCTTTGTCATCATTTCCCTCTCACATGAGAGGAGATCCGGAGGCGGCGCCTGAAGCTTTTTAGATTCATGGAGTGGTGGTCTCAGGCTTTAAATATGGCAGCTTGCCTGGTCTCGTTCGGGGTTAAAACCTTCTTGAG
This sequence comes from Bryobacterales bacterium, assembly GCA_038225555.1. Taxonomy (GTDB): domain Bacteria; phylum Acidobacteriota; class Terriglobia; order Bryobacterales; family Bryobacteraceae; genus JANXQZ01. The sequence continues at coordinate 13,293 of JBBRRB010000090.1, forward strand.
CCACCGTTGTCCGAGTCTCTGACGACCGTGGTCATCCCACTTGACGACTGCATCATCCTCGTTAGCTTGGTTAGCTTGCTTGACCGTGCCGAATTCTCCAGTCGGCTTTCCGAAGTTGCCCAAACCCTCGACGCGATTTCCGGGAGTCAGTTCCTCGCCGGTGGCGGGAGGTGTGTCGAGCGGTGGCCTCTTGGCACGCTCTGAATCAGGCGTGGCGCCGGGGTGGGACAGGGGCGGTTGGGGAGCTTTGGGTAGGGGGCGTACCGGAGCTTTGTTGATGCGGGTCATATCCGTGATTTTCCTTCCAAAGGGGGCGGAAGATCACGCCGCATCTTGGGTTAATCCTAACAATCCAGAGCATAGGCCTGGAGAAGGTGGTTCTGCTGGTCCAAACTGCACAGTTTTGACACTTGGTTTGGTCAAAGCGATCTGCAATTAGTGTCCGTCACGCGGTGGCTCTTCGGAGCATGGTGCAACACAGCGGGGCGCTGTGAGTGCCAGCCATGTAGAGAAAGTGTAGAAGAAAACAAAGTGATCAGATCGGGGAGGCGCGGGTCAGACTTGTCCGAGAAATCGTCCACACGACGGCAGGAGCTTTCCCACCGCTGTGAGCAATTGTGAGCAGGCACACCCCAAGAAATTCTTTAGTCTTGTTCCACTAAGGATTCCAGCTTGGAGTGGAGAGCGGACCAGGTTTTTGTCGTTTCCCTGACTTGGACTCGACCGAAGCGGAACGACGTCAGGCGAGTCACGCTTCCCACTCCGACTGGGCGATTTTATTACTGGGTCGCTTACTGGAATCTACATAACGTCAAAGAGCGATTCAAGGAGAAGCCAGATGCCACAGAGCGGCAAGAACGAAATCGAACGCAGGGAGCGTGAGGCGAAGGGCGCAGCCAAAGAGAAGATGGGGCAGGTCACCAACGTGCCAAATGTGGCTGCCAAAGGCCGCGCTGAAAAGCTCGCTGGCAGAGCCCAAGCCGAAACGGGAGAGATTGAATCAGCTTCGGAGAAGTAACTTAGCCGCCACGGTATCGCTCATCATTGCGCTCTTGATAGCGGAGAAGAGGAATACGCTCCGGCATCAAAACGGTAGAAGAGAGGAAAATCCGCATGTTGATACTGATTATCATCTTGGTGTTGGTTTTAGGAGGCGGTGGAGGCTACTACGGTCATAGCCGCTGGGGTTACGGCGGCGGAGCAGGCATAGGGCTGGGCACCATATTGTTGATTCTGCTCGTAGCCTACATGTTGGGGGTCTTCCACTGAGAACAAGGCTGGTTAGTCCACGGTCTTGATTACTGGTTTCTTGCGGCCAATGTGGAATAGTCTTTGCTCCACATACGAAAACCACCCAAGAAAGCGTTTTGGTTGTGCCCCAAGACCGCGCCAGGAGGCAACTTCTTCAGCTTCTTGGCATTTCCGCCTCCAAGGACGACCTGTTCCGCTTCGAGCGCCGCTCGAAGCTCGACGACAACTTTGTAAACCTGCCGTTGCCATTTCTTTCTTCCCAATCGTTTGAGACCTCGGAGTCCCAGGTAGTCTTCGTAGGTTTTGCCACGCTTATACGGCAAATGGGCCAGTTCCATCGGTTGAAGCACCCCATCCACGATCATCGCGGATCCCAGACCCGTACCCAAGCCCAGGAATAGCATCTTTCCTCCCTTGTAACTTCCCAGCGCTTGCAGGGCCGCATCATTGATAATTTTGACGGGGCGGCCAAACGCTTTGCGGAAATCGAAACCCACCCAGCCGCAACCCAGGTTGTAGGGCTCACGCAGCGGATGCCCGTGGACGACGGGAGCGGGATAGCCGAGGGAAACTACATCGTAGGGGTAGTCTTTCAGTGCCGCCTTCACTTTTTGCGCCATCGCTTTCGCGGTCAAAGTCGGGCCGGACAAGATCTCAATTGGTTCCGTCAGTCCTGTGACCATTACCTTCACGTGCGTCCCACCGACATCAACGACAAGAATCCTCTTCTCTTTTTCTGTCCGCGTCGGGAGCTGCTCCTTCATTTTTTGCCTCTTCGCTGGTTGCAGTCTACACAACGAACATGGCTACGCCCGCAGCGAACATCGCTACTGTGGTGATCGCCACGAGGGCCCACCCCAATCGCGAACTCGGTTGACCCTGCATCAGCTTTTTGTCCGAAGCGACGACCAGGATTGCGACGAGCAGGAAAGGGGCTAACAGTCCATTGGCTAACAGTCCATTGATGATGGCGGTCCAGTAGAGTGCCTTCACTGGATTAATGCCTACGAAGTTCAGTCCGACACCCACGCCGGTCGAGAGCAGTATGAGAGTATAAAATGCGCGCGCCCGCTTCAAGTCCTTGTCCAGGCCTTGACGCCACCCAAGCGTTTCCGCGAAGGCATATGCCGCTGATCCCGCCAGGGTCGGTATGGCGAGAAATCCCACACCGACGATGCCCACAGTAAACAAGGTCGCAGCAAACTTGCCGGCAAGGGGGCGAAGGGCCTCGGCGGCCTGACGATTGGTCTCGATATGCGTCATGCCGTGGCGGTTTAGGGTAATCGCGGTAGTCAGGATGATAAAAAACATGACCATGTTCGAGAAAAACGCACCCACACCCACATCAAAGTTTCTCAGCTCAAGTTCCCTGAGGGTTGCTCCTCTTCGTTGAGCAAGCGTACTCTGACCCGCCGCTTTCTCCTCTTCAACCTCTTCACTCGCCTGCCAGAAAAACAAATAAGGGCTGATCGTCGTGCCAAGGATCGCAACCAGCGTCGACCATTCATCTCTGGTATGCGGCATGGAGGGTATGAGGGTAGCGCGCAACACTTGGTTCCAATCAGCTCCTGCCACAAACGCAGTGATCGGGTAGGCAAAGAGCACCAGCACCAGCCACTTGAGCACATTCGCTATCTGGTGATAATGAAGCCGGACCGTTGCCCACGAAATCAGAAGTGCAAAAGCTACCACAAACACGTGCGATTTGATCCCGGACAGCATTTCAGCTGCATCCGCCATGCCGGCCAGATCCGCCGCGATGTTAATCGTGTTGGCCACAAGCAGGGCCACGATGAAGACGCCGAGCAGCCAACGTGGAAACCGCTGCTTAACATTTCCGGCCAAGCCTTGCCCCGTCACCTTGCCGATTCGGGCACACATCATTTGAACCGAGGCCATGAGCGGCCACGTTAGGAGTGCGGTCCAGAGGAGCTTGGTTCCAAGCTGCGCGCCTGCAACAGAGTATGTCGTAATGCCGGATGGATCATCATCAGCGGCTCCGGTGATAACTCCAGGGCCGAGCGATTTCAAAACCAATCGCGTCCATCGGGCTGGGGTAAGTGTCGGCACGAAAGAGTCGGCGCGTAAACTTCTCTGCGAATCAGAAGTCGAATCGGCCCACAATCATGGGCACCCGTCACGGCGGCCCGCGCGAAATGAACTGAGCGCCATACGTGCCGGAGTTGATAGTTTACCCGAAGTAATCTGAAATGCTTCGTGCCTGATGTGAATCGGCGCAGGCATCGGCATGGCAACATCGCCGGCTCGACTGTCGACGTGTCGGATGCACTTGCTCGGTTGACTAGGTATCCAGACCGGGGCGAGAATCGGTGGGACTCACTCCTTTGCCGATCATTCATCGGCAGCCGAGCAAGTTTCCGGGTGGTTGAGGATGACTAGATTGAAATCCGCGAGAGTGAGCGGCGGGCGAGAGCCTGTGATGATGGCGGGAATACCTGTTAACCGCTTCCACTCGTTTGAACGAGTGTTTTTCAAGAAAGACATTCCGGTACTCCAGGGCATCACGTTCCCACTGAAAAAGACATCCTTCGAGAGTGGCAAGATCACGTTGGATAAAGGGGCTGATGTGCTGGGCGCTACGCGTTATCGTATAGATGCGCGGGCCATCTCTTATGTGTCGGAGTGAGGCATGAATCCAAGAGATTTTGTGGAGATCAAATACGGCCAATGGTGGGAGCAGGTTTCGCAGAAACCCACAAAGAAAAAACATGCCAGGAATGTTAGAGCGTGTTTGGAAGCAGTTGACTACCATAACCAAAAGAATCGTCCTCTGAATATCCTGCTAATTCATGGTTCTGGGCGATCCAGCTTCAGTTCGG
>JBBRRB010000091.1:0-17214 GCA_038225555.1 Bryobacterales bacterium
GCTCGGGCACACCTGCGTCTCCCTCTCTTTCAGCCACCTTCGCGAGTAAACGGGCAACGGCGCGGGGTGTCTGCCTGAGAATGTAGCTATCTTCGATTCGGTACCCGGCCAGTGTTAAGAAAGTCGCGGAAGATATCCCAGTAGGTGTCCAGTCGTTCACCCACCTGAATAAGAAGGCGGCGATCGATTAAGGATTGCACAACGGACGCTGAAGCGCGCTCCATCACCTCACTCGCCGACACCGGCGCAAATCGTGCCACGAATCTAAGGGCCTCTTGCTCTGCAGGTTGTAGCTCAGCCAAAGACAAGATCCTTTAAACAGTCTTCATCTATAGCCAGACCTGATACCCGCTTTTCAACATGAGCCCATTGTGGCTCGATCTGATTCAAAGCTCTAACCATCTGCTTTTGCTTCGTCAGATGTTGAGAAAAAATGCGAGTTCGCCGTTTGCTCGAGGGGATACCGGTCATAAGATAGTCCCGTGCCGAACCGGAAGACCCAACCGCCCTTGCTCACGGGTTTCCTGGGATTAACGTGTATCGGGCGCGTGCGCAAGATGCCAAACTGCATTACCCGTTGCCCGCCTCCGAAGGCAAAGCACCCGGCCGCGCGCGCCGTTATGGCCCCCGTCGCGCCCACGCCGGAACAGATTCTCAAAGACGATAAGAGTGCAGGCGTATATATCAATCGCTGGGAGATCGAATGCAATCACCGCGACGAGAAATCGCTGCTGAGTGTCCATCAAGGTCAGGTCCGGAATGCGAATTCGGTACGTCGCCTGGCCCAACTGCAGGTCGCCGGTTACAGTCTCCTCCTGGTGGCTTCCATCCTCAGTTCCGGATTTCAGCGCACCCCCGAATATTTGCCGCTGCCGGAGTGGGGAAGCAAAGGCATCCGTCCTTCGCTTCTGGATCTTCTGGCTCTATTACGCGATCAGATCTTCGCCACCGCAACCGGAACCACCGTTGTCAGTTTCGATGACTTCGTCCACATCCAACGCGAAGTCGCAGAAACCACCCCTGGCCTCAGAAATTTTATGCACACTCGCGGCTTGAATCGATAGGCCAGCCATACATCTCAGCTGGGATTGGCCAATCTCCAGCGTCGAGCTATACCGCTCGACCCTCGCCGACGCTCAGCCGCCCGCAAGCGAACACGTCGCTACCGTCTACCGACGCGCCCGGCCTTCAGCTTCCCGACCTGGTTCTACAACGCCTCGAAAACGTCCAGACTTTCCATGCCGGGCTGCTCGAAACCGCCGCCAGTCCCTTGAAGCCGAGATGGGCCGGCTGGAACGCGCCGTGAGCACAATGCGGCAATCGAAGCGAAGACGCGAGAACGCGCCGCGCTGCTGGCCGGCAGATCGCGCTTGCGCTGGAGATGGCCGCACGCAAGGCTGCAGAAGCGGGGATTCCAATACATCTGCATGCTGAACAACGACTCCGTGCCGTGGAACAAATTTTCCCCTGAGTTCGATTTGAATGCATGTCAAACTCCGGCATACCGATGTGGACGAGAAAGGCTGCCTCCTGGGAATTCGGTTTTGAAACGCCGTTGGTCACGTTCGATTAAGTTAAAGTTATTGAGATAGTGTAAAAGTCACGTCAATGTGCACACTGGTATCAATGGTTCGTCCGTTCAGCGTGCCGGGACGATACTCCCAACGCCGAACCGCATCGGTCGCGGCGGATACGAGCACTGGATGTCCCGAAAGTATGTGTATATCACGCAATTTACCGTTCACCCCGACGGTTGCTGAAAGGCGAACTTTCCCTTCAACTCGAGCCTGTTTGGCAAGTGGCGGATAGGTCGGCGATACCTTCTTGATCAATTCCGGCTGAACAACTTCGCCACCAACACGAGCTTCCCCGGAGCGCCTCCAGCTGCCGTTCCTGTCCGGCGCTTCCGCGGGTTGGGCACTGGCCCCGGTACTAGGCTTCGGCGCCTCTGGTGCGGCAGGCACGCCATATAGCTTTTCGCAGGTACCGCGGACTCTCGCAAGTTCGTCACGTTCAAGGAGTCCTAAGAGGGATTGGTTACTCAGCCGGCGTTCCGTCACGCAGTCCTGCTCGAGGGGTGCGCGCTGTTGCGCTTCATTGGTCAAGGCACTAATCGCCGAAGCTGGAGCCGGACGAGACTGCAGATTAGACAGTCTTGCTGTTAAGTTATTCCTGACACACTCTCTAATTGCCTGTTGATTCCACGTAGGCAGGCTATTGCAGGTCCGGCTGTAGTTCTTAAACCAAGCGAGGTGCTCCCGGGCAAAGTCTTGCCGATCGGCCCCTGCGAGTCCGTTCAACATCTCATAATACTGACGCGCCATTCTCAAATCCAACGATGCAAGCTCCGGGAGGGCGCAAATAATCCTTTCACTTTGCGTCTGCGCACGCTTGCAATCGAAGCTCGCCTGAATCTCGGGTGACGAGATCGGCGGGGGTTGCTGTTTGGGCTCAGTTGAATCAGTATTGCTCGCCGGTGCCTCGTTCGGCTGCGTCTGAGTCACTTGAGGTGCGACCACGTTGAATGTCGTAGCGGCAGCTTTGATCCCGTCAATGAACAACGAGACATGGTATGTCCCTGTAGCAGACATCGTCTGTGACAAACGATCGGCATGATACGACTGCGTCCATGCCGGTTCGATGTAGGAGGACGACCTAGTCTGCGATATTCGCTGACCATCTGGACCGTACAGGTAAACCACGGTCTTGAAATACTGTCGGGCACTCTTGAGAGGTGATCTAAGAGTGAGTTCCCAATTCAGCGATGCGATCGTACCCTCGACGAATTCCGTTGAGTAGCTGCGTTGCGCCTTCGGTAGATTGTTGTCGGCGCTATTGAATAACAACAATGATTCCACCTGTATATTCAGAGCGGGTAAGAACGGGGTAATCGGAAGATGTACCCGGTCAGCCGGCCATTCCTGAGCCGTCGACATTGGGGTGGGCGGCGGTGCGAACGTCCTAGCACCCTGCCGGGCACTGTTGTTCTTTATCAGAAGCACCAGAACGACAATGAGAACGATCACTGCCGCGACAGCGATTCGACCTGGCATCCCAGCACAGGCCTCCACGCAAGCGCCGTCCACGGCCCCGAGCACGCCTCCGGTTTCGCCACGGCCGCCCGTGACTGTGCGGCCATCCCGGTCACCATCTGCGCCACGCTATACGAGCCCGCCTCCCAACCCGATTCGTAACTCGCCCGCGCCAAAAGCGCCAATTAGGCGCGGAGGTTGGACCGTGCAAGCACGGGCGAATCGAAATCATCGGGATGGATACCAGGTGGCATTCTGCCCTATCAAACCTCGCATTAGTTCTAGTCAGAACCAAACCGGTGCCCTCAGCGCGCTTCGCTCGGTTCAGTTGAACCCGTCGAGAATTGTAATACCCTGACGCATTTCCGGCAACTCGCCAGCATACATCGCCCACATCCGCCAGCACACTCCGCCGCTCACGATTGAACCTTGGGACGATCCTACACGCCAATCTACATTTCGTTGTTGGTGTGGCGCGACTGATGTGATTATATATCCCGCTGTGAAACACTTTCGATTTCCTGACCGTTGCCAAGGATCTTCGGGAACGGGAGCTTGAGACCGGGCTGCTCGAACAGATTCGTGAGCTTTCGGCGAGCCTGCGTGACAGACACTGTATTTCGCAGTACGCTCGGGCATGTCGAGTGACCGAACCCTCCTGTCTGAGGACCTGTTCCAGCTGAAGGGTCGAACTGGAAGAGTGGCGAAACACGCATCCGGCCCGATCACGGCTGCCGGAGTTGTTTTGGACAGCCGCCGTGGAAGCGGCCAGCCGCCACGGATTGCATCGGACCTCGAAGACGCTCCAAATGGATTACGTGGGTCTAAAGAAACGTCTAATGGCTTCGCATCAGAAGATTACGTCCGCAGTGCCCGCGTTCGTCGAACTGCTCGCGCCTGCCGGATCATCGGCCGCTGCAGCCGCCGAATACGTCGTGCAATTCGAATCGGCCGAGGGCCGCGTGCGCGTGGCCACCAAAGGTGCACCACTGGACTGGGCCAGCCAGCTCCGCGCCTTGGCGAAACGCGGAATGATTCAGCTCACGCCACAGATGCGGATTTTGGGCCGCCGTCGAAGCGGTGGACGGACGCAAGGGCATCGATTCGCTGGCCCAACTATGCCGGGAAGCTTTCCGAGGATCCGTTCTCCCGCTGCGTGTTCCTGTTCCCAGCCGCAGCGCCACAACGCTCAACATCCTGGTTTACGATGGCCAGGGATTCTGGCTTGCGAAGAAGCGTCTCTCGAAAGCACACTTCCCGTGGTGGCCGGAAGGAACGGTGGCGGCCACGCTGCAGGTGCATCAGGCTCGGTTGCTGCTGGTGGCCGGCAACCCCGCCGTGAGCGCCGCCCCGGTCTGGAGGAAAGTTGCATGCCAGCATTCAAGAACCGGCCACTCGTGTTTTGGTGCACCTCTGACGCGCACCGTTGCCCCGCGCGATCATCCCCGAAGCTGAGAGCGTACACGTAGGTATGTAACGGAGCTGTCCTCAATCAGCGCCAGAGCGCGGCAGTGGACCGCCGCCGGACGGAACCGGGCTTCCGACGCAGCCGGAACGCAGAACGTGTTCGGCATGAAGGGGCATCAGATGTTTGAAACGCTCATCGATCGACTCCTTCTTTGCACAGTGGGTCCAAAGCACGCCTCCATGCAGCGTCATGTTCCGCTGCCTGAATGCGCATGCTCCTGTGTCCGGTCGGATCAAACAGAATGGTGCCCGGCGATACGGGAACGAACGAAGGGCCGAAGCCATTCTCATCGCATTCCACGCCTCGATACCTCTCCCACCCGCGATCATGGGTTCGGGCATATATGGTTGCTGCCGGATGCACCACGGCGACCAGTGACCCGTCACAAATCCGTATAAGAGTCGCGTCGATGCCGAATGGCGTCGCTGCAAGGTTTAACTCCGTTTGCGCGTCACCAAAAGTCGCGATGATCTCGTCCCCGATGGGGTGGGAACTCAGCCTAACGGCCGCCAAGGCGCGCCGGTATGTAGTCACGTATTGCTGAAGTGTATCTTCTACCAGGGTCCCGCATCCACGCTCAGCGACTACCGCCTTGAGTAGTTGGTCGGACGATGCAGGATTCGCGACCAGTGAACCGGACAGGCATAAACAAGCTGTGCCGTCATCTGCTACGATGACCACGGCGGTATTAAGCCGCTCGCCGCAAACGCGAATCGTCCGCAGTTGGTCCAGTGCGGGGCAAGACTGGCTTTCTCGCGTTCCACCAACTATGAACACCACGGCTGGTGGTGCGATAGGATACCGAAAACGTAGATTTGCCAAGATGTTCGGCGTCAGCCTCTTGACGATGTCTTCGACAGTCGCCGCGGCCCATTTCGCCGCCGCTAGTAGATCAATTGAGCCCGAGGCGGAGGACATTCGCGAAAAGATGCCCAAGTCGACGCGCCGGGGATCCTTATCTTGGCAGACGACGTGGACGGACTCATCGCATAACGCGACACTAAGCGTGTATGGCGGTTTTACGCTGCTGCCGGAGCTTTCCGCTTGCAGCGTTACCACGATATCTTTGAGGAACAACTCCATGCTATGTTCAGCGGCTGTTGTCCTGCTGCTTGAATCGACGACCACGACTACCGGCTGCGGCCTTTCCGGCCAAGCATACAGCCGCGGTTTCCAATCTCGGAATACAGGCACGTTAAGCACCTAACCTCCACACACTGTATATTCACACGTCGACTCTCTGACGCCTGAACGCGGTGTGCTCGAAGACACGTCTCTCCTTTAGACGCTGATCGCTCACGGCAGGCACCTATTCGAACGCGTGGCTATCCTTCGGCCGCACGCGGTCGCCGCGTGGAAACCCATTTGGTGGTACAGTGCGTGAATTGGAAGTCGGTTAACTGGCCCGGCGCTCGCGACGCGCTGATCATTGATGCCGTCAGCTTGAGAAGCCTTGATGGATTCGAACATCCACCCGGATGACTTTGATCGACCCGGTACGCCCAGAGTAGCGGTGCCGCTTCGCGGTGCCCCAGACACTTCGCTTGCGCCGAATGCCGCGCGGACACATCAGTCGCGCAGCCGTTCAACAACCGCGAATCGCAAGCAGTCCACGATGGCCCCGGCGGTAAATCACGCTCGGCGACTGCAGCTTGCTGCGGCAGTGTTGGTGATCGTGGCGCTCGTATGGCTGGCAGGTTACTTGACGGGCTATCGCAAACACGCCGCATCGGTCGAATCACCTTCAGTGATGAAACTGACTCCACTGCCCAGCGCGCCGGGCGCCGCGCAGAGTACCAGCGGCGCGGCCATCTCATCGCCCTCTCCCTTACTACCACAACCACTTCCTACTACTCCCGCCGTCCCCCAGTCGAGCGTGACCGAATATAGAAACCACAGATTTGGCTTCGCGCTTTTATATCCGTCGACGTTGAGGGCAGAAGGCGAGAGTGCAAACGGTGACGGCGAACAGTTCTCAGCCCCGGACGGGTCTTTGCGTCTCTCGGTGTGGGGCAGCGACAATACGCAGGCGCAAAGCCTCGCCGACATGCTTCAATATACGTTGTCGATGCAAACTTTGACCGTGACCTATAAGCATTTCGGCAAGGATTTCTACGCTGTATCCGGGTTCCTCCACGCGGACAAGATTCTTTACGAGCGTGTGACTCTGCGGAGGGATGTCTTTTGGGGCTTCAGGTTGGTGTACGACGCGTCGCGCCGTCAAGAGTACGATCACTTTCCGGGATTACTTACTCGGGGGTTTAGGATTCCTTAATGAATCGCGGCGGTTGATCGTTGTCCCGCGCACGGTCCCGATCTGGTAGGTTTCGGTCGCGGCACAGTTGGTGATACACTAGGGCTCCGGCGGAGCGATAGTTATGGGATCAGGAATCCATCCTGACGATTTTGATCGACCTGGGACGGGCATACCCCAGCAGGGATCATCCGGGCCGTCGCGACAAGCATCTACAGGAAGTCATGGCGGCGGGCGACAACAATCGCCGCGCACCTCCCCTGCGTTCCGCCACACCTCGACGGCGGCGTTACTCATTGCTGCGTTCTGCCTGCTACTCCTAAGCGTTTTTAGCTGGTTCAGGTTCTCACGACCCACAGGCCCAGCCAGTAATGCTTCGGTCGCGGTGCAACCGCCCGCACCGACGACCCCACGCCCGGATACGACAAGTCGTGTCATACCCGCAATCAACCATACAGATTCCCGGATCATCGGAAAATGGAAGCAGGTCAACGCCACCGAAGATGTGTTCGAACCCGAGTTCTTGGCGGATGGAACGATGCGGCAACTTAATGAAAGCGGCCGCTTCGTCGGGAAGTACCGCTTCGTGGATCAGAATACACTCTACATCGATGGCCTTTCTTGCCCATGCGGAGTTAAGTTCCAGTTCGACGGTGGGCGCGACATGATGATTTTGTCGTCGCCCTCTGGTACGGCGCTCGTGCTGACACGGATCGACGAGCGACGGCAACCGGCTCCCGTGCCGAGTCTCAGCCGCATCAGCGCGCGCCGCGTCACGTCTGGTTCTTATCGAGACAGCCACCCAGCGTGGGGCACGAATGGGACAATCTACTTCTTGTCGAACCGCGGTGCCGCGCGAGGAAACCAGAACAACGTCTGGGAAGTATCTTCGGATGGGGAGCATCTAGCTGAGATCGTGCACGTCCGGGTCTCTACGCCCACCGAATGGGGAGATCCAGGTTTGGCGGACCATCTGGAAGTGGGTCGGCCTGGCGAAATATTCGTCCTTGAGGCACAGCGCTTTCACGAGGTGATGCGAGTTGCCGTTTCGATGTCGCCGGGATCCACTGTTTTCAGGCAAGCCGTCGATGGCAACGACAACGCCTTTACCGTCCTTCTGAGCGTGCCGGGTGGACAAGGCGCGAGTGGCGTGTTCGTTTCTCGTTCGACAAACCGAGTCGCCTGGACGGCAACAGTACCGGGTAGATCTGTTCAGATCCGAGCCGCTTCTCTGGAGTCTTTGAATGGACAATCGACCCTGACGCACGGCGAGCGACTTCTCGAGTTAGCCGCGCCGGCCGAGGTACACGGCATGAGTTTCTCGCCAAACCGGGCATCTGAACTTGTAGCGAGTATTTGCTGGACGCCCTGTTCAACGGGACCGGATTTATACATCCTAAACGTGCAGTCGCGGATCGTCAGGCGCCTGACCATGACTGGCGAACACGGCGCTCGTAACCTTTCGCCCGTGTGGAGCCCTGACGGATCGTGGATTGCCTACACGTCGAAACGCTCGAACCTTGAACGTATCTGGGTAGTCAAGGCAGACGGAACCAGTTCGCGGCAGATTGAGACTGGCAACGAGAGAAGCCGGGATCCACCGTGGTCACCGGATGGAACTCGCCTCGCGTTCGCGTCCGGCGATGAATCGGTCAGCACTATCTGGCTGGTGGATTTTTTGGGACGATGACGGCGTTCTGCCCCGCTTGAAGGACAGCGGCTAGCCCGTAGCTGCCAGGGAGCATATTCTCATTGAAGGATGAGCCTGAAGCAAGGCGGAAGGTGATCGGGTGCTGAGTCTCCTTTTCGGTGGTATTTCGCTAGCCCAGAGGCCGACCAAAGGGAGGGACGCGAAGTCGACAAACTTCCGTCGGTTTTCTCTCTTAGGAAGGTTTTGGTTTTTAGGTTTGCGCCCCTGACCGGCGCAGGGCCCGATCGCCGATCAAACGGGAGGCGCGGTCTAAGGATCAAGCGTTTCGCCTCAGGTGGAAGCTCTGGAAGAGCTTGCGCTTAGCGGCCTGCATGGGACAGCGCCGCCTCCGTATCCGATTGAGTCTGGACGAAACGATCCACTTGCTCCAGTGTGGTGTTTGGCCGCAAGTCACTCTCGCAGCCAGGTAACTCCCGAAATAACTCGAATGGAGTAGCCCACCGCAAGTAAACGCGGCGGCGTTTGCCGTTGGCTTCGACCAGAAGCTTGGGCACGGCGCAAGGGCGATGGAAGTTAACGTAGGGATTCAGGTATTCGCGGTGAAATCGATCCATGGCCTCGGCGTGGTGAGCGTCGATGTAGCCGTAGCCAATGTGCTTGCGGATGATGGCTCCATTCTTGGACTCCACCAAGCCGTTGTCGCCGGTATGGTTCGCCCGGGACTTGGTTTGTTCGATGAGCAGTTTGCCCAGCAGCCGCGCGACGTTGTAGTTGATGAACTCGCTCCCGTTGTCGGAATGAAAACCGCGAATCACGAAAGGAAATTGTCCCAGCATGGCTTCCAGCACTGGCATTACCAGAGTTCGGAAATGTGCGGGGTAGCGGCCACAACTTCCCACTGAGTCACCTGCTCGACGGCGTTAATGTGATACAGCCCTTTGCATCCGTCCTGGTCGCCTTGATGCACTGTGTCGATACGCAGATATCCGGGCAAGCCGTGCGGCTGTGGCTTACGCCGTTCCCCGATGGGAATTGGCGTGGGCTGAGTTGGCTGATAACTGGTGTTGCGTTTGCGATAGCTTTCGGAGTTGCGCAACCGGTATAGGTGCGCCACCGAAATCGTCGCTAACCGTTGGTAGGCAGCTTGGCCGTATTCTTTGAATCGCGCTCCAGGATCCGTCGGGTCGCCGGTCCGCTCAAGTTCCCATGAGCCTTATCCACGTAGGCCAACAGATTCACATCGGCTGCGGTGTAACGGGTGGCGAATTTGGTCCGTTGATAGGCCGTTGCTTTCACGCGTCCGCTGTTGCGAGATGCCGTAATCAGACGTGTCACCTGCGCCCGGCTCAGACCTGTCATCCGGGCAATGTAGTGACGCACTAAACCTTTCCCCGGTCGGTCCAGACTCGCGTACTGGTGTCGGACTAACGTCTGCTCCACCCAACCGTAAACTTCCTCGCGCCGCTGCCCGGCAAATCGCACCTCGCCCGTGCCGGCCAGAAATGCACGGATCTGCTCCACGCTCCCCGCTTCTGAATCGTCCATGCTGATGATCAATCTTCAGCATCCCGATTTTCCCCTTCAGGCTCATCTTGTGTGAGAATCCAATGCCACTTTCAGGCTCATCTTGTATGAGACAAGAGTCAGGGTAGCCGCTGGTAGTGGCACATGCGATAATGCCAACCGATATCCGCTGAACTGCTGAAGGGCTTTTGCTCGGCGGGGCGATGAGGAAGATCATATGCTGACCCCAGAGCAGTTCGATGAGATAAAGATCGGCATCGCTCCAAACGACAGACGACGCCCACAGCCTGTGGTGATCCTCATCCACAACAGCCAAGCCGCCGCGACGCCCTCCGCTGGTTCCTCGATGCAGTCGATCGTCACCAACGTAATCGTCGGTTTACAGGCTTTCGGAGGCCCGAGAAACGACCGCATGGTCAGCATCGCAACCTTTGACGAGACGGTGACACCGTTCTATTTCAACGCTTGGGCCTCCACTATTCGAACAGAGGCAGTAAGGCTATCCTTTACTTTGGGTACTCCGTGCGCGAATGACACCACTCCCGCGTTGCGATGGGCAGGTGAAGCGTTCCGCCAATGTGACGTCTGGGTTCAGAATAATCCGGTCTTCTTCAATCGTCCTCACAGCTGGGAACACGCGCGTGTCCGAACGACGCTATCCCCCGCCTCTCTCGCGCCGCTGCGTTTCATTTTCGCGGACCACTCGATCGCAGTGTCAGAACTTGAACTGGCGGCCCTGGAAACTTGCCGGGTATACGGTCTGATGCCGCGAGCCGTCTTTGTTCTTTTCGGAGAGGGCGACTTCGATACGAGGGTGGCCGCGCGGTGCGCGACGCAATCTATGTGCGTTATCCGCCCAGACGAACTGATCGAGAAACACTGGCGCTCCTGGTTTCAGGATTTGGATCAGACAGTGACGTCTTAAACGGTGATGCCGTTTTGTAGAGCTATGGCCAAGCGGCTGATTGCTCGGTAACTGACATATGCCGCCTGAACCCACCGGGAACACATCTCGCTTCGCGACTTCA
Organism: Bryobacterales bacterium; assembly: GCA_038225555.1. GTDB lineage: Bacteria > Acidobacteriota > Terriglobia > Bryobacterales > Bryobacteraceae > JANXQZ01. Next base: position 10,958 of record JBBRRB010000091.1, read on the forward strand.
CAGTCGCCACAGATCCTTACATTTGTATTCGACGCTAGCTCGGCCATGGCGGGCGATTTAGGATGCACTCTCGCGCGCGGAATGCAGGACGTCATCATCTGCCTGCAGGCCGGTAATCAAGGTGCCGCCACGTCGCGTTATTTGCTGAACATCGCCGCGTATTCCGACGATGTGCAAGTCATTGCCGAGCTTGCTAGCCTTTCTGATATCGCGCTCTCGTCTCTGTCCTTCGAAGCCGCGCGTGGCACGCGGAACCAATGTCTCGCCCTCGAATGGGCCGTTCGCGCCGTGAACAAGAGTCTTGACGCGTGCCGTCGCGGTCTGCTTTCCTACGATCAAAGGGCACCAGTTCCGGTTGTTTTCCTGTTTGTCGCTGGCCACAATACAGGCCCTGACATCACTGAGGCCGCGCGGGCCCTTAAGAATATCCCCTTCGACAACGGCGCGGCTCTTGTGATGGCTATTGCTCTGCGGCCCATCGGCGAGCGGTCCCTCGGCGCTCTCGCGTCGCGTCCCGACATGGCAATAACTAGCGAGTTGCTCCCGTCGGTGTACACAACTGTGTGGGAAGTGGTCGCTTCCGTGTCGGGCACACTGTCAGGTCCGTTGGATGCGGGCCGATGATTTACCCATTGGGTCGAAGAACACGACGCCCTCGTCCAGAATGGCTGTATCCACCACTCGACAACACCTTCCATCCCTTCACAGAAGGACTTTGGCAACGTATTTCCCCACCGTGTTGAACCCGTAAGGACAATGCGCCATCAACGGCCAATACCAGCGTTGCGCGGATGCGATAAGGTGTCTTCGACATGTCCAACTCGCAAGGCGCGGCGGCGAGTCTGAGCCTGTATTCCGGTTTATCAACCGGATGCGATTGCACATACGGATTGCCGATCTCGACGGTGGGGGCCGGCGGGCGGGTCTTGCCGGAGCTCCGCTCGACGACCGTTAGTACATACTTGCACGCCGCGGTTCGGATGTGTTGAGCAACGATTCTGCATCGCCACAGACCTGCTTCCGCGCCGGGGACCTCGAGTTTCAGCGGTGACTGCGACCCACTTGCCCGTCTCCCTTGCCCGGACGGGGCGAGGATTTCGATCGCGAGTTCACTCTGATCCTGCCACACGACAATCAAGGTGATTGTGTTGCCCTGTTCTTTGACGTTGTAGGCGAACTGCTCAGATACCTGACCCTGCGAGAGTGTGGCGATCTTTTCGGGGCCGGTCAAGAGAGAATATTGCGAATCGCGAGTGCGGGCGGCCAGCCAGAACGCGATATTCCTCACGTACCGAGCTGTACCGGGCGTCCGGTGAAAGCGCTCGGCACCGGCGATTTTGGTGAATCCAGTATCCAGAACTACACGCCGGTTCTCGTGGGAGAAGCAGGCCATGCAGTTCTGTCCATCGTGGCTCTGAGCGAGGATCGTGAGATGCGGCGCGGGCGTAATCGTGCAGATGGTGATGCCTTCATATAGTGTATTCAGACCGCTCGTGAGCGCGTGACGAATGAACACGCCGCGTTGCAGCTTCTCACCGGGATGGAGGATTCCATCGGCGGTCTGATTCCCGGAAAACTGTGTCCGCGCCAACTTCATGGCCAGAGCATTAGCATCTGCGTAATACGGCTCGTTATCCGCCCAGATAAACACGCCGCCCCCGGACCCATTGAACTCGTCGATGCGCGTAATCTCTTCGGCGGAGAGATATGCCTGCTGATCGCTCAGATACCAGATTTGGGTGTATCGGCCCAGATCCCCATTCCCGAACAGCGGTTTTTTGCACTTCCGCTTGAATATGTCGGGCGTCACCACGTCCATAGCCAGATTTCGAGTCGCGACGGCAGGAACCACAAGTCGCTGTGCGCACTGCAAAACGTCTTCATTTCCGTACGCGACGCAAAACAGGATCTTCTCTCCTTTCAAACGATCATCGTCTGCCCCACCCAGATCATAGGCCGTGCCTGTAGGGTTACCGAATTCGTCTAGCGTGAACTGCTCGTCTGTTCGCATGGCTTCGCTTCTCTTTCTTTACCGGCTCCGAAGTTCCGCGGTGTGTTCTGACAGAAACCGCTTTATACACTCCTTCAGTTCGCTGGTCGATGCGCCTGATCTCGCCATTGCGTTACACGTGCGTGAAAACGTCTTGAACCACTCAAGGTGCTCCCGTCGAAACGCCTGCAACTGATCCGTGGAGAGTCTCGCAACCAGCGCATCATGTGCCGTGACCATGGCTCGTTCCGCGCCGGCTAGATCGCGGTCTTGGCAAATTAACCTCTCGGCCGCGGTTGCCGCTTTTGCGCAGTCGAATGTTGGCGTAATCGTTTCTATTGGCGGTGGCTCTGAACCGACTGTTTGCGCATTTTGCTCCTTCGGCTCCGACTCTACGCGGATAAATGTCTTCGCCAAAGTCCCGTTCTGTGCCGATACAAGTTCGACCATATACCGCCCGGGGTCCTGCAGTAATGGGCCAGATTGAACATGCTGTGTTCCTTCTTTGGGCTCGCAAGGCAACGTGCTGTCGCCCACGCGTATCCACACTTGACCGGCATCCGCCGGAATGTACACCTCGAAATCGAACTGCCGTGAGCCGTCGTGCTGCTGCCCGGCCGTTGGCTTGACGTACGGGAATGGGCCCGCCGATTTGCTCACGCCCAAGAACGACGGCGTCTCATTTGTCCATCCCACTACGCCGTCGTTCGTGCGAATCTCTGCCCACCAACGCCACTCTGAATCGCGCAGCTTCTTCGTAAGGCGGGTTTGCCCATTCAGGTTACAATCAATCACTCGCCCCCGAACGAATACCCGCTCCCAGCCCTCTCCGAGATATAGCAAAGAATACAAAAGCTCTCCAGGCTGGACCACCGTGCCCGCGAGGTTAAGAGGGAGCAAAGCTTCCTCTACGCCGGGTGACAATGTGACGAATACGCCGCGCAACGCGGTCACAGTCTCTCGTGCTGATACGGTATGCACCTGGGCTGGAGTCTGGCTATTCCAGGCATCGAATAGGGGCAGATCCTTGGTAGACAGCCACATTTGATACCCGCAGCCTTCGCCCGGACAGCCGTTCTCGATGACCACGTTCCCGGCGGGTGGAAGGTTGTCGGCCGCGATACTGCGGTCCCCAATCAACTGCCGTAACCAAGGCGGCACCGTCGTCTCCATGCTGACCTTGCCAGTGAGTTTCGCCTCGACAGTCAGGGCCTGCGGCCCCGACGGGGGTTGCGACACCACGGTTGAGGGCTTTTTCGCGTTGACGACGAATTGCCAGACGACCAGACATATGAGGACGAATAACATTACCACGGCTGCCGCGACTGCACCCGGGTGGACTGGCTTCGTCCGGCTCGGTCCTGGAGTTCGCGGACCGATCGCGCTTTGAGGAGGGGGGCTTGGGATGTGTGGTGTCGATGGGGGCCTAGGCGGCGCCGTCATAGGGGGCGGCGTCGAGACTACAGGCGCGCTCGGCGGTCTAGCTGGTGCTTGCCCAGAACCGTGTGCCTGTTTACCAGGCCGATCGAAGTCATCGGGATGGATGCCAGCCGGCATTCTGCTTGTTACGAGCCGCTGTCCCGGGTTCGAAAAGCCGGGCTGGCCCCATCTTCCTTTCAACTCGGGTTGAAGCCGTTGACATTGTATTACTCCGAGCGTTTTCAGGCAACTGCCTCTCAAAGCCTCTCAAAGCGGGCCCTCTCACACTCGTGGCATCCCGCGATAGCCCTCGTTTAGAACGGACTCACAACGCCCACACACGCCGGGGGGCGGCCTCACTCAACTCCTGGTGGACAACGTCGCGTGAATAGTGCGGTTGGTGCCGCCGCGGGGGCGAAGGGCCTTTACGGGGAAGCGCCGCTGGGTACTCGGCGGCATCACTTTGCCTAAAGGCATTCGAGCGTTGTGCCGAGATAAAAGAACAAGAGGTGTACCACAGTGGACGAGCAGCTACGAAACGAGTCCGGAACTTCGTTGGCTGCAGATGCCAGCCGCTTGAGGCTGTTGATCGATCATCTGTTGGATGGTGGCTTTCAGCACTCTGTTCTGATGACACCTCCGGAGCGCGCCCTCATATCGAACATCGAGGAGCACGCAACACCCGCACCGGAAATGCGTCGGATAGTAAGAGCTTATAAGCGTTTCGCATGCGCTCAGCTCGACAACGGTTTCGCGGCTCCGATGTTCGCCGATTTCGTACACGGGAACAAGGGCGATTCGCTTTAGCGCGCAATCCCCGAACACTTACGACGGACAACCCGGAGCACGTCGGGTTTCGAGAACCAGGTTTCCGCGAACTTCCTCGAAGCGTATACTGTCTTGGATGCCCGAGTATAGACGAGAGTAAGTGCGGTGGAACCCAAGAGAATACGCGGCCACATGGCACCCGATATCGAAAGAAGTGTATGTCTATTTTGGGACCCATAGATACGCAGGGAAAGCGGGTGACTTGCAAGCCCCGCTCGACACGGCGCTCTCATGGCTTAATGCTCACGCCCGTTAACCACAGTGTGCGTTGTAGGTACCGAAGCTGCCGCGGGCAATTTCGGACAACCAACTCGCCGTTCAATAAGCCTAGCAAGCATCGAATAGACTGCTGTTCGTGGAACACGACACATCTCGGAAGCCCCAGTCATTGAGCATTTGTCAAGGCAAAGTAGTTGTTCATGGTTTTGGGACCGCAGGGGAGTTCACTGCTCGTGATTGACGAGTTAGGATACCTGGCGCTGGATCAGTCATCCTCGAATCTCTTCTATCAGGTTGTTTCCACCCGCTACGGCCAGAAACGCTCCACTGTCATAACCACCAACACACCGTTCTCCGACTGGGGCAATATTCTCTTCAACACCACCATTGCCGATCGCTTGGTCGAAAACTCCGAAATCTTCTTGCTCAGTGGCGAAAGTCTCCGAAAGCCCGGCAAGAACCTAAATCCCCCGGCGGAATGACCCACGCCGGTTCCGAGCATGCGCCGCGCTGTGGTGATATCCCGAGCCGGAGGAGTCCGTCGGGTAACCCCTCAACGGCGCTGACAATGCAGCGGGAGTCTCCCACTCCCGCTCTCTGTCATCTCCTCACTCTTTCTCTTCCGAACCGCCCTAATACCTAATGTTCAACTTCAGCGCCAATCATCTCTTTCTGATCTCGCGGACGGAATACCCTCGCTGTGCGGTGTTTCTGCTTCAGGATCGCGATACGCAGCGCGTTTACCGGCTCCATAACTTCTCCAAAGCCCTGCTCATCCGCCCTAATGTGGCGTATGTGTGGCGGGCAAGGTCAATAGCGCCGACAAACTTTACCTCGTCATCGAATCGGTCCGGCTCGACGCCAAGCACTCGGGAAATTCCAATGCTCCTGCTCCTGCTGACGGCGCGGGAGGGTTGGCTATGCGTTAATTCCACCCGTCCCCCGAATCCGGCCCTGGAGGCGCGGTTCCAAAACCGCGCGTCGCCGTCGTCGTGTCTGCCGACGTCGAAATCGGCGCTCCGCTTGACGACAAAACCGACAAATCTGCGGGCGTCTTAAGTCGGCGCTAACCAGTATCTGACGTGGTGGGAGCAGAAACCGACCGTGGAGCCGGCCAACTCCGACGATGCGCATCGACTGATAAGAGCCACAACCTGGCAGCGTCCTTGAGCCATGTGGAAACGCGGCAAGTGCGGAACGATTACACCTTTCGTTTCGATTCGGACCTATATCAGATCCAGCGCCAATCCATCGTCAGCGGGTTGCCGCAAGGCCGCGGTCCGAGTGGAGAAGCGGCTCGACGGTTCCGTGGCGGTGAGATTCGGCGAACGATACCTGGCGGTCGAACTGTGTGATGGCCAAAAAGAAGAAGCCCGAAGCGGTGAACCGGCCAAACAACGACGACAACCGACTGGTCAGCGGAGGCAGTAATTGGAGCCAGAGCTTCGATTTGAAGAAGGGGCCAAAGGGCCAAGCTATTCACCGGCGCGACGGAAGGAGCACGCCTGACTGCCCATCGTCCGCGATGAGTTCCGGCCGGCTATTCCTCGATCGGGTTATACGCCTAGAGAGCCCGTCTCCGCTTCACCGACATGCGCAGATTAACATGCATCCCAGAATGGCTCAGGCAAAAGGCGACATTTCTACTTTGCCAGCGAGGGTCGCGGTAGGGATGTGGGTCGCCCCGCACCCCCCGCACAGATCCGTACGAGCGCTGCTAACGCATACGGCTCCTACCTCGGATGTTTGGCGTCGAAGCGTACGTTGGGGTAGGGATGCACTAACCGAGGGTTTGGTAGCC
>JBBRRB010000092.1:0-16884 GCA_038225555.1 Bryobacterales bacterium
CTTTGAGCGTGAGGCCGAAACGCACGCGGTTGCGCGATCAAAGCCGGTGGCTTCTGCCAGCGAGTACGTTCCCGCCTGAAAGCCGCCCAGAAACCAGCGGAAAGGCGGACGATGCCCAACCATCCTGATGTTGACGAGGCTCTCGGCGCCATCGGTCGGCGAGACCACTCCATCACGGGGAATACCGCATCTTCGGACCGCCAGGAACCGGGAAGACCACGAACTTAACCGACAGATCCGGCGGGCTGTTGATCGCTTCGGTAAGGATTCCGTTCTGGTGACAAGTTTCTCGCGCGCAGCGGCCGCAGAACTCGCCGGACGCGACCTCCCGCTCAGTTCTGATCGTGTTGGCACACTGCACTCGCACTGCTGGCACGCACTGGGTCGTCCTGAAATTGCCGACGTTCATGTCGATGACTGGAATCGGCAGAATCCCCACCTGCGGATTACTCCCGCAAAGAAGGAACGGAAACTCGAGGGAGAGGATTCTGAGGAGGAGTCGGCCAGCGATCTGCGGAGCGGCGATTACTGGCTGAGTGAGTTGGACCGGTGCCGCGGAATGATGCAGCCCGCGGAAGTCTGGCCGGCGACGCTTCGAGACTTTGCCGCCAGGTGGAATCGCCACAAGGCTTCGCGCAGGCTGCTGGACTTCTGCGACCTTATCGGAACCGCCCATCGCGAGATCCGCATCGCACCGAAAAGGCCGGACGTGATCTTCGCCGACGAAGCCCAGGATCTCAACCCGATGCAGTTGAACCTGGTGCGCAGGTGGGGCGAGAACGCCCAATACTTCATCATCGCGGCGGACGACGACCAGACCATCTACTCATGGTGCGGGGCAACGCCCGACGCGGTGCTCGACCCGGACATTCCCGAAGACCACAAGATCTTTCTCAAACAGAGCCATCGCGTTCCTCGCGTCGTTCACGCGCGGGCAAACCGATTGATCCGCCAGGTCACCCGCCGCCAGGAGAAGGACTATGAACCCCGACCTGAAGAAGGCGTGTGTCTGAACATCTACCGAGGCGGATACAAGTCGCCCGATTACTGGATTCTCAAGGCGCTGACGCAGCACATCGAGAGCGGGCAGAGTGTGATGCTGCTGGCGTCCTGTTCGTTCATGTTGCATCCCGTGATCTCAGTGCTGCAGCAATGGGGCATCCCGTTTCACAACCGTACAGGAGTCCGCTGGCTACTGGAATCCACTGCGGCGCGGACGAAAAGGATCTTCTGCCAACCGGATTCTTTCTCTGCTTGGTTCCGACACGTGGACCCACGGCGACCTCAAGCTGTGGACTGAATGGCTGAACCCGAAGGGCACCCTGCGGTCGGGAGCCAGAGCGTTGATCGAAGCATCCGACGATTCCCAGCCGGTCACGACTGAGGCTCAGTGAATTATTCGAGGCGGACGCGGTTCAGGCTTTGCTGGGGGCTCGCGGCGATTCGCGGCAACTGATCCAGTGGTGGTCCCGGCGCATCGCGCCAGCCTTCCAGGGCCGGGTGCAGCTCCCGACTGGCGTCACGCTCGCTGGTGGCGCATCAGCGCTGGAGGAATCCCCTCGGGTGATTGTCGGAACGATTCACTCCGTCAAAGGCGGGCAGGCAGATGTCGTCTTTCTTTTCCGGACCTCAGCGCGGCTGGCGACGCAGCGTATCAGAGGCACGGAGCGCAAAGGGACTCGGTAATACGGCTTTTATACGTCGGTATGACCCGAGCTCGGCACACGCTCTACGTCTGCCAAAAAGAATCCTCGATGGCGGTCGCACTATGACCGCAAGCAATTGAAATCATGGAACTTGCTTGATGTTCTAGAGTGACGCTAACATTCAGTGGCTAACCGGAGGGTTACGACTGAAAGTGCGCGTCCAACACCCAGGCATTCACGAGCGGACCGATCGCGGTGGAACCTACTGGTTCTTCCGCTATTGGGCTGATGTGCCGCAGCCCGGCGGTCAGGCGAAGGCTATACGGAAGTTTCATGTCATCGGCCCCAGCAAGGGCGACAACCGACTCTCGAAGAAGCAGGCCGAGGTAGAACGCGACAAGTTCCTCGCCACGATCAACAAACCTACGGTCCAGGAGAAGATCGCCGATGGGTTGGTCCTCTTCAGCAAGATGGTCGAGAAGTACAAGGCGGTGCACGTTTTGGCCGAAGTCGCCGGACGCTTCGTGCTGACGAAGCCGACCCGTCTGAAATATGGGATTCACCTCGAACAGCGCATTGTCCCGAAGTGGGGCAACTGTCGTCTGTGCGAGATCCAGCCGGACGAGGTCCAGCAGTGGCTTCATGAGACCTGCGAATCCTGGCATATGATGAACGACTTGCGAGGCATCATGTCGGGCATCTACACGAAATCGGAGGATTGGGGTTACTGGCCAGAGGGGCGGCGCAACCCGATGTCGCGCGTAAAGATCGGGGAGAAGTGGAGCGTGCGCCCCGAACGGATTCTGAACGAGGACGAGACCGTACGAGTGCTGGCCCGGCTCAACGATCCCAACCTGCTCGTGATCGAAACTGCACTGGGCACAGGCGCGCGCATCTCTGAATTATTGGGATTGAAATGGAAGCATATCGATCTTAAGAACGGTGTCATCCAGATCGTGCAACGCAACTGGCGCGGCGACATCGACGACCCGAAGTCGAAGACGAGCAAGCGACCGCTCACGCTGGGCTACCTGGTTGACCGCTACAGTGCGAAGACGACCGCCGACAAAGCCAGTTCGGAAATGTGGGTCTTCGCGAGGACCGATGGCAGCGGCCTCCCGCTCTGGGATTCCGGAGTGCGGCAAGCCCTGAAACGCGCCGCGGCTGCCGAGGGCTGCGATTTCGCAGGCCTGGGACCGCACTCCTTCCGCCGCGCCAACATCACTTGGCGGCAGGAAGTTGGCGGTTCGAGTATTGAGGCATCGAAAATCGCCGGCCACAGCACAGTCCGGATGACCGAGGAATACACGAAGATCCAACTCACCCGTCAGGACACACTCACCCGCCTGATTCAGGAGCGGCTGGCTAGCGTGGGCGAGAAGCCGCACGGAGTGGTGCAGTAAAGCGCGACGAGATTGGCCAAATCCTACTTGGGTTGCACTGACTTAAGCTGGCATTCCAGGAGTAATCTCCTCGAACGCGTTTGTGGACGGTAGTTCAGGTAGCTCGTGGTAAGGGCTGTTCTCCTCGAAGCTGAGTGGCATTAGATCCGGAGCTTGGAGCTAAATCAACCACGCAACCGACCAGCTACGGAGCGAGCATTTGCTCGGGAAGAGCACGTAAGAGGTCCGGTATTGTGCCAACGGTATTTATGCGATCCGGTCGGCTCAGTTGCCTTGCATCGATTGAGGCAGTCGCCGAGTTGCCAATACATCGCCTGAGACCGCGTTTCAGTATCCAGCGGGATCTGCGTTCACGCCATTATGATGGCATCGTCATACCATCTTTTTACTTCAGCCTCCCGCAGACGAAACTTTCCGCCGCGTCTGTGCTCCCTGTCCTCTTGTAGACCGCCACCAGGGGATATGGGCACAAGGGGCGCGTCCGATCCGGATTGGTTCGGGACGCCACCACCCGGTCCGGCGCCTTCCCTTGCTCCACCCAATTGTCCAGTTCCGGAATCATGTCGAAGTCCGGCGTCCCATCTCCACCGCGGCAATGCATCATTCCCGGCACCATGAACAGCCGCACCGATTCATTCGTCCGCGTCACGCCCATGGTGTAGAGGGTCGCATTGTAGTAATCGACGGTGTTCCCCGGCGCAATGAGGTGGTCGTTCCACCCGTGATACATAATCAGCTTTCCGCCGCGCCCCGCAAACGCCCGCAGATCTGGCTGGTTCGAATCCACCGCCGGTTCGTAGGCTTTTTCCAGGGCGGCCACATCGCTGTCGAAGTTCAAAGTGGTCCAATCCCAGTCCGGATTTTTGAACACCACATATTTGAACGAGCCGACCGGATCCGCAATCGGCTCCGCGCCGGCCAGCAAGTCCCATCCCATCTCACTGCCCGGGGAGAAACCCGGGAAAATCTTCGTACCCGCGCTGTTCACCACCGGTCCGTACAGCTTGCGCGCCGACTCCACCTGCGCCGCGGTCAGACACGCCGCTGTATCCGCGCCCTCGCACTTCAGGACCCCAGGATCGAAATGACATCGGCTCGGATCTTCAATCACCCCGTCCTTCACGCCATCGAGTGCGTCACACGCTTTGATCACGGCCTTATGGATCACCGCAAGTTTCGCAGGCGGGAGAAAGCTTCCCTCCGACTCATGCACCACCTTCGGAACCCACAACGTCCACGGCTGCAGATGCGACAGGTAATTCGCCGGCGCGCCCGCCACGATGCCGTCAAAGTCCGCCGGAAAACGCTGCGCCTCCATCAGGCCCTGGCGCCCGCCGGTCGAACAGCTGTTCCAGTACGAATGTCGCGCCGGCTGTGAATAAAACGCCGCAATCAGCGCCTTCGCCTCGACTGTCATTTCATGTACGGCGCGAGATCCGAAATCCACCAGCTTCTCCGGATGTCCCATTGCGAACGAAGCCCCCTCCGTCGCATGCCCCGTGTCGGTGCTGGCCGTAGCGTAGCCGTGGGCGAGCGCCCGTGCCATGGCGGGATAGCTGATGTACCCGCCCCATCCGCTGTTCCCGACCGCCTGAAATTTCCCGTTCCAGTTCTCCGCGGGCAGCCAGACTTCGATTCTGATGTCCGAATCCGGGCTCGGCATCAGCGTCGCCGCCACGCGACAAAAGGCCGGCAGGGTTTTGAAGATGTTTGGCGTCTGCCCGGGTCCCGTCATGGGGAGCGCACCCGCCTCAACTGTCTGGGCCAGTGTGATGGCGGTGTTCGGCGGATGCAGCGAGGACAGATCGCCGCAAGTGGCCGCCAGCGCTGATTGCGCAACGAAGACGAGAATCGGAAGTTTCATCATGCACATATTAGTTTTGGCCTCAGGCGTGGGGATTCCAATGACAGTTTGGTAACTGTATCGTCCTGAGCCGATTGAGCCAGCACCGGCAGCGCGAAGCCGACGAGACATAAGGTAATAGTGATTGTGCGATTGAGGGCCAAGGCTTTCCTTTCCAGTGGGCCACAATCTCTAATACCGACAAGAACAGGAAAGGTTACACGCGGCGCCAAACTGAATGCTCATGGGCCTAGGTCCTCCTGAGAAACGAGGAAACGCCAAACGCCCTTGGGTCAGGCACCGGCTCCGAGTGGATTGTCGGCCACACGGACAATGATCCAGACGATGACCGGCAGTATCGCCATTCTTGCCCATAAATCCCCTTCCCGCCAGCAAACGCCCAAGAAGTCCGGTCGCGTAAGTTTCCGGTCACCTGAAAATCCGTCCTCAAGGCCAGTTGAGGGAAGGCGCGCCATAAACCTACTGTGTGTTGCGCAACTCCAAAACGATCCATTAGGCCTTCCCCCTCAATGCTGGAAGCGAGTAACACTTGGCCGATTTCTAACCTAAAGTCGCGCGACATCTCGCAGCGGCTCTCGATCCCGGTGAAGCCGAAGCCATCGCCCTGGCGTTGGAACTGTCTGCGAATCTGATTTTGCTGGACGAGAGAGACGGGCCCAGCGCGGCCGAGCGCGCTGGGCTGCGGGTCGCAGGCGTCTTTGGATTGCAGCTGCGGGCCAAGAAAGAACGACAGATCCAATCGGTAAACCCGAGGTTGAGGCTTGCGCAGTTGGACCCGGTTCTTTAAGTCGGCTCGGTTGCAGGAGAAGGCCCTGGAGATAGCCCAGGAATAAAACCGTACAGGTGCAGCTGAATCGCGTTTCGCGATTAATAACAATCTTCTGTCGTTGAGGCCCGAACCGCGTGTCGGCACAATCCTCCCCGCAGGGACTTCGTCCGCATCTTCGCCAGCCGCACATCCACATCGGAGAGGCGAAGGCCCCCGCCACTACCTCCACATGGGCATCATCCTTATGCGGGAAATTAAATGTTGTCGTCTCCACCAGACAACAAATCAAAACAGCTGGCAACCGCGCGCGAGGGCACGCCGCGTGCCAATCTCCGGTGTGGAGTCCTGGAGTCCGCGTGGAGTCCAGACGCCCAAAAACAGCCCTGTGGCGTCTACCGGCGTCCAATTCCACGGCCGCTAAGTCTTGTGTTTCTGGTGAAATTGGCTGCAAGTGATGATATTTCTTAAATGGCATGGAAGAGGTCGTGAGTTCGAATCTCACCAGGTCCACCAAAACGTTTCAAACACTTACAGCTCCCCGCCCGCCAACGATCTAACTGCCGGAGTCCAACTGAAGTCCAAACCCCAATTCAGCCTTGGGCACCGTGTCAGATTTGACGGTGCCCATAATCAACCCTTTGCACTCTCGCCGGCTGCTTACACCTACCGGGTCGGCCGCAAAAACTACCGTCTGGACGTCGCCGACCATCGACAGCTTTCGGCTGACGATCAGGCCAGGAAATCGAAGGAGCCGCCCACGGTGATTTTCAGAACTGGTCCGAGATAACCGCAACCGGGCTACTATCCTCGCGGGTGAGCAGGCGGCCAATTTGCGGGTGGGCTCCGGTCACCCGGTAGAAATCGCCATCCGCTCGAATCATTAACGCGGGTGTTGTTTCACCGTCCACTTCGATGGGAACCACTTGATCGATCCACCCGCTCACGCCAATGAACAAATCTCTCCGTTCTCGGAGCCGCAGCAGAATTGCGTATGGCACCGGTTCTCGGAAGCCGCTGGAGAACCCGTTGAAATGCAGGAGTCGATCTGGCTCAGTCACTGCGATCTTGCGCAGAACCATCCGGTCCAGCACGGTGAAGACTGCACTATTGAGGCCAATGCCGATTGCGATGAGCGCGACTGTAAGGCCCGCACTGGAGCGGTTCCGCAACACCGTGCGCCAAGCATTGCGAAGATCGTGGGCGAGCACTTCCAAGGACATAGTTTTACAGAACGCCGCTCACTACAGTTGGAGCATCCGGCAATCTATGTTAACGGAACGTCGCTATCGCGTGATTTGACCACGTGGACGCTATCGGAGCTGAGCCGGGGCGGTTCCTAGCGAATCACGCGCTACCCGGAAGTTGAGGCTGCTGGCCACTAAGGCGAGACACGGGAATAGAGCCCGAGGCGCTTTCCCCTCTGTCCAAAAAAACCCTTGCGATCGGAGGTAGAAACACGACGCTTTTTCTAGGTGTTGGGCATGTGACAACAGTATGTCCGAACACTATAGTTTGTTCACAGGCGCAAGGCTGACGACGAAACGCTGCTTAGCGTGCAATACTGTTCACTTAATACATTTTTGTGGTATTCTGTTTTTGGGGCGGAAGGCCTCCACAAAGAGGTCGTCGCATGCGCATTACCACCGTGGTATCCACCACGCTGGCGTCAATCGCCTATGACGACGCCCGGCATGTGTTGCAACTGGAGTTTCGCAGTCGGACGATCTATCAGTACCTCGGTGTTCCCGCGACAGTGCACGAAGCCCTGCTATGCGCGCCGTTCAAGGGGATCTACTTCAACCAGGCCATTCGAGGACGGTTTCGGTTCACTCGACTTTTCGAGCCACGGGCAGAGGTGCCGAGTGCGGAAGTTCAGTCCGGGCACCAGGGCTCTGGAGAAGTACCATGTCACGCGCGGTAGCGGCTTTACCGGCTGGCAGCCGGATCGGCGATCACATCAGTCTGGGCGTGATCGCCAAGACCTTTCCTCTGCCTGCCATCCGTTTGGTTTGGCGAAGACGGAAAAGGCCAGTATTCGACAACGGGAGTTGCCGGCCCATGTTGTTGTCTACTATGTAATTGCCTTGGCTTTGTACATGCAGTCGTCCTATCGCGAAGTTTTGCGTTGCCTGCTGGAGGGCATCCAATGGCTACGGGATCCGTCGGCCGCGATCAAGGTCACTGGCAAGTCAGGAATCTCGCAGGCCCGCACGCGATTGAGTTGGGAGCCGTTGCGGCAATTGCATGACGAGTTGGTCCAGCCCATCGCGGTCCACGGCACCAAGGCGCGTGGGATCGCGAGTGGCGCCTGGTGAACCTGGACGGCAGCACTTTCGATGTTGCCGACGAGAAGGTCAACGAAGATGCTTTCGGCCGGCCCGGTGCGAGCCGTGGCAATAGCGCGTATCCGCAGATCCGTTTCGTTTCCCTGGTGGAGAAAGGCACTCACGTGTTGTTCGGCAGCCAGATCAGTAACTACGCGACAGGAGAAGTCACACTGGCCAAAGCAGCGATCCCGCGTTTGCGGAAGGGCATGCTGTGCTTGGCCGGCCGGAATTTCTTCGGTTTCGCATTGTGGAAGCAGGCGCAAGCAACCGGCGCAGACCTGCTGTGGCGAGTGAAGAAAAACATGCGCCTGGCATGCGAGAAACGGCTGCCTGATGGCTCTTGCCTGAGCCGCATTTATCCATCGGAACAAGACTGGCGGCACAAGACTAGCGCAATCGTTGTGCGCGTGATCGACTACCAGTTGGACGGTGTCCCCGGCGCTGAGCCGATCTACCGCTTGGCGACCACCAGCCGGGATCACGAAAAAGCGCCAGCTCACGAACTGGCGGCCCTGTACCATGAACGATGGGAAATCGAGACGGCGCTGGATGAACTCAAGACCCATCTGCGGCGCGCCAAAGTCGTGCTGCGCAACAAGACCCCAGACTTGGTGCGCCAGGAGTTCTACGGATTCATGATGGCGCACTTCGCAGTACGCGGCCTAATGCATGAGGCCGCGCTCAAAGCCGACCGCGACCCGGATCAACTCTCGTTCCTGCACGCGGTGCGAGTTGTCCGCCGCAAACTGCCTCTCTATAGCGCTATTCCCCCCTCAGCACAGAGAAGCGTTCCATAACCTGGTACTCGAAGAAATACTGCAAGAGCGCGTCGTCTCAAGCCGCAACCGACGTAATCTTCGAGGTGTGAAGCGCAAGATGAGCAATTTCCCCTTCGACCGCGAAACAGCAAGCCATTGCCACTAATCGACTTCCATAAGGCCATCAAAATCATTTAAGTGAACAGTATTGAGCCTAGCTGGCTTAACACCGCCACCCTGCCTACCGACGGGATGGTTGTAATGGATCCTGAAGGCTTTAATGGCAATTGAGTTCTCATTTCGGTTGCTCGTTCGGTTTTTCGCGGGCACCTCGTAAGGCGGCAGCATCCACCGACGCGTCCTCTCAGGTCCGCGCCGCCGTGGCGCGTGGAACAAGAAGCCTACATAGAGCTGTTCGCGACGAACGAGGGCCGATTACCGAAGTGACATCAAGCAGATGCCGGTGCTTAGCGCCAGTATTACAAGGGCTGGCAAAGACTTCTTCAGCGGATCTCGAACCTTCCAGTGCATAGCCAGTGCTCCCAGCATTAAGATGCAGACCAGTAGGGCAGATGGAAATACCAAGAGGCGAAGCCACAGTCCCGCAATCAAGCAGAGAGCCGCCCCAACCTTCAGGGTCCCGATGAAGTAGGTAAACCACGCTGGAAGTCCATATACGGCGAATTCCTCTCGCATTGAGCGGGCGTCACCTCCGCGATAGGCAGTGCCTTTATGAAAGCGAAGCAGCCAGACATTCAACAAGCTGAGGGCCACGAAGATCTGAGTGACGGAGATTACAGTTTGCATTTTGTTCTCGCCCACTTTTGTGAGGACGCTCGGTGAAGTGTCCCCGAGTATAACGTATAAACAGGCATGCATTTCATCCCGGAGATCGCTCAGGACGTCTCGATTGCTCTTTTCGCCTGGTATGGCATGAGCTGTTTCCTATCGAAAACAATGGTGGCGGAATTCGACCGCTACGGCCTCGCCCGTTTTCGGGTGCTCACGGGAATGTTGCAGCTTGCCGGGAGCCTTGGATTGGTTATGGGTCACTTTCATCGTGCTATTCTCCTGTTCTCTGCTGGCGGCCTGGCGACAATGATGTTTCTCGGGGTGATGACGCGCGTCAGGATTCAGGATCCTCTCGACGCCGCGATCCCAGCGTTCGCACTTTTTGCCCTCAATCTTTTTATCGTCGCGGCCGCTCTTTGACTTACCCGCCGCAAGGGGCCGCTCGCCAAGGAGTCATCCGTTCCGCATCGATAAACGACAAAGAAGGGAGTAGCTGGCACAGCTGCACCAGCGCGGGCCAGGCGCTGAGATAAGTCCCCGAATGGGGGCCAGCCTGCACACGCTGCGCCACACCCACGGCTCCTTCCTCCTAACGGATGGAGTGGACTTAGCAACGGTATCCGAACGGCTGGGCCATTCCTCGGTTCGAGTGACAGCGGACGTCTACTCGCACGCGCTTCGCGGCCGCGACCAGCAGGCAGCGCGCCGTCGGGACAGCTTCATGCGCGTGCACGGCGCTGTCGGAGAGGAATCCGATCGTGTCATGTGAATACAAAGTGGCATATGGTTGATCACGTTCGAAGTTCTGCGTGAGAGCCAACCTTCGCGGCTAATGCACTGCGGGAAAGACTTCGGGCTGGCTCGTTAAGATTGGCGCGTCCGATCCCCCGACAACGGTGACCTTCTCAGCGTCTCCGGTCGCAAGCAAGTTTCAGCATCACACCCGAACAGCCTTCCAGCGACAGCGTACGAATATCAGAATATGAGCATGACCAGCATCGTCGCAAGGAAGACATTGGCTATCACGAGCGACCAGGGACCGGTCTTCAGGCCGTGAAACGCTGACCAAGCCAGCCCCACCAATTGCCCCGACGTGATGCAAATGAGCGGCATGGCGAGCAACATGCCTCGATGGGTCCGGCTTGGGTCAGGCATAAGGCCAAAAATCCGCCATACCAAGTAAGCCGTAACGGCTGAGCAAGCCACAAGAACGGAGACGAAGATCTTCATTGAGGAGTATGTGGCAGGCCGACGTTAATCGTTACAGGCACACTCGGGATAAGCCGATTGCCCTGGGCGCGGGAGAGCTAGCTATAAGTTCTTGCTACCCTGCACGCGATGCTTTGGCGCCCGCAAGGGTTACCCATCCAGCACCCACGCCTCAAGAAGCCCCGACACGGCCAGTCATGCAAGCCGATCAAAATCTTACTGCGCATCTTGCTCTCGAAATTCAAAAGGGAAAATCAAGCGCAGCCCGCAAGCGAAGCGGGACTTCAAGCGCCAGCATCCCTGCCCACTGCATGTTGGCCGAGGTGTCAGAGCCGCCGTGTTTGAGGGCTTGAATATAGGAGAGGGTAGAGTGAATCTAAAAATGCAAAAGACTCGGCGCCTTCACGCTGACGATCGGCGGCGAGCGGCGATGCCGAGACAGTCGTCGCCGCTTTTGCTTCGCCCGACTTGCCTTCTCCGCTCTTCTGGCGAATGGCATCGTCGTAGAAATTTGAATTTTTGACAGCCAGATCGAAGATCGAAGGATTCGATGTCAACCCTGTGACCGCGAGATCGCCGATGTAGTGGCGCAGCGTCCCGCTCGTCAGGAGACCTCGCGTGATGTTGTCAAGCCAGGCTCTGACCGAGGTCATGAATCTGTTGCGTTGGTTTCACAGCTTCACTGTAAGCAAAACGCCGTCAAAAGAACGTCAAAAACGATTGCACGGGTGAAAGTCAACGGGTGCGGGCTATCGGTGAGTCCGCGGTTCAGCACTCTGCCGACTCCAATCGACCGGCATCACAGGCAACGCAGTGAAATACGGTCCGCGCGGTTGGCGCACCAAAGCCACCACAGACGAGTTTCGATTGTTTAAGGAAGCAACGGGCCGCCATCTACCGCGTTGCGAGCTTTCTGCAAGGCGTATTCCCTCGCCAGTTCCATGGTCGGACCACAGACCGTCCACGCGGTAAGCAGAGAACTGACCGTGCCGAATTCCATCGATGCGGACGTGCCACACGTCGCCGGTCCGGTTGACGGCCGGATCGAGGTCGATCTGCCTCGACGGAGTCCGATCTCCGGCATGATCGAAGAGTTCAGCGTGAACACGAGTAGCGTTACGGCTGAACCAAGCAAAGTTAGCCCCGTTGTCCCTCGCGGGAATTTTCTTCATGGGCGCTGCCACAGGATCTGATTGGCCTCGAGTGGAACAGCGGTGCCGGTCAGGCGCGGGATGACGCGAACCGTATAGTCAGAGCCTTGGCGCGCCGCAGGTACCTGCGCCGCATAGATGCATCCACCCATCGCCTTCATTTCCTGCCGCTCCGGTGCGCCCCCGTTTACCCCGTCGGCATAAAGCTCGACAGCTATTGCGTTCGGATCCAACTCGCCGCTGCAGACGTGAACCTCAAAACTATGATGGTCACCGTTGGTCTTCGCCTTTACCTCACCGAACCGCAACGTCTCCCAATGCAGATCGAGCGCCTGCTGCCAGTCGACGACCAATTTGGCGGCGGCGCCTTTCTCGGCCGCCCGCGAACGGTAAACAGCGGCGGCGGGGATATAGTGTCTCTCTGTGTATTCGCGGACGGCGCGATTCGCAGAAAACTGAGGAGTCAACCGCGCCATACTTTCGCGCATCCTCGATACCCAAGCTGCTGGGATGCCATTCGCGCCGCGGTTGTAGAATTCCGGAATCACTTCGCGTTCGAGCAGGCTATACAGCGCTTCTGCCTCCGCGGCGTCCCACGCAGCGTCGGCGCCGTGCTCTCTGCCGTCTCCCAGCGCCCACCCGACATCCGGGGCGTACGCTTCGGCCCACCAGCCATCCAACTCCGACAGATTGATGCCGCCATTGACGAGAACCTTCATTCCGCTGGTCCCGCACGCCTCCCATGGACGCCTCGGCGTATTGACCCAAACATCCACGCCCTGCACCAGATGCTCCGTCAGCAGCATGTCGTAATCGCTGAGAAAGATTACGTGGGCAAGCGCCTCGGGTTGGCGGATGAAACGTATCCATTTCTGGATCAGGGCCTGCCCGGCCTGATCCGCCGGATGCGCTTTGCCGGCGATGATGAGTTGCACGGGATGCTGCGGATTGGTCAGAATGCGAAGCAGTCGCCCCGGGTCGTGCAGCAGCAGGTCCGGTCTCTTGTAGGTCGCAAAGCGGCGTGCAAAACCGAGCGTCAGGGTGGAGGGATCGAAGAAACGCAGGGCCTCTTCAACCATGCCGGAAGGCGCGCCGGAAGCGGTCAGTTGCTGCGCTAGTCGTTTGCGCGCGTATTCCACCAGGGAGTGGCTGGCGGCGCTCCGAAATTGCCAGAGC
This sequence comes from Bryobacterales bacterium, assembly GCA_038225555.1. GTDB lineage: Bacteria > Acidobacteriota > Terriglobia > Bryobacterales > Bryobacteraceae > JANXQZ01. Next base: position 13,096 of record JBBRRB010000092.1, read on the forward strand.
TTTTCATCCGATATGCGACGGATATCCTGCTCCAGATGCTCAACCGAGCCCAGCCAGCGATCTTTTCCGCAAGCCTCGGTCCACAGGTCGTCGGCTGGGGCCGAATCCCACGTCGGCATGTGAACTCCGTTGGTCACATATCCGACTGGAATTTCCTCTTCCGGCCAGCGTGGGAAAAGAGTTTGAAAGATGCGCCTGCTCACCTTCCCGTGCAGCCGGCTCACGCCGCTCACTGCCCCGCACCCGCGAATTGCCAGATACGCCATGTTGAATTTCTCCGCAGAGTCTAGCCGGTTCTGGCGGCCCAGAGCAAGCAAATCCTGGAGCGAAATGTCGAGCTTTTGCTGGGCATAACCACCGAGGTATTGTTCCATGAGCTCCGGAGCGTAACGGTCAAAGCCCGCCGCCACAGCCGTGTGGGTAGTGAACAGATTGCCGGGACGGGTCGCGGCCAACGCCACTTTGAAGGGTTGACCTGTTTCTTCCATGAAGTCGCGGGCGCGTTCCAGAACGGCGAACGCCGCGTGTCCTTCATTCAGGTGACAGACTTCGGGCTTGATACCGAGCGCGCGAAGCAGACGCCATCCGCCGATCCCGAGCAGCATCTCCTGCTTGAGGCGAAGCTCCGGACCCCCACCATACAGTTCACTGGCTATTCCCCGGTTCGCCGGGAAGTTCGCCGCGTCATTGCTGTCCAGAAGGTAAAGCTTGACGCGGCCCACTTGCACCTGCCAGGTCCGGAGCCATACAGAATATCCCGGCAGCGCTATTTCGAGCCGCAACCATTCGCCATTCGCCTGGCGCAATGGTGTGATGGGCAGTTGTCCCGGATCGTTGTACGGGTAGAGAGCCTGTTGCGCGCCATCGTTGTCGATCACCTGGCGAAAATACCCCTGCTGATAGAGCAGGCCCACACCCACCACTGGTACGCCCAGATCGCTCGCCGCCTTTAGCTGATCGCCCGCCACATTCCCAAGGCCACCGGAGTAGATAGGGAGAGCTTCGCTCAACATGAACTCCATGCTGAAGTAAGCGACGCATGTGAGGGCGGTTTTCGGATGGGTCTTCTGAAACCACGCGGGCTCTTCCGAAGCGCGCCGCGTTGCCTCCACCAGGCCGTCAACATTCTTCCGGAAGGCGGGGCTAGCCAGCACGCGCTGGATCTTATCTCTGGATGCCGTTTGCAGAACGACCCATGGATTATTAGTGATATCCCAGAGTTTTGGGTCAAGTTCCCTCCACACTTCATCGGTTGCATGATTCCAGGACCAGCGCATGTCGAGGGCAAGCTCGGCAAGGGAATCGAAGCCGTCGATTCCAGCGGCCTGATGAGACCAGGTTGGGGTGTTGGGCGGGGTTTGTTTGCTCATGAATCGATGTTCGGGCAGCGCTCAGGCCGCTTTGACCGCAGTCCACTTCCAGGACTTTTCCATGCCGGCTTCGTACTCGACCGGCGTGCCGCCCGATTGCACCTGGCGCGATGATAGAGGGCTCGCTGTGCCGCCACCACGTTTGCCTCCTTGCCGCTCCAGATCCCCAGAGGCGGTTGCTGAATGGCGCTCGCAAACGAAAACGCCACCGCCCAGGGAAGAGACCCTTTTGAATCGGGCGTTCATGGCATTTTACCGCGCCGAGGCCAGTTCACACCGATTGCCCCCCGGAGAGGAAGGCAACGCCCGGAACGGCGGCAAGGACCGACCGCAACAGACACTTCACCGTGGCATCGGCAACTGAAGCACCATATTGGGTTTGAGGATCATGCCTTCGAGCATCACTCGCTGCATGTAAAGATGGCCGAACACCGTGCGCAAGACGGCCTCCGTCACCTCACTGCAACGTTCTAAGGCGTGAGATCCCTCCATCAGCACTTCGGGCTCGACAACCGGCACGAGACCTGCTTCCTGGCACAATGCGGCATAGCGAGCCAGTGCCTGCGCATTCGGTTCGATGCAGCCGCGGCTCGGGATGCCAGCGCCGATGGTAATCACCGAGCGCCACTTTGCAAAGCGCGAGCCCATCTGAAAGTACTCCTTGAGACGGTCGCGCAAGCCGTCCAGGCCCTCGGTGCTTTTCTCTCCGGGAAAACCAGCCCTGTCCTTCGCGCCCGTGTCCACCTTAATGCCCGGGATAAATCCGCGTCCGCGATGGCCCGGACAAAACGTGTGCCATCGTTTTTGCTCTGGCGTATCGTCTCGTCATAAAGGATTGCGCCACTGATGCATTCACTGAGACGGGGCGTCGTGATGATCAACTCCCGATACGAACGCCGGGCCTCCTCGGTCTGGGGAATTCCCTCTTTGGCGAATCGCTTGTTGCAGGTGGGATTGCTCTCGTCCATTGCAAGCAGGCCTTTGTGGTGAGCGAGGGTTCTTGTCCTTTCGCTGTTGTAGGCACGGCTGCTTCCCGGCCGCTCGGGAATCCAAGCGAGGTCAGCCTCGCGCAAGTGGATTGGTAGTCCGTGTGAAGAATACTTCGAATCCCCAGACCCTCGGCGATTTGAACGAACATCGGCGTGTTTTCGATATACAGGACCTGTTTCGGCTCAGTCTGAGTGAGGTCAAGAGCGAGCCGGAAGATGTTCGCGTCAGGCTACGATTCGCTCTTTACGAAGAACAAACACATCATTTTTGGCTTTCACGGCTACCCTTGGCTGGTGCATCGTCTCACTTACCGCCGCACCAACCGGAAACTCCATGTTCGCGGCTACAATGAAGAAGGCACCATCACGACGGCTTTCGATATGCGCGTTCAGAACGATCTCGACCGCTTCCATCTGGTGCAGGATGTGATCGACCGTTTGCCCGACCTAGGTTCCCCGGGCGCCTGGCTGAAGCAATCGATGCAGGACAAGCTGGTCGAACACAAGCTCTATATCGACAAACACGGCGAAGATTTGCCGGAGATCCGCAATTGGAAATGGCCAGCAACGGCTAAGCCAGTCGCTCCCGCACATGATGGAAATTCTGGGTCGGCAGGTTCCTGATGTTCGCCGCGATAGCTATGTACGTCATGAGCAACGATCTATCCATGGCCCCCCGATTGTGAACGATCCGTCCAACAACAATATCGGCTCGGTTGTTTCCATTCGTGGCGGTGTTGTGGACATTCGCTTCGATCACTCCCTGCCGCCGATTCACCGCGTCCTGCATACCGGCGCGGAAGGAAGCGTCGTGATCGAAGTGCTCGAACAGCTTGACGCGCAGCGGGTACGGGGGATCGCTCTGACTCCTACACAGGGCCTCGCGCGAGGAATGCGAGTCGAGGACACGGGGGAAGCTCTCCGCGTGCCGGTCGGCAAGCAGATCATTTCCCGAATGTTCGATGTGTTTGGACATGCGATCGACCGGCAGCCCGAACCCAAGGACGTGGAATGGCGGAACATCCTGCGCGCGCCGCCGCCGCTGGAGGAGCGATCCACCAAGTCGGAGATCTTCGAGACAGGCATTAAGGCTATTGACGTTCTGGTGCCGCTGGAACGGGGAGGCAAAGGCGGCATGTTCGGCGGCGCTGGCGTTGGCAAGACTGTGTTGCTGACCGAGATGATCCACAACATGATCGGCCATCAAAAAGGCGTCAGCATATTCTGCGGAATCGGTGAACGCTGCCGCGAGGGCGAGGAACTTTACAGCGACATGAAAGAGGCCGGCGTCCTCAAGGATATGGTGATGCTCTACGGGCAAATGAACGAGCCCCCTGGCAAGCGGTTTCGCGTTGGAGCCGCCGCGTTGACCATGGCCGAGTATTTTCGTGACGACGAGCATCGCGACGTTCTTCTGCTGATAGATAATA
>JBBRRB010000093.1:0-16701 GCA_038225555.1 Bryobacterales bacterium
CGCACAAACTTCAATTTCCCCATTCGCAGGTGAGCGTTCTCCATGAGGAGCCTCCTTGTTGCCGTCTTCTCGCGGCTTCTCAGACAGAAGCTCGATGCGGCCATCGGTGAATAGGAGCGTCAATCGTTGACTGAAGCGTTCTTTCTCCCGAATGACCGTCTCCCCGTCATCGCCTTCTTCCTCCGTTCGATCAACGACCTTGGTCGCCTCCCAATGCGCGACGTGCCGCTCGGCTCCACTTCCGAACACACCGTTAAGCAGGCCGCTCACAGCGCACAATCCAACATGGCCAGCGTGAAGAGGAGTCAGCGGTCGCCCGAAGAATTGCTTTCGTTGGGCGTGGGTCACTCGTTGGGCCTGGAGCCATGCCGGTGACTTCACCAGCAGATCCTCCACGATGTCTAGCGGGAGTCCGCGGTATTCCGTTCGCACGAGTCCACTCTGCGGCACTGCGTAGGTCCGATCAGCTTCGTCCGGGAGCGGCGGGATCTCATCATACTTGCGTGTCAGCTCGGATAGCTTCCAGTTCGCGTGATTTACGACCTGGTCGCTCAACCGATTCTTCTCCGCGGCGGAACGCCGGATGCCGAATACGACGGCCTGCTTGTAACGCTCTGCATCCGTCTCGGTCAGCCGGTAAATAGCCTTGTCCTTGAAGTGCGGACTCAAGACGTTTCGGCATTCATAAATGCGGTCGAACGGAATCACCATTACGAGGACACCGCCGGGTTTGAGCCAGCGAAAGAACTCGTCCAGAAACAGCTTTTCCATTCGCTGATTCTTTCCTTCGCCGAGCTCGAAATCGTAAGGCGGGTTCAGGTACAGCAGGGAGAAGGACTCCACGGGTGCCTTGGTATCAAAAGCGTTCCCTTGGATCACCTCGTCTAGCGTCCCTCTCGCCTCCGACGCGCGGTGCGAATCAAGCTCAATCCCGTAACGCCTCGCGAAGCTATTCTGTGTCAAGGCCACCAGCGCCGCGCCGGTTCCCGCGCAAGGGTCAAGCGCGCTTGCCGGATCATTCGGGAACTGCAAGAAGTGCCGTATTCGTTTAGCTTCGCGACTATCCAACGGGTAGTACCCGAGCCGCATTCTTCCTTCGAGTCTCATGTGTCCGGCTCCTGATGTCAGTCGATCAGCGGCGAGGGTTCGCCCGTTCGGTTCTCGAGGAATCGAGTGTGGAGGACGCCTAGCTCCGCAGTCAGTTCTTCCCTAATTTCCGTCAGTTCCGGTCGCAGAGCGATGAAGGTCACAGCCGACCTCTCAGTCAGCCCGACGCGGTCGTTCGTAGCGATCAATCGGTGACATTCCTCGCAGGCAGCCCAGTCGCCAACGCTCTCGCCGGCGATGCCGCAGGCCTCGTACCCAATGAAGCTCCGCGCCGGGTATTTCCATGTCGGATTGGGCGCGGAGCAGAAATCACAGATGCAACACATAGAGGCACCCGATTTAAAACGGAACGTCCGGATCGCTGCCATCGACGCCATCCGACGCCTCATGCGTTGCGGCCGGCGGCCTTCCAGGAATCGAGCGGTCAGTGCCCTCGTTCCTGCCAGAGCCCAGAAAACGCACGGTGCTGGGAATGATCTCGACTGAGACTTCCTTGCCGGTCTGCTTCGAATCGTATTGCCGAACCTGAAGACGACCTTCGACGAAAATCCCGTCGCCCTTCTGTAGATGCTTCGCGCAGGCCTCGCCCACGCCATTGAATGCGCAGACGCGGAACCAATCCGTCGCTTCTTTCTGATTGCCTTCCCGATCCTTGTAGCGCCGATTCACGGCCACCGAGAAGTTGACGACCGGGTCGCCGCTCGGGAGGAACTTCATTTCTGGCGTCCCGCCAAGATTACCCATGATCTGAATCTTCGTGTATCCCAACAACATGTCTGTATCTCCTGTTCGTTTGAAATGCGGACCCGCCATGGCGCGTACTGCGTCAGAGGCGGATCCGGTTGAATTGTTGATGAGAACCCGTCGGCGGATTGCCGGTGGGATTGAGCACTGAGGTGTGAATCTACGCGATCAGTTTCGGTTGATTACGTGCCGCTCGTGTGCGCGCCAGCAGTTTCTGCTGATAGTCGCGGCTTTGCTGATGCTCGCGCAGTTTTGCGCATTCCCGGCATCGCTTCGCGTTTGGAGAGGTGCTCTTGCACGGCGCTCCGCAATCAGCGCAGTCGTAGTGCTTTAGCCTCACTTCCAGGTACATCTTGGCCTCGATCCTTGACTCGTCTGCTACCTGCGGCCACCTCGCCGCGATGCCGTTCGACCCAACGCAACGTATAGCTTTGAAGGCCGCTCAGCCACGCTTCCGGCGACTCGGACTGGATCAGTTGTTCCTCGTCGCAAGTGAAGGAAGTGTCCCCCGCTTGGCGCTCGCGGGAGCGCAACATGTATTCGTCCAATTCGCCCGTCCAACGGGTCATCGGCAAGTAGAGCCATGCTGGCGCAAGTGCGAAGGCCATCTTGTCCGCAAGGCAAAGACGGCTGATGGGCAAGTCCATGCGGCGGCACCAGTATCGGGAATGCCGCAAGCACTCGTCCTCCCATATTGGCCCAAACAGGGAGCCCATGATCCGCGCCCCGAGCAGCACGTGCTCTTCGCCCTCCGGACCGTCCATGTCATTGCGACCCAGATAGCCAATGTCATGAAGCCCGAAGGCGGCCCATAAGCGCGGGTCCCAAGGGAAGCCAAACAGCCGCGTCCAGCCCCACGCAACGAAGAACGGATGTAGAAAGAAGCAATGCGCTCCACCGAGCACACTCTTGGTGCCAACATTCATCGCGGGCCTCCTTTCGCGGTTTACTTCACCGCTGCCTCTGGAGTGATCTCCTCTTCGGCCGCAGCCTCCTCGTCAACCATGACGATCCGCCGACGCTTCGGTGCGGGAACGAACTTCCGGTACAGAGGCCAAAGCAAGAATGTGCCCGTTGACGCACCGATCAAGACGCCAAGTTCATTTGTCCGGCCCGAAAACAACGCGGCCAGGAACAGAAACATGCACAGCTTCGTCAAGAATTCCTTCATCTCTGGCTCCCTTCGGATTCGTCAAGACACAATCGCGACGACCGCTGACGCGGATTCCGCTACAGCGGCACCACCCATCAAGCCGTGAACGTGCCGACAGTTTGCGCACGAAACACCAGCCGCGACGAGCTTCGCCGCTTCCAAACACACGCTCGGTACCGCCTTCACTTCGCCGCTCCGAGTCAGGAAGGCTGGTGCCAGCCCTTGCTTCCGGAGCTTTTCGGATAACTGGCCGTCCACTCCGCGAAAGATCACGGATGAATCAACGGGCGGACGTTTCCCCTCGTTCTTTGGCTTTCCGAGTTGGTGCCGGGCGATCAACAGTTGATAGGTGTCGTCGACGCGCGCCATCTCGATGCTGACCAAAACCTCACCGATCACGATGGCGTGAACGCCGTTCGCGCCAATGCGATCTGCCTTCTGCAGCCATTGCAACCGCGAGCCGTCCGTTGCGAAAAAGGAGATGTATCGTCCGAATTCCTTCGCGCACCCGCCGCTTTCAACGCCCCGGAGAACCCACCGCTTCGCGCGGTCCTGCCGTTCTACGGTGACCCATGTCTGGCAATAGATTCCGAGGGAATCCAACTTCGCCATCATCGGCTTTGGAAGCACCAGTCGAGACTCGTTCGCCATCTCCTCCTCCTAACGCATGCTCACCGGAGCGGGCGCACCCAACGCCGCCCGGATCTGAATGTTCGTGCATCCGGCCCAGCATAAGTACTTCAAAGGCTCCTCTACTGAGATGGCCAGATTGTCCTTGCCGCGATCGCGACCCGCCGCCGCGCAACTGGGACACTGCGTAACCCAGTTCCGCCCAATGCGCCGTATGCCCGTCCTGTCTAAGCGATCAAGAATGTGAAAGCCAGACCGATCACTGTAGGGTGCAGGCCATTGAAGCCGAGGATTCTCTTCTTCGATCTCAAGGACGTCGACGAGTTCCAAAAGTTGTGCCTCGGTGACGCGCCTCAGCTCACGCAGGTATTTCATTTGCCCATCGAGATCGTGGCTCGCCCCGTAAAACCAGTAGCGCCGATTCACCGCCCGGTGAACGCCGAGCGGTCCGCGGATAGCATTTCCGAATTGGGTTGGTTCGATCCGATCCTGTTTGGGGAACAACTCGATCCCATCCGTGGGACCAGCGGTCTTCACCTGCACCGAGAGCTTTCCGGCCAAGTGTCGAATGTACACGCGCGCGTGCCGCGCAAGCACGGGCGTCTCAAACAGAATCCAGAGATGGCCACCACGCCGACTTTGTTCGAGCGCCGCCTGAATCCCGTTCTGCTGGAGTTCGTATTGCAACTTCAGCAAGTCGTCAAGCGACCGCTTGTAGTCCGCGTCGATCCCCATCCATTTAACGCGCTGCGTCTCTGGATTGATCGCGTAGATCCCCAGCGTAATCTCGCCAGCCAAGTGACGCCGGACATCTTCCGGTTCCAGCCCCAGTTCGCCGCCGCCCGCAGGGCGAGGACGATAGTAGTAGTGCCGCCCAGACTCCGGGTGCGGCCGATCCGACTGCCGCGTGTAGGCAGGCCGGTTCACGAACCAGCGCGAGTATTCGGCTGCCATCTCAGGCGTTGCCAGCAGGACTTCCGGCATAGCTCTTCTTTACACCCGTTTCCTGGATTCGCAAAACGAGTTGCCGTTAGCCCCTTGCCGCACGCAAGCGGGAGGGGTCCTCGGCAAAGTCCAGCAGCCGGAAGTCGTTCATTTTTTGTCGCATATCGGCCAGCGCGTACCCGCCGAACACGCTGTCGGCCAGGCTCAGCAGCCAGAAGCTGCCCATTTTCCGGTCATATATATAGAACTCGCCCGAGCGGGAATCGCCCGGGACCATCACGAACAGCAGCAGCCCCTTCGAATACTCGACCCAGTGGGCGACCACCGCTTCGGCCACGGAGAGGAATGTGCCGACGATCTCGGTCACCTCCCGTTCCGGACGCAGGTTCAAATCGCGCGTATTGAGCACTTGGCTCGCGCTTACAGACAGGTTTGCAGTCATTTCAGTTCTCCTTGAAGGTTGGATTGATGGAACGGATGGGCTCCGGAGTGGAACCCATATATAAGGACAGGAACTGTCGATGGCTTCGAATGATTTCGATTGCTTCGATTGTGCTAGGATGAGATCAGGAGCGGAAACCACCAATGGCACAAGGAACACTCGTACCAACGTTGCCGTCTGAGGCCGAGGCGATCCTCGCGAAGGAGACCAGCCGGGTTCTCGCCGGGCGCGCTCAGACAGGCGACCCGTTACAACTGCGCATGCTCGACGATCCGGGGGCGGGGACGCTAAAACTCCCAGCCTCCGCCGTGCGGATGCTGATTCATATTCTGGAAGAGATGGCGCGCGGCAACGCTGTGACGCTTATTCCAGTCCACGCGGAACTCACCACGCAGGAAGCCGGCGACATGCTGAACATGTCGCGACCGTCGCTGATCCAGCTGCTCGACGAAGGTAAGATCGAATATCGGCGCGTGGGCACGCATCGCCGTGTGCGCTTCGAAGCGTTGATGGCCTACAAACGTCGAGCCGATGCGGAGCGCCGCGCCGTCCTCGCAGAACTGGCAGCCTACGATCAGGAAATTGGATTGTAAACCCCGTGACTGCGTTCACCGCATTCTACGATGCGAACGTGCTGTATCCGGCGGAACTGCGGAACCTGCTCATGCACCTCGCGCTCACAGGATTGTTCCGCGCGAAGTGGTCGGCGCACGTTCATGAAGAGTGGATCTCCAACCTTCTTCAAAAGCGTCCCGACCTCACACGAGAGAAGCTGGAACGTACGCGCCAATTGATGGACCAGCACGCCACCGATGCACTCGTCACCGGCTACGAGGATTTGATTCCGGGCTTGCAACTTCCCGATCCAGACGACAGGCATGTGCTGGCAGCGGCAATTCGCGGCCACACGGATGTCATCGTGACGATGAATCTGCGCGATTTTCCTTCAGACGTTCTCGGTCCATTCGGAATCGACGCGCAACACCCCGATGAATTCGTCCTGCACCTCCTGGACCTGGCACCCGGAGCTGTGGTGTCAGCGGCGCAGAATCATCGACTCAGCTTGAAGAATCCGGCCAAAACTGCGGGCGAATATCTGGCAACGCTGGAGCGGCAAGGTTTGACGCAAACGGTCTCAGTTCTTCGCGAGTATGTGTTTTGAAGGATTCAACGGCAGGCGACACCGAGGAATTAGGACGGTGCTCCGGTCGCCTCTCTCCTGACCATCGCAGGTCCTCTACGCTAAACCGTAAGCAAGGAGTAAAACGTCTCTGGTTGCGCCCAATTTCAAATTCGACTGGCACCCATGTTTGAGGGTCAACCTGGAACTGCGCCGGCTCAATCTCTCAAAGTCGGCAGTCAAAACCTTCTGGACACCCATCGAGACGTGCCAATAGTGTGCGGAACGAGCGCCCTCAAACCTACTCCGGCGCGTTGCCCGCACCGGGCGGACTCGGCTCCGCCGATGCGCGCTCCTTTGAGTCTCTCAAAAGCGCATTGCGTTGCTTCAGTTGTCGCATGAAGTAGGCGTCGCAGAACAGTTTCATGAAGGTTGCCTCCTTCAGGGTGACTACGGCTCCCTCGAAGTTCTTAGATTCGAAACGTCCACACAAATCGGCGAACTGGTCGCGCTCATCCATGTTGGGGAACATGTCATCGAGGAAGCGAAGCATCGATTCCCGGAAATTCGTCCCCTCCTTCCAGTCGCCATACTCGGCCATCAGCGCTCTCAGGCATTCGAAGAAATTACCGAACACAGTGCTTTCACACTGCCAGTGAATATCGTTGAGGGACAGGAAAGTCAGCCCGCCGATGTAGTAGTTGTAGGCAGTGTGTTGGTCGCGTTCATGTGGACCGGGAAGGGCCGTGAAGCATGCCGCGACGCGGTCCAGGTCTTCCGCGCTAAGCACGCGGTTTTGGCCCCAGTCGATTCTGAGGGCAGGGGATCTCTCGACGCCGACATCCATGTTCTTCTCAAGATCCCGTAGGCTTTCGTAGTATCGGCTGATCTGCTCCGGCATGCGCCACCACCAGAAGCCCATCGTTCCGATATTTAGCGCGACGACGAAATGGCGCGCGAGACCCCAGCCGAAATACCAGAGCGCCTCAACGGGGACATTGTCCTTGAGAATTAGATCGAAGATGATCTCATTCTTCTTGGCTACCGAAAGCTTGATCCAGTCGATGCTCTTGTTCCACTTAGTCAGGTTCTTCCCCCGCACCGAGTGGGAGGCGCTGATAACCCGAATACGGAGTTTCCATTTGTCCTTGTTGCCTGCGGTAGGAAGATTGCGGCTCCGGCTCAGCTCCGCCTCGACTGAGACGCGCGATTCGGCATCAGCCGTGTCGAATTGCTCCTTCAGCCACGTCGCCCATGCGCGCGCGTCCTTCAACTCAGCTAGCTAGCTTGGCCATCGAGCCGCCCGAAAAGATCATTCGCCTTTTTTCGGGATCTTCGGTCGTCTTCAGGAACCACGCCTGAAGGGCGATCTCTTCGTCCGGAACCTCCTCCCGCAGCTTCTCGCTTTCGGCTATCACCAGGCGGGCGGTGGCGAGCTCGATCAGGTTGGCGCACTGCTCCGCCGTGATCGCATCTTCGGGTATGCTTAAACCATCCTTGTCATTCTCGACATAGAGGCCGGCCAGCCTCGTGGAATGGATCAGCGTTGCCATGCCAGTCAGCTCCTCCAGGGCCTTGCCGGTCAGTCGCTGAAACGCGAACGCTCCGCCGAAAAAGCACCAAAACAGCTTCTTGATGTGATCCTGTGTGTGCTTTGCCGCCCAAGCCGGTGCGTCGGGGCGCCTAGCGGCGAGGGACTGCACGCCAATCAGCTCCCGCCGGCCGATCTCTTCGAGGGCAAGTGCGGCGAGATGATAGGCAACATTCGGATGACCGGCGGCCTGAACTGCACGCGCGGACTCGAGCAATGCGCGGGCGTGGTCGACGCACGCCCTCATCGCCGCGATGGTCTTCTCGTCAACCTGGCTATCTCCCGCCGAGCTCATGGTCGTAATCTAGCACCTAATGCGGAAGTTATTTCCTGAAGAGAAACCGACAAGTGGACGTTGGCTAGTGACACTTTTTAAGGAAACGACGTGCTGGAAAGTACTCCAGTCGCTCAGAGTTGTGGAACGAAGTATTGGCGGCGCCTGCGCGAGGCGTGAAGAAGCGCCGCCTTGTAAAGCCACACATCACATACGGAGTTTCTCAAGAGCCGCTTCGATCACAGGTGAGTCCGCGTCGGTCAGGTTCTTCAACTGCTCCAGGGTAACCTTGCCGTCGGTTGCCTGGACGATCACATCGCCGAACTTTGCGGCCCAACCGGTGCGGCCGCTGACGGCAACTTTCCGCGCGGCTTGAAGCAACTTGCCGCGCAAGGTTGCGATTGAGCCAGTCGTCTGTGCCTGGGTCGCGGCAGTTTTCGCAGTTGCCGTTTCCGTCTCCACGCGCATCAGTAGCGCGCACAGTGCGTCGCGGTCTGGGATGTCGTCCAACGAATCGCTCGCGAACTTCATCTCTTGGCAAATGGCGGTGTACCGTCCCTCGGGCAATTTCGCCGACGCGGTTCGCAGCCGCTCGATTCCGTGGGACAGATCGGTCAGCTTTTCAAACACCGTCGTCAGTTTCGCGAATCCGATCTTGGAGCCGTCCGTCACGCCGCCATACTTCTGGAGGGTGAACTTCGACAGGCCGAAACCGACTGTCTCACACAACTGCTTCACCGTGGCCAACGTCTCTTGCTGGATCAGTCCCTGACGTGGTTGCGCGGGAGCCGCTGAGTGCGTCCGGGATTGCGGCGGCGTCTGCCGCCTCGCGTGGGCAGGAATCGCCCACTCCGGCAGATTGGGACTGCGCACCGGACGGTTGTATTGATCCAGATCCTCCCAGACCTTGTCGAGATCGTACAGGTACCGGCCAAGTCCGAAGCAAGCGCAGGCGCGCTTGAAGGCTTGGGCTTCGGCGCGCGTCGCCGAGTTTTCGTCGTCGGCCCATTCCTCTCCAACGCCAGTATGCGACCCAAGGCCGTTCACTGACACCGTTGAAACCACCACCACCTTGGCGCAAATGACGCTCTGCTTCTGCCCGTTACCGCCTTTGTTGAGCGTCCGCTCGAAGTTCTGTGCCACCTGGACATTGTAAGCGCGGGTCCAACCCCACTCTCCGAAGATCTCATTCAGCCGATCGGTGTAGGCGCGTTGGTCGGCATACGCGACCAACTGACCGCGCTTCACCGGGCCATTCTTGCTCTGCTGATTCGACGTCGCCGTCACCCGCCACTTGATTTCGCCGGGGTCAAACGGATCGAGCAACTGAATTCTGATCTCCTCGATGCGCGCTGGCGTGAAGCCACTGCGCCCAACCGTGCCATCCATACCGGGCGTCGTCGCGATAGGCGGCGCCGAATTCTCCTGCGTACCTGCTGTTCCATTCACGTACATCGCTGCTCTCCTTCAAATTGATTTGCTGCTGCTGCCGCTCCGTCACCCGTACACGAAGAACTCCGCGGGCGTCACCGAGTTTCGCCAACTCACAGACGCGCTCCCGAAAGCTGCCGTCGTACGCGCGGTAGTCGACCAACGTTTCGAGGTCCCCGTACCGCGCTTTCGTCTCTGCAAATGCACCGTAAGCCATGTCCAATCTCTCCTCTCGATTTCGAATCCACTTCTAACTGCGCCGCGCTCCGCGCCATTGTTCGCCGGACCCTGCGCCCGAAACGTCACAGCGACCATGCACCCGCGCACAATTGGCGTTCCACCCGCACCACCAACACCCACAACTCGCGAAACACCCACCGATGCCAGCCCGCCACTCCTGCCTCACGGCCCACCCCAATTCCTCAATCCACTTCCCAAACCGCCCGGCGACACACACCCGCAACTACCCAACTGGCAAACCCACAACCCCCACTCAAGCCCGGTCCCGGCGGACCGAAAATGCTCTCCAACCCGGATACAGCCTCAAACTACCGGTAGTCAGATCGCAACTGATTGAGTCCGCTATACTTGCGCGGATGCCGGAACACCAAAGGCACAGCAAAGACACACCAATGGCGCGTCAAAGGCTTCATTGGGAATGGGATTAGAAGAGGCAGTCAGCGAGCCGATGTTGCACCTGCCGCGCAACATCCACCAGCACCGCTTCGGTGGGATTTGACGCGAATTGCTGCGCCTGTCCGACGAAGACCCGGTGGCGAGTAGCGCGCAGACCGTTCAACAGGAAGGATTCCATCTGCACGTTGCATACGAGATAGAGGACCGCCGGCACCTTCGTTTCGCGGTTCAAGATCGCGCCGATGCGGTTGTATTCCTTGGTCGACTTCGGGCTGCGCTCGTATTCGAGCGCGACCTTGCCCGACTTCTGGCCGCATTTGAACGTCACGATCGCGTCGTAATCCTTGGCGTAACCGAAGTTCGTTAGCTCGTTATCGGCGCGAATCTCGGGTTCGTACAGCCACGATGACACCACTCCGGCTTGGCGCAATTTCAAATGCATCTCGAATAATTCGACATCGTGCCAGACATGGTCGCGATTTCCCTGGCGGGATGTGCGCGATCCGGCCTCGATCACAGTTGGAAGTCGGCCTTGGAGCGACGTTGCGCCGGCCTCTCCAAGCGCGAAGACTGGTGCATCTATTCCGTCAACAACGAACCGACTGAGGAATTCGCACTCGCTAAGCAGACTGAGCCTGCGGAGAAAGCTCTTCCATTTGCTCTGGTCGAACACGGGATTCAGCGCGCGGTAAAGCTGCGAGGCGGTGACGTGCCCGGCTTGGTAGACCTTCCGAAGTGCCGGGACATCCAGCGCGTCGGACAGCACAATGGATCCCTTTGGGTACCTCATGTCACCACCGGCTGATTGCCCAGTCGCCATCCGGTCCGCCGGGCGTTAGCACGGCCGATCCAGATGCGCCGCGCAACCAACCATGGCGATCGACCAACAGGAGTGCTTCTTGTTTGGTCTTCCACGATGAGAGCGACAACAGGTGGCTCGAAGCCGGGTCCCAGCTTCCGTCATCAAGAGCGCCGACCAACTGTTCAGTCACCGAGACGAGGTACCAGTCAGGACTCGAAGTGTGGTTCGCGCGGCGCTCAAGCGCGACCGTCCGCATTCCTAAGTGCTCCCCAAATGCCGAAACGTGCCAGCACGAACCGCTCAAGCCAGACGATCCGAGAGCTTCTTGGTACAGCCGACTGCTGAATCGAACGTGGCCGTGAACCTTGGATCGTTGCCGCAATCCGCGCTGGTCGAGTACACCCGAGCTATTCCAGACGACCGGCCGGCCGTCATTCGGCTCGCGCCAGTAGCTTCCCAGGGACAAGATGCAGACGATCATGGCTTGGCCTTTCGGGTCTTTCTCCCCGCGAGTTCAGCCTCCGCGCGTTCCAGGCGCGCTATCAAGTCGGGATCCGGATTCGCAACCTTGCGCCGTAATTCGGCTTCAAGGGTTGCGAGACGCCCGTCAACCTGCGCATGTTCGACCTTGCTTTGGTCCAGCTCGTTTTGCAGCCGCGCACAATTCGCGCGCGATGCCGCGAGTTCGGTTTGCAGTTCACGTATGGTGAGCGCTGCGTTACTGCCGTCGGAAGGACCGCCAACGCCGGAACTCTGCCCCTCGATCACCCGATTGCATAACTCGATGTGCCGATTGTGACGGTCGATTGCCTCCACGGCACGGCTCTCGGCGAGCACCTTCGCGTTCAGCACGTCCGTCAAACACTCCGCGGCAACCCATTTGATCTGGCGCATCTTGTCCCACCAGACCCAGCACAGCATCAGCAGAATGACGATGAACCCCAACTGAAAGGACGCCAGCCGGAAGTACGGATTGCCGACCGATTGCTCGCGAAGGTTCGCCAGTCGCTGGTCGATCCCCGTTCCCCAATTGATCTGATGGGGATTGAGGACACGCAAGTAGAAAGTGAAAATAGAATTACGCGGCGTCGCCGCGCCGACTGGAATGGGCCGATAGGGCTGCGCAGGATTCACACCGACTACTCCGGCACCGCTTCCGACGTATTGAATCGGAGGCTCTTTGCCCTTTTGAGTTTGCGCCGGTGCGTCTTTGGTCGGCGCTGGCGGCACCGGCTGTGGCGCTTGGCCAAACGCTTCAATCACAACCAATAACAACAGAGTCGACTTCCGTAACATCGTCTGCCTCCTACCGGCGGCGCGGAAACGCCACCATCCCCGCCAGCTTCTGATCCTTGAACCGTAAGTTCGCGCCTTCCGAGTCCTCGCGCGACGACTCCAACTTGGGCAATACGGTTGGCTCGAACAGCGGCACTCGGATATCGCTGGGTGGACGAACGTGTAGGCGACCGTGCAAGGTTCCCTGAACGGGATCCGTCATGAGGATCTCCATCTTGCCCTTACCCAGATTCTTGATGTGATGATCCAACGCCCGGAATTCCAGTTGCTCGCGCTCGGACGCGCCGATCGCCTTGTCGTAACTTTCAAACCCAAGGAAATCCTTGCGCCACAACTGCTGCGTTCGTTTCTGAACCGGGACCTGGGAAGACGCCTGCTTGAAGTACTTGGCGGTCTCTTCATCGCGAGTTTGCATCAGCATCGTGGTGCCCGGCGCGGACGACACGTCTTGCTGGAACCCTTTCCCGACCTCAAGCAATTGCGGCAGGGATTGCAGCGAGAATAGGAATGCTGTGTTTGTGCCGCGCGCCGTGTTCAGAATCTGCGCAAAGTTGCTGTAGCCGAAGGGCGCAAATTCATCCATCACGACGGAGAAGAGTGTCTTGTTCCGCCGCTTCCGTTCGGTCTCCGTCTCGTATCGCTTGCCGACGACCAGTTGTAAATTCTGAAGCATCATTTTCCCCAGGGCTTTCACAGGGGCCGCGTTCTTGTTGATGTTGAGGCTCACAAACAGGATCAGTTCGTTGTCGATGACATCATTGATGGACAGCAAGTTGTCATAGGGGCCGGTGATCACGCTCAGTTCGTCGTCTAGGAATGTCATGCACTCGTTGAGCAAACCCTGGATCTTTTGCACACGCTCGCGATCGCCGAAGGACTGGAACAGGCTATGGGCCGACATTTCGAAGTTCAACCGGCGTTGCGTGGAGATTTCCGGATCACGGGCCATGCACTGCCGCGCGATAGCGACCTGGTCCTCAATCACACCCTGATCGAATGCCATGACCATCACGTCGTAGAAGTTGAACCGTTTGCCGGTGTAGTGGAGAATCCGCACGATGTCGGCCAGGTAGTTCAGTTGATGTTTCGCGAAGAACTCGTTTTGGAGATTGAACGATCCAAATACCATGGAGACTTGCGCCATGTAGTTGTCGTCGTCTGACGCGAACGGGTTGTACTGGACCGACAGGTCCGGACGGGAAGGATTCAGAAGCCGCAGATCGGCCATCCGACCCGCACGATGTATATAAGGTAGGAGCGAATGGAAGAATTCGAGGTCGCCTTTCCCATCGAAGATCACCATCGGGATCTTCTTCCGGTCGCCGGGAGGCCCGACACGGCGCATCAAGTCCTGGGTGATGATGTTCCGAAGGAGCGTGGTTTTGCCGCTGCCGGTCTGCCCCAGCACCAACGCCTGCATGACCCGGGTTTCGTCATTCCACTTCCAAGGTTGACCATGAACGTCGTAGCCAAGAACGACCGCGTTCTCTTCGTTCCACGCCTTCTCCACCAGTTCGCGCTCCCCGCGCTGCGGCACGGTCGGTAGTTGTTTCGGCCAGGCTTGTTCCCGGATCGTCCCCGCGCGAAGGAACTGCTGAACGGTGACGAACACCGCCGCAACAATCAGCAACAACCAAAGAGTCGCTTCGGCAATTTGCTCGTCGCGAATGAACCAGGCATACTTCGCGATGGCAGCCAGGAGCAAATACGCAACCAGCAATAGGAGCCAGATAAGAATCGCGGGATTCTCCTCGATCAGAGACGGGCGCTGCTTGATGTTCGGGTTGTCTTGCATGGAGTTCGCGCCTCAAGAGGACTCTTTATCGAAGATGGAAGTAGGTGAAGAGCAGAAGTCCGAGCAGCGCAATGCCGCACGCCGCCACTACCCACCGTTTGGGCTTTCGCTGTTTCTTTTGAAACGGATTTCGCGGTTCGAGGATGGTGTCTCCCATGAGATTGCGCAGTCCCATGTGGTGACGGTCCCGGAGCAGCTTTTCAAATTCGTGGTGGACTTCCTTGACTGCGCGCGTGCGCGCCTCATTCAACGGCGGGCCGGGCACGGGCCACCTCCGGCGCGGATGGAGGCCACAAGATCAGGATCGCG
This sequence comes from Bryobacterales bacterium, assembly GCA_038225555.1. Lineage (GTDB taxonomy): Bacteria > Acidobacteriota > Terriglobia > Bryobacterales > Bryobacteraceae > JANXQZ01. The sequence continues at coordinate 14,276 of JBBRRB010000093.1, forward strand.
GCCACTGTACCCTTCGTGTCAGCGGCGAACTGTAGTCGCAGCACAGCTACCGCGTTTGGCGAAGCGGGTCGGAGTTCCTCCAGAGCAAGCCAGCCCCAACCCTGGCCACCCGCTGCGACCATCGCAACCTGGTCGGCGTCGATCACACCCACCGTCGTTTCAGCGTCGGATTTGACACCACGCGCGAGCTTTTCCCCAAGCTGGTGTTCTCCAGCAGGGAGGAGCGACTGCTGGGCGCGGGCACCTTCCAGAAGCCAGCCGGCCGGGCGAGTCAGTAGATATGAGGATCCGGTGTGATTTACGATTACATAGCGCAGGTAGAGCCGGTGATTCTTGCGATAGAGGTCGCGCACGGTCACCTCCACGCGTCCATTGGTTTCTCGTTCGCCAGCTACGAGTACCGGCACGCCGTCCGTCAACATTTCTGCAGGTAGCCGTTCGACGGTCTGAGCCTCGACGGCATGGGCGGGAGACACCACCACCGCAGCGACTTGATCGATGGCGAAGTGCATCTGATCGACATCCGCAGCTGGTACCAGTTCGTAGGCGTAACGGCCGCCGCTGGTCCAGATGAAGAGATTGGTTCTGGCGCCATCGTCCGTCGGCGTAACAAACACCTTGTTTTCGCGGCGCTCGACGGTGAAAGCGCTTCGGTTTCCGACCGCGACCATCGTTACCACTTCGGACATCTCGATAACGGTCAAGTGATCTTTGGCGGTTTCGACGCGAAGGATCGTTTTGGAATCCTGTTTCTGGGTCTCCAGCTTTTGTGCGGTCGCACTCAGCGCTATTACAGCCGCGGCGATTGAGATCGTCATAAACGATTTCATACTCTTTCCTCCCTGTTTTGTTTGGCCATGGCCAGGAACCACGACTCCGAAGAGCCGCGATCCCTGGACCAAGACCGTCTTTCTATCGATTGGGCTTCGCCGGCGACGCAACCCACGGTATTTGCCGCGATCCGGGAACTTCGAGCTTCCCGTTGCTAATTTCACCCGTGCCCGCACTGTACGGGAACGGATGAACCCACTGAACGCGACCTCCGTCAAAGACGACCTGACCATCCTTCGTCACCGCCATCAGGAAGGTTGCCTTGGTATACGTCTGGCCGTTTTCGCCCTCGACATTCTCGACGAGGAAACAACGCCCCTCGCCGTCGATTTCGACCATGCCTTCGCTCACCTTCGGAATCGCCAGTTGCACTGGACGGCCGCCGGTTCGCTCGACAATCGCTTTCAACATCTCGTTGGGAAACGCATAGAACGGAAGAGAGCCAGATGCCAGATCACTCTTCGTGCCGCAGACCACCGTGTGGAGCGCCTGCAACCATCCCATGCGATTCTTTTCCTTGTGCCCGGCCCAAGTGCGCACGAGCCAGATCAGCGACCGAATCTCTTCTTGCCACTGTTGGTCGTACGCTCCCAAGACTGCCCGAGCCTGACATAGGATATGCAGCAGCTTCGACCTCTGTTCTTTGTCGTCCTTACCCGACTCGAACGCAGCCTCGGCTTGCTGAACCGTTGCTACCAGCACCTGCTTCCGCGCGATACCAGCCTGGATCGTGATGGCCCAGGCCTTGTTCAGCTTTCGGCAGTCGTCGGCCATGTCTTGGGTAAAGTCATGCCCTTGCACCAAGCCGCGAAACTGTCCTACTGGCATCCGGTTCGTGAAGAAGTCGGTGAGTTCCTTGCGGACCAGGTTGTACATGGCTCCGATGCGGTCGCTGGGCGGACATTCGAAGTGTTCCGGCAAATCCTTGACGGATCGAACCTTCTTCGCTCGAAGCCACTGCGCCGCCGGAGTCAGCTTGATCGCGTCCCGGATGGAGCGGATCTTTTCCTGATCGGGTGTTACGCCGTGTTTCAGTTGATCCAGGGCGTTTTGCAATTGCTCGACCAGTTCGCGGTGAAGATCATCCCGGCCAGCCGCAGTGCATTGAGTCATCAGGTCGGTGATTGAGCCAATCTGATTTCCCATCGCACCAACGGCCACCTGCGGAAGATTCCACCACGGTGAGCGAGCTTTCTTTGCCTTGGTTTTCTCGACAGCTCCGTTGCCTTTGTAATTGAAGCAATGCTCCACAAACCTCGGGAAGCGATCACCTTCCACCACGCAGACAAAGTCAAAGTCGTAGTCTCCCCCGTTCTTGGCCGCGGTTTTTGAGTGCAACGTGAACGTGCCCTCAAGTTCCAACTGCGTCGTCGCGATCACTTCGGCCAGGGCGTCCCTTTCGCAACACCCTTGACGATCGAGTTCCCGCGCGAGCAATTGCCGCAGTTCTGAGGTGAGGATCTTTGTGTACGGCAGCAAGTCCTCCTTCATGCGCACCGGATAGCGAACGACCAAGCCTCGGTTTGTGGCCAGGGAATTGATCGAGCGATCCTGCGGCATCCAGTCGGACCCGGAGTACACTTTTCCGCCGTGCA
>JBBRRB010000094.1:0-16700 GCA_038225555.1 Bryobacterales bacterium
CGAGTTTACACAAAACTATTGACACTACCGCGCGATTCGGTTAACCGCAATAACAATCTCGGGAACTGGAACCCTAAAGGCTTCCTCCGGTCTTTATGGTCAGAACAGCTGTGTATCCCAAGATGGGCTGGTCCGGCTCGAAGCCTTCAATCAGAATTTCGTAGGAACGATCGTGGGCCCTCAAGCAGCCGGCACGCCCTATAATGCCTTTGCACCTAACGGCAACCAACCCGTGCTTACCGTGGTGTCCGTCAACAATGTTCCGGTCAGCCCAACACCCCTGGGCAACTTCACTGCACCGGACGTTACGTTCAACGCGGCGGCAGCGGTTCCCGTTGTAATTCAAGGAACCAACATACCGGCGGGAACCGCAGTTAGTCTGCAGATCTATTCAGAGACTGGGGCGGACATAATCATGGCGAATGCCGGTGCCTTGGCTGGCGCAGCCGACCCAACCTCACTAACGGTCCCGGTGACCTTCCCGCCCGGTTTCTCCCGCGGCTACATCTCGGCCACGTTCACCCCGACTCCAGGAACGAGCGCCAAAACTTCTGCGGTCGCTAACAAGAAATAGCAAGGACGGAGATATTAGTGCCCCACGGCGGCTCATTCACAAAGGATGATGTTTTTACGGTCTCTGACCTCAGAGTCGACTTGGGCCGAAGGAAAGTGTTTGTTGGCGTAATTCCCGTCAACTGATTCACGACATTTGGGGTGGAACTCAGTATTAGGACTCGGTGCACCTTCTGCGCGTCACTCTGAGTTATTTGCGGAGCAAATTGCGACATGATTCCATGCAGCCGCACTGCATTGCGACCGAGCCGGGAGTGGGATATCGGCTGAGAACTGAAGGCACAGCATACCCGCGGAGCGCACGGCACCATGCTTGACAAGTCCGTTGCATGAGAATGATGTCCCTGTTGCTCGGCATGCGAGCCGGGCGCGATCAGGGGCAACCACCAAGGGCCGGGCAGTCCTCAGGATGCATCGTTGGGTTTTGGATTGTGCCAACCGCCTTCTGAAGCGATAATCGTGTCGGCATCTTTCGGCCCCCAACCGCCGCGCTTATAGGGCTGAACCCGGTGGTGGTTTTTGAGGACTGGATCGACTACCGCCCAGGCAGCCTCGACCGCGTCCTCGCGCGTGAACAGCGCTCCATCGCCGACCATGGCGTCGCCCAGTAGCCTCTCGTAGGGTGCTTCTTCTCCCAATTGCTCTTCGAGCAGGTAGAGCTCTCGCTGCTCCCCTACGAAATCCTTCCCGGCCAGTTTGACGCGGGCGGCGAGGGCAATGGCGGCGCTGGGGGAGAGCCGGAATCGCAGGTAGTTGGTCCGGCCTGTCGCCGTCGTTGAGTCGGCAAAGAGGTCCTGCGGCGGCCGCTTCAGCTCCACCACGACCTCGCTCGCCGTCTCGGCAAGATATTTGCCGGAGCGGAGGTACCACGGTACTCCCGCCCAGCGCCATGAATCGATGAAGAGCCGCAAGGCGCAGAAGGTCTCGACGTCGGAATTCTTTGCGACATCGGGCTCTTTCCGGTAGCCGGCGTACTGGCCGCGCACCAAGTCATCGCGCTTCAGCGGGCGCATGGCTCGGAAGACCTTGGCTTTCTCGGTATGTACCGCTCCAAAATCCCTGTCGGACGGCGGCTCCATGGCAAGGAGCGCGACGACCTGGAAGAGATGGTTTTCGACCACGTCGCGCAGACAGCCGGCGGTCTCGTAGAATGCCCCGCGGCCCAGCACGCCGAAATCTTCGGACAGGGTTATCTGGACGCTGGCAACATAGTTGCGGTTCCAGATCGGCTCCAAGAACGAATTCGCGAAACGGAAATAGAGGATATTCATGATCGCCTCTTTTCCAAGAAAATGGTCGATACGAAAGATCGAGTCTTCCGGGAACACCGTCCGCGCGACATGATTGAGCTCTTTCGCGGAAGCAAGGTCGCGTCCGAACGGCTTTTCGACAATCACGCGAGCATGTTTGGCCAGACTCGCGGCGCCGAGCCCCTTGATCACCACCTCGAAAAGCGAGGGCGGGATCGCGAGGTAGTAAGCCGGCCGCCGAGCGCTCGCGAGGGCCTCCTTTATCGAGCTGAACGTGTCCGGGTCTTTATAATCCCCGCTCACATATTCGAGCAGGGACAGAAGATGTTTGAAGGCACGCTGGTTATCGATCCCGCCGGACCGTTTTATGCTGTCCGTTATGCGTTTGTGCAGGCGATCGAGACTCCACTTGGGGAGGGCGACGCCGATTACGGGGACCTTGAGATCGCCACGTTTCACCAACGCATAGAGTGCCGGAAAGATCATCTAGTGGGCTAGATCGCCCGTCACGCCGAAGACCACTAGCGCGTCAGAACGGGAGGCGGCCATCAGGCGCCGCCTTTCTTGGCAGTGGCTTTTTCCGGATGGCCACTAGGCCGAGACTTGGTGTTTTTCTCCCACAGGCGAAACCCGCCTACAAAGGCGTTCTGATTATCGCCCCGGCGAGTGTCCGGTGGCAGCTTCTTGATGTTATTCGCATTTCCCCCGCCGAGCACCACGTATTGGGCCCCCAAGGCATTCCTGAGCCCTTTCACGACCTCGGCCACGTTGCGCCGCCACTTCTTTTTACCCAATCGCGTCAGACCGCGAACACCAACGTAATCCTCGTAAGTCTTCCCAAGTTTGTAAGGAAGATGCGCCAGCTCCATAGGCTCAAGGATTCCATCGACGATCATTGCGGACCCAAGCCCAGCGCCGAGCCCCAGGAAGAGCATGCGGCCGCCTTGGTAGCTCCCCAGCGCCTGCATCGCAGCATCATTGATAACCTTAACTGGACACCCGAATGCCTTGCCGAAATCAAATCCAACCCAGCCGGCGCCGAGAGTGTGTGGCTCGTGGACGGGGTGTCCATGAATTACGGGCCCCGGATAACCGATCGAGACGAATCCGTATTTCCAATCCTTCGTGACGCGCTTCACATCCCGCACCATTTTGCTGGCCGTCATGCTGGAGCCGGAGGAAACCTTGCGCTCCTCGCGTTGTCCGGTTGCGAGCACCTTCACGTGAGTTCCGCCTACATCGATTACGAGAACCGAATGGGCACTCTCCGAAGGAGCTCTCATGGCTTCTTCTCGACATGGCCGCCGAACCCGAATCGCATCGCGGAAAGTAACTTCTCTCCGAAATCGTCTTCGCCTCTGGAGCTGAACCGCTGGTAGAGAGCGGCGCTCATGACCGGGGTGGGAACACTCTCATCGATGGCTGCGGTGATGGTCCACCGGCCCTCCCCGGAATCGGACACGCGGCCGGAGTACTTCGAGAGATCGGGCTGCCCAAGTAATGCGGTCGCAGTCAGGTCCAGCAACCATGAGGCGATCACACTGCCACGACGCCAAACTTCAGAGACATCAGCCAGATTCAAGTCGTATTGATAATGTTCCGGATTGCGTAGAGGTGTCGTCTCGGCATCAACGGTCCGGGTGTGCTTGCCAACGTTGGCGTGCCGCAAAATGTTCAGTCCCTCGGCATACGCCTCCATGAGGCCGTATTCGATACCGTTGTGAACCATCTTGACGAAGTGCCCGGCTCCGGAAGGCCCGCAGTAGAGGTAGCCTTCCTCAGCAGTGCCTGGGGACTTCTCGCGTCCCGGCGTGCGCGAGATATCGCCGCGCCCCGGCGCAAGCGTTTTGAAGATCGGATCGAGGTAGCGGACTGGCTCCGCTTCGCCGCCGATCATCAAACAGAAACCACGCTCGAAACCCCATACGCCGCCGCTGGTCCCGGCGTCGAGGTAATGAACCCCTCGTGGTTCGAGTTCCTTGGCGCGACGAATGTCGTCGATGTAGTAAGAATTTCCTCCATCCACGATGATGTCGCCCTTCTGCATTTGAGCGGAGAGGCCGTGCAGCGTGTCGTCCACCGCCGCTGCGGGCACCATCAACCAAGCCGCGCGTGGAGGCTTAAGTTTCGCCGCGAAATCTTCGAGAGAGGTGGCCCCGGTCGCGCCTTCCTTCGCCAAGTCCTTCACGTTCTCTTGGTTCTTGTCGAAGACAACGCACTGATGGCCTCCTTGTTGTAGACGGCGGACCATGTTGGCGCCCATCCTCCCCAGGCCAATCATTCCAATTTGCATTTTTCGTTCCTTCCTTTTCAAAACGGTCAGGGCTTGGCGTTTCGGTAGTGTCGAATGAGCGCATTGGTCGAGCTGTCGTGCTTGAGTGGCGGCTCATCAACGTTGAGAAGTTCGGGGATAATGCGTTCAGCCAGGACCTTGCCGAGCTCGACACCCCATTGATCGAAGGAATCGATCTGCCAGATCGTGCCTTGCGTAAACACGCTGTGCTCGTAGAGCGCGATCAGTTTACCCAGCGTTTCCGGCGTCAATCGCTTAGCCAAGATGGTGGTCGACGGTCTATTGCCCTCGAACGTGCGGTGCGGCACCAGCCATTCCGGGGTGCCCTCGGCTCTGACCTGTTCAGGTGTTTTGCCAAATGCGAGAGCCTCGGCCTGCGCGAACACATTGGCCAGCAGCAAATCGTGATGATTGCCGAGTGGATTGAGGGCGTGGATGAAACCAATGAAGTCGCACGGGATCAGCTTCGTCCCCTGGTGGATGAGTTGATAGAAAGAGTGCTGGCCATTCGTGCCCGGCTCACCCCAGTAGATCGGCCCGGTCTGATAGTCGACCCGCGTACCATCGAGCGTCACGTGCTTGCCATTGCTCTCCATGGTCAATTGCTGGAGGTAGGCCGGGAAGCGCTTCAGGTATTGTTCGTAGGGCAGCACTGCTACCGTTTGCGCGTCAAAAAAGTCGTTGTACCAGACCGCTAGCAATCCCATTAGAACCGGCAGATTGCAATCGAAAGGCGCGGTACGGAAGTGCCCATCTATCGCGTGGAAGCCGGCGAGCATCTCACGAAAGTGCTCGGGCCCGATCGCGATCATGGTGGACAGGCCGATCGCGGAGTCCATCGAGTAGCGCCCGCCTACCCAATCCCAGAAACCAAACATGGCGGCGGTGTCGATACCGAATTTGTTGACGGCCGTGGCGTTCGTCGAGACCGCGACGAAGTGCCGCGCAACCGCCTTTTCATCCCTCACCGCTTTGAGCACCCACTCGCGAGCCGTGTGGGCGTTGGTCATGGTTTCGAGCGTCGTGAAGGTCTTGGAGCAGACGATAAATAACGTCTCTTCAGCACTCAGATCACGCGTGGCCTCGGCGAAATCCGTGCCGTCCACATTGGAGACGAAGCGGAAAGTGATGTCGCGGTCGCTATAGTATTTCAGCGCTTCGTAGGCCATCACGGGCCCGAGGTCGGAGCCGCCGATGCCGATGTTGACTACATTTCGGATACGTTTGCCGGTATGCCCCTTCCACGCGCCGCTGCGAATTTGTTCGACAAACGCGGCCATCTTATCGAGCACGGCGTGAACCTCGGGAACGACGTCCGCGCCATCGACAAAGATTTGCTCACCCTTGGGCGCGCGCAGCGCGACATGCAACACCGCGCGCTGCTCGGTTACGTTGATCTTGTCGCCCGCGAACATGGCGTCGATGTGCTGGCGCAGGCCGGACTGTTCCGCGAGCTCAATCAGCAGCCGGACCGTCTCATTGGTGATTCGGTTCTTCGAGTAGTCGAAGTACAGCCCCAGCGCCTCCAGCGTGAAGCGTTCGCTGCGGCGCGGATCTTCGGCGAAGAGCTGACGAAGGTGTAAGTCGCGGACCTTGGCAAAATGTTCCTTCAGCGCATTCCACGCCGGTCGCTCCCGGAGCGGTACGATGCTGTGTGAAGCGGTGTGCGGCGGCCGCGGAATTGTCATGCGGATCTCAGCTGGCAGCTTTGAGCGTAGTGACCTTCGCCTCGATGCATTTGAGCAGATCTTTCCAGGAAGCGACGAACGACTCGGCACCTTCGCGCTGAAGATCGGCCGCGAGTTGCTCATCGTCAACGCCTGCCGTGGCAAACGCGGCGATCACCTTTTCGGCGTCGCCGCCATCCTCCGGCAGAAGCTCACCCAGCGTGCCGTGATCGGCAAAGGCGAGCAGCGTCTTCTCGGGAATTGTATTGATCGTGTCCGGCGCAGCGAGCGCCTTGATGTAAAGGACATCGGAGGCCTTGGGGTCCTTGGTACCCGTGCTCGCCCAAAGCAGCCGCTGCGGCGCAGCGCCTGCGCCGGCAGCCTTTCGCCAGCGTGGCGAAGCGAGCAGATCGCGGTACGCTTTGTAACAACGCTTTGCGATGGCAATGCCCAGACGATCTTGAAGTTCCTTTGGAACTTTCCCCATCACGGCTTTATCCCAGCGGCTGATGAACATCGATGCCACGGAGTGCACCTTCGGATCGAGCCCGGCTGCGATCCGGCGCTCGATCCCCCGCATATACGCTTCGGCGGCCGAGATGTACTGTGCGGCGGAGAAAAGTAGCGTGACGTTAACGGGCACTCCTCGGAAGATAGCTTCCTCGATGGCAACATGCCCTTCGCTGGTTCCTGGAATCTTGATGAACAGATTGGGTCGTTGCGCTTGAGCGTGGAGGCGTACGGCTTCTTTGACCGTACTCGCCTCGTCATACGCCAGCGAGGGAGAAACTTCCAGAGACACCCAACCATCCATGCCGGCGGTTGTGTCGTGCACCGGCCGAAAGAGATCGGCGGCCTGCCTCAGGTCCTCAATTGCAAGTTCGAAGAAAAGGCCTTCGCCAGACTTGCCTTCCTTTCGCTTTTGGGAGATGGCCGAATCATAGAAGTTCGAGTTCTTGATCGCCAGGTCGAAAATCGACGGATTCGAAGTGAGGCCCGTGACCGAATACTCATGGATGTAATGGCCTAGAGTCCCGCTCGTCAGCAGCTTTCGCGTGATGTTGTCGAGCCAAAGGCTTTGACCGAGGTCGTGGAGCTGTCGCGTCGGATTCATAGCTCCACTCTAAGAGAAGCATTGTCAAAATGCCGTCAAAAATGACTCGACTTGTGTCCTACTGATTCACGATCTCAGCGAAGCGGACTGGGTCCAGACTGGCGCCTACGAGGAATTCGTCGATTTCGGGCTGCGCCATGAGGTTCGGCGAAGGCTGGCACAACAATCATCACGCGTATCCGAGATCGGCCCGGCACGGACTCGCGTGGTATGAGCTCGACATCAGTTGGTGGGAGATCCGGTTTCTGCAGAAAGTCGGCCTGGCCACGGCTGTGCGCCGCGCCCGCCTGCAGTTCAAGGTGAAGCCGACCGCAAAGAAGAGGTATGAACTTATTTTCGGCCCGCTCAGCGCGAACAGTTAGCGGTCGATGGAGCCGTGCGGTAAGCGCGTCTCATTAAATCATATCTGGCGAGGTCACGCAGCGCGCCAGGCTGCAACATTACTTCGACCCATTTTGAGCAGTCTCCAGCGTGCGCTGGAATAAGTCCTGCACCACGGACAAAGTACCGGGATCCCCTTTCGCCAATCCTCCCGTAACCGAGTCCCGTTTCGCCAGCGCCGCCTGAAGGAAGGCTTGGCGGGTCGAATCCGGCGACTGGCCCATCATGACTCGGACGCGGTCGAAGAATCTTGACGAGTATTGGCTTGCTAGACCATAATTCTTGAGGTTGGTTTCCAAATAAACGTACCCGCAGAGCAGGCCGAGCTCGTCCATTTGCGATTTGTCGTGTTCGGCGTTGAACTTCTGCCGTGTCGAACCGAGTTGGTTATCGAGATCTTTAGCCTTCAGGTACTCCGGAACAAACCCGAGCAGAAACGCGGCCACAACCAGCCCCCCAGCAACGATCAAGAGCGTCTTCTGATTCATACCGTTCCTCTCCACCGATTCGCGCTTAACAGTTGCTTTGATGCGGGGCAAAACTGCTGCTGTCCCGGTTTTTCTCCTCTTCTAATCGTATGAGAGCGGACGCCGTATCGGTAAAGGCGTCTTCTCGCGGATCGGTGAAGTGGCCCCTACACGGCGCTGCCGTTCCATAGTTAGTCTAAAGCGAAAAACCTCAAAAGGCCGTCAAAAAGAAGAGCTATGACGGGTCATGGCGAACGGTCGCAGCTCGCGAGACCGTCACTTTTGACGGCGTTTTGACATTCTTTGGGCTAGATTCCAAGCATGGGTCTAGCGCCGAAGGAACGTACTCGTCCTGTGCAATCGCCACGATTTCCTGGCATGCGGCCATGGACGATTACGCGTTATTTGACAGCGTCAAGCAGGCGCAGGTTCGGTACGGTTCGGCGGGCCTCGGCCAATCGGTCCTGCAGTGCAGAACGGGAACAGTGTCGCAGAATCTGCGGGGAATGGGGGACGTTATACGTGAAGCGAGCTCACATCGCTGCTCGCTCCCTAGGGAGCGGTCTAGCTCTTCTAGCGTTGGTGGTGAGTTTATCTCCCGACGCGAAGGCCGTTCCGAGCTTCACCCGCCAAACCGGCCTTCAGTGTGCTGTATGTCACAGCAATCCACCTGAGCTAACTGCGTTCGGACGCAAATTCAAGCTCGAGGGCTACGCGCTTACCGAAAAAAATGCGAATACGACCATTGGGGATCAGGAGAATGACTTGAAGCTGAACCGATATTTTCCGATCTCGGTCATGCTTCTGCTAAGCAACACCACCACGAACAAACCCATCCCTGGCGCACAAAACTCGGCCGCAGGGTTTCCCCAGGCTCTTAGTCTATTCTTGGCTGGGGAACTCGCTCCCCATTTTGGCGCGTTGGTTCAAGTAACGTATTCCAATCAGTCAGACCATTTCTCGCTGGACAATACAGATATTCGTTATGCCAAGCACACCACTTTAGGGTCCAAAGACCTGTTGTATGGGCTAACTCTCAACAACAGCCCTACGGTAGGAGATATCTGGAACAGCACGCCAGCGTGGAGATATCCCTGGTTGTCCTCTGGTAGTGCTCCCTCGCCAAGCGCTCAGCCACTCATAGAAGGAGGCCTCGCACAAGATGTTGCTGGTGTGGGCGCATACACGATGTGGAATAACCATCTGTATGCGGATTTCAGCCTGTATCGCTCGGCACACCTGGGAGGTCCGCAGCCTTTGACTGGCAAAGACTTTACATACAACATTCATGGAGCGGCGCCTTATTGGCGGCTGGCGTGGCAGCAGACGTGGGGACTGAACTATTTGGAGGTGGGTATCTACGGCATCCACGTGAGCTCGATTCCGGGTGGGGTTTCCGGCAGACGCGATACGTATACGGACCCAGCCGCCGATCTTCAGTATGAACGACCATTTGGAGTGGACCTGCTAACCGTCCACGCGACTTACATTCATGAGACATCTCACCTTGATGCAACCTTCGCTGCCGGCGGGGCGGCGGAACCCTCGCATCATTTGAATACGTTTCGAGCGAACGCTACCTATCACCTGCGGAGCCGCTATGAGTTGACGCTTGCCGGGTTTTCCACCACCGGGAACGCCGATCCAATTCTGTTTGCGCCGGCGCCTGTAACGGGCAGTGCTCTGGGCAGCCCCAATAGCAGCGGCTTTATCGGCCAGGCCGGGTTCTGGCCAAAGCAGAACATCGAATTGACAGCCGCCTACACTGGATATACGAAATTTAACGGTGCGAGCCACAATTATGACGGGTCTGGCCGGAACGCTTCGGCAAACAACTCGATCTACATCGCCTTGTGGCTCAATTTTTGACAGGAGTCCCTCAATGGAATCACTCGAACACGAGAACCAGTCAGTTCCTTCGGATGGCTCCCGTCGATCTTTTCTCGGTGTGCTGCTCGGGTTGGCGTCGGCATCCGTAGGCGTGTTGCTCGCGATTCCCGTGCTGCGGTACATCTTCTATCCGTTGACGGCTAATGCCGGCGAATCAGACTGGGCCGAAGCGGGTTCGGTCGCAAGCTTTTCCAACGTACAAGCGCCCCTGAGCTGCACGCTCGATCTCAAGCAGCGCGATGGCTGGCGGGAGGTAGACAGTCAGCCGGTGGTCTATATCATCAAGTCAGGCGGCCAGATTAAGGCGCTGTCCGCAATTTGTCCCCACCTTGGCTGCTTCGTCCCTTGGGATCCAGGCCGAAACGAATTTGTATGTCCCTGCCATGGCGGCACCTTCTCCGCAGACGGCGCGCATACCTCAGGGCCGCCGCGCCGCTCGCTCGATGCGCTGGAGACCAAAGTGACCAGCGACAAGCTAATGGTGAAGTACCAATATTTTCGTCCCGACGTGCCCTACAAAGAGGTCATCAGTTGAACAGCGAACATACCCCGCCCACGCCCAACGCGAATCCAGACGAGTCCTTCAGAAGACCCGGTGTCCTCGGGCGTCTGTGGAAATGGATAGACCAGCGCACCGGAGCGGACCAGATACTTCGTCACTCATTGGATGAACCTATCCCGGGCGGGGCTCGCTTCGCGTATGTATTCGGGTCCGCGCTTCTCTTCATTTTGGTTTCGCAGATTGTAACCGGGATATGCCTCGCGCTTTACTACGTTCCCTCTCCTTTCACTGCTCATGCCAGCGTCGCCTACATCGTTAAGGAAGTGGCGGCAGGGGCCTTTCTGAGAAGTTTGCATTCTTATGGGTCAAGCGCCATGGTCGTAGTTTTGCTTCTGCATTTTATGCAGACGTTTTTCTACGGGTCCTACAAAGGGAAACGCCAGCTTCTTTGGATTTCTGGTTGCATTCTCTCGCTTCTTGTATTGGGGATGACTTTCACCGGATACCTTTTGTCATGGGATCAGAGAGCCTATTCTGCCGGATCCGTAGGAACTGACATCGTTGGACAGATTCCATTCGTTGGTGAACGCCTTCGACTGCTCTTGCGTGGCGGCGCAATGATGGGAGCTCTGACGCTCTCCCGGTTTTACGTTCTTCACATTCTCATCATTCCAGGTCTAATCCTGTCGTTTGTAGTCATGCACGTTTTCCTGTTTCGCAAAGCGGGAGCCGCAGGCCCGGTGAACGAAAATCCAGTAGCGCCGCATTTGCCTGCGGAGACGTTTTATCCCAAGCAAGTTCTGATCGATATGACCTTTGTGTTGCTCGTAATGGGGTTTTTGGGTCTCGTGGCACACTTTGTTCCCGTAACTCTTGGCCCCGAGGCGAACCCTGCCAATAGCGTCTATGTGCCCCGTCCAGAGTGGTATTTCGTGCCAATGTTCCAGTGGCTCAAATATTGGGAGGGGTGGAGCACGGTCATCGGAGTTTTCATTATTCCCGCAATTCTGATCGGGCTGTTTTTCTTGCTGCCGTTTTTGGACCGCGGCCTCGAACGCCGGCCGTGGCGCAGACCCATTCCTGTAGGCGGCGTCTTAATTGTGTTGATTGGCTTAGTATGGCTCGGCATGACGAGTCGTCTTGCCGATGCGCGCAACCCTACCGTCGCCGCTCAACTCGCTCAACAGAACCAAGAAGAAAGCGTGGGGTTCTATGCGGCTTTTCATCCGTATTCGGCGGAGGCGCTCGCGGGACCTGCGTCAACTTCGCTCGATGCAACGGCGGCTCAGGGGAAGGGTATTTTCGATTCTCATGGCTGTACTGGATGTCACGGAGCGAGCGGAGGTGGCGCCGTTGGACCCGCGCTGACGCACATTTCCAGTCAATATCCGCCAGCCCAATTGTCAGCGCTTCTGAAAGCGCCGACTGCCAAGATGAAAGCTGCCGGCATGGTTGCTCTCACTTTGAATGCTGCTGAAATGAACGGTCTGGTTTCCTACCTGGCCAGCCTCGGGGGAGTATCGGCTGGCTCTATAGCGACATTACCCGCTTCCGGGTCGTCTTCACCTGCGCCAGTTCAAGCGGGAGCGGGTGCAACAGCCGTGACGGCGAACGCGGGAACTTCAAGTCCGGCAGGCGGCGCCAAGGGGAAGGGCATTTTTGATTCTCAACGCTGCAGTGGATGCCACGGAGCGAGCGGGGGTGGCGGCGTTGGGCCGGCGCTGACTCATATTTCCAGTCAATATCCGCCAGCTAAATTGACCGCGCTTCTGAAAGCACCCACCGCCAAGATGAAAGCCGCCGGCATGGTCCCGCTGACGTTGAATGCTGCTGATATGGGAGCACTGGTTACGTATGTGACCAGCCTCGGAGGAACATCAGCCGCCGCTGCAGCGACTCCACCCGCTTCCGCGTCGTCCTCAACTGCGCCGGCTCCAGCAACGCCAGCTGCGGCAGCCGTGCAGGCGAAAGTTGCCTCTGCGGCGCCACCACCCGCTGCCGGGTCGTCCTCGACTGCGCCGGCTCCGGCAACGCCAGCTGCGGCAGCCGTGCCGGCGAAAGCAGGAACTGGAAGTTCGGCAGGCGGGGCGACCGGCGCCAAGGGGAAGGGTATTTTCGATTCTCAACGCTGCAGTGGATGCCACGGAGCGAGCGGAGGCGGCGGCGTTGGGCCAGCGCTGACTCAAATTTCCAGTCAATATCCGCCGGCTAAATTGACAGCGCTTCTGAAAGCGCCCACCGCCAAGATGAAAACCGCCGGCATGGTCCCTTTGACTTTGAATGCCGCTGATATGAAAGCACTGGTTATGTACGTATCCGGCCTCGGCGGGACATCGGCCGCCGCGGCAGCGACTCCACCCGCTTCCGCGTCGTCCTCACCTGCGCCAGCTCCAGCGGAACCAGCGGCGGCAGCCGAGCCGTCGAAGGTTGCCTCTGCGGCACCATCCGCTGCCGGGTCGTCCTCAACTGCGCCAGCTCCAGCAACGGCAGCTGCGGCAGCCGTGCCGGCGAAAGCAGGAACTGGAAGTCCGGGAGGCGGCGCAACCGCAGCCCATGGAAAGACCATTTTCGATTCTCAACGCTGTAGTGGATGCCACGGAGCGAGTGGAGGTGGCGGCGTGGGGCCAGCGCTGACTCATATTTCCAGTCAATATCCGCCAGCTCAATTGACTGCGCTTCTGAAAGCACCCAACGCCAAGATGAAAACTGCCGGCATGGTCCCTCTGACGTTGAATGCTGCTGACATGGAAGCACTGGTTGCGTATGTGACCAGCCTCGGGGGATCATTGGCCGGAGCCGCGGCGACGCCACCCGCTTCCGCGTCGTCCTCACCTGCGCCGGCTCCATCGAAACCAGCTGCCGCAGCCGGGCCGTCGAAAGAGGAGTCCAAAGGGGCAGTGTTATTCAAAGTACACGGCTGCGCTGGCTGTCACGGTCCCAATGGTATCGGAGGTACAGCAGCAGCCCCTGCGCTGGGGGGTACTGGCAAGAGCCTCGCACCTGCGCTCCTGACCACGATGCTGCAACATCCCACCGCTCGTATGCAAAACGGTGGAATGCCACCCATATCCCTGAGCGGCGACGAACTGAAGGCACTCGTCGCGTACGTGAGTTCTATTTCTGCAGCGAAAAGCACTTCCCATTGAGGGCAGTTCTTTCACCTGTGGCCAAAGTTTGGATCGGAGTCCTTGAACGCTCGGGACCGGGATGTGCGGCTTGAAAAAGAAAAGCGTTGGAGTTCGCCTCTTCAAAGCCATAAGAAAAACTCCCAAGATGATGGCTGGGATCAAAATCCATAAGGACTAAAATGCTGAATGGTGTAATGCTTCTGTGGTTTCTTCTTACTGCACTATCGCTATTGTTTGTGGTGGTTGACATTCGTACCACGCCGGCATCCCTGGTCCTCAAGTGGGGGTTCGTCTTACTCACCGCGTACACGGGGCCACTGGGTGCATTTCTGTATGTATTAGGTTGTCGCGAACCACTCCCTGGGCTGCACGAACGCTATGTCGCGACACGGTGGAGACAGGTTCTGGGTTCGACCATGCATTGTGTGGCCGGCGATGGTGTGGGCATCCTGGCGGGCGCGGTGATCGCCAGCTTGCTCCACCTACCACGGATTACAGACATTGCGCTGGAGTACGTTCTGGGCTTCGGCTTCGGATGGAGTATCTTCCAATCTCTGTTCATGCGGGACATGGCAGGCGGTTCATATCGACGTGCGCTCTCCAGCACTTTTTTCCCGGAGTTGCTGTCTATGAACTGCCTGATGGCCGGCATGGTGCCTGTGATGACATTGGCAATGGGAAGTACAGCGGCAAGCCACCACCCGTCCGGGCCGTCATTCTGGTTCATTATGTCCATGGCTCTTCTTGTTGGTTTCATCACCGCGTATCCCATCAATTGGTGGTTGGTATCCCGACACATGAAGCACGGCATGGTGACGGTGAGACCATCCAGCGAGCCCTCGGGCGGTCTGCAAAAAAAGGGCGAGCCCGCAATGGATAATGGTGTGAAACCGCCATCGAACATCCTGCTCGCTGGGATGACAATCCTATCGTTTTTGATACTTGGGTTGGGGCTATCCATAGCAATTGCTTTTGGCGGTTTGTAGTGCATTAATGGGCTGATGCATGGTTTGGGCCGTTTGTAGTATTGCAAGCGAAGTCAAGGGGACGGCAAAACACTCGACTGCTACAGCTTCTGAACAACGTAAGCGCCCGATGAACCCCACTGGCGCGAGAGCGCCAGCAGGCTCGATAGTGGGATGGATGAGAGCTATCGAGGCAGATTCCACGAGACAGACGAGATGGGCGGAAGTAATCCAACAACAGAAGCAGAGCAAGTTATCCGTGAGTGCTTTCTGCCGGGAACGCGGCATCGGCGAGCAGTCGTTCTATAGCTGGCGAAAGCGGTTATCCGGGAGTACGCCGCCAGTACGGTTCGCACTTGTCGAGACGAACGCGCCGGCCGCGAAAGACGCTTTGCCGGTCGAACTGATTCTAGCCTCGGGCGACCGGCTGCGCATTGCGCCCGGCACCGACGCGGCGACCTTGCGAACGGTGCTGAGCGTCTTGCGGGAACGCGCATGATGCACCTGCCGGCCAGCGTGCGCGTGTATCTTTGCGTCTCGGCCTGCGACATGCGCCGGAGCTTCGACGGCCTGCACGCGATGGTGACGCAGTCGATGGAACTGGACGCATTCGCCGGGCATCTGTTCGTCTTCGCCAACCGGCGGCGCGACCGGATCAAGATCCTGTACTGGGATCGCGACGGATTCGCAGTCTGGGCCAAGCGGCTCGAAGAGGGAACCTACGCGATGCCGTTCGGCGAACCCGCGGAGAAGCGCCGCGAGATTACCGCTGCCGAGTTAGGCGCGCTTCTTTCGGGCATCGATCTGAGCCAGGCCAAGCGTCGGAAACGATATCAAAGAAGCATCGGCGCAGCCGCATAAACATTGAAGATTCGCACATAATGCTGTGGCATCGGAGAACATTTTACGCGATAATGTTTTCAGTGCCCATCGACCGCAAACAACTGCCGGAAAGCGCGGATATTCTGCAACAGATGGTGCTCGATCTGATCGCGCAGCTGGATGCCTCCGAAGCGCGGCGGATCAAAACGGAGAACCTGCTGCGGCAGTTACTCGCCGCCAGAAGCGGACGCCGCAGCGAACAGATTACCGAAGAACAACTGTCGCTGTTCGAAGCCGAACTGAAAGCGCAGGGCGTGGACATTGACGATCTGTCGAAGGGCGACGATACCGGAAACGGCCCCGGCGATAAAGACCCGCCCGCCTCGCCGGACAACCGAGAAGCGAACCCGCGCGGCCGCCGTGCCCTGCCTGGGCATCTGAAGCGCGAACGCATCGTGCACGACCTGGACGAAGCGGAGAAGCATTGCGCCGTCTGTGCGCAGGATCTGCGCGAGTTCGGCGAAGAGACCAGCGAGCGCTATGAGTACATTCCCGCGCAACTGATCGTAATCGAAGACGTGTGCAAAAAGTATTCCTGCGCCTGCACGGTGAAGACGGCGGGCAAGCCCTCGCAGGCAATCGAAAAGAGCACGGCGGGCGCGAGTTTGCTGACGCAGGTGATCGTGGCGAAATACGCCGATCATCTTCCGCTGCACCGGCAGGCAAAGATTTTCCATCGCTTCGGCGTGGAACTGAGCGATCAGACGATGGGCGGATGGATGAAGCAATGCGCCGCACTGCTCGATCCGCTGTATCGGGAGCTGAAGGATTTTGTGCTGTCGTCGAAAGTGGTGGGAACCGATGACACGCCGGTGAAGGTGCTGGACCGGAACTTGCCGCAGACGCGCCAAGGAAGGATCTGGCCTTACGTCGGAGACCGGAATCATCCGGCGATTATTTACGACTACACCCCGACTCGTGGGCGCGCGGGACCGGAAGAGTTTCTCAAGGACTTTCGGGGACATCCGCAGGCCGATGCTTACGTGGTGTACGACAGCTTCTTTGCCGACCCGGCGCGCGGGATGGTGGAGGTGGGCTGCTGGGCGCACGCGCGCCGCCATTTTCATAACGCGCTGGAGAAAGATTCGGCGCGCATGGGCGGAGTGCTGGCGATGATCGCGCATCTTTACCAAGTGGAGAAGGTGTCGCGACAAGCAGGGTTGCGCGGAGAAGCCCTGCGTCTGATGCGGGAACAGGACGCGCGTCCGATGCTCAATCAGCTGCATGACTATCTGCTGACGATCCGCGAGCAGGTGCTGCCCAAGAGCGAGGCGGGACAGGCGATTGGCTACACGCTGAAGAACTGGACGGCGCTGACTCGCTACTGTGCCGACGGCGATCTGGCGATCGACAATAATGCCACGGAGCGGTCGTTGCGCAGCTTCGCGGTGGGCCGCAATAACTGGACCTTCTTCGGAAGCGACAACGGCGGCAAGACCGCGGCGGTGCTGCGCAGCTTTGTATCTTCCTGCGAACTCGTCGGAATCGATCCGTTCGCCTGGTTCCGCGACGTGCTTGGACGCATCGCTGAATTCCCCATCAAGCGGCTTGAAGAACTCCTGCCGCATCGCTGGGCTCAGGCTTCCAG
>JBBRRB010000095.1:0-16307 GCA_038225555.1 Bryobacterales bacterium
CAAGGCTCAAGCGGCGGCGGCTGGAATTACGCCGGGCGCAACTTGCACTTCGGTATTCGCGAGCACGGGATGGGCGCGATTCTCAACGGCATGGCCGTGCATGGCGGCATCATCCCCTACGGAGCGACCTTCCTGATCTTCTCCGATTACATGCGTCCTCCCATGCGGCTGGCGGCCATGATGAAGCAGCGCGTCATCTATGTGTTCACCCACGACAGCGTCGCGCTGGGCGAAGACGGGACCACGCACCAGCCCGTGGAACAGCTCGCCAACCTGCGCGCCGTTCCGGGCCTGACCGTGATCCGGCCCTGCGATGCGAACGAAGCCGCGGAGGCCTGGCGTGTCGCGATTGCGTCGCGGGACCGTCCCGTCGCGCTGATCCTGACTCGCCAGGATGTACCGACCCTAGACCGCAGCCACTATGCCTCCGCCGCTGGATTGAAACAAGGGGCCTACATCCTGGCCGAGGCATCGAACGGTCAGCCCCAGATCATTTTGATCGCGACCGGATCGGAAGTGGGTCTGATCGTGGAAGCGCAGCATGAACTAGAAAAGCGGAACGTTCAGACGCGCCTCGTGTCCATGCCAAGTTGGGAATTATTCGATGTGCAAACGGCGGAATATCGCCGCTCGGTGTTTCCGCCTGGAATCCGCGCGCGACTGGCTGTGGAAGCCGGGGCGACGCAAGGGTGGCATCGCTACGTTGGCGATCTTGGCGAGGTGATTGGCCTCGATCATTTCGGCGCTTCCGCGCCCGGGCCGGTGCTGATGCGCGAGTACGGCTTTACCGTTGAGAACGTCTGCAAGCGGGCACTTGCGTTGCTGGAGCAGAAGAGTGTCTGATTTCCCGAAACGAATCGGCATCGCTGCCGATCATGGAGGATTTGAGTCGAAGGAATATCTGGCCGGGATGTTGCGTGAGGCTCACTACGAGGTAGTCGATTTTGGGGCCAGCCAACAGAATCCGGACGATGATTATCCGGACTTTATCGTGCCCTTGGCCCGTGCCGTTGCTCGCGGAAAGGTAGATCGCGGGGTGGCCATCTGCGGTAGTGGCGTGGGTGCGTGCATCGCCGCCAACAAGGTGCCCAATGTGCGGGCGTGTCTGATCCATGAGAGCTTCTCGGCCCATCAGGGGGTCGAGGACGACGACATGAACGTGATCTGCCTGGGCGGCCGCGTGGTCACCAATACGGTTGCTTGGGAGTTGGTCGGAATATTTCTCCAAGCACGCTTCAGCGGCGCCGAGCGTCACCGGCGTCGCGTTGCTAAGGTCGTAAGGCTAGAGACAGAGTGTCCTTTCGGCGATTAACCGGCTAATCGAGTCGGAATTTCTTTGGAGGTAGGCCCCGTCTGCGCGTTTGGTTCCTGGCAAGTTCAACGTGACCAGCCGAGCCCCCACTGGCACGATTCTGTTTATCTCACTTTCGATCGCGCAGCGCAACCTCGCTGCCGATTGGGCCGAGGCGGGCGGAGGCCGGATACTGCGCCATTGCTCCGATTGTCTGCAAGATTCAACATCGGTCATGGCCGCCGTCGCAAACAGGCCCATGACGAAGATCACGACTGGATTGAGATTCGGCGGGGGCATCTGTGAGCTGTGTGGGACAACCTTCACGTTCTTGCCGCCTTTTTCCCCCGCCCTATTGCCACTACAGCCTGATTGCCCGCAGCCAGGCTCTCCGTTGGTACTTCGTGGAAGGTTACACATTGGAGGATGCCGCCCCGGCGATCAAAGATCCTGATCGAGTGGCCGATCCATCCACTCTGCGCCGTTGGTTTCGCAATCTGGATACCTCCGGGCCGCCGTTCTCTTTCCTGTGCGGCATGATGCACGATATAAGTGCCCGGCTTAGCAGAGGCGAAACTCTGCTGTTCCACACCTTTATAGCGGTGCGATGGCAAACTGTTTTCCCGCTTCCCCCTCGTTTCTGGTCCTTCGGCTTTGACAAACCGAGCCACCCACCATCCTTGCCTGGAAACGTGGCTCCCCGTCTCCTTACTCTAATGCTGGAGGCGAAAACTTATCCGTGTGCATGGATCTGGAACGGCTCAAACAGAGCATCCCCTTGCTGGAGTATCGCAGAACACAACTGGAACCCTCGCCGGGCTGTTGCCTCGCAGGAATTAGTAGGTTTGTGCCCCCTGGCATCCGGAATCCCATCCTTCCCTTTTTATGTCAACGTCTTTATGTCAACGTCCGCAAGAACCTGTTCTACTGTCATGGATGCGGCCGCTGCGCCGATCTGATCCGCTTTGTCCAGATCTTCCTCGATTTGCCGTTCCGCCAGAGTGTGGCCCATCTTAAGGAGAGTCTGGCATCCGCTGTCAGTCGGACTGCCGCCCACTCTCTGCGGAAGTCATTCATCTCAATAATTTAAGCGATCAGGTGCTACAACGCTAATGGATTCCATTTAGGTCTGCCATGACGGCCTCAACAAAATTTGTAAAATTTTGTTAGGATATGTAACCGATACCAGATGAACAACGCCAATCCGCGAAACCCGCTATGTGGGCACGATAACGCCCTGAGCTTTTCCCCCGGTATCAGCGTGTTCTTCCCGGCCTTCAATGACGCTTCGTCCTTGCCAGGGCTGCTGGCGACGACGATGGAGACGCTCCGCCGAGTTGCCCAGGACTACGAGGTTATCGTCGTCAACGATGGCAGCATTGACGATACAGGCGAAGTTCTCGATCGGCTGCAGCAAGACTACCATCCCTACCTCCGAGTCGTTACGCATAGCCGCAACCGGGGTTATGGCGCCGCCCTCCGCAGCGGTCTTGCGGCGGCGAGCAAAGAGTTTATTTTCTATACGGACGGAGACGGCCAATACGACCCTGCGGAACTCCCCCGCTTTCTTGCAGCGCTTACGCCGGAAACGGGCCTGGTGAACGGGTATAAAATCGAACGCAACGATCCCTGGCACCGCGTGTTGATCGGAGCGATCTACAACCGGTTCGCGCGCTGGCTTTTTCGAATCCGGCTTCGCGACATCGACTGCGACTTCCGCCTCATCCGGAGAAGCGCTCTCGATCTCTCCCAGTTACGCTCCACCGGAGGCACGATCTGCATCGAGATCGTGCGCAGCCTGGAATTGAGCCGTGCGGATGTCGTCGAGTTGCCTGTTCGCCATTACCCACGGCTACAGGGTCGATCGCAATTCTTCCGCATACGATCTTTGGCAAGTACTTTGTTACAGCTTTGCACTCTTTTTTTTCGGCTGGTGGCGTTCCCAGCGCTTGTGGGGCGGCGCGACGAAACGGGAAAGCGGAAATCCGAACGAGTTCAGATTCCACCCTGGACCGCGACGCTTCTGATGCTGCTTTTCGTGAGCATGCTATCGCTGATGACTTACGGGCGCTCTCTTAGCCTGCCCTTTATCGCCGATGACTATGTCCAGATTCAACTGGGCCGTGACTATGGCCCCGTCTCGAACTGGCCAGCCCTACTGCACGACGCGCTCTATCGCTGTCGTGCCACATCGCTGGTCCTAACGCATTGGACTGACCGGGCTTTCGGGTTGAACCCATTCGTGTTCAATTTATCGAGTCTGCTACTCCACATCGTGAACTCGTTTCTCGTTTTTGCGCTCGGGTTTTGGCGACCGGTTGGGTGGAGGGTATCGGCGATCGCCGCCTGCTTTTTCGCCGTCAGTCAGCGGCATAACGAAGCGGTTATCTGGTACGCGGCGGTGCCGGAACTTCTAGTGTTCTTGTTTTCGTTAGCCAGCTTTCTATGCTGGGTGCACTGGCTTCAATCGGGCCCGCGTTCACTCAAATCCTATGCCTGCGCCATTGGTTGTTTCCTGTTAGCACTCTTGTCCAAGGAATCCGCCGTCGCTGTGGCGCCCTTGTGTGCTCTAGCCGTTTTGGTTCAACCGCAGCGAAGGTTGAAGACACTATGGTGGACCGCGCCATTCTTTCTGGGAAGCGGAGTTTACTTCGCACTCGCATTTGCGCAACGCAACAGTCATTTGCATTTCAACGATGGGACGTTTTCCCTGAGTGCGCCGTTCTGGGCTGTGCTGGCTCGGAGCGCTGGAGGGTTGCTCTGGGTTTGGGGGGTGGTGGCCCTGGTTTCCTTCGCGCTTTGGAGGAGTACCCAGTGGCGCACGCTTCTGATGATTTCCGCGGCCTGGATGATTCTCACTCTACTGCCCTATGGCTTCCTAACCTATATGCCCCGGGTTCCCAGCCGTCACACCTATCTGGCCAGCGTCGCGCTGTCCCTGATCGTCGCTGCCTGGCTAATCACGCTACGCGCGTGGAGTGTGAACCGCAACCAGGGATGGATCGCTACCATCGCCGCTGGTGTGATCGTCGTGCAACAGTCCGGCTACGTTGCCACCGTGAAGCACGACCAGTATCTTCTGCGAGCCAAGCCAACGGAGGAACTTCTGCGTACTGCCCGCCAATCCCCAGGACCCATCTACGCCAAGTGCTTTCCTTATTCGCCCGTGATCGGTGAATTTGCCCTCAAATTGAGTGCGCAGAACGCGATTCTGACTACCGGCACAGAGGCCCGAGCACAGCCAGCTGCCATCGATTTCTGCAATGGGGTTGCTCATGAATAGTGCCGAGGCGTTTCGAGCGGAAGCGAGTCATCGTAACTGGCGGTCTTGGTTTCATCGGCAGCAAGCTGGCGATCCGGCGCTGAGCGAAGATGAGTTGTGGTGGTTCAGAAGAGCGATCACAGCCCCGAGAGATCCGTACGTCCTATCTAAAGAGTTGAAGGTTCGCAGGTAGAACTTGAAAATGGCGGACCCACCAAGCCATTCACTGCCTAGCGGTTAGATCGAGCTCGCGCAATGCTGTCGGCGAGGCGCTTGAAATCCTCCCGAGCCATTCCTCCACCGCCCAGCAATTCGAGGCTGTATTTGTCGCCAGTGAACGGCTGGATCTCAAGACGATAAGGCCCTTTTTGCTTGATTTCCCGGATGTCAGAGAACAGCCATTCACGCGACGCCTCTGCGCTGTTCGCTTCGAAGGCTAGCCGGTCGCTCTTCACTACCAACCGTCCGTTGTCGCCACCAATAAATTTATCGCGCCTTGCGGAGTAGGTCGGGAATGCGCCGGATTGTTCTTCCACCTTCCTGCCCTCCACCCCGGCGGAACCCGTCTGGCTGAACCACGCTCTCAGCGTATCGCTATCTTGGGGCGAAACTCGAAACTCCACCCGCATCCTCTCGCCCTCCCGATCTCGAATGGGTTCTCTGAACTGGATAATCAACGCTTGCCCCTGGCCGGCGCTGACCTGTTCAATTTGACTACGAGTCGCGAAGAACGAAGCTTGCGGCTGGCTGTCGTCCAGAAAGACGATGCTATTGCCAGCCGTAATCAGCCTCCCCTCCACTGTGTTGAAACCCGCGGCGAGTTGCACGTGCATCTCCCGGACCGGCAACTGCTGCGCATTTGCATTGATCGGAAAGAGAACACCTGCGAGCAGAACCAGCGCCATCCATTCGCTTGCCCGCCGGCGTGCTTTATTGTTCATGACGTGACAACCTATTTAGCATCGAGATCAATTTGGATGCAGCAGCCGGCGGAGAGACTTTGCCGGTCAGGATTTGGCGATTCGTCAGCTTCCTTCCATAAAGCTCCTTGTTGTCATCAAGATCTTGTCGAAGCGTGGAGCCGTTAAGAGAAACCCCGGCGAACGCGCCGCGAGACCGTGAGTAGGAGAGAATTTTGGCTTTCATCTGAGCATCCGTCATTGCCGAACTGGAGCGGCCTACGGGTCCACCGGCGACGCTAGCGCTTCCACCGAGTGTGAATTTGCTCTGCAGAAGCGCCGTCTTTCCGCTAGGCTCCATAACGAGCATCACGGCATCGGTTTCTGATGCACCAATTTGAAATCCGACACTACCGCCTTCCATCCGAATAGCAGCCGGAGGCCCCCATCCGGTATCGTTAGCCTTCCGGCAGAGCAAAAAACCCTTTCCATACTTTCCTCCAACGATAAACGCTGCCTTCTTAACGCCTGGCACAATCACTACGCAATTTGCTCTTTCAAGCAGATCTCGGGGAATGCCTTGGTCCGGCGCATCCATAGCTGCTTTGAGAACTTCCGCTGATTCGTCCAGTCTTTCTGCTGAAGTATCCGCGAACACCGGAGCAGTGCAGATCACCAGCCATGCAATCCCTAGCGCAACATAATTCATTCCCCGCCCTCCTTTGGACGCTCCTTTATCGTAGCGCTATGACGGTTGCGCCGGCGGCAGCTCACGATTTTTCAACCCGGTACTGTGCTTTTTGCTCCACTGAGTTAAGGGGATCGCAAATGGACATCATGGCCCATCTCACCACGGACGGCAGGCCAGACTACAGCCTGATCGCAGAGTTTTATTGTAAGCACTGGTGTGAGCACTACCATCCCGGCCTACTCGCCATGCTCAATCGGTTACTGCTCACTCGGTTGGCACCTGGCGCGCGAGTGTTCGACGTGTGCTGCGGCACCGGGACTGTGGCGCGCTCCCTCGTACGACGCGGGTTTAGGGTCCCCGGCGTCACTATCGTCGACCATCGCATCGGATCGATGATCCTCGCCGGAGCCTCCGCCGTTGACTGCACCGGCGCACGGGGAGAAAGAAGGCGGAGAAGCCCATTGTCTCTTGCGATTGAAGACAGTGCTTTGATTGCGTATTGCCACACTGCGGCCTTGGCCCCGAACCGCGATGGCTGGACGGGAGATCGTTTCCCGTGTAAATAGACTTCCAGACTCATTTGAATGTGAGCTGGTACAGCCGGTCCATCAGGTCCTGGACGTCCCTTTCAACACCAGGGTCCGGTTTGGCCAGCTTGGATACAATTTCGTCCCGCTGAGCAAGAGTGGTCGCTAGTCCATCCTTGAGTGCGGCGTCTGGGCCATCGTTAATGGTCGCTCGGATAAGGTCGAATAGGGCACTCGCACGTTGACTTGCTATTCCGTAGTTCTTGCGGGTGGTTTCAAGATACAGCAAGCTCGCCAGATCCCGCAGCCGCGAAAGCGTTGCCTGTCGCTGCAATTGTACGATTTGCTGATCGCGGGCCTGCAAATCCACTGATGCGCGAGCGTTGTTGAGATATTGCGGGACAAATCCCAACAGAAAGGCTACAACCAGAAGTGCTACAGCGAGGATCCACCTATTCCGGCGGCCGGCTTGAACTCGTTCTGTCATTCGCGTTATCCCTTCCTTTTCCTTTATCCATGTCCATCGTGCCCTCTTAACTCGCGGGGCCTCGCCTACGCAATTCCGCTTGCCAGATGATTGAATTAAATTCTCCACCGACCAGGACGGCGGCGCCGGAAACGTAAAGCCAGATTAGAAGAGCGATCACCGCCCCGAGAGATCCGTAGGTCCTATCTAAAGAGCCGAAGGTTCGCAGGTAGAACTTGAAAATAACGCACGCACCAAGCCAGCAGAGCAAGGTCGCAATCGCGCCGGGCAAGTTCGCTTCCCAACGAGGCCGCCGGAGATTGGGCCCGAATCTAAACACAAGAGACAGCCCTAGCAGGAGAAAGAGAATGCCGACGAGCCACTGCACCGCGGTCGAGAGTCGGCCGATTTGTGCGAAGGCAGGAACATAGCCACCAATGGCATCCGCCACCCCGTTACTTGCCAGAATCACGAATACAGCTGCGGCAATCAGCACTCCCAAACAGCCAGTCAATGCGATGGCCACGAGTCTGCGCCTCCACCAGGATCTAGCCTCGGATACATCATACGCGACATTCAATCCCTTAATGATCGCTTCCATTCCTGAAGAGGCGATCCAGAGGCTAACCACCAGTCCAAATGTTACCTTTCCTCCAACTGCCTGCTGGGTAATTTCCCGGAGCGTGCCGGACAGCAATTCGAAAGCCGACGGTGGCATGACGTTCTGCAGGTATGACACCATTCGGAAGTACAAGCCCCTTTCTTGGGCGAAGAGGCGCCCTACAATTGCGGACACGTAGATCAGTAATGGGAAGAGCGCCAGCAGAAAGTAATAGGAGAGTTGGGCTGCGCGGCCAAGCATGTCGTGAGCGACGATTCTTTTCACGAGTTGCCAGATCAGTTCTTTCCACCCCAGGCCACCTAAGGTGATGGCCCGGGCTGCGTAGCTTAGAACGGCACGTCGATAGCTGTTGACCTCCATTAGATTGAACTGATCCACATCTGCATCCATCTTGAATATATCGTCCGTGGGGTATGTGCCCCTGCGGCAGTGCATCTGGCATAGCGACGCATTCATCTCACAGCAGAGTTTCGCGCCCGCAGGAATTGCATGTCTACAACCCGTTTCCCCCGTAGTGCCGCCGCCTGTTCCAGGATCTTCCGGGCATAGTCAGCCACAGTCCGGACTCCAGCTTCGTATTTCGGGTTTGGATTGCCTGGGCCACCATTGTATGCGCCGACCGCCGTGCCCACGTCACCTTGAAAGCGGTCGAGTAAATCTCGAAACAAGAGACCCGCGTATGTGGTGAGAACCCGATGGTCGAGACCGGCAACGTCTAAGTCTTTTGGAGGGCGGAGATGCTCCGGAAGCAAGGCGTAGTCCCGCTTGTCTCGTAGGTAAAGCGAATGAACGTATTGTAGCGTTTCGCGGGTGATCTGCCAGACTCCGGATGACTCGTTGAGAACCAGGACCCGGTTTCCGCGGCGGCGAAGAATGATGTCGTCTTTGGCAGCATGTCTCTTCCAAACCGCGTGCCCGAGGTCCCCCTTCACGTTCATATAATTGTTCTCCATCGCTCCAATTCCGAGGAAGAAATCCAAAGGAAGGTCATAAAATTGGGCGATTCGGACGATATCCTCAGCGAGTTGTTGCGCTTCATCCGATGTGAGGGCATGCGGGACTGGCTCAATCCGGCGGCGAATGCGCGGATCCGTGCTGGATTTAAAGCGGATGAATCGCCGCGCGTAAGCCACCACATTTTTTGGGGAGAGTTGTTCCAGCTTCTTGTAGGTGGGGAAGTTGTATGCGCTAACAAAGTTCTGGGTTTGGGCTCGTTGACCTTGCAGCACCCGGTCGTCAACAAATGCCCAATCGGGGGTAAGGAATGGAAAGTCGCTCGTCAACTCGTACAACTGCGAGGGTCCCAAGATGAAGTCATTCGGTAACACCTGTTTGAGAGTGTACGTGATCTTTCCGTCTCGGAGCGAATGCGTCAACAGGAACTCTCTGTGCGCCAAACTAGGCCTGGACCTTAAGTAGTCGAACATCATGTACGCAAACAGCTCGTCTTCGTAATGCGCGAGTTCTCCCACCAGATGGCTTCCCGGAACGCGGATGACGAGTGTTCCATTTTCGATAAAACTCGTGGGGATGCGGCAGGAGAGAGAAGGAATAGTTCTCAGCCGGTAATGATCGTAAAACCAAGCTGTAAAGGCGCTGGATGCGGCCATCGACAGTGACACAAAGGCTAGCCGAGCCACCTTCGAAGACTTGAACCAGCTTTGCATATTTGGAGCGCCTCAAACTGGAGCGACTAGACACTAGTCCAAAACCAGGGACTCAGGTGGTAGATCAGGGCGTGTTTCTCCGCTTCTAACCAAAGCGAAACGAGCGGCTAGAGGGCCGATCAATTCAAAGATCCCGACAGAGGCGAGAACGATTGTCGTCACGGTTCTTCCTGCCTCCGGAAATTTCTGGTTCACGATCAGAACCAATCCAATAGCTAGGCCCGCTTGTGCGAGTATGGCAAAGCCGATCCATTTCTGTGTCGGCAAGTCGAGCCCTGCTTTGCGGGCTCCGTAGCGCGAGCCAATGAATTTTCCGGCAGCCCTGCCGACGACATAGACCAGCCCAAGAACTCCCAGGCTCGCGAGTAATGCCAAGTTCAAGTCCGCACCGCCGATCACAAAGAAGATCGCGTATAAGGGCGGATCCGTTCGGGACAGGCTTGTGAAAAGGCCTTGACTGCGTTTAGAGACGTTCACAGTAGTTGCGCCCACGGCAAGGCTAGCAACCAGCGGCGACAGATCCAACCATTGGGCAAATCCGACGCATAGCAGAACCGAACCTCCCATGAGAATCAGCATCTCGCCGTGTTCAACCACGTGTTGAGCCCACAGACTGAGCAGCAGACCGATGAGAAAACCGAGCGCGAGGGACCCGATCATCTGCCAGGCCAAAGGGAACAATGATGCAAAGATCGCTTGCCCGAAGGGTTGTCCCGTCCGCGAGGTCAAGTCAATAAGCGAAATCACGAGGCTGAAACAAACCAGGCAGAAGATATTGTTCAGTGCTATCACGCCGGTCAGTGTTTCCGTGAGGTTCCCTTGAGCGTTGCATTCGCGAATCACCATCAACGTGGAGGCTGCTCCCGTTCCCATTGAGATAGCGCCCAGCAGCAAAGACACATGCCAAGGTTGTCCGGCGAGCAGCATACCGCCAGTGACTAATACTCCGCAGAACAGCGATTCCGCCGCAGTTACAATCAGCGCTTGCCGTCCAATCGCTCGAAACCTCGAGAACTCAAACACCGAACCGATTGAAAACAAGATGAGCCCCAGTGCCACTTGACTAAAAACCTGCAAGGTCTCCAGATTGTCGTGGGTGATCCAGCCCAAGAAGGACGGTCCCACGGCTACGCCCGCGAGAAGGTAACCGGTCACCTCCGGCACCCGCAGGAACTTTACCAAGTGACCCGCCAGCAACGCGAAAAACAGAATGACGCCCAGCGACGCCAGTTCATTCATGCGGCACTTCCACGACACTGCGCCTTTTGCCACGCTCGTAAACAATCCGGACGGGACTCCCGCTTGGTGCCGCCAGCATCTTCGACAGCGTCGAAATTGAGGCATTTCGCTGGCCCAGAATCGAAACCAAATGGTCTCCACTACGCAATCCTGCCCGTTCCGCGACGGATCCGTGAGCGATGAGCAGTTGTGGAAGGGGAGATGGGACCGGAAGGACCTCGATGCCGGTGTCGTTGCCGGCTAACTCCGCTTTCACGCGACCGATGCCCGGGCGCCCCGACCGTACTGTTTTGAGTTCGGTTCCCATCGTCATCTCTTGCAGCATCGGTTCTTCTGTGATGATCAAGTCTCCTGGCAGCAGGCCGTTTCGATCGGCCCACCGCCCCAGCCAAACGTCTGTGATGATCAATCCATTTAACCGTGGGTACATGTCCTGCCAGTCATGTGGAAGGGGAGCCGCTCGGAAGCCAAACTTTTCCACGAACACCCTGTCTGAGCCGGTACTTTTGGCCAGCAGATCGGGAACGCTCCCGATGGAGACAATATGGAGCGATCCGCCACACGGCATCACGATGCCTGCCAAGTTTCCATCGAGGTCAAACGCCCCGGCTCCTGCGAACGACTTATCAAGCGTCACATTCAAAACCAGTTCCTGATAAGTCACGTCGTTGCAAATTGCCGTCTTCTTCACGCCTTGTATAACGGCCGTCCATAGCGGTTGGCCGTTTGATGAGCGTCCGACGATCAGCACCCAATTGTCGGAGTTCCGCTGCGAAGTTACGACCGGTGCTGGCTTCACGTTCGAGGAGATCTCGGCAACCAGCAGCACCGGCTCAATCAATTCGCCCGAACCATCTACCGTCAACACTTTCGAAGGCGATTCGTAGCGAACGCCGCTCATCCCACGTGAGGGAAGGAAGACCGCCTGATCCGCCAATTCCGCTGCGCGGCTAGCCAGATATTGTCCGATCCCGGCCGCCTGATCTCGCCGAACACTCTGCTGGAGTATCGCGGTCTCCGTAGGCGAGGGTGCCGCTTCCGCGGGACGCGGCCGAAAGCGCCCGCCGACAAACAGGATTCCGGCTGCTGTTAGGGCGAGAATCGCAAGGTATTTTCCGCTGATCGTTTCCTTCATAGAAGCACCCGGTCCCTCATTCTAACTAGCTGGACGCTCTGGCATATGCTGACCGGGTCGCCAGTAAAGGCTGTCATCGCATTAAACTACCTCTGGTGGCGTTGGTTCGTCGCCCGAATAATCAGCGAGAGGCTGACGCAGACGAAAGACATGGCCAGCAACCCGTGCCGATTGAGTGGGCAGCGATTCGTTGGTGCTGCGCCAGGAACCGGGTGGCGAAGTACCCCCGCTGTCCAACAAGGCAATAGGTCCAGATTTCCGGATTTGCCGGCAGTTTGGCATGGCGGTCGCGCATCTGAGAGAGCGGCAAATTGATTGCGTTTGGGATGTGCCCATCGGTAAATTCGCCAACCTCGCGGACGTCGACCAGCAACGCGTCGGTGCGATCCAATTGCAGCCAGTCGGCCAGGGGCATGTCTCCATTCAGAACATTCTCGGCCAGCATACCGGCGAGGTTGATCGGGTCTTTCGCTGCACCGAACTGCGGGGCATAGCATAGCTCGGCTTCGGCCAGATCGTGTACGGTGCCTCGAAATTGAATCGCGGTCGCGATCACATCGATACGCTTGTCCACGCCTTCCAGTCCAATCGCTTGCGCACCGAGTATGCGGGCCGTCAGGCACCGAAAATAGCAGCTTTAGATGAATCGGGTGGGCGTCCGGGTAATAGCCGGCATGGTGGCCGGGGTCAAGGTACACCTTTTCGAAGCTCGTCACGCCAGCACGCCGCCATCCCTTCTCGCTCGCGCCGGTGGACGCAACGGTCAGGCCCAGCACACCAGCAACTGCCGTGGCCTGTATTCCGCGAAAATTCGTTGGACGGCCGGCGATGGATTCGGCCGCCACCCGACCTTGGCGATTGGCTGGGCCCGCCAGCGGCAGCACGGTATCTTGACCAGTCAGCACGTCCGGCACTTCGACGACGTCGCCGACAGCCCAGATCTCCGGATCGGAAGTGCACATCTGCGAATCGACGACGATGCCACCTCGCGAACCGATCTGGAGGCCGGTTGCCTTGGCCAGATCGTTCTCCGGCCGCACGCCTGTGGCGAGGATAACGAGATCGGATGGAAAACTGGCACCACTCTCCGCGACCACGATCAAGCGGCCGCCTGACCCCTCGTCGATGCGAACCAGCCCGTCGCCTAGATGGAGTTGCACGTCCTTTGCGATCAGGTGCTCCATGAGTGCGGCCGCTACCTC
Organism: Bryobacterales bacterium; assembly: GCA_038225555.1. GTDB lineage: Bacteria > Acidobacteriota > Terriglobia > Bryobacterales > Bryobacteraceae > JANXQZ01. The sequence goes on from JBBRRB010000095.1 coordinate 13,002, forward strand.
AGGGTCGAGCGGAGCCATGACCTGAGGCAGCTTTTCCAGCACGGTCACGGAGAGTCCGCGATGGATCAGGTTCTCGACCATCTCCAATCCGATAAATCCGCCGCCAACGATGACGGCGGTCTTGGCGTGGCGATCGGCAATCCAGGAACGGATACGGCGGGAGTCCGGAATGTTGCGAACCGCGAAAACGCCAGGCAGGTCTACCCCGGGCAATGGAGGCCGCATCGGCGCTGCGCCCGGTGACAGGACCAACGCGTCGTAACGCTCGGTGCGGCTATCGCCGGTGTTGAGATCGCGTACGCTGATCGTACGCGCAGAACGGTCGATGCCGGTTACGTCTGTGTTCGTATGCACGCAGATATTGAACCGCTCGCGGAACATTTCGGGCGATGCGACGAGCAGCTTTCGCTCATCAGCAATGACATCGCCGATATAGTACGGCAGTCCGCAGTTTGCAAAGGCCACGTAGGGCCCGCGATCGAAGATCACGACCTCCACCGACTCGTCAAGCCGCCGGAGTCGCGCGGCACACGACGCGCCTCCCGCCACCCCACCGACAATCAAGATACGGCGAGCGGGACCGGGTTTGGGCGAGCGGGACGGTTCAAGTTCTCAAGTTCAGCGCGGTAGCTCATGGAGATCCAATCGAAATCGGGGCATAGCCGAATCTTAGACGATTCGAGCCGCGTCGTCCTGTTTCGAAGATATTGCTTCCTCTTTCCCCGGATCTGGCACGCACCGATTTATCTTCTGCCGATGGAGGAGCAAAAACTCAGACTTGAGCCTCGGGTAGAGTCAACAGGAAAACGTATTGTTACAGAGCTGTTTTGTCGAAAGTGCGTTTCTTGATGTAGGCTGTCTTGTCCCCAGTCGCTGCCTCGATCTTCGCCGACACGAACAGATTCGGTCGGCTGCCGTCGATCAGCTTCCGCGCCCTTCTGCACCTTGTCTCGCCGTCGGAAAGGCGCGGGCTATCCAGCTTTCCTGTTCGGCTCCCCGCCTTGCAATCGCGAGATCAGATTCTCTACAAATTGCCGCTCGTCTACTTGTTTCGACTCGTTCCACAGCCGAGATGCTATCGCTGATTCGGGCGCGCAGATCTCGGATTTGTACGGTCTTGAGACGATCGTAGCTTTCCAGAATCCGAAGAGGCTCTTGAAAGAGATCGTTCACCGATCGGAATTGGCCTTCCTGAATCTTGCCCTGGACGAATCGCCGCTGTTCTTCGTTTAGCGATACGTTTACTCCGTCGAAAGTCATCTCCTTCGCCAGCCCTGCTCCGACAGCGGTGATCATGCACCCGTCCTCCTCTAGCGCCCGTTGACGAAAGAGGTCGTCACTCATTGCATAGTCGTTCACGATGGTCTCCTTTCAGCAAAGTCGTTGGCCTACTGTTCGGTCATTTCGAAGTAGCAAAGCTGTTCTTCGCGAGTTGAATCGATCCCCAGATCGTTCATGTAGCGCCGGTAGAAGGGTTGAGACTGGGGCAGAGAGTGCAGGGTGATGCGGCCGGCGAAGCCTTCGTCCGCGCTGACTTGAATAGCAGTTTGAATGAGTACAATCTCAACCGTACTGTGACTAAGAGGCGGCGGGTATCAAAGATCCAGACACCGTCCGGACAATCAGAGAGGGCCGACTTGGCTCGTACACCACCGTGGCAAAACCGTGCCAAAACCCCACCCGTTGAGCCGACTTGGGTTGAGCGAAAAGCAGATTCCCCAAGTTGTTGAAAATCTTGAAAGTGGAGGAAAACCTATAGAAGCTTTGGAGCGGGTCGCTATGCGCCCAACGCAGGTGCGTCACCGCTCGCTCGCAATCGCGCGAGCGATGTGGATATTACTTTTTCGGTGGGCCGACAACGTCGGTCAATACGTTACCTTGTTTACCTTCAAAATGGGGACGTGGCTTAAGCCTTCTTGACAACAAAAGACTTATGTGACCAGAAAACAGCGCCGTTGACGCCTAAATCTTTTATTTACAATCGACAGCCATTTTCCCAAGCTGGACGTCGCCGGTTCGACCCCGGTCTCCCGCTCCAACTTCTTAACAACTTAGCAATCCTGCCGAAATCTGATTTACCTCGTTTTCCTTGATAACCCGCCGTTGATGGCGTTCTCCAATTTAGTTACTGCTTCTCGCCGACTCGTTATGTCGCTCTTCCGTGTGGTTATCGATCACGACGCTGATACCGTGGCCTCGCGTGTCTGAAGACGACTCGTCGCTGAAGGGAAAGCGGTGCGTACGATACTCCACTGAACGGCAAGAACAAGAAATGCGGTGGAAGGGGCGGAAACGGTACGCAGGTAATCTGTGCCTCAAACCTGCACCCCGGCTGTCTGGCCGCCCTCTGAGTGTGAAACGACCTTCGCGTGGTTGGATCTCGAATCAGGCTTGTTCTTGGTTCGTTTCCGTTTCGCCCACATTGCTTTTGCTCGTTGTCTTGCTGCTTCTCGTTGTTCTGGTGAGAAGTTTCGCTTCTTGCGTGCCTTTGGGCTTGCTGCGGCGACGGCTGCGTCCGCATTCTTTAACGGTCGACCGCTCCGTTTCGCGGGACTGCCGAGCGCTTCTATTGCCCTGTTCAGTTTGTCTCTTTCGGCGATCAGGAGGGCGATGATGTAGTCGACTGCCATTGCGCTTTATAGTGTTACATAGCTACGCGCTTGTGCAGTCTATGGTTTCTCTCTAGAGACGAGGAGAAACCGCGAAGATATTATCAGGTTGGAAGGAACCAACACGCCGCGTCCGGTTTTTTTAGATCGCACGGGTTCCTCGAAAGGAAATCGCGGGCCTTGCGGCCCGCGGTTGCTGTTTGCTGTGGCCGGGCTGACTACCAGTCGAGGCGGAGGCCCATCTGGAGTTTGCGGGGGCCGTAGCCGTTGAGGGTGTTTTGCGAGGTGATCACGCCGAAGCTGGCGGGAGTCTGGAGGCTCAACGAAGGGTCGTTGAAGATGGGGTGATTGAGAACGTTTAAGGCTTCCATGCTGAAGCCGAGCTTCAGGCGTTCGTAGATCACGATCTGCTTGCCGAGCGACATGTCGAGGTTGAAATTCGACAAGCCGCGGATGACGCCGCGTCCAAGGCGTCCGTCGGTCGAGATGTTGACCGGGCGGAAGTTCTTGAACACCGTCTCGGGATTGCCAAACAGGTTGAGGCCGGTGCCTTTGGTAGCGGGGTTACCGCTGGTGCCGATGCCGTTCGAACCGGCGACGCCTCCGTTGAGGCTACCGCTCAAGCCGTTTGAAGAGATCGGGATGGCGCCGGTGGTGTTGCCGAATACATCCGAACCACCGAACACCTGGCCGCTGC
>JBBRRB010000096.1:0-15903 GCA_038225555.1 Bryobacterales bacterium
AGCGGAAAATCCAGGTACCAACGTACGCAACAAAGGATGACTTCAGGTTCATACTGTCGCCAGTGGAACGGGTTCTCCGGGGTGATCGGCACGGGTCTCATTCTACCGAACTGCTTTGAACAGAATTTCGCAACAGAACCCTAACGGTCTGCCATTTCCCGCCAGGCACGAGCAAATGGAACAAGGTGGAGCACAGGTTGTTCTCCTTCATCTCGTCCAACTGGCGCGGTGAGCCGCTGCGCGATTACGAGACGGTGGTGCGGCTGATCGCCGGGACGACGACGGCCAAGGGCTTGAAAGGTGACCTGCCGCCTGGATCACCGTAAGTACCCAGTTGGGCGAAAGATCACGGATGAAGAGTTTGCCCATGTCAATCTGAAGCCCGACAACTTCCATGGCGAATGGAACTACACCATTCATCCGAACAAGTAACGCTAGCTGTAAAACTTATTTATTTACGACTTCTTACTGGCACGAACGCAACCATGGCGCAAAGGCACGGAACGAGCAAAGCAAGGGTTCGAGTTATCTGCAAAGTTATCTCCTAAGCTCCAATACTGCACAATCATTGGTCCTATTAATCATTGGGACTGCCAGTAGCGGATAAGTGCGCAATTGGCACGCCAGCCTGTGAATGCCGCGAGGACAAGGCTGGCTTGGTAGGTGAATTCTGCCGTTCGAGGTACTCAGATAATTTCAACGGCGTCGGTGCACCTTGCCCCATTGCCCTTTGGATGTAGCCCGAAACGTCGCTGGAGCCGAAGTTCGCCACATACGCGAACTTGCCGCTGGGGTCCACCGTGACAGCAATAGGACCCGTGCCCGCCGGGAAAGGCGAGCCGGCGACGGGCGTCAGCGCACCGGTCGCAGCGTTGATCGTGTAGCCCGAAACATTGCCGCCCTGATTCGCCACATACGCGAATTTGCCGCTGGGGTCCACCGTGACAGATCGAGGAGTCGTGCCCGCCGGGAAAGGCGAGCCGGCGATGGGGGTCAGCGCACCGGTGGCAGCGTTGATCGTGTAGCCGGAAACATTGTCGGAGCTTGAATTCGCCACATAGGCGAACTTGCCGGTGGGGTCCACCGTCACAGAAACAGGGTTTGTGCCCGCCGGGAAAGGCGAGCCGGCAATGGGCGTCAGCGCACCGGTGGCAGCGTTGATCGTGTAGCCCGAAACGTTGTTGGATAGATCATTCGCCACATACGCGAACTCCGCGGATGCCGGCCCGGCCAGCGCCATCATCACAGCCAAAAACAAGACTACCTTCCCGGACCAGGTTTTCCCCATCTCTTTACACTCCCTTCCGAAGAGAGTAACAGGGCGCAATCCAAAGGACAATCATTGTCAAACGCAAAAAGAACTAGCCGGGCCAATTTCGGCTACTTCAAGGCCAGCCATGCAATCCCTCGAAAACTTCTCTCGTTAAGACACGTGTTTACGAGGGATTGCCCGTTCCAAGCATTTGCATGGACACCCTCTCTTTCGAGGCTTTCAGGCAAACGTGGTTCGGGCGTGGACCTGGCTGTCGGTCGGCCACCTAAAAAGCCCTTCCGAAGGGGATCGAGGCGAGATTTTGTCCTTACTATTATTTCGATCCGAATGGATACCCGAACACCTCTGGGTCGCAGGTGCTGTTCAGCGGTAGTCCTTCGGCCGTGGGCCAGTGCTACATCCTGGTTGGCCGCGGCACCAATCAGGTTGGCTTGGCGGACGATACCGGAAGTAATTTCTCCCTAGGTCCTCTGGGCGGGCAGACCGTGCTCCAGAACAGCCAATGCTCTGTGTTCGCTGATGGAGGCGTCATGGACAGCGCCAAGAAGAAACATGCGGTAGATCTCGCGCTGAACGCTTCGCCCTCCATCTTCTACGACGCCGTCGTCGTGCTGGCCGGCAAAGAAGGGGACACCCGGATGTCGGAAGTCCCTGACGCCGTTCAATTCCTGCGAGACGCGTTCCGCCATCTGAAAGCGATTGGCCTTTCCGGCGTACCGGGGACTGCCGGTAAGGCAGACGTGATGGGCCAACTAGGCGTCACGAACTTCGACGAAGCCAAGGGTGGCATTTCGGAGTTCATCAAGACCGCAAAGAACGGCCGCGTCTGGGACCGCGACCCGGCATAAGCGCCGGCGGGCCAATCAAACCGCCGGAATAGACTTACGATTCGACCGCCAGCGTTCGTGCCTGGCCGAGCGACGCGTTGCTGGCCTCCACCCGCTCCAGACCCAGTGCGTATTGGTGAAATAGAGACCAGTTCCCCCCTACAATAGGTGTAACGGCGACCCAAATGACGATTAGATTATCTGGGCTATCTTGATCAAATACTAGGAGACAGCTATGACACACGAGCAGGCAAATAGAGTGAATAAAGCATTTGGGTCCTTCGGAGGACAAGGCGGAGGGCTCGTGGTAGACGGCGTTCCTCAAGGAAATGGCACAGAAGCCGCCGCCGCGCTGTCCTGTTTGACGACCGAGGCCGTTGAGCAGTTGTTGAGCGACATGGCTACACAGGCGATGATGCTTGACTGTCTTATGAACAACCCCAATTGCTATAAGCCCGAAGACATTCCTTCAGCGGATTCAAAGCCAACCTTCTACGTTACCTGCTCAAGTCAGGGACACTCCCACACTTATGTGAAATGGAACTGATGCTTATAGCCTGCCTAAACGGGTTTCGCAGCTCGAATAGCGCATGCCAATTCGCCGCTTGAGCGGATGCTGCCCAGGCACTTGGCCTCACGTAATAATCGCGCGCAGAATTGACGCGCTTCCGGTGCTGTTAACCAGAAGTGTACGACGTACCTGAGAGCCTGAGAGTCCGGGCTAGAAAGGCTGCCGACTGGCCTAGCCGAACAAGCCGCACGCAACATCGCCCGGTTAGAGAGAGCATTCGACCCCCAGTTGGCCATTTCAGCGCATTTGCACCGTCGGTCAGTCAACCGAAGCGACTCGGGAGCGTTGCAGGAATATGTGGCTCCCCCTCGTGGATGCTTTTAGAACTTTTTGCCTCCAGCCTGGCATTGAGAGCAAACAACTGTTCGCCCAGATTTCAGGTTTTCAAGTTCTCAACGTGCCATTTGCGTACTGATGGCTGAAGGTAAACTTTCGGCCTACAGGCGTTTCCCATTATGCTCCTCGGAATTCAGAGCCTGATGAAGAAGCATTTTGAGATACGTCTGGTACCGCAACCCTTTCTCGGCGGCCAGAACCCTCGCTCGCGCGAGGTCATCTTCCGCTAGCCGGATGGTGATGGTTGGCGACGTTCCGGCCTGTTTGTCCCGTTCGCCGGCAACTCGCGCCACAGTTCCTTTGCCGAGTTTACCCACCGCCCTGGCTTGCTCGAAGCAGTTCGCGATGAGATCTTGATTGTTCGCCCACCACTCGGCTTCCTGTGTCTCAGTCTTGAAGTGCGGTTGTTTTTTGGCCATTTTAGTGGATTACCTCTCTCGTTCCTGGTAATAAAACTGAATGAGCCGCTTGATGGGCTCAAAAGCCGTCACGACGCGTATGCGATCTTCGCGCCATGTGGTCACGACAAGAAGAACGCGACCTTCCACCGTCGCCCCGAGATTAAGGTAACGCTCTTCCCCTTCGACGATTTCCATCCCAAGATCCACCGGATCGTTGAGGACGATTTGTTCCGCCTCATTTGGCAGAACGCTGTGGCGGGCCATGTGGCCAATATTCGCCTCGTCCCAATCAAATTCAATCTCGCGGCCATTCATGGCCTTCCTCTCTACTGTACCTCGTTTGTAGATACATAAGGATACAACGATGTTGGCGGCGATCACGCGCTTTGTCGTAACGGCACTGGGTATTTTGGGAATGGCCTAACCTGCCGACTTCGCGATTGTGGCACCGATCCACTCGTGCAACTTTGCGCACAGATTATTCTTCCACTTATCGAGAACGTAAAAATCGGGATAGACGCTTTCGAACTTGGTCAATTGCCTCTTCCCTCCCGTAAGGCGTTTTCGAAACGCGGTAAACTCCAGCCTCTCTGGCTTGCAAGGATTAGCGATTACAACGTGATCATCATCTAGCAGCATCTGGTAGGTCACGGTCTGCTCTTCAATCAGCTTCTCGAACCCAAGGTCGTGTAGTCGCTTTTCAGCGAACTCAGCCGCTTCAGGCGTACGTTCCATCAGCGAGAGTTTGGCCCGTTCTAGTCCGGTGCGGTATACGGTCTCGCGCTCCAGCCGATACCGCTCAACCTTCTCGTCGTTTTTTCTCTTAAGTTCCCACGCCTTGTTGAGGATTGATTCCTCAACAAACGGCCAGTCACCGGAGCGGTACGGGCTCGACTCGGAATAGCGGCGTGTGAGCCAGTGGTACCGATTGAGGAACTCCCGGCTCTCTCGCTCCTCCTAGTGCTTGATTACTGCCGACAGGATGGATGCGGCCAAGGCAAGGAAAAAACACAAAAAATCAGACCCGTCATCTATGTAATGTGACATGACAGGAACCGCGCTTCTGGACCAAAGCGATGGGTAAAGTGGTTTTCCAGCCACTTCTCTTCCTCGTAAGTCACATTCTCAACCCGAACTCCAGTCCTGCAGACGATAACGAATCCAATTGTAGTGAGCGGTCTCGCGAGGATCGAGGATTTCTACAACGTCGGTAAATACGAATTCGCACCGCCTCGCCTGAACTGCGCCCAAGAGTACCTCGAATTGGGGAAAATGATCCGCGAGCCCGGAATAGTGATAACGCCCCATGTTGATGTCCACATAAGGATCATGAACTATGTCTATGGAACCAGAACCACCTTGCCGGAGCATATCGAGATAGCGCCGGATGCGCATGTACTGGAGTTCGACGGGCCGGGGTTCACGCTTTGGACCGTGACCTATCAGGTAAATGGCCGCCTCGTCAGTACACTCCGAAGGTACGGCGGGAAAGAAAGGACTACCAGATCGCCGCGGGGATTGTGCGGGAACGTGAACCGCGAATCCGCAAAACAATTGTCCAGCCTGGTGCTCCACGGCCAGACTTGGTGCCGAATCCGGTGACGTGTACGACGATCACGGGCGGGAGCGGTCGTTCGGTGCTGGCGCGTGCCGGCGTTATCATGGTCTTCGGAGACTGCATGAGCCAAGAGTGTATAGAAGAGGCGGCCGAATCGGCGGAAAAGATCATCCAGGGCCACGTGATCGCAGCTATGGCCGCAGCTGTTGTCCCCCTACCCGTGCTGGTGGATATTGCTGCGGTGACCGCTCTCGAAGTGCACATGATAACCAAACTCGCCAGAGCCTACGAATTTCCGGTTCCTCATAAATTGGTTGCCTCAAAAGTCTTAATCTCTCTTGCGGGCGGAATCGGGCCGGCTTATATCTCGGTGAAGTTCGAGCATCTGGTCAAGGCCGTGCCGGTGGCGGGATACGCCGCCTATGTGGCGGTCTTGTCGATATCCAATGGAGCTTCCGTGTACGCGGTCGGCAAAATATTTCAGAAACACTTCGAGAGCGGCGGCACTTTTCTGAGCAGCGGGAATAGCATACTGCGGCGATACTACAAAGCATATTTCGCCGAGGGAAAGAAGCGGATACCGGCCATGCGGCTGGAGGTGCAAAAGCAACTGGACCGGCACCGACTCGCCCACAAGTTCGCCGATCTCGCGAAACCGTAGCCTTTAAGCAAGGAGGTACCGGGTTCGTGTTCGTCTCGGTGATCTCTCGAAGCGCCGCGCGGTGATGTCCCGGACGCCGAACCCCAGCGCCGGTATAGTTCTTGGAACCGGCTACCCTGACCCTTACCTCTTGGCCATCATGACCGCCAGCTAAGACCGCAGGCGCCATGCGATGCTCTGAAATGTGAGGTTTGTTCGCACCCAAGTCGGGATCGTCGGCGCTGGGCCGGCGGGACTGCTTCTCTCTCATCTTCTTCATTTGGACGGAATCGAGAGCATAGTCCTGGAATCTCGGGACCGGGTTTACATCGAGCAGCGCGCGAGGGCGGGCGTGCTCGAACACGGGACCGTGGAGTTGTTGTGTCAGGCCGGGGTGGGTGAGCGGCTCAAGCGCGAAGGTCAGCGGCACGACGGGATATACAACTCTGCTTTGAGCGTAAGCGGCATCGCATCGATATTCACGAGCTGACGGGAAAGTTCATCACCTTGTACGCGCAGCAGCAGGAAGTGGTGAAGGACTTGGTTGCCGCGCGTTTGGCTGCTGGCGGCTGCCTTGAATTCGAAGTGAGCGATCTCAGCGTGCATGACTTGGACGGTCACGCTCCAGTCGTGCGATACCGCAAGGGCGGCGAAGAGATCCAGCTCGCTTGCGACTTCATCGCCGGCTGCGACGGATTCCGCGGGGTGTGCCGGCCTTCGATCCCGGAATGCGCGCTGACCATTTACGAGCGGGATTGTCCCTTTGCGTGGCTGGGCATTCTCGCTGAGGCAGCCCCTGCATCGCCGGAGTTGGTTTATAGCTTCCACGAGCGCGGCTTCGCGCTGTTCAGCATGAGGTCGGTCCGGATCACTCGACTTTACTTGCAGTGCGCGATCGATGAAGAGCTGAAGCTGTGGACTAACGATCGCATCTGGGAGGAACTGCATACGCGACTTTCGGACCGGGATGGCTGGGCTCCGCATCAGGGCCCGATTCTCCAAAAGGGCCTGACCGGATTGCGCAGCTTCGTCGCGGAACCGATGCGGTATGGCCGTCTGTTCCTCGCGGGTAACGCGGCCCATGTCGTACCGCCTACGGGCGCCAAGGGCATGAATCTGGCGGTGGCCGATGTTCGCGTGCTCTCGGAAGCCTTGGCGGCATTTTACCGAACGGGCTCTAGCGGACTGCTGGACGCGTACTCCGCCACGTGCTTGCGCCGCGTCTGGAAAGCACAGCGCTTCTCCTGGTGGATGACAGCCATGTTACATCGCTTCGACACGGAGCGCGGATTCGAGTATCGGCGCCAGTTGGCGGAACTCGATTATGTCACAACTTCGCGGGCCGCGATGCTCATCGTTAGCGGAAAATTACGCTGGGTTGCCTTTTTAGTGGTATCGTAGATCTTTACCTGAGTTAAAACTAAACGCCGCAGACGCCCGATCCTTGTCTGCTGTGTTCTGAATCCATGCAGGACCGTCTTACTCACCTCCAGGCGCTCGAAGCCGAAAGCCTCCATATCTTCCGCGAAGTCGCGGCTGAGTTTTCGCGCCCCGTCTTGATGTACTCGATCGGGAAGGATTCCTCGGTCATGTTACGCCTAGCCCAGAAGGCGTTTTATCCCGCGCCCCTTCCTTTCCCGCTTCTGCATGTCGATACCTCTTATAAGTTCGATGAGATGCTGGAGTTTCGCGACAGGATCTGCGAGGAGAACGGCTTCCGGCTGATTGTGCATACGGCGCGGGAAGCACTCCGGAACGGGGCCAATCCCTTTCGGCTGGGCACGCGGAAGTGCTGCGATCTCCTAAAAACGAAGTCATTGTTGAGTGCCTTGTCCGAAGGTGGATTCGACGCGGCGATCGGCGGCGCGCGGCGCGAAGAAGAGAAGTCGCGCGCGAAAGAGCGGGTCTACTCGTTTCGCGATTCGCTGGGGCAGTGGGACCCCAAGAACCAGCGTCCGGAGCTGTGGAACCTATACAACGGGCGAATTGAGAAGGGCGAGAGCATCCGTGTCTTCCCTCTATCGAACTGGACCGAACTCGACGTGTGGCAGTACATCGAGGCGGAGAGCATCCCCGTTGTTCCGCTGTACTTCGCCAAGGAGCGGGAGGTTCTCGTTCGGGGCGAAACCTTGCTTCCGATGGAACACAATCCACCGCTCTTGCCTGGCGAACACCCCTCCATGGTGATGTGTAGAATGCGCTCGCTCGGATGCACCTACTGCACCGGTGCCACGCGCTCCACCGCGACGACTGTTCCCGAGATCATTGCCGAACTGCGCACCTTCCGGCGGTCCGAGCGGGAGAACCGCGCCATCGATCACGACCAGGAAGGCTCCATGGAGCTGAAGAAGCGCGAGGGCTATTTCTGAACGTGGAGCGGGACATTCTTCGATTTACGACGGCCGGCAGCGTGGACGACGGGAAGTCCACGCTGGTCGGGCGCTTGCTTCACGAGGCCGGAGGCGTGTACGACGATCAGATCGAAGCGGCGCGGCGGGTCTCGCGCGATAGCCTCGAATTCGCGTTCGTCACGGACGGCTTGCGGGCCGAACGGGAACAGGGCATCACGATCGACGTGGGTTACCGCTACTTCGCAACGCAGCGGCGGAAGTTCATCATCGCGGATACGCCGGGGCATGAGCAGTATACGCGAAACATGGCGACCGGCGCATCCACGGCGGATCTGGCACTGGTGTTGGTGGATGCGGGAAAAGGCGTGCTGCCGCAGACGCGCCGGCATGCCTGTATTGCCTGGCTGCTGGGGATTCCGCGGATTCTTGTGGTCGTAAACAAGATGGACTTGGCGGGCTACAGAAAGGAGACCTTCGACTCCATCCGTGCCGATTTCGAAGTGTTCACAGGGAAGCTCAAAGGCGCCGCGATCGATTTCATTCCCGTTAGCGCGCTCGCGGGCGAAAATTTATCAAGCCCGAGCAGCCGAATGCCGTGGTATCGAGGCCCTAGCGTTATCGAGTACCTGGACACCGTTCCGATCCAAACCGTACGCGGGGACCTGCCCTTTCGATTATCCATCCAGTACGTCGTGCGCACGGGTGATTTTCGGGGCTATGCGGGCCAGATCGCATCGGGGACAGTACGAGCCGGGGATGAACTACTGGTGCTTCCTTCCGGCAGGCGCGCACGGGTGGCGTCCTTACCGGAGCGCACTACGGGCCGGCATGAGCGGGCCTTTGCGCCGATGTCGGTTTGCGTGGAGTTGGACGATCACGTGGATGCCGGGCGTGGCGATATGTTTGCCGATCCGGCAAACGGGCCAACGGTCGGGCGCAGGTTCCGCTCGGTTCTGGTTTGGATGTCGGAGACTCCGCTCGCCGTCGGCAGTCCCTATCTGGTGAAACACACGACGCAGCAAGTCTGCGCGGAAGTGGTCGGGATCGTTTCGAAGCTGGATATCACGACGCTCGAAAATGATCCGGCGGAAGAGTTGAAGTTGAACGATATTGGGCGCGTCGTAATCGAGACGCATCGTCCTCTTTTTTGGGACCCATATTCCGCGAACCGGGCCACGGGAGCTTTCATCCTGATCGACCCCATGACGAACCTCACGGTTGGGGCAGGCATGATCGAGAGCGCGGATAGCGGCTGCGAGCAGGCACCGGCGCGCGCGGTGGGCCAGACCGGACTCACGATTTGGTTTACAGGATTGAGTTCGGCGGGTAAAACAACCTTGAGCCAGGCCGTTTTTGAGCGGCTGTGGGCCACCGGCGCACGAGTACAGATCCTCGACGGGGACGAAGTGCGCCGCCATCTTTCGAAGGACCTCGGGTTCAGCAAGGAGGATCGCGACGAGAATATACGGCGAATCGGGTTCGTCGCCGAGTTGCTGACCCGCAATGGGGTGATCGTTCTGGTGTCGGCGATTTCGCCGTATCGGACGGTTCGCGACGAACTGCGGGTGCGCATCGGAGATTTCGTCGAGGTATACGTGAACGCTCCACTGGCCGTCTGCGAAGAGCGCGACGTTAAGGGACTTTACCGGAAAGCGCGGAGCGGCGAGTTGCGGGCGTTCACCGGCGTCAGCGACCCTTATGAAGCGCCTCTTAGCCCCGAGGTAGAATGCCGTACGGATCTTGAGACGCTCAATGAAAGCGTCGATAAGGTTTTGCGCCATGTGGACCAGAGGCGGAAAACGTGAGCGGCGCCGCAGCCTTGCTCGCTTCGGTGGAACGGCAGGGGATTCAACTTCGGGTCGAGGATGGGCGATTGCGATTTACAGCTCCCGCGGGCGCGGTCACGCCGGAGATCCGCGAACACCTACGGAGCCATAAGGCCGAACTGATGTCCTTGCTCGAGCCGATCGGGGCGCCTCGCCTGTATCCGGCCTCGTTCGTTCAACGCCGTTTCTGGACTTTGCAGCAGCTCAATCCCAAGGAAGGCTTTTACAATATTCCGTTTGTGTTCGGGCTACGAGGACAAGTTGATTCCGGCGTACTGCGGCTAAGTTTCGATGCCGTGGTGCGGCGTCACGAATCCTTGCGCACGACTCTCGAAGAGCGGGACGGAAAGCTCATGCAGGTGATCGCCCCGTCCGGCACTATCAAATTCACGGAAGAGACGCAACTGGGCGTCGACGAGAACGCCGTCCTCGAGAGGGAGATGAAAAGGGCGTTCGATCTTTCGCGTGACGCCGGGCTGCGGGTTTTCCTGCTTCGCGTGAATGAAGCGGAGTCTCTGCTTCAGCTCTGTTTGCACAATACCCTGTTCGATCAAAGCTCCGTACTCGTGTTACTGAAGGAAGTTTCTCAGCACTACTCGGCACTGATCGCTAAACAGGAAGCCCGTCTTCCCGCAGCGCCTCAATATGTCGATTATGTTCGCTCGCAGGAGAGGTTGTCGGAGTCGGGCGTCGAAGAGCGGCTGGAATACTGGCGGAAGTGGTTCGGGCGTGGCGATCCGCCGAAATGGAATTGGCATCCAAGCAAACAGGCGCCCGCGAACCCCGGTTTTCACTCACACGTGACCTGGCTGCGCTTCCCGCCGGAGTTAGGGCGCGAGATTCAGGCTTTTAGCCAATGTCATGGAATAACGCCCTATATTAGCCTGATGGCGGCGTATGCAGTCCTGCTCAAGCGGTACACGGACTGCGCCGATTTAACCATCGGAACGACCTACTCGAATCGTCATGATTGGCAGTTCGCCAACCTGATCGGCGCAACCATCGACGTCCCGGCTCTGCGCTTCGACCTTACAGGGGATCTGGCATGGCCCGAATTGTTAGCTCAAGTCCGGGATGTCATCGCAGCCGCGTTGACCCACCAAGACATTCCGCGGGACCGAGTGATGCCGGGAAGCACGGCGGGTCCTCTTTTCCGTGTTGTGTTCTCTTATTTTGCGGAAACCCCGCACGGGCAGTTACAACTTCCCGGAGTGGAGGTAACTTTCCTGGAGGAGACGATCAACCAGTTATCGCGGCCGGACCTCTATCTGGTTGTGTTCAGCGATGAAAGCCGAGGACGAGGCGGGCTCGCAGGGTACTGGATGCACAAACAGGACGCGTTCACGGCGGAGACGGCCCGGCAAATGAGCCGGGATTTCGAGGTTTTGTTATCGGCCATGGTAGGCGTGTTAGCGCCCATGGCAGGGAGAGAAGTAGAGTGAATGTTAATTTAACAACGATCATGCTCGCGGTTGCCTTGGTTGGCAGCTCGACTGCGGCGGACCAGCGGAATTCGAAGACAACGCCGGAGCCAGGCTTATCGGCGTTGGAACAGCAGAACGCCCTGTTGGAGGAAAAAATCAAGCTGCTGACCCAACAACAGGAACCGGACCCACTCGTAATTCAGACCGAAGCGTTAGCGCAACGGATCAAGCTCATGAGCCAGGAGCAGACTCTCCAGAGTCTCGCCTCGCGGGGCATTCCAAGGCAAGTCGGTCCTATCCCCGACCGCAAGGAAGAAGCAGTCGAAAGTACGCGTCTTGCCTATACCGCCTTGGCGAGAATTGCGCCGGACGTGGCCAAGGCTCTTGGATGCGAAGGCAAGAACATCGTTCTCTATGGGGAGACCCAATCGGACGCGCTGCTTTCCGTCACAACGTTTCGGAGCCAGATCGACCTTTTGCGCGCGCGATTGAAATCCGTACTGGATCTTCACGTTCCGGCGATGCCTGGACAGCAGAATGCTCCCTCGGGCGTCTTCGGCGTCTCGTCCCTCTCGGCTCCCATTCTGCAGTCCGTGCTGGATCTTATGTCGTTCTTTCACGGCGAGGCGGCTGGTCCGGCTTCCATACCGGTCGACAACGCAGGCTTGATCGCGCTGGTCGCCAATGCCGCGACTTCGCAGGGTTGTCAAGTTTACTGGCCGGATCAATACTCCGCGAATCCATACAACCCGCACTCCCAAGTGCTGGCCAGCCTGCAAAGCCTGGCGGACCTGAATGACAATGGCGGAGATGCGGGGAAACCGGTGGCCCTGCAACAGAAACTGCAGGCGCTGCGGATCGAACTGAAGCGCTCCGAGTCGATGAGCCTGGCTTCCTCGCAAAAGATCGAAGTGGAACACTCCAAAATTACCCAGGGAGCGGAAAAAGTGAATGCGCTGCGCGCGCAAATCGACTTCCTCTCCGGACACATCACGGATCAGAAAAATGCGGTCTTACAGGACAAGCTGAATAAAACCTTCGAAAAAAGTTGGGAAGAGCTGGAAGCGGCGGTAAAGAAGCAACTGCGGTCGGACCTCCCCGGCACGATCGAGGAGCAGGGAAGGCTGGGTGAAATGTCCAAGCGGCTGGACGTGCTCAAGACGCGAACGGACTGGCTTTCGCAATACGTGAAAGACGAGAAAGATGCGACCATTCAGGATAAGTTGAAGCGCGAGTTGTCGGGCTATTGGGATCAGCTCGACGCGGCCGTGAAAGCTCAGCAGACTTTGACCGCGAGCTTGCCTCAGGCGATCGGGGCCGATATCCAGGAGCAGCGGCGCTGGGATAAATATTCCTCGGAACTCAGAGAACTGATCACGACGACGAGTGCGGCTTCGGAAGCTTATACGACGTTCCGCGGCGCTCTTCTCGACGCCAGTTCGGGCACTTCGCCGCTAAACCGAATGCTAAGAGCCGAAGCATTGCGCGATTTGACGTTCGATGACGAATTCCAGGAGCGGAGCGGGGCCTCCGTCGTGCAACTGCGGCTTCAAAGACTCGGCGGATCGAAGATCACCAAGGTCGGATTCAAGGAAACAGAAAACTTCAGCGGAGGGGTGGTGCTGAGTTTCATTCAGTATCAGCCCAGCGGCAAGGTGAAGAATTCAGGCGTTTACACGGCCTATAGCGGGTTCAAGCCGTAACGGAATCTAAGGAGAGACAAATGCAATATCACGATTACATCATCGTCGGGGCCGGGCCCGGCGGAATCCAGATGGGCTACTTCATGGAACAGGCCGGGCGCGACTACCTGATGTTGGAAGGCGGCCACCAGTGCGCGATGTTCTTCAGCCACAAGCCGCGCCACCGGCGGTTGAATTCGTTCAACAAGCGCTTCAACTGGTTCTCCGAGCCCGAGTTCAACCTGCGCTTCGACTGGAACTCGATGCTGACTCACGATTACTCGTTCCTGTTCCGCGAGTACTCGGAGGAGTTGTATCCTTTGGCGGACGCGATGGTGAAGTACTTGAACGACTTCGCCCATCACTTCGAGCTAAAGATCCAGTACGACACGCGGGTTACGCATATTGCGCGCGATCCCGAGACCAAGCTATTCATTCTGAACGATAGGAATGGGAACGAGTACCGGTGCCGCGCGCTGATTATGGCGACCGGGCCCGTAAAGCCGGTGATCCCGGATGTCGAAGGCTCGGAATACATCGAAGGCTATGAGAACCACGACACGAATCTGAAGCGCTTCGAAGGCAAGCGCGTGGTCATCCTGGGACATGGGAACTCGGCTTTCGAAACGGCCAATCATCTGGCGAACGCGGCGGCGGTGATTACCATCCTTACGAGGAATAAGTGGCTGAAGCACGCCTGGCAGACTCATTATGTCGGCGATGTACGAGCGGCGGGCAATGCGATTCTCGACATGTCGCAACTGAAGCTGCTGCATTCCGTGCAGGGCATCACGCCGACCAAAATCACCAAGCAGGAAGACGGGTCTCTGCGGATGTACTACACCGAGGAGTTCCCGCACTGGACCACGCCGGGAATCGCCACAGGCTGGGTTCCCGTGGATTACATCATTCGCTGCACGGGCTGGAAGTATCTCGACGACGAATTATTCGCGCCGGATATTTTGCCCGCGCCGTCCGAGGCCAGCGGGAAATATCCGTGGTTGAGCTCGATGTGGGAGAGCACCGTTCCCGACTTATACTATGCCGGCGCCGCGATGGAAGGCCGCAACCGCCGCAGTCCGATCGGCTTCATTCACGGCTACCGCTACACCGTGCGCGCGCTGTACCGCCTGCTCGAAGAACGCTACGAGGGCATCCCGACTCCCAAGGAAGAATTCCCGCTGAAGACCGGGGACGACCTCAAGCATCTCGCCGAACACTTGATCAAGCGGCTGAGCACTACGTCCGGGTTGTATGAATGCTACGGAGTGATGTGCGACGCTCTGGCGATCGATCCTGAAAGCGGGAATGCGGAACTGTGGTATGAACTGCCCGCCGACTATATCCTGGAAAGCCCGTACTTCGCGAATAAGAAGGTAATGATCTTCACGCTGGAGTACGGCTTCAACAACTTTCCGGGCTCGAATCCAGACTCTTTCGTGCGCCGCAACGATCCGGAGCGCCCGGGTTGCGTCGCCTATCTGCATCCGGTATTCCGGTATTACGAAAACGGCGTTTTCGTGAAGGGTCGGAACACGCGCAGTTCGGCGGTAATTCGATACGACCAGGGAGCGGCCGATTTCGAGGGCGAGGTCAGTTTGGAGAAGCCCCGGAATATCATCCAGAATTTCATCAACGAAGTGGCACACGTGACGCCGGAACGTTTCCCGGAGGAAAATTTCCACAATACCGCGGAAAAAGGCGGATTCACCCCTTGGCCCGAGGAGCGCCCGCTGGAAAATCCTGGATTACCCCAGTGCGCCTTGACGGTGGGCGGCCCGCAGGTAACCGATTTCGATCATTTGGTTCGTACCCCACGCGAATCCGGCAAGCCGCTTCCGCCGTGGATTCACACCATGTAATTCGACCGATTGAACTAACCGCAAGCGCAAGGCGATCCGCTTTCCGGATCGCCTTTCTTCCTTTCCCCTCCCGGAATGCCAACCCGCAGAGTCATCCTCACGTCCGTCCTGCTGATTGCGATCCCGTTGTGCGTTCTTGTGGCTGTGCTGCGCGGCGGATCTTATCTGACGGCTCCAAGGCCGAGCATCGCCTCAAAGAGCGCGCCCTCCGAACGGTCCGGGCCGCTGGATCTGCCCCGCCTCGTTATCCAGATCGGTGATTCTGCTGGCGTCGCGATCGGTCGGTCTCCTTTTCAAGAAAATTCATCAGCCGAGGTGATCGGGGAGATGGTGGCCGGAATTTTGCTGGGTCCGTCTCTGCTGGGGTGGGCGGCTCCGGCGCTTTCGGCGGCGATCTTTCCGGCAGCGAGCCTGGGCTATCTAAACGCTCTGAGCCAGATCGGGCTGATCCTGTTCATGTTCCTGGTCGGGGTGTCTCTCGATCCTAACGAGCTTCGCGGACAGAGTTCCACCCGCGGTGCTGGTCAGTCAGGCGAGCATCGCCGCGCCCTTCTGCCTCGGCAGCATGCTGGCGCTGCTGCTCTACGGCAAGCTTTCGAACTCGGGCGTGAATTTCCTCAGCTTCGGACTTTTCATGGGCGCGGCAACGAGTATCACCGCGTTCCCGGTGTTGGCTAGGATCTTGACGGAGCGCAAGCTGCTTCGAACCCGGATGGGAATGATGTCCATCGCGTGCGCGGCGGTGAACGATATTACCGGCTGGTGAATTCTCGCGTATATCGTGGTGTTGGTGCGCGCGGGCTCGACCTCGACGCCGATCTGGATCACGGTGGGCGGAGCGATCGCGTATGTCCTCGCAATGCTGTTCGGCGTGCGTAGGATTCTGCCTTTGTTCGAAGCGCATTACCGCAGATCGGGGCTGCATACGGAAGGGTCGATGTCGCTGATGATCGTGCTGGCTCTCCTGTCGGCGCTGGTCACGGAATGGCTCGGGATTCATCTTATTTTCGGGCTCGTCGGGGGAATTTGTGGGTTAGCGGCGAGCGTCAGCGAGCCGCCTCGGTGAGAAACCGCCGGAACTTCCGGCAGGTGGAATCAAACGATCTCTGCTGGTCTTCGCCGCCGTGATACAGGAGCGGCCCGCCGTATTCG
>JBBRRB010000097.1:0-15796 GCA_038225555.1 Bryobacterales bacterium
GAGGACACGGGCTTCCGCCGCAGCAAGCAAACGGCGGCTTCGCTCGTCCAGTAACTCGCAGACCGCCGCGAAGCGTAGCTTGATGCTGGGAAGGTCAATCACATCCCCAGTATGCGCCGAAACATATCGTAATGGAAATGTTATGTCTTAACAGGCCCTTACGTGACTACGACGCCCGCTGCTGACTTCTGCCGCCCGGTCAGGATCGATTGCTCGGTCCTCAGTCCCGATTCCGGGACAAAGCGGCAGATCTCCCGAGGTAAGTTCGACCGCCTTCCGCATGCAACCACCGGATTTACAACCAGTGCCCTTGATGGATATGGTCTTCGTTGTCACCTGCCAACTCGTCGTCCGGCACCGTATGCCTCTGATCCGGTTCTTGTACATCGGCTCGCACGTTTGCTCCACGCTTCTTTGAGACCCCGCCTCACGACGACGCCCTTGCGCTTCGCTATGACTTCACCTCCATCAGGTTGTCAAATGGACTTTCACCTTCGAGCTGTCGAACATGCTCGGCACACGAGGAAAACGCCGCTCCGGGCTGAACCCGACGCGGCGATTATTTGGAGTGGAAGCTACGTGGCGCATACTTCGATATGTGATAGGTTCGCGCCCCGGCGGAGTTCTTTAAGGATTCGATCATGAGCCCGCCCTTGCTGCCGAACGATGGCAAAGATAACAGAGTTGTTGGACTTGCAGTTGCTTGCCCCTCGGGCGGCGGCGCTCGCGATCAGAAGGATGCGACATGATCGCACAGGACGGTTGACGCCACGGCTCCATTCGGATGTTATACGGCCGCTCGAATGAGCCCACACGGCATTTCTAGGACCCGCTCCGAGATCACGCGGAACAACCTGGTGTGACGAGCGCTCGCCTTAATCTCGATATCACCTCGGCGCTTTTGATCCAACGGTTTGGCCTTTGGGATGCCGTCCGGTGCGCCGTCAGCGAGGTTAGGTTGCCTGCGTCGACGATCCCGTTCCTCCAAACGACCCTTCAATGGATGGCCGACGTGCAGCCTGGATGGGGCCGAGCAGGAGGCCAAATCGTCGCCGCGTGGAAGAATGGGTCGATAACCCCCGACCTTTCAGACTATAGACGCCTCGATAGACTTCGAGCCGCCTTCCGAAAGTTCTACTCAGTTGAATCCAAAAGCGGTCGCCGAGCAACTTCGGGCGAGGGGTTTCCTCTCGTACGGTTCCTTTGAGCACGGTCTCGACGCCTTGGGCGCATATGGCAAGGTTCCACCTTCAGGGGACCTACCCGAGAACGTTCGGACCATTCAATGCAATGCTTGGGCGGCGATGTTATTAGCGGTAGCACGGCTGCTTCAGCCCTTGGCTTCGGCCTTCAAGGTCGCTATCGATCGCGCGGCTCTCGACCAGCTTGAGGCTCTCGACAACCAGGCCGATCGGACGTTGCGTCAGAGGAACAACTTAAGTCGTTTATCGAATATCTAGGCAGGGAGGTCAGGGCTGCAAGACTTCACCTAATCCCCGAATCCTCATCAATCTCGGACGAACACCGGCTTTGTTCACGCTGTCTCACTGAATTGCTGAACCTCGAGCCAACTGCACGTGAAGTGGTTTGCGCCGATGATCGATTTATCAACGGTCACTCCTACCGCGAAGGAAATGTCCCGCTCACGAGCGTTTACGATCTGCTCCCTCCGCTCATTGAGAGACGTTCGCTAACCCAGGCCAAGTCTTGGCAATTGTGCATCAGCTTCGCGAGGGGAACTTCTGGTTCATCCCTCTCCAAGCTTCCGAGATCGTCCACAACTTGAAGACCGCAGCACTAATTGAGGGTGAGGTAGTGGAGACACCGGAGCTCAGAACCCTACGTCGGAGTTTTGCCACCTGCGCGGCAAGAGCAAATCTTCTGCGGCGAGGGAACCCTATGCCCGATGCTAATGATCTGGGTGAAGTCTCCTTCCTTACCAGATCCCGACACGCAGTCGCAGAAGCGCTCGCTCTGGTCTGGGCTGACTTAGGTCAGTCGGAAGAGACCAAGATGGCCCGCTGTGAGTGGATTCTTGAGTATCTCTATATCGATATCACTGGGCTACGAAGGGCAGCGGGCCTTGTCGGGACGCCGGCTTTCGAGCGCCAATTGTCCGCCTGGGATGCTGTCCTGCTCTTCATCAGCGGATTGGTGACGATGCCTATCGTTGGTGGCAATGGAATTAGCCCCTGGGAAGGTTACGTTGACTGGATCTGGAATAAGGTCTTTCAGCGGCGATGCGGTTCCGAGCCTGAGTTTCTTGACTCGGTCGCCACGCACCTTACGAGGATCTTCCGCGCTTAAGCGGCAGATACGAGTTCAGAGGACGGCAAGGTCATTGGGAAAGTAATCTTCCGAATCATCAAGCGATTGCCCGACGCGCTCCGCGGGCGCATTGAGTCGGACGCGACCCTACGGTCGGATCTTCAGGTGGCGAGGGTTCCAGTTTCTACCGTGGGCGGCCTGCAGTTTGAAGCGCGGGACTATTTGGTCGCGGTCTCTATTGCATTGCGCGATTGAAGCGCTACGGCCCGGGCGCTTGGGACGGGTGAGGAGGTCGTCATCCGGCGCATTGCTCCGAACCGGTGGGACGCGATCGACGTTGAGCAGCCCGGACCACGGCACGTCACCCGCCTGCGCAACGAGTTCTGGGGGCTCTTGTTACCTGCGCAGGCAGAAAAGGAAACGTCCTTGCTACGGGTCGGACTTTGGTTCGACCGAAGCGAGTTTGGTTCGAAAATCTATCACGAATGTTTCTTTCTCTGGATGATGATCTGGATCGAATGGAATGTGCGTTCGCTTCAGCTCGAAAAGGTACACCCTACTTCTTATGGCTTCTCGAAGAGCGCCTCCATTCCAATGAACGTTTGAAGGAGGATGACCTCCTCCCGCTTGATGGATCGGCTTTCCTGAGATTTCACGGTTTCGCACAGGTGAATGGAAAGCACGTCGCCTTCAGTGACTGCTTCAGTTTTGGGCGCTGATGAACTATTGGAACGCGTTGGCTTGGCCGAGACACTTAGTCGCCTCGCAGGTTTACCCACGCCCTTACCAAGAAGGTTGGAACAAGCTTTCCAGCAGGGCGATCGGAACGTGCAGGAGCAAGTAATACATAGATGCTGCGGGTTTCCCGAGGAGCAGTTCGCAGGATCCACGTTCTGCGGCTAATATCCGGAGTGGAGTCTTGGACTTGCCCCCAAATTTGACACAACCAGTTAAGGCTCAGAATTCATCCAAAGGAGAATTGAGTCATGGGGTTGTCGCGAAGGATTTTCACGAAAGAGTTCAAGCTGGCCGCGGTACGGCGGCTGGAGCAAGGGGTTTCCATCGGCGAGGCGGCGCGGGCGCTGGAGGTTTCGGCGAACGTGCTGCATCGATGGAGGGCGGAGTTTCGTAGCGGGGCTGGCAACGTGTTTCCGGGCAACGGGAAGCAACGCTGGGCCGAGGGGCGCATTGCCGAACTGGAGCGCAAGATCGGCCAGCAGGCCTTGGAGATTGATTTTTTGAAGGGGTGTTTGCAGCGAATCGAAGAACAGCGGATGCTGCAGGCACTGACTGGAAATCCTCCGTCTATCAAAAGGTCGAAGAAGAAGTGACCGCCAACCGGGGCCTAAAGATTGGGCGCATGGTGGAGCTGGGTGGCGTTTCGCGATCCGGCTTCTATCGCTTCAATAGCAACGCTGCGCCGCGCGCCGATCCACACATGGATCTGCGTGATGCCATGCAACGGATCGCGCTGGAATGGCCTTGCTACGGGCGTCCGCGCATCACAGCCGAACTGCGGGATCGAGGGTGGACGGTGAATCCGAAGCTGGTCCACCGGCTGATGCGCGAGGACAACTTGTTGTGCGTGCGCAAACGCAAGTTCGTCGTCACCACCGACTCCAATCCTGGGCGCAAGATCTATCCGAACCTGGCGCGCGACATCACGCCGACCGCGCCCGATCAACTCTGGAGGGCCGATATTACGTACATTCGGCTGCGCGACGAGTTCGTGTTCCTGGCCGTTGTAATGGACGCTTACTCGCGCCGCGTGATCGGTTGGGAACTGGATCGCACGATGGAAGATTCGCTCACGCTGGCCGCGTTGCAGATGGCGCTGTCACGCCGATCATCGCAATCCAAGGAGCATCCGACAGGCCTGGTCCATCATTCGGATCGCGGCTCGCAGTACGCCAGCAACGATTATACGGACTTGCTCAAAGCCAACGGCATCGCGATCAGCATGTCGCGCAAAGGCAACCCGTGGGACAACGCGGCTTGCGAATCGTTCATGAAAACCTTGAAGTACGAAGAAGTGCTGCGCAACGATTACCGTAACCTGGCCGAGGCCCGCGCCTCTATCGCCGAGTTTCTCGAAAAGGTCTACAACCACAAGCGGCTGCACTCCGCGCTTGGCTACATGCCGCCAGCAAAGTTTGAAGCCGCCCACAAAAAGGAAGCCGCTGCGCGGCAACTTTCTGTATGAGTTTTCCGAGGCATGAGGAAATCTATCCATCCGATGCGCTGCCTGCGACATCGGGAAACGGCGGCGCGAGCCCTGCGGCCAACGCCCCCGCTCATCGTACGGATGAGTTTCCAACTGGCTATTCCTCGGCGGGTTGCTCTCCAGCAGAGCCCACCTCCGCTTCGCCAGTCGAGCACCAGTATGCTGTAATACCACCTGGCCGGTCGAAAACTTTTCATCGAACGGTCAACTGTGCCAGGCCAGGGGGCAAGCGCAAAATGGTGCCTCGTACGGCGTCGCGTGTTGCTTCTTTGTCGCGCCATTGGTTGACGCGTAGTTGTTCGGCTTTGAGGGTGTTGAGGAGTTCCACCGCCACTTGTTTGATACGGGCGATTTCCTTGCCGTCGAGCGTTGGTTTTTTGAGAAGGTCGAAGATGGCGACGCTCTCCTTGTCGAAGCCTTCTCTGATCGCGCGCTCTTCTTCCTCGTCGAGCGCTTGCACGAACCGCAGCAGGAGTTCGAACGTGTGCTCAATGGTGACCCTGTCTTTTTCTTGGTTGTACTCGTGCACGATTCCCTCGTAGTGCGCTTGGAAATTCGTGCGCAACGGGTTCTGCGCGATGAGGCGTTGCAGTCGGTTCTCGATGGCCTGCCGGAGGTTCTGCACGGTTGTGCGTTTGGCGGTGCTCGTGCTGAATTCTTGGCGTAGTCGCTCGAAGTCGATTTTGCTGATGTTGTACCGGACGCTCGGACCACCCGTGTTCGCGTTGGTCGTTATGGCTTGGTCGACGATCCCGTGCAGGGTTTTGATAATGTCTGTGATGTCAGCTGCTTGTCGGTCGTCGTCGAGACTCTTGTAGATGATCTTGATCGCTTCGCAATCGTCACGGTAGGATCGTACGCCGTCCATGGTGATGCACGAGCGGAACTTCACGAATACGGCCCGGCAGATGACTTCAAAGCGTTTGCGGGTTTCGTCGTTCTCGTTCGCGGCTTCTTTGGCCTTGGCGATAGCGGCGTTGCGGGCAAACCCGGTGCTCTTGATGATCGCGTCGGGGCTTGCGCCGCGCTCGGTAAGGAATGTTCGTGCGAGGGTGATGACTTCGGCGAGGCTATCGAGGAGTTCTTCTTCAGGGTGGGTCGGGTCTTCTCCACTGCCGGTGCCGCCGTGTCCGGTGTCGCCTTGTCCTGCGAAGCGCGCGAGTGCCTTGCGTAGGTTCTTGAGAATGCCGCAGTAGTCGACGATCAGGCCGTTGTTCTTGCCCTCGTAGACCCTGTTGGCTCGTGCGATGGCTTGCATGAGCGTATGCGCCTTCAATGGCTTATCGAGATACAGCGTTGCGAGGCTGGGGACATCAAACCCGGTGAGCCACATCGCACAGATAATCACGACACGGAAGGGGTGCTCGTCGCGCTTGAACGCATCCTCCATGTTCAATCGCTGCCCGTTGGGGAGGTTGAACCCATCCTTGATCAGTTTGCGGTGCGGTTTTATGTCAATGTCCCATTTGCGGAACTTCTCGACCTCGCCCTGCTCCTCACTTACCACCACCGCGGTCCTGGTTTGTCGCATCCACACGAGTTGTCGTTCCCGGAATTGCGCGTCCTGCTCATCAACCGCGTTTGGGATTTCGTGTTCGAGTTCTTTGATCCGCTCCTCCCAGAGAGGGAGAATGATGTCGTAGAGCCTGACGCACGTGACTTTGTCGGGGCACACGATCATGGCCTTGCCGGTTTCCCACTCCGTGCTGTAGTGCCACACGAAATCCTTGGCGACCTGCTCGAGGCGCTTTTGTGCGGTGATGATGTGGTACTCGCGCTTGAGCTCCCCCTCCAGGCGCTGCTGGATGTCCACATCATCGATTTCTGATTTTTCGAGCGCGTCGGCAATCTTGTCGTTGAGCTCGGAGGTTGCGATCCCGAGCTTGTCGCCGCGCGCATCGTAGAAGAGAGGCACCGTTGCCCCGTCTTCGACGGCGCGTTGGAAGTCGTAGGTACTGACGTATTCCCCGAAAACTTTCTTCGTGATCTCGTCCTCTTTAAAGAGCGGCGTGCCTGTAAAACCGATGAAACTTGCGTTTGGCAAAGCATCTCTCATGTTGAGCGACAGCGTCCCGTATTGGGTACGATGTGCTTCGTCGCTGATCACGATGATGTCGTCGCGCAGCGACCATCCCTTGGTTTTGTCGACGCGCTGGTTGAACTTCTGAATCAGCGTGAAAATGTGGCCTTTATGCTGCCCCAAAAGGGTGCGAAGGTGTTCGCCGTTGCTTGCACGACACGGGTCACCATCGTTGTCGACGACACCGCAGCCCGCGAACGTCTTGTAGATTTGCGTGTCGAGATCGTCGCGGTCGGTGCAGACGACGAAGGTATAGTTGCCGCCGACGGCACGGTGGATCTTGCGGGTGAAGAAGACCATGCTGTAGCTCTTCCCGCTGCCCTGTGTGTGCCAGAATATCCCAAGCTTGCCCCCGCGCTCTTTGCGCTCACACACCGATTGGATCGCGCGATTCACGCCAAGGTACTGGTGGTTGCTCGCGATGATCTTCGCCGCCTTCCCACTGCTCTCATCAAACAGAACGAAGTGATCAAAAAGGTCCATGAACGTGCTCTTGTTCAGCACGCACTTTAAGTAGTGTCTCCATGTCCACGACGCCAGCATCTTCTTCCGCGAGTCGCTTCCATTCGTAGTGCTTGTACTTGCTTGTCACGCTCCCAAGCTTGGCCTTATCGCCGTTCCCGATAATGATCAGCGCGTTATGGTGGAAGCGTGCGGAATCGTATCACGATAGTCAGAGAGGTTTTCGCTGTACGCACGCTCCAAACTCTGGTGGATCGTCTTGCACTCCATAAACACGAGCGGGATAGCGTTGACGAACCCGACGATGTCTGCACGACGACGATAAATATCACCACGAATCCACAACTCACGAACACAAAAAAACGATTCTCCACCGGATTCGCGACGTCAAACACCCGCAAGCGTTGCTTAGCAAGTTCGTTCCTGTCGTTCCGGTATGTTACTTGGACGCCGTCGCTCAGGAGACTGTACTTTTCTTTGTTGGCGGCGGTGATGTCTTGGCTTGCGTTGATTTCCGTGACCTGCCGGATCGCATCCTCATACGCGATCTCAGACATACCAGGGTTGAGTTTGACGAGTGCAGCATGCAAGTCCCGTCGCAGAACTACCTCACGATCAGAACTCCTCCCGAGCAGACTGTTTGGGCCGAAATCCTCCGTGTCGTACGCATACACCGAATCCCACTTGAGCGCCTTCTCGAGGTACTCAGCGGTGGTTTGCTGGACGAGCGTGTCCTCAGTAAGTTTCACACTGCCACCTCGCCACTCATTAGCTTCGGCTCAAGGAGATCGCGAGCCTCGCGCAACTTCACATCATATGCCGACAGACGTGCGATCTGCGCTTCTGTAACCTGAGCTTGTTCCTCATAATCCGCAACTAGCTCAGCTGCCGGAAGGACTATTGACAGCTCGGCAATCGAGTCTTTGGACAGTTCTGTTTGATTCGTTGCTCCGCGCCCGAGAGTGGAGATATACGATTCACGCAGCTTCATGTGCATCCCGAAGTAGAAAGTACCGACCTTCTCCGATGGCCGAACGATGGTGACATGAGAATCGACAGTGCAATGTGGGACGTCAATCGTCAACTGAGCAACACGCCCAAGCGTGCCTGCACCAGTAGAGTTTACGAGAACATCGCCTTTTCGTACGAGCTTTGCTTCCGGTGCTCCTTTTTGACTGATGGCGAGCAACGCGGACGTTCACTCGTCCTTCCCGAATGCATTTCTGATTGATAACAATCCCAGGTGCGTCGTCATCATATGTGGGGGGGTTCCTCGACTGAGGAATATCACATTCGCCCCGACGACTGATCGGGTCCATCCTTCCGGCAAGCCGTCGACAAGGCGGACGTGTTCGTGTCCTGGGAATCGGAAGTGGACGAACCATTCTCGGAACAACAAACGTGCTGTCTGTTCCAGAAGATCTATGCGACGCTGGTTGTTTGCAATCAATGAATCATATGCTTCCAAGACGGTCGCGATTCGACGTTGCGTGTCAGTGGGAGGTACCGAGACGATGATGCGATATATTCTTTCGGGCGCAGTATGCCTGACCTTGGTTCCCGAAGCGCTCCCGTTGATCTCAGCTCGAACGTGTCTGGTATTGAACAGGCGATAAAGATAACCGGTATCCAGAATCGACGGTTCGGTGATTGCCACGAGGCCGATTCGCTGATTGTGGAGGTATTTGTTTCCTTCTGGCACCAGAGCACTGCTGCCGAGCAGGCCGGTGCCTTGTTCTGTCATAGCGATGATGAGGGCTTTCTCCGGCAAGATGAAATCTTCAGGGATATCGCTGTCATAAAAGCGGTCTTTGTCGGGACGATCCCTAAATCCGCCCTCCTCGTGGAAGTGACCTGGCGTCAATACTACAAACCGTCCATTGTCTCGGAAGAATTCACCCTTGAATGCATATCCGTGCTTGATCCGAATTGCGTCACCCAAAGTGACCTGTAGCCAAGTCATCCGATCAGCTCCCTGAAGTTCTTGCTGATTGTGGAGGCTAGGGCCGCCGCTTCTTCGTTGAGTCCTTCCAGTTCAATGTGGATATCTTTGATTGATTCCTCGAAGTCGAAGTCTTCGTCCACCTCTTCTGGCGCGACGCCGACGTATCGTCCCAGGGTTAGGCTCCATTCGTGTTGCTCAATGTCTTTCTTGTCAGCGAGCATGACGAGTCCGGGGACGTCCACTAGTGTGCCGTTAGGGAATCGATCCGTGAGCCACGCTGCTTGTCGTTGGTAATACCTCACTTCGCGGAGTTGTTGGGCCAAAGCGTGGCGGTGCTCATCGAAGGCTTTTCGGGAACGCGTGATTTCTCGAGGGTTCCACTCGTCGTTGTCTCGGGCGTTGAGCTGGTACTCGCAGATGTCGAGAAGTCGGGTGAAGAGTTTGTAGGCGTGGTCTGCTTGTTTCGCGAGGTCTCGGGCCTGGTCTGCGACTGGTAGCCATTTCCCGGTGGCATTCACGAGTTGGGCAGGTGTTAGTTGGCCTTTGATCAAGGGCAGCGTTGCTGTAATTGCTTGGAAGGCTTTTGCATCCTGGGCGAGCGTGCCGAGCGCCGCTGCGAGTTCTTCCTGGACTTCGCGATGTGGGCCGTCTGCTGTTTGCTTGTCCGTGAAAGGTGTTGTGCGATGAGGTCGAGGAAGCGTTGGTTTTCTCCTCGGTACAGCCAAACGATAGATAGCAGGTTTTGAAGTTGTTCAGGGCTGAAGTCGTAGATCTTGCGCGTGACCTTGCGATAGACGCCGCGGGCGTCGAGCATGAGCACTTTGCTGGCGTGCTGCTTGGGTTTGTTCTTGTTGAGGAACCACAATTCGCACGGTACGCTTCTCGTGTAGAAGAAATTGGGTCTAATGCCGACCATGATGTCGACGTGTCCGGTTTCGATGAGTTTTTGTCGTACTTTTGCTTCGTCGCGTCCGGCGCTGGATGATTGTGATGAC
The DNA here is from genome assembly GCA_038225555.1 of Bryobacterales bacterium. Taxonomy (GTDB): domain Bacteria; phylum Acidobacteriota; class Terriglobia; order Bryobacterales; family Bryobacteraceae; genus JANXQZ01. The sequence goes on from JBBRRB010000097.1 coordinate 9,975, forward strand.
ATGACGAATCCTGCTCGTCCTTTGTCGTTAAGGTAGCTGTAGAAGTATTGGATCCAGAGGTAGTTGGCGTTTTGTACTCGTCCTTTTCCTTTAGCGTCGCCGTTCTTGCCCTTTCCTACGGTCACGCCAGGTAGTCCGAAGGGGAGTCGTGGGTCGTTCTTGACTTTGTCCGCGTCTACTTCGTCGACGTTGAATGGTGGGTTTGCCATGACGAAGTCGCACTTATGGAGCAGGTTGAGTGGGTCTTCGTAGTACGTGAGTGCTTGTTGGATGTTGCCTTCGAGTCCGTGGACCGCGAGGTTCATTTTGGTGAGGTTGATTGTCGTCTTGCTTTTCTCAAGGCCGCGGAATGTGAGCTTCTGCGATGGGTTCTCGTGTCGGTTCTCGACGATGCGTGCTGATTGTACGAACATGCCGCCGCTGCCGCACGCCGGATCAAAGACCGTACCCTGTGTTGGTTCGAGCACGTTGGCGATGAACGAGACGAGGGAAATCGGTGTGAAGAATTCTCCGCCGTCGTGTGCTTTCTGGTCGGCGAATTGGGTGAGGAAGTATTCGTAGATGCGCCCGAACACGTCACCCGAGACGGTCTTGAGTTCTTCTGGGTTGAGCGTACGCACGAGATCGCCCAGCAGCTCGGCGGGAATGGACTAGTACTCTTGCTTGGGCAGTACACCTTTGAGGTTCTCGTAGTCGAGTTCGATGCTCTCCATCGCTGCAATGATGATCTGGGGCAAGGTCGGATCACTCGCCTTGGAGATGAAGTGGTCGAACTGCGCTTCAGGCCGCAGGAAGATTGATCCCTTCTGGATGAAGTCCTCCTTGGTAAGCGTCCGCGTCACGCCGCCGCGACTTGGGAGGCTCTTCTCGATCTCTGGCTTGACGCTTAGGAAGCGGCTGTACGCATGGCGTAGGAAAATGAGGCCCATGACGGGCATGAAGTACTCATTGCTCGCCAGCTCCGACCCGGAACGCATCAAGTCCGCCGCGCGCCATAGCCGCGCTTCGATCGCTTCGATATTTTCCAACTGCACCATTGTCGTGTACGTCCCTCGAACCGCCCCAGGATAAACGAACGAACGCTCCTCACACACCCTCTAGGCGCAGGTTTGGTCGTTCTCAGGGCGGAGAAAGCAATCTGAGTTTAAAAAGCAAGTATATCCTTTATAAGCACTTGCGGAACATTTCCGCCCCCGAACGTTCCACCAACACCCGTGCCACTCTCAGTCGCGTGGGTGAGCCGAACACCTCGCAATTGCGTCGTAGCAAATCGTTATAAACCCGTGGACGATGCTCTGGCGGAACATCAGCAGATCACTGGAGGCGGAACATGGCGGGTACTACAAAACACGGCGGACGAATTTTCGGCGGGATTGCGTTGGCGCTACTGCTAGCATTGGCAATAGCTTTGTCGGGATGCACCGGACCGCCCAAGCCATCAGCGAACATTCAACTTCATCTTGATAGCGACACGATCAAGACCGGAACGTCGACCACTCTGAGGGTGACCTCAACCAACGACGGCGACGTGCCCGTTGACGGCACACTCGACGTCGTCGCACTCAAAGGGTCGCAATACGTAAGCATCACAACAACGGAGCAGAACCAAATCACATTGCCATCGAGAGGATCATCGGTGGTTCGCATCTACACGGTGGCGGGAACCGCAGACCTACAAGTTGTGCCAGTCATGCAAGCCACAATCAAAAACAAAGACGGAACGATCGCTGGACAGAGAGAACAGACAATAACGATAAGTCCATAGGAACGCTGATGTCGCGAATCGGGTTTACCGAGCGATTCAGACCTACCTTATCCGCAGAGTAAATCCGGGTAAAGCCGAGCAAATCCGCCACCAGGACGCGCGTGCAGGGCAAATCCGTTTCAGGCGCGCAGCAAGAGGTCGTGCAGGCGTTCGATAGTGGCTGGGGTGATGACGAGCGCATTGTTTCCCGCCAGTTCCGTGATGTTGCCGCTTGCGTTCTCGCTGGTGCAGAAGACGATGAGTGTTCCGGGATGTGATTGGCATTTTGCGATGTTGCGGCGCACGTCGCTCTTGCCGGTCTCGATCTCGATCAGGAACGACTTGGCTCCATTGGTGGCGTACAGGTCGACGCGTCCACCATCCGCCAGCGCATACTCAGCGGTGACCACGTATCCTCGTGCTTCGCAGCGTTCGCGGATGCGTTGTCGCCAGAACTCGTGCTCGAAGGCGTGCTGGTGCTCGATCAGTGGGCGGAGTTTGCCCATCAGAAGCGCACCTTGATGGGCGTTACCGGCGAACCGCGCGCCACGCACAGACTCTTAATCAAGCTCGAGCAGTTCGGGCACCGACTGCTGGCCCATTTTCATAGTCATCCCGGAACCGGAGCCGACGCCACGCATCCGTCCGGAACTGACGAGAACTTCCAAAAACGTCTCGAAGCTGCCGGCCATGTTGCCGTGATGGCTATCTTTAGCCGCGACGGATACGTGCGATTCGTCCGGCTCGATCACAATCTCGAAATCGAAGTTCATGGAAAGGGAGTGGAACAGCATGCGCCCGGTATTTACCGCCTCACAAATCTCGATCCGGCTTAGGGGTAAGCCGATCCCCGGTGCCGAGGACCGGCAATGCAAGATCTCTGGGTTTGACCAGGAGGTCTTTTCCCGCAGTCGCGTTGTCTGCGTCGGCGCTGGCGGAATCATTTCACATATCGCGCCCACGCTCGTGCGCACGGGCATAGGCAGCATCACACTTATCGATGACGACGTGGTCGAACCAAGCAACCTGAACCGGCAGCGGTTCTATGAAGAAGACTTTGGGAGAAAAAAGGCGGTGTCGCTTGCCGGGAACTTGCAACGCGAATGCATTGCAGCAACGGAAATCTTCGGTCATCCGTTTCGTCGGGAGGAGGTCATCGCGCGCGAAATCGACCTCTCGTGCGACGTCGCCATCTGCGGCGTTGACAACAACCCGGCCCGTATTGTGGCAAACCACTATTTCCGGGCTCATGGAATACCCGGTGATATTCGCGGCCGTCAGCCGGGACGGCGATCACGGTTACGCATTTGTGCAGGAACGATAAGGCGCCTGTATCGCGTGCCTCTTCCCTGACATGGTCAACGACGACCGCTATCCCTGTCCGGGAACCCCGGCCATCGCAGACATACTGCAAGCGGTCGGCGCACTCGCCGTTTACGCCATCGACACGTTGCTCATGAGCCGACAGCGTGCCTGGAATTACCACAAGATCAGCTTGTCTGACGGGGGGTCGGATGGCGTTGCCCTGATCCCTGCCAGACAGGACTGCTCTATGTTTGCGCTCGGCCTCACAACACTGTAAAGGAGGATTGTCATGGCAAAGTGGAGAAAAAAGGAATCACTAGGCCGAGCTCTTGCCCGCGAAGGCAAGAGAATCGTAAAAGGGGTCGCTAAAGGTCTTTTGTCGATCGCGACACTGGGGCTCTATAACCCAAGGGGGCGTAATCGACGGAAATGGAGGTAATGGCCTGTCTTGCATGAATATCGATCAAATCCAAATCGGCTATCGGTATCGGAAGGACCTTGGAGATTTACGAACACTCGCGGAGAGCATCAACGAGGTGGGCCTGCTGCACCCCGTTGTGGTTACCGCTGACGGTAGGCTGATTGCAGGACAGCGCCGTCTCGAAGCGTGCCGGCACCTCGGCTGGACCGAGGTGCCCGTCACGGTGGTTGACCTATATCAAGCGGCGTCTGGTGAGGCGCACGAGAACTTCGCTCGCAAAGACCTGTTGCCGAGTGAGATCGTGTCGCTCAAGCGAGCCATAGAGCCGCTGGAGCGCCGCGAGGCTCGCGCGCGCCAAGGACATCCGGCCACAGCGGCTGGTTGCTCGGGGGCGGGGGAGGCCCGCGACAAGATTGCCCGCTATCTTGGTGTAGGGCGAACAACAATTGAACGCGCGGAAGCGGTCGTCGAAGCCGCCGAAGAAGAACCTGAGGAATACGGCCACTTGGTCGAGCAGATGGACCGCAGCGGAAAGGTGTCTGGAGCTTTTAGGAGACTCACCGTTCTCAAGCAGGCGAAGGAATTGGATACCGCTTCATTGGGCCTGCCGACCGGTCCGTTTCAGGTGATCGTGGCCGATCCGCCCTGGCAATATGAAAGCGGCAATTCGCTGCCGTATCCGACGATGGCGCTTGAAGACATCAAATCCATGCCAGTAGACGATATGGCCGACGAGAATGCCATCTTATGGTTATGGGCGACCAATGCCCACCTACGCGTTGCCTTTGAAGCTGTCGAGGCCTGGGGATTCGAGTATAAGACCTTGCTCACGTGGGTCAAAGACCGGATGGGTACCGGCGAATGGCTCCGGGGACAAACCGAACACTGTCTTTTGGCAGTGCGCGGCAAGCCTGGGTTTTTGGGCGGGACTCACAGCACCGCCCTCGACGCTGCACGCCGCGAACACTCGCGAAAGCCGGACGAATTCTACATGATTGTAGAGGCGACGTGTCCGGGCGGCAAGTTGGAGCTGTTTTGCCGTCAACGACGGGCCGGATGGGCAGTCTTCGGGAACGACACATCGATGTTCAAACTTGGTTAGTCGGAAGATCTTCAATGGGGCGGCGATCATTTGATCGCGGAAAAACGCTGCCGACGTCGCACGAATCGGTGATCGCAGAGCTTCAATGTGCTCCAGATTGAGAACCTCGTGTCCGCGCCCGTAGCAGCGCGGGTGGTGCGCCATGAACTGGTTATCGTGCCGGATCTCGACCTGGATCGGACCCACTGCGACACTCACGCGGCGGCCCGGAGCCACCGGAGCCGAGTACCAGTTAGTCTTCACTCGCACACGGCCCCGGCCATCGACGATGACCGGATAGAGAACTTCGCACAAAGGAAGCCTTCGTCCGGCAAGGGCGATAGAGCCGTGCGTTCATGATCGTGCCCCTGTCCCACCGTCATGCTCTTGCCGCTGATTGTGCGAGTCCGGTTGGAGGTGCAGATGACGTGCAGTTGATCGTTGAAGGCCTGTAAATCCGCCGCTTCGGGAACCGGCACCAGATTGTTGCGACAGAACCAGCCCAGTTCTTCTTCGACGCCTCCCTTTTCGTTGCCGCTTGCTGGATTGCAGTACTCGCTATGGGGCTCAGCGCCGAGCCGGGGCCAAGCGCGGAACTCTTTGGAACGATCAAGCTGAGATCGGACTGGACCAGCTTGCCGAATTGATCCAGGAGCGTTCCCGATCGACTCTTGGCGGAGACGGAGAGAGCCGTGCCGAGGGGAATCGTGATCGCGTAATTGCGTCCTGACGCATCTTGGGAGCTGAGAGCAATTCTATGGATCATTTGATTCGGTCCTCGGACCAGCAGATCGAATTGGGGATCGATGGCGGGGGCAAGGGATGGAGCGTTCAAGACTGCTAAGACTTTGCCGGGGTCATCGATGCGCACTTGGAGTATGACTGCAAGGGGTACTAATACCTGAATGCCGGTCACTTTCTGGGCGGCCCCTAATGGCGCCGCAGTTTGAATCTGCTCCCAGATGCACGTGTCCAAGAAAGGCAGGTCCGGTCGTTCGAACTGTTCGGCCGGTATGCGGGCGCAAAAAGTGTAGCGGCCGGGCGGAACATTCGAGAAGCTGAAGGAGCCGTCTAGTTTGGTGGCACCTGACAGAATGGGTCCGGGTCCGTTCGGCCGCGCGGAAACCAATGAGGGTGTAAAACAGATTGTGTAAACGATGTTCCCTGGTCAAAATAGGAGAACACAATGGCAATCGATTCCAAGCTGATAGACCAGCTGCTGGACGGGCGAACGCGTCCTGAAGACATCATAGGGGAAAACGGGCTGCTGA
>JBBRRB010000098.1:0-15594 GCA_038225555.1 Bryobacterales bacterium
GCTCAGCCCAGTGCGAATCCACTCGTTCCCGAATCGGCGCAAGGATTCGTCTCTTGTTTCGTACCAGCGCGGAGGAAGAATACCAACATCGAGAGTGACCGTCTCCATCGCATCCGGTATCTCGCCTTTGATCGACACTAGATCCGCCGGCGCTAAGTTTGGTTCCAGGTTTACAAACGTTTCAACCGCTGCGAGCGCCAGCGAAGCTGAGGCGTAAACCACCCGCACTCCGCGACTGTTCCACCGACCGCCGTACAACCGCGCACCTTCGCCGCTGGCTGCGTCAACGGCATGGCGGCGACGGCAAATTCGCCAGCACCACATCAACTATAAACGCCATAGGCAATGCGGCCGAGGATGTCTTCCACCATCCGCGCGCCAGTGTCCGTATCAAGAAGATCCAGCGGCCGATCGCCGCCCAAAGCCCGGTTGGGAGTGCCCAGCCACTGGATCGCCTTGTCCCGGTCGCCGATCATTTCCACGGCGCTGGAATAGACTCTCGCCATGCGGACGGTGCGATCCGATTCGGCCGACGTGAGCAGCATTCCGTGGCTCAGTCTGCGGGTCAGGGTTCGCTGCGGGATGCCGAGTTTTGTCGCTAGAGCACCATTTCCCAGATGGAGCCGTTCCGCAAGCGCCGAAATGGAACCTGCTGGCAAGCCGGTACGGACGAGTTGTGCAAGATCGTCGGGGTTTTTTATGGTCTTGCCGAGCACTTTCCGTCCGCCCAGCACATCCGCAATCTCTTCTGTTTCCAATTGGCCCTCTGGCTAATTAGTATATGCCATTTGGCTATGTCAAGTCAAATATCTTCAGCACGAGCTTGAAACTCAAAGCTGCCGCAGCGCCTGCTCCAAGGCCTCGACAAAGAAGTACTCGCCCCACATCACCGATTCATCAACGCCCAATTCCTTATGAACGTGATACACGCCACCCTTCAGAATTCCTTCCCACTTCTTATCAGACTTGCCCAAATGCTTCTGGCACAAGCTTCGCAAGATCAGCAGAGCAGTGGACCAATAAAGATGACCCTTCATCGGATTCACCAGCCTGCATAACCTAAGCAGGCCCGACGCGGCAATAGCAGCCGCCGACGTGTCCAGCAGAGCCCTATTCTCAGCCGTAAAATCCCAGGGCGGCACACCGTCCGAGCCGGTATGGGCGATATAGTAATCGGCGCACGCTTGCGCCGTATCGAGAAATCGCGGATCGCGGCTGTACTCGTAGCAGGCCGCAAATCCATACAGGGACCAAGCCAGTCCGCGCGACCAACAGGAATCTCCGCGATACCCTTGCTGCGTAGTCTGCTTCAGGAACTCGCCCGTATCCAGGTCGAAAATGCCCTCGTGCGCAGTGGACCCGTCGCCGCGCACGAGCACCCGCCTGGTGGTCAAGCAGTGCCGCAGAGCCACGTCGCGCAATTTCCGATCTCCCGTTTCGCGCGCTGTCCAGAAAATAATCCCGACATTCATCATGATGTCGATGAAAATCGAATTTTCGGCCACGAACGATCGCAAGTACTGGCCCTTCTCTTGGAACCGCATCCCCAGTGTGCGGCCTGCTTCTAAAATGGTTTCCTTCACCTGAGGGTCGCGCGTGACTTGCAGCCAGCGATAGTAGGTCGACATGAAGATGAAGCCGAGGTCATGCACTTCGCGATCATGCTTTCTCGGCTCCAGCGGCTTGGTGTATCGCACCGCCTGCTCCATCCAGTAGGTGGCCTCGGTCCCTCCCTCGTCTGCGCGCTTATGAAAGATCCACATCATGCCAGGCAGGAACCCGTCGCACCAGTGAGTCCAGGCTGGCCCTTCGTGCATCCAGAGGCCGTTGGTGGTGTACATCGGATAAAAATCGGGGTAGCGCTCCACCAGCTTGCGCACCTGCTGCTGCGCGAACCGGAAGGAGCCTTCGAGGAGCTCCCGGTCCGTGTCGAGGACGAATTGGATCATTGCTTATCGGATTTTACCAGTCGGCTGTGCAGAGCGAGCAAGAATCCGCGCGGGAGTTTCAGCCGATCCGCCTCGATCACCATCGGCCTTTTCTCGACATCCTCCTCGGTCTTGTATCCATACATCGGGGTTAGGCCGGGAGTGTGAATCTTCATTATCATGAAAACGGTGTTTTCCCGGCCGTTAAGATCCGCGTGAGCATTCTCGAAACTCAAAGAGTGAATCGAGAACGTGAGGTAGAAGAAACGTCCAAGATGATAAAGTTTGAGAATTCGCCCCGTGAGAATCGCACCCTTCGGCGCGATCGCCTGGCGGCCCGTCTTGAGAGTCTGCTCTAACCTGAGCCACACTTCGTCTCCTACTGCGGACGTGGCGGAATCGATGGGAGTCATCAGGCTGAGATGGACTTTGAAGTCGCCAGGCAAATCGATTTCCCGGCTGGCCGGCTTGGTTTCGGCAGGAGCGTCGGAGGGCGGCTCCGCGAACGATAACACGGACTCGCCCGAATACTGCCGACAGTTATTGAATCGCGTCCGGTTGCGATTCTCTAACCCCGAAAACTCCAGCATATTCAGCTCGGCGGAATTGGGAAGAAGAAAATCCGAGCCGCCTATACGGGTTCTCTCGTACCCCAACGCTTTGGTGGACGCGGCGAGCCCGAGATATTCGGGGATGTCGTCAGCCGCGAGTTCGAGACGAAGAAGATCAAGCGTCTCAGGCGCAACCCAAACGGAGCCGTGATACGCAACCAGGGCCTCATTCGCGCCCACCTTAATGTGGTAACCGCTCGAAAGCAGCGGGACTCGATAGTCGTATAGTATCGCCGGGTTGCCGTTCAGACTAACTTGCCCGCGATAGGTGAACGAGACTCCAGACCCAAGAAAGATGCTCCGCGCGAGCAGCCCAAAATCGCCGTTCCCGATGGTTCCGCCGACCAGATCGCTCAACTCGGATTCGGAAATTCGGTTGGAGCCGGGCCATCCATACAGCTCGTTGCCGTCCACGAGGGCGACTTCCAGCCTTACGATATCGAGAGGCTTCAGCCGGCGCTCCTTCGGCAAGCGAAGGAACCGTTCGATGGTCTGGCCGCAAGTGTAGTTGGGAAGCCGCTTAAGATTCTCGGCCATCTGGACTTTGATCTTCGCCAACAGCAACACGTCGGCAGGAAGCTCCTGCTGGGCCTGACACGCCAGCAGGGGACCAAGCAACAGACACCAGCGCATGTGTCTGAATAATAACTCAGGCCTGGCGAGCGTGTACCCTGGAAATTGCAGATGTCCAAACGTTTCATCGCGGGTGCGCTCGGACTTGTGGCTTCCCTTTGTGCTTTTCAGAAGCCCTTCCGCGAGTACCCGGGCTGGGAGTACAACGATTTTCCTCTCCCTCCGGACTGGCAGCAAAAAGCCGAGTGGGTCTTCGCGCGCCTGATGTATCCGACCTATCGCTACCCCTTTGACCGGCAGTTCCGCAGCTTCACTGACTGGACTCAGGGCCAGACCAATTGGACCATTGATTACCCGAGATCCGACCGGCATCTATCCGCCGCAGTTCGGCGACTTACGCGGCTCGACGCCAGATCGGTGGAGCAGCCGATCAATCTGGACGATGGCGACGAGGTCTACAATTATCCCTGGCTGTATGGGGTCGAGGTCGGCCACTGGGAACTAACTGACTCGCACGTAGCGAGGTTCCGGGATTTCCTTCTCCGGGGAGGATTCTTCATGTGCGACGATTTCCACGGCACCGAAGAATGGTCTGTGTTCGTCAAGAGCATGAGCAAGGTTTTCCCGGACAGGCCGATTGTGGAAATCGACAACAGCGAAGCAATCTTCCACACGGTGTTCGATCTGGATGATCGCTACCAGGTGCCGGGGCTGCAGTTCCTATACACCGGACGCATCCCCGAAAAGGACGGGTTTGAACCGCGCTGGCGCGGCATCTACGACGATAAAGGACGGCTAATGGTGGCGATCTGCCACAACATGGACCTAGGCGATTCCTGGGAGCACGCCGACAATCCGCAGTATCCGGAAAAGTATTCCGCGCTCGGAATTCGTATCGGCGTGAACTACGTCATGTACGCCATGACTCACTAAGCGCGCTTATTTGTCCTGAGCGGACCGGATCTCCGCGAGCCGCTTCTTCAGATAATCAGCATACTCTTTCTTCAGCGCGGGATCTGTCGGGCTGCCATAAATCTCGCTCGACTTGTACTTGCCCTCATCGAATTTCTTGCGCGTCCACTCGTCATGAACGTGAGTCTCGTCCGCTTTGTCGAGCACCGCCTTTACGGTCTGCGGCGGGATGAAGTACAGGCCTTCCCTGTCGCCGAAGACGAGGTCCCCCGGCATCACGGTGACGTTCCCGATTCGCACCGGCACGTTGATGCCGGTCAGCATTACGTTGCCGATAGGGGTCGGGTCGGTGTGCCGATAGTAGGCTGGCATGTCCATCTCGGCAATTCCCTCCAAGTCCCGAATGCTGCCGTCCACCACCAAGCCGCCGGAATGGGTCGCCTTCATCACGTAGTAGAACAGGTTGTCTCCGACAATGGTCCCGTTCACTTTCTTGCCGAAGAGATCGACCACCAACACGTCGCCGGGCTGAAGCATGTCGATGGCGGTCTGATTCTTCAGGCGCTCAAGACCTCTTGCCTTCGCCTTGGTCTGGGCCGCATCGTCGACATCCGGGCGAGTCGGCATGAATTGGACGGTGAATGCGCGTCCGACCAGCTTTTTCCCGGGGTGCAGAACCTGAAAGCCGTCCGCGTACTGGTTATTGAATCCCTTGCCTGGCAGCACGGCCCACACTTCCTCGGCTGACATTTCACGGGCGCGCTTCATCATCGAATCGGGCACCTTGGGCCTGCCGTCGGGCAGGCGGTCGAAGGGGTTGGAGGCAGTATAGTCGATGAGGTCTTGTTTGCTGAATTGGAAGAGTTGCGCGTCGGCGAAACCGGGCGCCATCAGCGCGGCTGCGCAGAGGCCGAGGATCGTCGACAGGGTCGATTTTCGAAACGGGATCATGTGCCAATCAGGTTATCAAAAATCGAGGACGCTTGCGATCAGGCGCGCAAATACTTGTTGAAGAACTCCAGCGTGCGCTTCCACGCCAGCTTCGCCGCTGCCTCATCATAACGAGGAGTCGTATCGTTGTGGAACCCGTGATTCGCGCCTTCGTAAATATGCGCGGTGTAAGTCACGTTGTTCGCCTTCAGCGCTTCCTCATAAGCAGGCCAATTGGCGGTAATCCTCGTATCGAGCGCAGCGTACTGGAGGAGCAGTGGCGCTTTGATTCTCGCCACATCCGCTGCGAGAGGCTGCCCGCCATAGAAAGGAACCGCCGCGCTGAGATCGCTGCCCATCCTGACCGCGAGCGTATTGGAGATCCCGCCGCCGAAGCAGAACCCGACTACCCCGATCTTGCCCGTGCAGTCCGGGCGAGCCTTCAACCAGCGCGCCGCAGCGATAAAATCTTCCGTCATCTTGGGCTTGTCCATCTGCTGAAACAGCTGGCCGCCCTTCTCGTCGTTGCCCGGATAACCGCCCACGCTCGTGAGACCGTCCGGCGCGAACGCGATGAAATTCTCGGTGCCTAACCGCCGCGCGACATCTTCGATGTAAGGATTCAAGCCTCGGTTCTCGTGTACAACCAGAACTCCGGGCAGCTTTCCGCTGGATTTCGCGGGTCGAACTAAATAACCCTTGATTTCTTTATTGCCTTGCGGCGATGGCACGGTAACATACTCGGTCTTGAGGCGGTTGTCATCCTTGGGAACTTGCTGCGCCCACGCGTAATTCGGCCTCAGGCTTTCCCAAATAGCAGTAGCGGTGACGCCGCCCACAGCGAATCTTTTCGCCTGCTCCAGAAATTCGCGACGATCAATATCGCCGTGAACGTAGCGATCGAAGATGTCTAGTAACTCCTGCGGATAATCGGTGGCTTGCTTGCGTTCCATGCTCAAATACCTCCAATTTATTCTAATCTCGATGCGCTGCCGCCAGCGTGAATGCCGGAACGCAAACCGCGATGTATTCGCACCCCTCCGGCTCGGGAGTGCTGTAACGGACCCAATCGCCGCGATGCGCGATGATCGCCTGCCCGCCTCGAACTTCCATCACCCCGCCCCTGTGCTCAACCCGCATCATGCCCTTCAGCACGATTGTGTACTCATCAAATTCGGGCTGCTGGCCGGGTTCGGTCCAACCAGACGGGCTCCGCATATGGGCCACGCTGACCGCGCTAGTTGACGAGTTAACTTGGCCGATGTACTCGTCCACCAACTTATTCCCTGGAACCGGAATCGTCTTCGGCGATGCAATAAGAGTCGGCATCTAGTGATCTCGATCCGTGATTAAGTCGGTAACGGCGAACAGCGCCTGTTGATAAGCCGATTCAGGAAAGCTGCTTATGATCGCGCGAGCTTTGTCCGTAAATGATTGAGCTCGCTCCCTGACCCGCTCAAAACCGCGGTAACGATCAATCAGTGCCAGAATGTTCCCGAACGGAACCTGGTCGTAATTCCCGTCTTGCAATACTGTTGCGATCATGGCCCGTTCTTCGGGCAGCGCCGCGCACAGCGCATAGATCAGCGGAAGCGTAACCTTCCCCTCTCGCAAATCGCTGCCGACCGGCTTCCCGAGCACTTTCTCCCGCGACGTGAAATCGAGAACATCATCCACCAGTTGGAAAGCTATGCCCAGGTTCCAGGCGAATTCTCCGAGCTTGGCTTCGAGGTGTTCGTCCGCGTTGCCCATTAAGGCCCCCAGACGAGCGCACGCCGAAAACAGACTCGCGGTCTTGCGGTCCACCAACTCCATGTAGTCAGCTTCGGAAACATCGATTTTCCCGATCCGCTCCAATTGCAGCAGCTCGCCTTCCACCATCATCTGAGTCAAACTAATCAGCAGATCGAGAACATGGAAATTCCGCTCGCGCAGTGCGACTTGGAAGGCCTGCATGTACAGCCAATCGCCGGCCAGCACGCAGGTGTGATTCCCCCAGATCGTGTTGGAAGAAGCGCGTCCGCGGCGGGTCTTGGCGATATCGATCACGTCGTCGTGGACCAGAGTCGCTGTGTGGATCATCTCCACCACCGCAGCCATACGAATGGCGCTGTCGCTAATGCCACCGTCATTGCGGCTGACCAGGCGGGCAGAGAGCAGAACTAGAATGGGCCTGAGCCGCTTGCCGCCGCCCGCTTGCAAGTAACGGCCTATCGTTGAAATTGCGTCGACGCTAGCGATCGATTCGAGGCTGATCTCCTGCTCGACTCGCTCGAGATCCTGTTGAACTAATTCGAGGATCTCGATAAAGGTAAGAGACTGCCCGAGCTTGCCAATCTCCATGGGAAACATTAGTTTAGCGCACTGCCTGTCAGGTCGCCGAAATTGCGGGTGGTGACAGCGGCGATTTCATCCGTGGAGATCCCCCTGAGTTGCGCCAGCTTCGCCACCGTATGCACCATCAAGGCCGGCTCGTTTCGCTTGCCGCGCTTGGGAACCGGCGCGAGATAAGGCGCATCCGTTTCCACTAGAATCCGATTAAGCGGAACCTCGCCAGCCGCCTGCTGAACATCCAGCGCCTTGGGGTAGGTGACAATCCCGCCGAAGCTTAAATAGAATCCGATTTCCAGGCATCTCCGCGCTTCCTCCGCCCCTCCCGAGAAACAGTGCATGATACCTGGCAGTCCGTGCGGCTTCCAATGTTTGTCCAACAGGTCGAGAGTATCTCCCCAAGCCTCCCTGGTATGAATGATAATCGGCTTGCGCGCATCCGCCGCGATGCTCAGTTGTTCCAGAAACACCGCCTTTTGAACGTCGCGGGGTGAAAAATCGTAATGATAGTCCAGCCCGATCTCCCCAAGTCCCACTATTCTTGGATGCCGCAGCAGACTGGAGAGGTGTTTGAATGTCGCTGCCTCCGCTTTGGCGGCGTCGTGCGGATGCACGCCTACGGTCGCCCAGATGCAGTCGTTCCGGTCTGCAAGCCGGATCCCCGCTTCCAGGTCGGGAGGCCCATTTCCCGTCCCGATCACGACCATACGGGTCACTCCGGCTTCCATCGCGCGCTCGATCACGGCGTCCCGGTCCGAGTCGAACTCTTTGCTGTCCAGATGGCAGTGGGAGTCGATTAGCATTACTTCAATCGCGCGCCGACCGGCACATCTTCCAGAAACGAAGCCAATACCGGAGCACCGCCCTCGAGAGATGCGGCCACTATCATGCCCCGCGATTCGAGCCCGCGCAATTTTCGAGGCTGAAGATTAGCGACGATCACCACCTTGCGTCCCACCAGGGTCTCAGGCGCGTAAGCCGCGGCGATTCCGGCAACAATGCTGCGCGGCTCAGGTTCGCCAATATCTACGTGGAGATGGAGCAGCTTGTCGGCACCCTTGACACGCTCAGCGGATTTGACCAGGCCGACACGGAGATCCACCTTCCCAAAGTCGTCTATGGAAATCGTATCGCCGACCCCAGCGGTTTCTGGAACGAGCGCGGGTGGGGCTGCTGGCATCTTACCCATGAGGACGTCCTGGCGTGCCTTCTCGGCGATCTCGAGCGCTTGCATCTTCTCGATTGCGGGCTTGGCTTCGATCCGAGGGTAGACCGGTGAAACCTTGCCCACCTTCTGGCCGGCTTTCAGATGGCCCCAGTGCAGGTCAGCCAGACGCAAGTCTTCAATCGGGGAAGGCATGCCAAGTTGCATCCACATTTGCGCGGTTGTCGTCGGGATTACCGGATGCAGGGCGGCACAGATGATCCGCAGGGATTCCGCCGCCGTATACAGCGTATCGTCGAGCGCTCCTCGCATCTCCGGATCCTTGACAAGCTTCCACGGAGCGCGCTCGACGATGTATTTATCGATTACCGAAATGAAGCTCCAAATGGTTTCCAGATAGCGCGAGAAGTCGAATTTGTAGAATGACTCCAGAGCCTGCTCGATCGTGTGTGTGGCTACGCCGGCAATGTCGCCGGACCCGTTCGAGGCTGGCACTTCCCCGCCCCGATACTGATGAATCATGCTGAGCGTGCGGCTGGCCAAATTGCCAAGTCCGTTCGCCAGATCCGAGTTATAGCGCTGCACGATCGCATCGAAGCTGAAGCTGCCGTCCTGCCCGAAGGTGATCTCGCGGAACAAGAAGTAACGCAGCGCGTCCGTTCCCATCACTTCGCAAATGGGCCACGGTCGCACGATATTGCCGCGCGACTTGCTCATCTTGTTTTCCTGGACCATCAGGAAGCCGTGCGCATAGATCCGCTTCGGGATCGGAAGTCCACCCGCCATCAGGAACGCCGGCCAGTAGATGGCGTGGAAACGGACGATGTCCTTGCCAATGAGATGCAAGTCAGCAGGCCAGAGCCCTTCGTCTTTCACGGCGCTCATGTAGGAGATTAAAGCGTCAAACCAAACGTAAAAGACATGATTGCCTTCCACCGGCACTGGAATGCCCCACTTGATATTGGTCCGGGTGATGGAGAGATCCTTCAGCCCTTGCTTCACGAATGAGATCAGCTCGTTGCGCCGGTAATCAGGCTGCATGAAGTCGGGATCTTTTTCGTACAGCTCCAGCAGCCTGTCCTGAAATGCCGACAGCTTGAAGAAATAGTTCTCTTCAGTGACGGTCTCGGTGGTGCGTCCGCAGTCGGGACACGGGTCGCCCGGCTGTGCGTCGTTCACATACAACTCATCATGAAAACAGTACTGCCCCGTGTAGGAGCCTTTGTAGATATAGCCGTTCTTGAGGCATTTCTCAAACAGGTCGCGCACCGTATCGAAATGCTTAGGATCGGAGGTCCGGATGAAACGGTCCGGAGCGATCCCCATCTTCTCCCACTGGTTCCGGAACTCGTCTGCTACGGCAGTGGCGAATTCTTCGGGCGACTTGCCGACCGCCTTCGACGCGCGTTCCACGTTTTGACCATGCTCGTCGGACCCTGTCGTAAACACAACCGGATCGTAGCCCTCCATGCGCTTGAAGCGCCGGATCATGTCTGCCACTGCGGTCGTATAAAAATGGCCGATATGCGGCGCGCCGTTCACGTAGTAAATCGGAGTGGTGAGGTAATATTTCATCGAGTGATTTTCAAATAGGCTAGGTTCGCTTCGGCCAGGACCTGCCGCAGCGGAATGCCGGTTCGCTGGGCGTGCAGCTTGCAGTCTTCGTATTCGGGAGCGAACGACCCGTCCTCGGAAGCTTTGATCCGAACCTTGCCGTGTGCCGTCTCTACTTCTATTATCCTTCGCGCTTTTACCCGGCGCTGCGCGTCGTAAATTCGAAGCCCGAGGGTGGTGGTCTCTGAGAAGAAGATTTGCGCCAAAGTTTCGCGGTCCTCGGGTCTGGCAATCGCTCGCAGCAGCACGCCGGGGCGATTTTTCTTCATGAAAATCGGCTCTAGGGTGACGTCGAGCGCGCCCGCCTGAAACAAGCGTTCCATCGTGTACCCCAACACCTGGGGCGTCGAATCGTCGATGTTCGCTTCGAGCACCGACACGGATGTGGATTCTGTGGCAGTCCCGCGTTCGCCGATCAGGATGCGCAGTATGTTGGCGTGGTCCGGGAAGTCGCGATCGCCAGCCCCGTGTCCGGTTGCGATCAGCGTCATGGGAGGCATGGGGCCAACGTCGAGGGCCAGCGCGGCGATGATCGCGGCACCGGTGGGAGTAGTCAGTTCCATAGCGGGGCCGCGGGCGTAGATCGGCTTACCCTTGAGCAGTTGCGCCGTAGCAGGCGCGGGCACCGGCAGCACGCCGTGTTCGGTCTTCACCGTCCCGCTTCCAACATTCACAGGGGACGCGTACACTTCCCCGACGCCCAGCAGTTCCAAGCCGAGACAAGCTCCCGCGATGTCGCAGATTGAATCAATCGCGCCAACTTCGTGGAAATGAACTTTTTCGATTAGGACGTCATGAGCGATGGCTTCGGCCTCGGCAAGCCGCTGGAAGATGAGTGTCGCGTTTCGCTTAGCGGGTTCGGGCAGCGAGGAGCTTCCGAGCATGTCGAGAATGTGCGGGAGATGGCGGTGCTTCTTCGAATCGGTACCGTCTACTGAGAACTTCGATGCAGCGATTCCTCGTCGCTTCGTTTTTTCAACGCGAAACGAAGCGCCTGTTTGGAGACTTTCGAGTCCGGCAAATAGCTCCCCTGAGTTTACACCTGCATCAATGAGAGCCCCGACGGTCATGTCTCCGGCAATTCCGGAGAACGCATCCAGATAGCAGATCCTCAGTCTCAACCCTCAGGTTAGCAGGCGAATTACCTGACTGAGACTAACTGACCAAAGCCGGCCAGAGCCACTGGAAAAGATGCTGTCCCGAAGCTGACTCTAGAGGCAGGATCTTAAACACTTCGACGTACCGGCGGTTATTGTTCGCGAAGTCTCCCACGGATGGATTCGGCGCTTCCTTGATCCGTAGCCGACTCGGAAATCTAAACTGGTAGAAAAGCTAAGGCAGTTTCGGACCTTAAGCCAGCAAATCCTTCACCACACGTCCGGCGACGTCGGTCAATCGGAAATCCCGGCCCGCGTACCGATAGGTAAACTTCTCATGATCGAATCCAAGCTGGTGTAGCAGCGTCGCATGGAGATCGTGTACGTGTACTTTGTTCTCGGCGGCGGCGAAACCGAACTCGTCCGTGGCGCCATAGACCGCGCCTTTCTTGAAGCCGCCCCCAGCCACCCACATCGAGAAACCGTATGGATTGTGGTCGCGTCCGTTCGACATCCCTCCGTTCGCGCCCACATCTGGCAGTTCCACGGTCGGCGTACGCCCAAACTCACCTCCCCAAACCACGAGGGTGTCTTCGAGCAATCCGCGTTGCTTCAGGTCCTGCAGCAAGGCCGCAATCGGTTGATCGCACTCGCGCGCCAGTCTTCCGTGATTGGTCTTGATATCGTCGTGGCTGTCCCACGGCTGTCCGGCACCATGCCACACCTGCACAAATCGCACACCGCGCTCAAGCAAGCGCCGGGCGATCATCATCTGCCGAGCCTGCAACCCCTCGCCGTACATCTTGTGGATGTGCTCGGGTTCCTTCGAGATGTCGAACGCTTCATCGGCCTCCATTTGCATGCGAAACGCAAGTTCGAACGATTGGACCCGCGCTTCCAACAGCGCGTCTTCCTGCCGGCGCTCTTGATAGTCTCGATTCAACTCGGACAGCAGATCCAGATCTCGACGTTGCGCCCGCTTGGTTGAATAGTTATTCTTGATATTCTCAATGAGCTTGTCAATTTGCGTCTGGCGCGTATCGATCTGCGTGCCTTGATACGAACCCGGTAGGAAGGCCGATCGCCAGTTCTGCGTACCCTGCGTGGGCAAACCATCTGGACAAAGGATAATAAATCCGGGTAAATTCTGATTTTCCGAGCCGAGACCGTACGTGATCCACGACCCGAAGCTCGGCCTCACCTGCCGCGTCTCGCCACAATTCATCATCATCAGCGAGGGCTCGTGGTTTGGGATATCGCTGCACATGGACCGAATCACGCAAAGCTCGTCCGCGTGTTCCGCGACGTTCGAGAAGATCTCACTGACCTCGGTTCCGCACTGGCCGTATTTCTTAAACGTGAAGGGTGATCCGAACGCAGAGCCCGTGCGGCGCTCCGTTTTAAGCGTGATCGGAATCGGCTTGCCTGAAAACTTCGATAGTGACGGTTTCGGATCGAACGTGTCGACGTGCGATGGGCCGCCATTCATAAAGAGGTGCAGCACGCGCTTGGCTTTGGCAGGCAATGGCGGGACCTTCGGAGCGAGCGGATTCAGACTACTGGGGTTCACGTCCGCCTGAAGCGTAACCGTGTCGCCCAGTAAACCGGCCAAGGCGACCGCGCCCATACCCATGCCGGTCCTTTGCAACAACTCGCGGCGGGTGAAGAATTTATTTTGAAAGCTCATATTTGGTCATTAATCCACGAATGCAAATTCATTCGTTTGGAGAAGCACATGCGCGAAGCGCTCCCAAACGGTCAAGGCCTGCGGCGGGGGGCCACGAAAATCGTCCTTCGCGCTCCAGGCTTTTTCTTTTGGAGCGTCCTCTTTTGATCGGGTCATCTTGAGGGTAGGAGACCATCGAAAACCGTCGTTCTCGCTGTCCGCCCGTCCATCGACGACAAAATCCAGCGTATCGCCCTTTTCGATCTTGATTCCGTTCAGCTTCGTTTCCGCGCTCGATCCGTTCACCGTCCAGGACGCCAGTTCACCGTCGCGGCTCGATACAATGCGGGCCCGAACGCCGTCCCCGGCATTTTCCAGGCTGTTCTGGTCATGGCGCAGCGTGCCCTCGATCGATACCTTGCCTTCTGCGGGACTGATCCACCGACGCACGACGGCTTGCCGCGGATTGTCTCCAGGCTCACCGCCATCGGCGCGCAGCTTGGCCTTCCCGGCCAAAGGATCCGGAAGCATTGACGCACCCTGCCACGAATCCCCGGTGAAATAACGGAATGGCGCGAACATCTTAACCCGCTCTGTCGCGGCATCGTATTGGCCCACGCCAAACTGCCAGGCCGAGACGTCACCGGCTGCCGGTGCAGGTTCCTCCCCAGCCCCGCCGACCCCGCCAGAATTGACGAACTTGACGCCCGCGGAGATCTCGCGTGCTGTTGCATCTCGCCCCAGCACAATCCGATACAGTCGCTGTACTCGTTTCGCAGGGTCCGGCTCGCCAGCTACCTCGGGCCTGTTTGCCAGGTGCTGAGCCTGCTCCGCCATGAAAGGACTGTTCAACAGGAACAGGGCTTGCTGCGGGACCGTAGTCGTATAACGCAGGGGCACATGCTGGTCGGGAGTGGCGAAATCGAAAGCCGCGAGCACTCCTGGAATTCGTCCGCGCTCGATGTACCCATACACGGTCCGGCGCGGCACGGTTGGGCTTGCAGTCAGCGCGAAGGGCACACCGCCGACCTCGTTTTCCAGTTGACCGGAAGCGGCAAGGACCGAATCGCGAAGGCTCTCGATATCGAGACGCTGCCGGTTCATGCGCCACACCAGTTGATTTTCGGGATCTTGCTTCCGCGCTTCGGGATTGTTCGCGCTGCTCTGCTGGTAAGCGGCCGTAAGCATGATCATGCGGTGCAATTTTTTAAGCGACCAGCCGGATTCCATGAACCTCACGGCCAGATAGTCGAGTAGCTCCGGATGGGTTGGCGGGTCGCCTCTCAGACCGAAATCGCTCGGCGTGCGCACAATGCCAGCTCCAAAATGGTGCATCCATACGCGGTTAACGATAACGCGAGCAGTCAGCGGATTATCTTTGCTTGCGATTGCTTGTGCCAGATCCAGGCGACCGCTGCCATCCCTAAAATTGGCGGGCTCACCGCGCGACAGGCAGCTCAGAAAATGCGCCGGCGTTTCGATACCCGGGTTGTTCGGATTTCCGCGCACAAATACATGCGCCGTTTGCGGTTTGGGTACATCCTCTACCACCATTGCGCGTGGAGCACCGCCATCGTAGGCATACAGAGCCCGCATCGTGTCATAGCGGTTCTTGAAATTGATGGTGTTGTTCCGGTCCCCCTCGGTCATCACTAGATCAAAATCGCTGACTGGCACGTTCACCGGTGCGCCATAGCCGCGAAGCGCGCTGCGCAAACCTTCCTGCTGAGGATCTGAAAGCCGGGAAGACGAATCATACCGTAACAGGAGTGCGGCGTATCTCGCGGCAACTTCTTTGATACTCGCGGGCTCGGATTTGAATTCCGCCAGCACCAGCGGGTTCGCACCGGATTGAGCTGCCAAAATGCCCGGCCACTTCTTTGCGAACTCGGCATCCGGAATTGCCGCAGCCGCATTCCACAATCCGAATACCTGCTTGAGGCTCGCCCCCGGATCCGCCAAATAATCTTTCCAACGGCCTAACAGGTAAAGGTTGAGCTGCCGCTCTTTGATCAGATCTTCCACTTCGGTGGGCCGCATCTTCGCGGAATCGCGCACGGCTATTAGATACTCGGCGATCTGCGTCCTAAAGAACTCGTTCAACACCACTGATCGATTTTCGCGATACTCCGCGTCGGTTTTTCGAATGCGAGCCAGCCGGCCGCCATAAACTTTGTCTACCGCGCTCTTCTCGTTGCTCGCTTTCAACAGAGGCAGGTCTTCCGGCTCGCGTATGTTCGAAAAGATTGAATAGAACGAGTAGTAATCTTTGGTTGGGATCGGATCGTATTTGTGATCGTGACAACGGGCGCATGCGACCGTAAGGCCGAGCATTCCGCGGGCGACCACATCAATTCGATCATCTACGGTTTCCGGAAAGGTCTTTGGGAATTCACGCCCGAGACTCAGATATCCAAGTGCCGCGAGATTACCCGGATCATTGCCGCGGATACGGTCCGCCGCCAGTTGCTGAGTCAAAAACCGGTGGTAGGGCAAATCTTCATTAAGCGCGCGGATTACCCAGTCACGATAGGTATACGAGTAGGCAAAGCGTTCGCCAACGTTACGCGCATCCGAATACCGTGCCACGTCCAGCCAGAACCGGCCCCATCTCTCTCCATAGCGGGGCGATGCAAGTAGACGATCGACTAGCCGTGCATATGCATCGGGGGACTTGTCAGCCGCGAAGGCGTCCGACTCTTCGGCCGTGGGCGGAAGCCCCGTCAAATCGAAATACGCCCGGCGGATGAGCGTGCGCGCATCGGCC
>JBBRRB010000099.1:0-15470 GCA_038225555.1 Bryobacterales bacterium
GCCGACTTGAACGAAGCCGCTGTGCGGCGGACGCATGCGCGTGCGCTGGGCTGGCGGCGGTGATTTTGATCTAGCGTTTGTCGCAGAGAAGGAGGATTCTCTGTGACCCATTTACGCCAGATCATGCTTGAAGAGTTGGAGCGCCGCAACTACGCTCCGTCCACCATTCGCGCTTACATCCGCACCGTCGAGCACTTTGCCCGGCACTTTCACCGATCGCCGGATCAGCTCGGTCTGGAGCACATCCGGCAGTATCAGGCGGCGATGTTCCGCGCCTGGAAGCTGGCTCCGAACACGGTCACGCAGCGACTGGCGGCGCTACGCTTTCTCTACATCCAGGTGCTGAAGCGAGGTTGGAGCGTCGCTGAGACGCCCTATCCGAAGAAGGTGTTGCGGCTGCCGCAGATCCTCAGCCAGCAGGAAGTCGGGCGCTTGATCGATGCGGCCGAGTCCCCATTTCATCGCGTTCTCCTGATGACGCTCTATGCCACCGGCGCACGCCGGGCCGAGGGAGCCCGACTGAAGATTAGTGATATCGACAGCGAACGCATGGTGGTCCACATCCGCGGCGGCAAGGGACGCAAGGACCGCGATGTCATGCTCAGCCCGGCGTTACTCGATGAGCTGCGCGCCTACTGGAGAGGGCTGCGAAGGAAGCCCACCGACTGGCTGTTCCCGGGCAACCGGTGGCATACGTCGAGCCGGCCCGTCACGACGAAGGTGCTCTGGACAGCCTGCCAGCAGGCTGCGATTCGCGCTGGACTCGAAGACAAGAACATCCACCCGCATACCCTGCGGCACTGCTTTGCGACGCATCTGCTGGAGGCGGGCGCCGATCTGCGTACGATTCAGATCCTGCTTGGACATCGGGATCTGGAAGAGACCACGATCTATCTGCACCTGTCCAACAAGCACCTGAGCGCAACCGCAAGTCCGCTCGACCAACTGGGACTCACGTCCCGGAGAACTGCGCCACGCAACAACTAGGCCGCTCCTCGCTGGAGATGGCCGACATCATCCGCTCCGCTGGACCAGGTTTCGTTGAACGCAGTCATCGCTGGATCAACGGGCAGCACCTCAAGGTGTTCGATGCGATCACGCGTTGCCGCACCGCTGCCCTGGGCGGGCATCGTGATCGATGCGCGGACTGCGGGCACACTGCCATCTCCTATAACTCGTGCCGCAACCGGCATTGCCCACGATGCCAGGGCAACGCGCGCCTGCGCTGGCTCCAGCAGCGCGAACGGGAGCTGCTGCCCACGCGCTACGTCCACGCCGTGTTCACGCTCCCGCGTGAACTGGCTCCGCTCGCGCTCCAGAACAAGCGGCTGATCTACGGACTGCTGTTCCGCGCCAGTGCGGCCACGCTACTTGAGGTCGCTCGCGATCCGCGGCACCTCGGTGCGGAGATCGGCTTCTTCAGCGTGCTCCATACCTGGGACCAGCGATTGCAGCATCATCCGCATGTCCACTGCGTCATCGCCGCAGGCGGACTCGCGCCTGACCATGCGAGCTGGACCTCTTCGCGCCGAACCTTCTTCCTGCCCGTCAAGGTGCTCGGCCGTGTCTTCCGCGGCAAGTTCGTTGCCGGTCTCAAGGCCGCATTCCGCGAAGGCAAGCTCGAGTTCCACGGCCAGCTCACACCGCTCGCCGAGCCGCGCAGCTTCGCTGCCTGGCTCAGATGCCTCTTCCGGCACGACTGGGTCGTCTACTCCAAGCCGCCCTTCGCTGGACCGGAACATGCCTTGCGCTATCTCGGCGCCTATACCCACCGCGTTGGCATCTCCAACAGCAGGCTCGTCGCTCTCTCGGACGGCAAGGTCATCTTCCGCTGGCGGGACTCCGCCCACGGCAACAAGAAGCGAGTCATGAGCCTGCCCGTCGATGAGTTCCTGCGCCGATTCCTGCTGCACCTGCTGCCCCGCGGCTTCGTCCGCATCCGCAACTTCGGCTTCCTCGCGAACCGACAACGAGCCACGCTGTTGCCGCTCTGCTTCCGTCTTCTCAAGATTGCATTCGATCCACCAGTCCTGCGACCCCAAGCTGAGCGAACGCAGGTCCTGCCGAAGTGCCCTCTCTGCGGTGGAACGATGCACGTCATCGAACGGCTCACAACCGTACAGGTGCTTGCTCGCTCTCCACCCGATGCAGACAGGCGTGCCGCATGAACCTGCAACTCCAACCTCGAACCGACCCCATGCTCTCGCATGCATACCCGGCCTGTGCTCTCAGCGACTCTTCCCACTCGAGCTGGGCTCTACCGGTATACGGAATCACCACTCCGAATCGCATCTGGCTCAACGAACTCGCGCTTCGCCCCCTGCCTCACGACGCCAGCCCACCACTCCCGAAGCAACTCAACCACATTCAACGCCCATAGACGCGCGGCCCCGGACATCGCGACTTCCTTCAAGTCGCTGTATCTGAACCGCCCGCAAACAGCTATGCACGCAACCACGTCTCGAAGGGGGCGGTCCAGATACAGCACTAAGACTTCCAGATACAGCACTAAGACTTGCCGGTACTGATCCGTAGTCGGTTAGCGCATTGGCGATGATGCATCAAGTGAGCGGAAAGACAATGCGCGAGGTAGAATCCACCACCGGATGAAGTGGACTCGCAGATGTTGCGAACTACAGCATGTACGGCACGTCAGAGGCGTGCGTCGGGTAAGCGAACAGTTGATGCTTCAGATCAGAGGCCTGCATCCCGGATCGCATTGCCAGGGCGAAGAGATTGATGACTTCTTCGGCCCCGTTACCAAGCAGGTGTGCCCCAAGGATGTGATCGGTCTCCTCTTCGACAAGAACTTTGTAGCCGGAATATGCCTCCGCGACTCGGCGTGATTGATACCAATCGGCGGTCATCTCCGTCTTCACATGGAACTTGAGACCCTGCTCGCGCGCTTTGCTTTCACTGATTCCGACGGATGCAAGTGAAGGAATTGTGAAGACGACGCTGGGTACGCCAAGATAGTTCGGCTGTTGATGGTTTCCTTTGAGCAGGTTGGCGGCCACCATCATGCCATCGTAGGCAGCCACGGGAGTGAGAGGAGGACCTTCATTTGTTATAGCGTCGCCGGCAGCGTAAACGGCTGGGTTCGACACGCTTTGTAAGAATCCGTTGACCTTCACGCCATGTTTGTCCCACTCGATCCCTGCGGCGTCGAGGTTCAAATCATCGATCTCCGGTTCCCGTCCCGCCGCATGGACGACCAGGTCGGCTTCAAACATGCGTTGCTCAACCGAAGTGGAGGTTCGGACGGTGAGAGCGCCGTCGGTTTTTTCGATCCCGACGGCTTCGCTCCCCAGTTGAATGTCGGCACCCAGTTCGCGAGTGTGCTTTACAAGCTGGTCAACAAGGTCCGGATCGAAGAGTGGTAGAGGACGAGCGCTTCGGTGCACGATGGTGACGTGCGATCCTGCGCGCAGCGCCACATGGGCAAACTCGAAGGCGATATACCCGCCTCCGATGAACAGTATGCGGGACGGAAGCTGGTCCAATTCGAGGAACTGTTCGCTATTTGTCAGGTACTCGGTGCCAGGAATGTTCAAGTCTGCTGGCTTTCGCCCTGTAGCGATGAGCACAAAGCGCCCCTCCAGCACATCGTCGCCCACCTGAATCGTGGATGGCCCGACGAAGCTAGCACGGCCATGGAAGGCTGCAATACCCGCTTTGGCGAGACCTGCTTCCCGCTGTTTTGGAACGGGCTCGGTGAAGGATCGCTTGAACTGCATCAATTCCTGCCAGTCGATCTTGACTTGCTCAGGCCGAATGCCTTTGCCATGCATGCGTCGCGCCCAGTCTGTCACTTCCGCAGCACCCACAAGTACCTTCTTTGGATCGCATCCTCGTAAAGCGCACGTGCCTCCAAACGGTCGCGAGTCAACAATCGCCACCTGCCACCCAGATGCGCGACACCTGGACGCCGCTGCGGACGCGGCCGAGCCGGTTCCTATTACGACGACATCGAATTTCTTCTTCATGCTCGATTCCTTATCAGGTGAAACGTCAGCAACTAGCTGTTAACAAACTCCGCCTACCGAGCGGCGTGCGGAGCGGGCTCTTGGCGGGCAATAACATTTAGAATGCTCGCGAGAACTAGCCCGGTGATGGCTAGATAACCTGCGAACTTGATTTGATGAACGAAGAGAAAGAAGAAGGCCGCAATCGAACTAACGCTAGCAAGAATCAGCGCCCACGGTCTGTGATGAACTCTGTACCCCAAATACATGCCGACCAGGCTCACTGCCAGGAATACAACCATCAGCGGAAGCAGAATCGTATCTTTGACCAGGAAGCCGAGGCCAACAGCGGCCACAATGGAGACAACCGCCGGCAGTCCCAAACAGCACGCTGCTGCAATGAAGGAGCCAACAATGCCGATCTTATCGAGGTGATCTTCCACGCCATGACTTGGCCTCCTTTGCTGATCGTTGTTCATACGCTGATTCACCTCTTTTCAACTACTGAGAACTCAGTTTTCTACTTCGCGCTCTTAACCGCCTGCGAGGGAAAGCCAACATCTGCAGTCGCCTTGACTAAAGCGGCCTCGTTCGTCTTCGAATCGTCGAATGTGACCACGACTTCCTTTTGGGGATAGTTCACGTCGATTTTGGAAACGCCTTCGACTCTTTGAAGCGCCTTCTTCACGGTGATGGGGCAGGTGGCGCAGGTCATACCCGGCACTTTCAACGTGGCGGTTTGCGGAGCGGCCCAGACGGGCGCTGTGAAGAGAAAGGTGGCAAGTGTAGCGGTAACGATGCGTTTCATAGAAAGCTCCTTTGTGTGTTCGGTTGTAAAATCAATAAAAGAATCGGGCGAAGTAGGGATACGCGAATGCCACGACGACCAGAGCCGCAACGACGCCAAAAAGCACTTTATAGCCGCGACGGACGGTAGGCAGAGCGCAGACTTCTCTGGAGCGCAGGCTTCCTGTTTGCGGAAGATGCGCCGCCCCGCAAAAAACAATGCAACCAGCGCAGCGGCGATGAACCAGGGGCGATATGGTTCGAGTAAGGCAAGGTTCCCTATCCATGCGCCACTGAAGCCAAGCGTCACAAGGATGAGTGGACCGAGGCAACAGGTAGAGGCCAGCACCGCAGCCAAGCCGCCCACCACTAGCATGCTAGAGTCAGAACTCTTCTTTTCCTGAAGGGAACGCAGTGCTGGGGATGCGCTTGCCCCTGCTATCTCTTGAAGCGCACGCTGGATCAGCTCTTTTGATGGCTGGCCCGAACGGCGCCCATTCTCGGCATAAGACCGGCACCCCACACCGAAATGCTGAACCCCGCGCGCTTCCGGCTCGACATCCAAGCCGTTGACGCGCACCGTCGGGGAACCTGGAAATTTCCAGGCCTCGGCGTCTGCCGCCGTGCGGACTTCCACTTCATCGACAACCTCAGGCATGCCTGCGGTGCGGAGCGCTTCACGCGCTTGCTCGACGGCCGGTTTGTGGTTCGGGCAATCTGCGATATACAGCACTTCAATCTTCATCGGTTCTCCTTGCGGCTGCGAGCGATATCATCGATCACGGGAACGGCTGGAGCCGGAGTTGACCTTCCATCTTGCGAAGCTCTCTTTTATTGCTCTCTGAAAATACGATAAGCTCCGTACATGAGTACGGAGTCAAGCGGGGAATTCGGACTGACTATTGGAAGATTGGCTGAGTCGTCCGGCGTGGGCGTGGAGACGGTCAGATTTTATCAACGCTCTGGGCTACTCGCGGAGCCAAGGCGGCCCGATTCAGGTTTCAGGAAGTATAGCCAGAGCGATGTACAGAGGATTCGTTTTATCAAGCGGGCTCAGACCCTCGGCTTCGATCTGCAGAATATCGCCGAGTTGCTGAAGCTGGATGGTCCGCAGGCCTGCGATGTGACGCACGATCTTGCAGTGGATAAGCTGCATCTCGTGGAAGAGAAAATCGCCGCTCTTGGATTGATCCAAGGTGCGTTGAAGCATATGGTCCGGCAGTGTGAACTGAAGCACAAACAAGGAACCTGCCCAATCATCCAGTCGCTCGCACAAGATCGAGCTGGAATATCGCAGGAAGCAGTCGGCGTGACCAGAAGTCTCGGTCGCCGGATAAATCCAAATCTGTCCGGGAAACAGAGGGGATTATAGACGGGCACCGTCAAGACTTCCTCAAGAGTGGATTACAGTGCAGTCGACCATCACTTGCTGAGAACAGGCCAAGGCACTCATCCAGCTCGATTGAGCCGGCCTAACAAAATTAGTCCTGTGAAATGCGCTTCCCGTCATCTATGTGGATGCATGGTCTACTCAAGCTCAGCTTTGAGAGCTGGACTTCTACGCAGCCATGAGCAATCCGCCGGCAACAGCAGCTGGTGGTGTGGGTTCCGGGTCACACGGGTTGCCGAGACAATGCACAAGCTTCAGAATCTGATCGGATCCGCACAGACCACAGCGAGACCAAGTTGAGTTGGTGATCTGCTCGCAAGAGTGACAGTAGGTGGCTTTCTCGAACGGAATGGCGACGAGCCCAGGTTCTCTTCGAATCATTTGTACATTGCACATTGAGATCTCCCACTCGGAAGGCGTCACTTTTCACGCCTCCCGAGCCCGTGGTTAGGCTGCCAATTTGCTCGCACAGCCCTCCAACGTCTGCACCAAGCGCTTGAGCGTCTCTAGATTAGGAATGGTTGCCATCGAGCCAATCTGCAGGTTGTCGAGGACTGCGATGAATCGCGTATCGCCGACTGAATCCGCGAAGGCGTTCGCCCTCCGAATACCGCGAGCGGTCCTCTCGCCGGCTTCGAACACATTCGTCTGCAGCTGTGCATTGGGGATGTCTGCTGCTTGCTGTACCCGTGCTATCCGCCAGAGGATCTCGCCGTAGATCGAGGCACCCAGAATTTGAGGAAAGCTCTCGATTTTTGCGGTGAGCTCCTGATCGATGGGGCCACGAGGTGCTGCTGCCGCCCGCTGACTTGCAATGGTCTGGCCTTTGTCCGTGACCTTGCCTGGCAGCGCCCACCTCGGCAACGACGGATACTCCAGGGGTTGACGATGCTCGTTGAGCGGTACCCACATCTCGGCGAACTTGTACAGATAACGTCCGAGACAAAAGCAGGTACAGGCACGCTTGAAGGCTTGTGCTTCCGCTGAGGTCATCGCGTTCTGTTCGTCTGCCCACTCTTCACCGCTTCCAGAGTGGCATCCGAGGCCGTGGATGGTCACGGTGCAGGTAACCAGCACCTTGCCTGTCTGGATCAGCTTGTCACGCTTCTGGCGACTCACCGCCGAAATCGTGGTGACGTTATACGTACGTGTCCAACCTGTCGGCGTTAAGACATGGTTTAGGCGGTCCGTGTAGGCGCGCGGGTCGGCGAAGGCGACAACTGCACCACGGCGCCCATCCTGTGTGGTGTGCGTCACCCGCCATTTGATTTCAGAAGGATCGAAGGGCTCTGCCAGAGCGGCGAATAAGGCCTCGTGGCCGACTGCGGTTTGGACTTCCTCGACTGCCATTTTGATTCTCCTTAATGCAGAAGGCGCTCCGCAGAGCGCCTCTTAGCCTTGTAGCTTCTAACTAGAACGGGATGTCATCGTCGCTGATGCCCTGATCCGTGTACTCCTCGACAGCTGAGGTCGCAGTGCGTCCGTCGCCGCCGCTGGCAGAGTTGCGTGTCGATCTTGCTCCATTGCCAGATGACGAAGTGCCGCTTTCCTGGTTCGATTTTCCGCCAAGAAGAGTGAGGTCATTGACGAGTACCTCAGTACGATAGTGCTTCTCGCCAGTCGCCTTATCGTCCCAGGAACGAGTTTGGATTCTGCCCTCGATGAAGAGTTGGGTGCCCTTCTTCACGTAGTCCCGAATGACTTCAGCAGTTCGGTTGAACGCCACAAGATTGTGCCACTCCGTCCGATCGGCCCAGTTGCCTTGTCCATCTTTCTGCCGGTCGGCGGTGGCAAGAGAAAACGTCGCGACGAGTGTGCCACCCGTGGTGGAACGGATCTCGGGGTCCTTTCCGACGTGCCCGAGCAGCATTGCTTTGTTGATACCTTTCGCCATTGCCTCTTCCTTTCCTGATTCAAGTACGTGCGATGTTCAGAGCGTCCGAGCGGTCAATCTCTTCATAACCCGCATCGGAGTGCCGGAAAAAGGTGAATCCGTCCAGCCCGATGTTGAGGTAGCGTCTCGTCCACTGGTGCTTATAGAGGACGATCGGCCCAGCCTGGCCCATGTACATGTAGTCTTCGCGCTGCTCGGGAGCAAGCGCCGCCTCAAGCGGAACCCAGTTCGGCTCTCCACAGGTGAGCGGCCAGTTTTGGAGTGACTTCATACCTGTACCCCAGCTCTGAACGGCGCGACCGCGACGTGCGTGTGCCTGCAACCGACGCAGCAAATGGCTGCCGTGATCCTCTTGATTGCCGTCTCGAATTGTTCCGGTAAATCGACGAGTTCACCCGCGTGGCTATAGAACACCGGAGTCAGTTCGCCCCGGAGTGCCTTGTGCTCCTCTTGCCATAAGTCGGCCGGCAGCGATCCATCGGTTCCGCGAAACAGCAACTTCGACCAAACTTCCGGGCGAGTCCGGCCGGGTGGGATCGACAAGCTGTGAGAAGTGATTACCAGTTCGCAGGTGCGGACCACCCTTGTCATTTCAACCCTGACCAGGCTTTCCGCAAGAACGACGGCATGTCGCCCGTTGACCGCGATCGTGTCGATCGACTGTAGCCAGGGCATCGGTTTGCCATCCGGGAAAACGTAGGCGCAGAAGCGACCCATGTCCGCGACAGCGCCTCCCGATTCAATGCCGCGCAGCACATATCGCTTAGCGCGTTGCTGGTGCTCGACCGATACACCGGGCATGCAATAGATGCCACGCTTCTCGAGCGCCTTCAGTGCGCTTGCAGGAAGTGCGAGACCGTGAAGGTTATAGCTCGGAGAACCCACATGCGGCTGCTTCTTCTTAGGTAGCTCGGACATGAGCTCTCCTACACCGTGATCATTTTGCGAATAGGCTGACCGAGCGCGGCACGGATCTCTTCCTTGGTGCACCCGGCGCGACAGATATAGAAGCGGCTATCCGAAATCTTGATCCCGAGATTGTCCCGGGACTTGTCTCGGCCAGCGCGTGCGCATGATGGGCACTGTGCCTTCCAATTCCGGCTATCCTGCTTGCCGGTGGTCCGCACGAAGTCGAGGATGCGGAACTCTTGCTGCCCCGGCGCCGGCATGCGCGGAACAAAGGGCTCCGGAGCAGGAGGACGGTAGGCCTGCGGCAGCTCCATGCCATGGGTGAGCTCCCCGAGTTCTTCGGCCGTCACCTTCTTGAGGCTTTGCAGGTAGGAGAGTTGCGATTCCGGGTTCAGACCGGCTTCATAGAACCAGTAGCGGCGATTGCTCTTGCGGTGCACTCCGAGCGGTGCCCGGATCGCGTTGCCATAAGAGCCCTCTTCGATCCGGTCCTGTCGCGGGAACACCTCGATGCCTTCCTTGAGGCCGCCACCTTTGACCGGGACGCCGAGACGAAGAGCCAGGTTGTAGATATAGATACGGCAGTCGGAAGCAAGCAGCGGCTGTTCGCCGAAGATCCAGAGATGGCCGCCGCGCCTCGATTGTTCCAGCCCTGCGTCGATCCCGTCCTGCTTCAATTCCCATTGCAGCTGGAAGAGGTTCTGGAGGGAGCCGTCGTAGTCCGCGTCGATCGCCACCCATTTCGAGCTCTGGGTCTGAGGGTTGATGGCGTACAGGTTGATGGTGATGTCGCCGTTCAGGTGCATGCGGACGGCTCCGCAGTCGAGAGGGCGAGTCTGCTTGATATAGGGCACACTGCCGTCCGGAAGGGGCTTTGCACGCTGTATGCCGTAGGCGAGACGGTTCACGAAAAGCTTGATGAACTCCTCCGCCGTGTTTCGGTTTACGCAGAAGGTGGTTGGCATAGCCAGGGTCTCCTTTCTCAGTTTGGTGGTTGTACCCCGGCACCGAAACTCGGTCAAATTCTTCTAAACGGCGGGACTGAAGACGGCTTGAGGCCGTGTTCACCCGCCGATTCGGCGAGGATGAAAGCTAGACGGTCGCGGCTCTCGGGACGGCGACGATCCTGATAGTGTGCGGCGGGATTGCCGAGGCAAAGGCGACAGTGCCTGCTTCGGAGCGGCGGACGTTCCTGTCCGGCGCGGTATAGGCGGACGCATGGGTTCTTGCCATTGCACGGTTGATCGAGCGGATACGGCCAGCGGAAAGGCGCATGGGGACTCCTCCTGGGAGTTGGGTGACGGCTACGTTGAGGGTGGGTGTTGCCAAGAGAGGTGCTAGGCGTTTGCGGTTTGGAGCTGGGCCAGGAGCAATCCAGGCTGATCGACGTAGCTGAACAGCTTGTACTCCGCGAAGACACGGTCGAACTCTTCAGACGTGAACTGGTCTTCACAGCCCTCGAACGAAAGCATGTACCAGTCGCCTCGCTGCCGGTCGAAGACGTAGATCGCGCCGGATGCGGTGTTGTCGGGAACCATCTGGAGGAGCAGAACGCCCTTCGGTGTCTGGACCCAGCGGGTGGCGATGGCTTCACCGACTTCGAGGAAAGTGGAGACGGTCTGTTGTATGGAGGCGGCGGCGCGGTCGCCCCAGTTGAACATCTTGTAGGCGGACATCTTTCCTAAGCTGCGTTGCATATTGACTCTCCTTTTCGTAAGGGGTTGAGGATTGGTTTACGGCTACAGGGAGCGGCCGCGGAAGATAAGGAGAAACCAGACGCGGAGAAGCGATCCAAGCAGGCTGGCGAAGAGAGCGATGACGCCGACCAACCAGAGCGGATGGTGGGCACTGACCTCAAACAGAGAGGGAGCGCAGGTGACGATCACGGCGACGTTGAAGACGGTCAGAAGCAGGCAGCCCGACAGCCGACCGGCGAAGCGTGTGGAGAGGACCGGAACAAACTCGACCGGAGCCAGTACGAAACGAGGAATATTGAGCATGGGCATCCTTTCCGCGAGAGCGGATGCTTGAAGGGTTGAGTTGGGTGGGTAAGCGTCAGGCGGGCACGACAAGGAACAACGCTCACGCGAAGCCGTGGTTCTTCGTTTTCGAGAGGACAACCGAAAGCCGTTTAGGCCACAGCTACACGTGGGCTAATTGCAGAGGCAGGTAGAGTCAGGCCGGCTATCAACAGGCGGCCACGACGGACTGGCGTTAGCGGAAGCAGAAGCTCTGTTGCCGTGCTTCCTCGGCGCGGTTGCGACGATGAGCTGCCACGATCTGCACAAGGCTGGCGCCCGGCCGCATCGTGAAGCTCAGTTTGCGTTCAAGCTCGGAGATCTGCTCGAAGGCGGGACGGCCGTGGACCTCGATAGCTGCAAGGTCAGCGTCAGTCGCAAAGATGCAGACGCGGCAGGACAGCCGGCGCAGATAACCGCTCGTCGTGCCATCCTTGTGGTACTCAGGAGCGTACACCGGGTGGAGCCGAATGGCGTTGACCCAATGCCAGGCCAGCACGTCCGAGAGCGTCCGGTCGAAGATCGGCAGCCAGTTGTAGACGGTTCGTTGTTGGGTTGAGAGGGACCGATTGAGGGTGAATGGGGAGAGCTGAGCGCGCGGGTTTGACTCCTCGGCTCAAATTCCCATGCAGTTGAGGATGACATTCTGCGGCAGGCTACGGATGAACTTCTCGATTGGTCCACGCTTTAGATCGGAGGTGCACTAGCGATATTGGGGCGACGGAAACATACCGCGTTGCTCCACCATCTCCAGATAGGTGCGCTTCTGATTGCGGACAACGGTGAGCTCCAGGTCGAATTCCGCGCATCGTGCCCGCGCAAAGTCAGCAGCTGAAATGGGTGACACGTGCTCAAACCCTGTGTCGGCCATGACGGCATAGGTAGGTGAATCCGGGAATTCCTTGCGACTGAATCCCAGCATCCTGGTCAAGTCTTTGCCGCCTGAGTGGTTTACAACGAACGCAAGCTCGTTGCCATGTTCTTGCGCCAAGCTCTTTACCTGGTCGATTGCTGCTGCCATACCCTGCCTCCTCTTGTGAACCGCACCACGTTTCGTCGCGCTTACGCCCATTCATCCTCACCACACCCCTTCCAGACCTCCTCCAATTGCGACATCTACAAGGGGATAGTCAAGGAGCAAGTCATAGAAGCGATTGAACTTAGGAGGGACCAGTTTTGGTCAAAAAGAAGGCAAAACACGTCAAACGGTCTGCAATGGCACGTCATTCGCACCACAAAGGCACGGCAATCGTAAGCTAAAGCAAAGGGAGAGAATAAGCAGGAAGCTAAGAGAACTTCGCCGTGAGGAGATCGCGCAACACCATGACCTCGGAGTTCTCCGTGTTCGTCAGCGTGCTCGTTTCGAGCAGCGAACGCCGGAAGGATTCGCTCAAAGCAAAGCCGACCAGTTTGCGGCATGACCGCATCTCGGTTGCGAGCAGGTAAAGCAGATCGTCGTTCGGAGTGAGATAGAGCACTGTGTCGGTATTCTCATCTTTGTCGATCACCTCACGGATCGCACGGTAACGAGCCGTAGCTTTCGGGGTTCGTTCGTACTCGATCGCAAATCTCTTGCAGCTGCCGGCAATCTCAACCTCTGCAATGGCGTCGTAATCTTTTGTCGCTCCGTTGCCGAGAACCAGGTTGCGCGAGGTGATCTCCATGTCGCACTTCCACGAGCGCAAGGCGCCCCCCTTCGCTAAGGCAAGCCGGATGTTCACCAGTTCCAGCGCGTGCGGAACCTGCGAAGAATGTAGAACCTGCTCCGTGCTACTCGGCAAAGAGAGGAGATAATGGCCGCGTATTTCCAGACACTCAAGACCTTGCTGCGTGATCCCGAAGACTGGTTTACCAAAGTGCCTGCATCGGTCGAACCTCGAAATGAGTCCGGCCCGTTCCATCCGCGCCAGTCTCCAACGAAGAGTGCGAGACAGCGTTCCTGCCAACTCAAGCGAAATCAGCTCCTGCAGCTGGTCGAAACAGATCGCTCGTGCGTTGCGAACTTGCAGGAGCACCGGTACATCGGAAGTGTCCGAGATGGCTATATATCCTTTGTAGTACCTCATCGACTGGCCCCTTCGTCGGTTTCCGCGAGCACCAGACGGCAGCCGGACGGATCCACGCGCCAGCGACCTAGATCGCTTTGGACCCAGTCTTCGTCCCCCATGAGCAACATGGCTTCGTATCTGAATGCGCGCTGACTCACGGAGACCGGCCGCACCTTCGCTGACTTCCAACCTACTTGGTCGAACGCGATTGCACCGTGATCGGAAGAGTTCAAGGTCACAAGAGAGCTGTCTGGGCGCATCCCTTTCGCTCGTCGAATAAACAGGAGGTGGCATTTTCCAGCCACCTGCAACGGTCCTCTGCACAGGAATGTCTTGCCGATGGCTCGGGAGGAGAACTCTGGATCGAAGCCGCTCTTAGCGTTGAAGCGGATCTGACCTGGGTGGATCGCGCTGTGGTGCAGTCGCCGTCCGGACATAAGGGCTGCTGCATTGAAGTAGGCGGACTGTCGCTGGAAGCAGAACGGATCGCTCGTGTCGCCGGAGCGCATCGCCCACCAGTTAGTTCCAAAGCTGATTAAGCGGATGTACATGCACCCATCTCCGCCATCAGCATGGTCAGAACAGCACGTGTCTGGAGCATCCGCTCCGGCTCACGGAGGTAATGGAGGAACCAAACACGCTCAAACGTAAACCTGGGAAGCGCCTGATTGCGGTCCCGGAAGGATGCGAGGAGCTTGTCCAGTTCGACCATGGCGAGGGTGAAATCCACATCCTGTGAGTTCGCGGCACCGAGCTTTTGGTTGAAGTAATCGCCCCAACTTTCGACCATGGAGGAGTCTCCCAAGGTCTTTCGGTGAGCCGTCCAAAGTGCATAGTGGGGGTTCTTCGATGCTAGGTGCCGAGTTAGCTCGTCGACTTGTTCGCGTGCTGTCAGCGAAGCTGCTGTGTCAGCCCCAATCTCTGCTGGCCGAGTTTCAAGAAACAGAAGCTGCACAAGATTTACGAAAATGCGCTCGTTCAACTGCTCAAAAGCGATTGTCCGTGCCGGTCCGATGAGCATCTCGACGTGGATGAGTTCCTGTGCAAACTCATCCGGAAAATCCTGCTTGCGCGTCCTATAGAAGCTCCTGAAGAGCTCGGTGCGCCCGCAAGCGAACATGTAGTCCTGCTCACCTGCTGGGATGTGCTCACGGACGTACGCGACCCAATCTGCATGGTTCTCGAAGTCGGACGGCATCTTCTTGGTCATAAATCCTCCTAGGCGCCCTTGAGGGAAGCGTTGCGACGACGCTCCTGGTCGAGGAGAAGTGTCATTTGATTGAGGCGCTGCTTGAGATTCTGTTCGCTGTTCTGCATCGCTTCGACCTGCCGCTGAAGCAACAGATTGCTCTGTTTCGAGTTGGCGGCATCCGCATGCGTCGGTGAGGTGGACGTGGTCTCGGTCGCTGCGGGTACTTCGACAGCAGCTTTGCCGTTCGTCTTCGCGGGCTTCTCCGTAACCCGCCGAACACCCCGATCCAAGTTCCCAGCCGCCTCTTTCTCGCGCTCGGCAGAAGTTTCCTTGGTGGACAAAGACTTCTCGACCTCCGCATTATGGGTTGCAACCAGCCGGTTGAACTGTCCTGTCCGCGTTTCCAGCTCGACTCGATCGCTCACCCGGCCGTTCCATAACTCCGCGATCAAGGACGCGGCAATCACCTCCTTCTTTTCCGCCGAGCGCCACTGGAGGAAGACGACGGAAGATGTCCCACAGAGCAGGAGCAGCGTCGCTACGTTCGACCAAAAGTAAAGATCGTCGACGGAATGATCCACGATATCGTCACGTCTCGCTTGGAGAGACGCACCATAATCGTTCCCATTCGGGTTGACCTTGCCGAGTGCATAGTCAAAGAAGCCCTGCGGTTTGCGTGGGGGATGTTGCGGCGCTGCCGGCGATCGCGCCTGAGATTGTGCAGTACTGTTGACCGCGATGGGGCAGGTCAATGTAAGAGCGACCAAGAAACGGATGGCAAGTGGGCGTTTCATGCGCGCTCTCCAGGGGACCTTTCAAGCGAGATACCAGCCGCTCTCCGGCGCCTTTGCTTCCGGTTTTCGACCTCCTGGAAGCGCAAATTCACTCCGACCGCCGGGTCGAGATAGCTTTGCATTTTCGGATAGAGCCGCGGCGCTAAGCCTTCCAACCGGAAGCTCGGAGCACGGCGAACGTGCAGGTGAGAGTAGCGGGTGCCTTCCCGGTTATCGACCATGAGGATCTCCATCTGGCCTACGGGAAGGTTCTTGATGTGCTCTTCTCGCGCTCTCGTCTCCTTAATCTCGCTCTCGCTTCCTGTACCAACCTCGGTGTATTTGGTCGAGAAGATCCCGGTCCGACGCACTGACAGACTGCGACGCTTGGTCGCGATCTTGGCGGATGCCTTCAAGAACCACTGCGCCGTATTCTCTTCGGAAACGTTCATGATCATCTTGGTGCCGGGTGCGGAAGATACCTCGTCCGAGAAC